>NZ_JAAXLA010000009.1 GCF_012911935.1 Pseudonocardia acidicola | reverse complement strand
TCGGTCGGGGGATCGGCGTCGATCCCGTCCAGACGCACCCACGCGAGGACGCCGTCGTCGTGCGCCGGTAGCGTCAGCCAGCCCGGACGGCCCGTGGGTCCGAGCGCGAGGCCGTGCCAGCGGCAGACCAGGCTGCCGTCGTGCACCGGCGCGTCGCACAGTGCGGCCCCGAGGTGCGGGCACGCCCCGGGGCCGACCCGCAGCGTGCCGTCCGTGTCGCGCCAGGCCGCCAGTTCGCGGCCGGCCACCACCCGCCCGAACGCCCGGCCGGGGCGGATCTCGCGGCTGCCGGCGAGGACGAACCAGCCGCCCGAGGGCAGCGCGGCGGCCCGCCGGGTGGCCGCGGCGATCAGCGGCGGCTTCGCCTCCGCCCAGGTCGGGGCCTGCTCGGCCCACGGCGCGGTGCGCAGGTGCCGCAGCGGGTTGCGCGGCAGGTGCTTGGTCACCTAGCCGAGGCTAGGACCCCGCCCGCGACCCGGCGACTCGACGCGGCGCCACCCGTCCCGCGCTCGGCAACGAGGCCTGCGCGATGCCGGTTCTACAGCCAGTCGTTCTTGCGGAAGTTGCGGTACAGCGTGCCGCAGATCAGCGCGATGAGGACCAGGACCAGCGGGTAGCCGAAGTCCCAGTGCAGCTCCGGCATGGTGTCGAAGTTCATCCCGTAGATCCCCGCGATCATCGTCGGGACCGAGATCAGGCCGGCATACGCGGTGATCTTCCGCATGTCGTTGTTCTGCCGCATGCTGATCTTCGCCAGCACCGCGTCGACGAGCGTGGTGAGCAGCTCGTTGAACCCGGCCACCCGCTCGGTGACGGTGACCAGGTGGTCGTCGACGTCGCGGAAGTACGATCGCACCTCGTGCGGGACCAGCGAGCTGTACCCCTCGGTCAGCTTGCGCACCGGCGTGACCAGCGGCGACACCGCCCGCCGCAGCTCGAGCACCTCGCGCTTCATCACGTAGATCTGCTCGGCGTCCATCGTGGAGCGCGGGGTGAAGACCTCGGCCTCCATCTCGTCGATGTCGTCCTCGATCGACTCGGTGACCTCCAGGTAGCTGTCCACCACCCGGTCGGCGATCGCGTGCAGGACCGCGGCCGGGCCGAGCGCCAGCTGCTCGGGGTCGGCTTCCAGCCTGCGCCGGACGTCCTGCAGCCCGGAGTGCTTGCCGTGCCGGACGGTGACGACGAAGTCGCGGCCCAGGAACACCATGACCTCGCCGGTCTCGACGATCTCGTGCGCCGTCGTCGGCTCCGCGTGGCCGACGTAACAGACCGTCTTGAGCACCATGAAGAGGGTGTCGTCGTAGCGCTCCAGCTTCGGTCGCTGGTGCGCGTGCACGGCGTCCTCCACGGCCAGCTCGTGCAGGCCGAAGGTGTCCGCGATGCCGGTGATCTGCTCGTCCGTGGGCTCGTGCAGACCGATCCAGACGAAGCCCTCCCCGCGGCGACGCACCTCGGCGATCGCGCCGTCGTGACTCCACCGGCCGGGCAGCCGCGTGCCGTCGACGTAGACACCACAGTCGACCACGTACGCCGACATGGGGACCCGCACCTTCGGCAGCACCGCGGGCTGGTGCCGGGTCAGGCGGGTGCGGGAACCGGCGGCGCGGATGACGGGCCGGAACGAAGACAGCTGCGGCACGGGGCCCTCCAGGCGAGAGGAACGGGCGGAGCCGCGGGTGGGCAGGGCTCCGAGTGACGACGCACGCGTCGCATCCCTGCCGGGCGCACCCGACCGTCAGCCGGTGGGCGTGTCCTCCTCGGCGGGGACGCGGCAGGTACTGCAACCGGGTGCTGCCTGCACCGCGCCCACCCCCTCACCTGTGATCAAGGCGTCCGGCCACGGGCCGGTCCGCGCGTTAGATTACCCGTCCAACAGTGGTTATCGGCGATGGAGGCGTTGACGTTGCAGTTCGGGCGGTACTACGAGGAGTTCGAGGTCGGGGCGGTCTACAAGCACTGGCCGGGCAAAACGGTCACCGAGTACGACGACCACCTGTTCTGCCTGCTGACGATGAACCATCACCCGCTGCACATCGACGCGAACTACGCCGAGGAGACGACGGACTTCAAGCGCAACGTCGTCGTCGGCAACTACATCTACTCGCTGCTGCTGGGCATGTCCGTGCCGGACGTCTCGGGCAAGGCCATCGCCAACCTGGAGGTCGAGTCGCTGCGGCACATCGCGCCGACCTTCCACGGCGACACGATCTACGGCGAGACCGAGGTGCTGGACAAGACCCCGTCGAAGTCCAAGGACGACCGCGGGATCGTCTACGTCGAGACCCGTGGCTACAAGCAGGACGGCACCGTGGTCTGCGTGTACCGGCGCAAGGTCATGGTGCCGAAGCGCTCCTACGGCGAGACGCGGGGCGGCGAGCAGCCGGGCCGCCCGACCCCGAAGGCCTGAGACCCGCGAGTCGCGGTGGTCCGGTGCCCGAGCCGGGGTCGGCCGGGCACCGGGACCACCCGATGCGGGCGCGCGACCCGTCGGATGCGCCGGCCGTCACCGCCGCGCGCGGACCCGGCCGTCGGCTGGATCACCGCGACCCGCGCGCGGGACTCGACGACTCGCCCGCCGGAAAGCGACGACTCGCCCGCCGGAAAGCGACGACTCGCGCAACGGAAAGCGACGACTCGCGGGTCAGCGGGGGAGGGCGTCCCACTCGCTGAGCGCGTCGAGCAGTCCCTCGACGAGCGGCAGCCGGGCCAGTGCCGCCGCGTCCACCCAGCGGGCGTCGGATGCGTCGTCACCGGCCCGCAGCTCTCCGCCGACCGCCTCACAGCGGTAGTCCGCGATGACGTACGGGCCGCGGACGACCCGGCCGACCAACGGGCCGGGCACCACGATCAGGCCGGTTTCCTCCGCGAGCTCCCGGACCACCGCCTGCTGGTCCGTCTCACCGGCCTCGACGCGCCCGCCCGGCACGGACCACCGCCCCCGTCCGGGTTCGTTCGCGCGCTGCACGAGCAGCAGACGACCCGCCGAATCCTGGACGATTCCCCCCACACAGGGGACATGTCGGCTACCCTCAGTCATCTCTCGGAACGGTACGCTCCCCGCGTGCCGGTACCCGTGGGGCAGCAGGTCCGGTAAGAATGATCATGTTGTCGTCCCTCGTGCCGGAACGGTGGTCCTGGTGAAATTGAAGAAGATTCTGACGCTGCTCGGAGTCGCTCTCGCCGTGTTCTTCATCGTCACCCAGCCCGCAGGCGCAGCCGCGTCGATCCAGAACATCGGCAACATCCTCTACAACGCCGCGCAGTCGGTGACGACGTTCTTCACCCAGGTCATCCACTAGCCGATGCTCGCTCCCCGCGAGATCGACGAGTACCTGCTCCCGACCGAGCGCCGGGTCATCCGGGTGCGCCAGCACTGGGCCGTCATGGGCAAGCACATCCTCCAGACGCTCCTGTTCCTGCTGGTCATGGTGGTCGCACAGCAGTACCTGCCCGCGAGCGCCATCGTCGACAACCTGACGTTCTACCTCGCGCTGGTCGCGGTGATCCGGTTCACCGTGATCACCATGCTCTGGTGGATCGAGCGCATCGTGATCACCGACAAGCGGGTGATGCTGGCCCAGGGCATCATCGTCCACAACGTGGGCATGATGCCGCTGGGCAAGGTCACGGACCTGACCTTCCGGCGCACCCTGATCGGCCGGACGCTCGGCTACGGCACCCTGGTCGTCGAGTCCGCGGGTCAGATCCAGGCGTTGAACCGCATCGACTTCATGCCCCGGCCCGAGGAGATCTACGAGGCGCTGTCCGAGCTCGTGTTCGGGGAGAAGGGCAAGACCCGGGCCACCGGCATGCTGTCCAAGCCCCGCTGGCGGCGCTGACCGGGGAGCGTCCTGGTTGACTTGGTCCCCATGACGTCCCCGGCCGGCCCTCAACGCATCGACCTGCACACCCACTCGACGGTCTCCGACGGCACCGACTCGCCCGAGGAGCTCGTCGGGATCGCCGCGGCGGCCGGGTTGGACACCATCGCACTGACCGACCACGACACCACCGGCGGATGGGACGCGGCGGCCGCCGCGCTGCCGGCCGGGATGCGGCTGGTGCGCGGTGCGGAGTTCTCCTGCGTCAGCCCGGACGGCCGGGGTGGGCGGGCTTCGGTGCACCTGCTCGGTTACCTGTTCGACCCCACCCATCCGGCCGTGGTCGCCGAGCAGGAGCGGTTGCGCACGGAGCGCCGGCAGCGGCTGCACAAGATGGCCGCACTGCTCGCCGCGGACGGCTACCCGGTGGACCCGGAGACGGTGTTCGCGAACCTGCCGCCGGGCACCACGGCGGGCCGCCCGCACCTGGGGCAGGCGCTGGTCGCCGCGGGCGTGGTGGGGTCGGTGGACGAGGCCTTCGCGGACCTGCTGCGCAACGGCAGCCGCTACTACGTGCCCACACCCCACACCCCGGTGGAGACGGCGATCGAGATGGTCCGTTCCGCGGGCGGGGTCGCGGTCTTCGCGCACCCGCTGGCCCGCCGCCGCGGCCGGGTCGTCGAGCCCGCCGTGATCGCGGACCTGGCCGGGATCGGGCTGACGGGCGTCGAGGTGGACCATCCCGACCACGTTCCCGAGGACCGGGAGCTGTTGCGCGGACTCGCCGGTGAGCTGGGCCTGGTGACAACCGGCTCCAGCGATTACCACGGCACGAACAAGTCGACGCCGATCGGCGTGGAGACGACCCGCCCGGACGCGCTCGAGGAGCTGGTCTCGAAGGCGGACGGGGTCGACGTGCTGGTCGGCTGAGACCGCCGCGGGTCGCCGGTGCGATCACGGCCGGGACGGCTACGGTGGCGTGCGTGGACGGCGGTCAGCTCGGGCTGGACTTCGGAGCCGACTTCGTGGCCCGGCCCCTGATCCGGGTCACCCCGGCCCGGCTCGCCGCCTGGGAGGGGTGCCCGCGCCGCTACCGGATGACCTACGTCGACCGGCCGGCGCCGGCGCGGGGCGGTGCATGGGCGCACACCACGCTGGGCGCCGTGGTGCACCTGGCGCTGCGCTCGCTGTTCGCGCTGCCCGCCCCACAGCGCACCCCCCGGGCCGCCGCGGCGCTGGTCGACCGGCACTGGACTGCTGAGGGCTTCCGCGACCGCGAGCAGGCCGCCGAGTACCAGGAACGCGCCCGCGGCTGGGTCGCCGACTACGCGGCCGACCTGGACTCCGACGCGGAGCCGGTGGGCGTGGAGCGCTGGGTGTCCGCGCCGGTGGGCACGATCGTGGCCGAGGGCCGCGTGGATCGCATCGACGAGCGCGGCGGGGAGCTCGTCATCGTCGACTACAAGACCGGCCGGCACGGGCTCGACGTGGACGACGCTCGCCGCTCGCCGGCGCTGGCGCTCTACGCGCTGGCCGCGCAGCGCGTGCTGCGCCGACCGTGCACCCGGGTGGAGCTGCACCACCTGCCCACCGGCCGGGTGCTGGCCTGGGAGCACGACGACGCGTCGCTGCGGGAACACCTGCGTCGCGCCGAGGCCACCGCGCAGCGGTCCGAGGACACCGCGACGGCGCTGGCCGCAGGCGGTGACCCGGACCTGCTCTACCCGCCGCGGCCTTCGGCCCGCTGCGCGCTGTGTGACGTCCGCAGGCACTGCCCGCAGGGGCAGGCTGCCGCGCCGGGCATCGAACCGTGGGCGGTGCTCGCCCCGTGAATCGCGCGCCGGCCCGCGGCCCTGCAGCCTCGTCACGCCGTCCCGGGCGGGGTGGGCGGCTGCTGCGCGGGACCGCCGGGGTGCTGGCCGGTGGTCTGGTCGTGCTCGCGCTGGTGTTGTTCGCCGGCTGGCTGATCGCCACCCGTACCGGCTCACCCGGCCCGGGGGGCGGGATGCTGATCGGGCACGGGCTCGGTGCGGTCGCGGCCGTCGCCGGGCAGGTCGTCGCCGACCGCCGCGCCGACCGGATGGGCGTGCTCGCGGCGCTCGGGGTGATCGTGGTCAGCGCGGTGGTGCTGGGCGCCTACTGGCTCGCCTGACGGCCAGCAACGCCAGTCGCAGCCCGCGCAGCGCAGCCGTCGCCGCCGCGTCGGACAGCGGCTCGAACACCGGCAGCACCGGCACGCCGTAGAGCCGTCGGGCCCACGCGGGCAGCAGGGCGAACGCCACGCCGGCCACCACCGTCCAGGCCGGCCGGGCCGGGGTGAGCAGCTCGACCCGGGTCGGCAGCGGGGGCGCGGCCAGCCGCAGTGCGGCCCGTCGCGCCACCGGGCTGGCCACCAGTTCCGGGCGGACGGCCTCGAAGTAGGCCTCCACCTCGGCCGCGCTGGCCGGCAGGTCGGTGGCCCCCAGCAGGGCACCGGCGCGGACCTGCTCGCCGAGGAACGTATCGAGTTCGGCGTCGTCGATCAGGCCGAGACGGCGCACCGCCCGGCCGAACGAGCTGACCTCGGTGACGTGCACCCAGCGCAGCAGGTCGGGGTCGTCGGCGGCGTAGCTGCGCCCGGAGACCGGGTCGATGCCGCGGACGTGGCGGTGCACGGCCCGGACCCGGGCAGCGGCCGCATCGGCCTGGGCGGTGTCACCGAAGGCCAGCGTGGTGACGTACTCCGTGGTGCGCCGCAGCCGCGGCCAGAAGTCGTCGGGGAAGCTGGAGTGCTGGTCGACGCCCGCCATCGCACGCGGGTGCAGAGCCTGCAGGAACAGCGCGGAAATGCCGCCGATGAGCGCGCCCGGGTCGCCGATCACCTTGCGGCTGACGGTGCCCGGCGGGAAGTAGCCCTGGGATCCGGTCGAGTCCTGCGCAACCGCCTCAGCCACCCCTCCAGCATGGCCCAGAACGTCGCGTGCGGCGCGTCGAGGATGCGCGGTCAGGGTCGCGGGGTGAGGGCCACCAGCTCGGGGCCGCGCTGTTCGAGGAGTACCGAACCCTGGGTGGCGAGGGCCACCGGGCCGGTCCAGCCGCTCCGGTCGACCGGGATCGTGCGGACGACCGTGCCGCGCGTGGGGTCGACCTGCAGCAGGCCGCCGCGGACCGGGAGCAGTAGCTGCCCGGCGTAGGAGGTGCCCGGGCCGAGCGTCCCGGCGAGCGTCCAGAGCGGGACGAGATCGGCGCGGTCCAGCGCCACCGTCCGAGAACCGGTCCACCAGTAGACGCGGCGCGCGTCGGCCGACACCCTCGCCACCCCGCCCGGCGGTGCGGCCGCGAGGTCGGTCGCCGGGACGTCGGAGGGGATGAGACCGACCTGCGTCCCGGACCGGTCGAGGATCTGCAGCCGGGCAGGTTCGGGCAGGGCCACCACGGCACGGTCGGCGGAGAGCGCGATCAGTTGAGCGCCGGCCGCGGGGAGCAGGACGGAGAACTCCTCCTGCGGCTTGCTCGAGTCGCCGGCGCCGTCCGGCTTGAGCACGGTGAGCCGGTCGGTGCTGTCGCCGGGACACCGCTCGATGACGCCGAGCCGGCCGGTGGTCATCGCGAACGAGCCGTAGGTACACCCGGTGCGGGGCTGCTGGCCGGGCTGTTCGGGAGCGCGGATCTCCCCGTACTCGAGGGTTTTGACCAGGTCCGACCGCCAGACCTCGAGGTAGTCGGTCCCCGTGGCGGCGACGAGCGTCCCGTTCGTCAGCAACCGGGTGCCCGGGCGGACGTCGGAGTTGCGCTGCGGCCCCCGCGCCCCGGTAGCGGCGTCGAGAGCGGTCAACTCGCTGCAGTACTGGCCGTTCTGGTAGAGCGCCAGTGCCCGGCCGAATCCCTCGCCGACCGTACACAGCGGCAGATCACGGGTGTAGCTCCAGCGCTGCCGCCCGGTCTCGGCGTCGCGGCCGACGACCGCCGAGCCGTCCCCGGTGACCACCCCCGGGCCGGCGACGACCGGCACCGGAGTGGCCGCACTCGGCGCCCGCCACGCCTCGACGAAGCCGTCGGGCACAGCGGCCGGGGCCGGGGGCGCCGCGGCGCCGGACATCGCCGGATCGGTGACCGACTCGGTGTTCGCCGCCGCGCTGTGCAGCCAGTAGAGCGCCGCGGCGGCGAACAGGACGACGACCAGCACGGCCGCGGCGACGATGTCGCCGCGGCGGCGCCTCTCCGGGGGTAGCGGGCGCGGGCGGAGCACCGATCAGCTGGCGGCGGCGTCCGGGCCGGACTGCTCCGAGCCCGTGGCCTCGACCTCGGCGCCGCCTGAGCCGTCCGAGCCGTTGCGGCGGCGGGCGCCACCACGGCGACGGCGGCGGCGCGGCTTGGTCTCCTCACCGGCCGGCGCGTCGGGGCCGGTCGCGGGGGCAGTGCCGTCGCCGGCAGTGCTGTCGCCGGCAGTGGCGACCGCGCCGTCGCCCTCGACGCCGATGGCCACGCCACCGCGGCTGCGGGTGCGCCGGCGCGGCTGGCGGGGCCGCCGAGCGTCGTCCCCGGCATCGCGGGAGCCCCGGTCCCGGCGCTTGCGCGGGCCGCCGTGGTCGCCTTCGGAGTCGACGTACTCGGCGTCGAGCCCGGCGCGGGTGCGCTTGGACAGCGGCAGCCGGCTGGTCGCGTCGGTCGGGATGTCGAGGTCGGAGTACAGGTGGTCGGAGGTGGAGTAGGTCTCCACCGGCTCGTCGATGCCGAGGCCGAGCTCGTCGCTGACCATCTTCCAGCGCGGGATCTCGTCCCAGTCGACCAGCGTGATCGCGACGCCCTCCTTGCCCGCGCGGCCGGTGCGGCCGATGCGGTGCACGTAGGTCTTGGCGTCCTCCGGGCACTGGTAGTTGAGCACGTGCGTGACGCCGGTCACGTCGATGCCGCGGGCGGCGACGTCGGTGGCCACCAGCACGTCGACCTTGCCGGAGCGGAACGCCCGCAACGCCTGCTCACGGGCGCCCTGGCCAAGGTCGCCGTGCACGGCGGCGGCGGCGAACCCGCGCGAGGCGAGGTCGTCGGCGACTCGCTGCACCGTGCGCTTGGTCCGCGCGAAGATCATGGTCAGGCCGCGCTCCCGGGCCTGCAGCACCCGGGACACCACCTCGACCTTGTCCATCGCGTGGGCGCGGTAGACGAACTGCCGGGTGCGCTCGTGAATGGAGCCCTGGTCGGCTTCCTCGGCCCGGATGTGCGTGGGGCGGTTCAGGAACGCGCGCGACAGCTGGATGATCGGGCCCGGCATGGTGGCCGAGAACAGCATCGTCTGGCGCTGCTCGGGCAGCATCCGCAGGATGCGCTCGACGTCGGGCAGGAAGCCCAGGTCGAGCATCTCGTCGGCCTCGTCGAGCACCAGCGCGCTGACGCGGCCCAGCACCAGGTGGCGCTGCTCGGCCAGGTCGAGCAGCCGGCCCGGGGTGCCGACGACGATGTCCACGCCCTTGTGCAGCGCGGCGAGCTGGGGCTCGTAGGCGCGGCCGCCGTAGATCGCGGTGACCCGGACGCCGAGGTGCCTGCCGGCGTCGGCGATGTCCTTGGTCACCTGCACACACAGCTCGTGGGTGGGCACCACGACCAGTGCCTGCGGCACGTCCTTGCTGCGGTCGGCGGTATCGCCGTGGGCATCGGCGGCGGCGCGCTCGGCCGGCGGGATCAACCGCTGCAACAGTGGCACGCCGAACCCGAGGGTCTTGCCGGTGCCGGTGCGGGCCTGGCCGATGACGTCCTCGCCGGCGAGCGCCAGCGGCAGGGTGAGTTCCTGGATCGCGAAGGTCCGCTCGATGCCGGCCTCGGCCAGCGCGCGGACGATCTCCGGGCGGACGCCGAGCTCGGCGAAGGTGGGGGAGTCGTCCCGGACGGGGGCACCGGCGGTCAGCGGGTGCGCTTCGTCGAGACCGTCCTCGGCGGGGGAGCCATCCACCGAGGCAGTGCCGCTGCCGGGGGCCTGCTCGGCGGGATCCGAGGATTCGTTGTGGTCGGACGGTGTGTCGTTCTGGACGGACAGGATGATCGCCTCTCTCCGCGCACAGGAGCCCGGAATCGGCTCATCGACCACCGGCGTTTCTGCACGCTCAGGTGGGAGAACCGACGAGGCGCTGTACGCACCATGTCGTTGCGGGTCGGCTCCGCGAACGTCGAGCCGGCTCCGCCGGTAGTGTGCGCGCGCCCATCAGGGTGCTGCGCTGAGTCACATGGTACCGGAAGGGGTCCTCCACGGGGACCCGGCGCGGTCAGCGGGTCGGGTGACGCGCACTGCCACGGCTCCGGGCGGGCCCGGCAGCCGTTCCGGACACTAGGCTCCCGTCCCATGGTGGGTGACGTGGGCACCGGTGGGGTCGCCGCTACCGGAGAGCCGGTGCCGGCACGGGCGACGATCGATCTGCTCGGGGTGATCGCCTACGGCGAGCTGTCGGCGTTCGACCGGCTCGCGGCGGACGCGCGCACCGCGCCCACGCTGAGCGGGCGGGCGCAGCTGTCGGCCATGGCCGCCGCCGAGATCGGGCACTTCCGGCTGCTGGAGGATCATCTGCGCGGGCTCGGCGTGCCGGTGGAGGAGGCGATGGCGCCGTTCGTGGCGCCGCTGGACTCCTACCACGCCTCGACGGCCCCGCGCAGCTGGCTGGAGTCGCTGGTGAAGGCGTACGTGGGCGACGGCCTGGCGGCCGACTTCTACCGTGAGATCGCCGGCTGGCTGCCCGGCCCGACCGGTGAGCTGGTGCAGCAGGTGCTGGCCGACACCGGGCACAGCGCGTTCGCCGAACGCGAGGTGCGGGCGGCGTGCGCGGCCAACCGGCAGGCGCGCGACCGGCTCGCGCTCTGGGGCCGCCGGTTGCTCGGCGAGGCCGTCACCCAGGCCCAGCACATCGTGGCCGAGCGCGACGAGCTGGCCGAGTTCATCGTCAGCGGTTCCGGCGACCTCGCCGGGATCGCGACGCTGATCAAGCGGCTGCAGTCCAACCACGGCAAGCGGATGGCCAGCCTCGGCCTGGCCTGAACCCGGTGCGGTGTTCGCGCCCGGCGGACGCCGCGGTGGCCACCCGGCCCACTCGGGCGCCGTGGCTGGACTAGCCTGGTTCTCGTCAACCCAACTGCGTGACCAGGAGGTTCCCGGTGGAGGTCAAGATCGGCATCGCGGAGAGCCCGCGGGAGCTCGTGGTGTCCAGCGACCAGACGCCGGACGAGGTCGAGGCGCTGGTCCGCGACGCGCTGAAGTCCGACGACGGCCTGCTCAGCCTGTCCGACGAGAAGGGGCGCCGCTACGTGGTGCCCTCCGCACGCATCTCGTACATCGAGATCGCGCCGGCCGACGGGCGCAGGGTCGGCTTCGCCGTCGGCAGCTGACCCGGCTTCTCGACACCGCGGCCACGGGCCCGGCCGGCAGTCGCCGGCCGGGCCCCTCGCCATGTGCGGCTCCCGGTGCCGGGCGCTACACCTCGATCGGCGGGTCGTCGAGGGTGAACGGCGGCCGGCCGACACCGGTGACCCGGTAGCGACCCCACGGGTCGACATCGCCGATGCGCGCCGCGGCGCGGCCGGTCGGGGTGCTCATCTCGATCGCGGCGGTCCGTCCGTTGCCCGTGCTCAGCAGGTCGGCCAGCCGGGGCTCGGCGTCCACCCGCCCGAACCAGTGCAACTGCCCGTCGTGCGGCTCGTGGCGGGCGTCGAGCCGGACCCGCACCGGCACCTCGTGGCCGCCCACGTACAGCGTCGCCGGCCCGGTGTAGCCCTCGTCGTGGCTGTGTCCGTCCTGCTGCCCGTCCTGCTCAGGCATGGTCGGCCTCCTGTCGTCCCGCCGGGTCGCCGGCGGAGGGGATGAGTCGCAGCGGCCCGCCGGCCCGCTGCTCGCGCGGTCCGGTGTCGACGCCGAGCACGCCGGCCACGCCGGACCAGATCAGTGCGGTCAGGTAGTCGGTGAGCGCCGCCCGGGTCATGGTGCGCCGTTCGAGCCACCAGTCGCCGGCACTCTGCACCATGCCCACGAGGCCGTGCGCCCAGGCCTCCGCCCCGCCGGAGTCACGCCCCTGGGCGCGGAGGCGTTCGCCGAGCAGCGTGGCGAGCATCCGGGCGATCGTCTCCCGGGCGTCGTCGACGATCTCGGCGCCGGCGCCGCGCTCGGCGGGGTTGTGCACGACGAACCGCCACAGCTGCGGCTCCTCCTCGATCCCGGCGAGGAACGCGTCGATCGCCGCACGGACCTGCTCGGCGGGTTCGAGCTGGCCGGTCAGGGCCGGGGCGATGCGCGCCATCAGCAGGCCGGCGGCCTGCTCGCCGACGGCGCGCTGCAGGTCGGCGCGGTCGGTGAAGTGCCGGTAGAGCACGGGTTTGGTGATACCGGCGACCGCCGCGATGTCGGCGACGGAGACGCCCGGGCCGTGCCGGCGGACGGCGTCCATGGCCGCGGCGACCATCTCGGCGCGGCGCTCGGCCCGGCGTTCCTCCCGGGCGGTTCGTTTTGCGTTGGGGTTGACAGGCGGCGTGTCGTGCGGCACGTTACCAGTGGTAACAGTTACCGCCGGTAACAGCAAGCGTCGAAAGGGGCCGATGATGACCCAGGGCAGCTCGATCGCCGCCGGGAGCCGGGTGCTGATCACCGGCGCGGCCGGTGGGTTCGGGGCGCCGACCGCGACCCGGCTGCGCGAGCAGGGTGTGCAGGTGGTAGGCCTGGACCGGGTCGCGGGGGACCACGTGATCGCCTGCGACATCACCGACGACGCCGCCGTGGAGCGCGCGGTCGCCGAGGCCGTGGAGCGGCTCGGCGGGCTGGACGCCGTCGTGCACTACGCCGGCATCGGCATCCCCAACGACGCCGGCGGCCCGCTGCAGCCCGACGCGTTCGCGGTCATCGACGTCAACCTGTTCGGCGCCTGGCGGGTCACCGCCGCGGCGCTGCCCGCGCTGCAGGCCTCGCGTGCCGCGCGCGGTGCCAGGAGCCGGGTCGTGTTCGTCTCCAGTGAGCTCGCGTACCTGACGCTGCCGTTCGTGTCGGCCTACAGCGTGGCCAAGCGCGGGATGACCGCGTACGCCGACGCGCTGCGCCTGGAGTACGACACCGACCTGCACGTGACCACCGTCTACCCCGGTTACGTGCGGACCCCGATCCACGACGCCGGCCGCGAGATCGGCCTGTCGCTGGAGGGCCAGGTCCGCCGGGAGGAGGTCGACGACATCGTCGGCACCGTGCTGCGCGTGCTGGCGGCGCCCAAGCCGCCCCGCGACACCGCGGGCACCAGGGCCGGCGGAATCGAGCTGTGGCTCGGCCGGCACCTGTCCGGGCTGGTCGCTCCCGCCGTGGTGCGCCGGATCCGCAAGCGCGCGGCCGCGGGCCACTTCGACGCCTCGCCGATCGCCGCCGGGCTGATCCGGCGCTTCACCGGCCGCGACACCACGGCCCCCACCGCAGCCACCGCCACCATTACCGAGAGGAGCGCGTCGTGAGCGTCAAGACCGTCAACGACCGGGAGGCCACGGCCGAGCGGCTGCTGCGCTCGTCGCTGGACCACTCCTACGAGCCCAGCATCGACATCGACTGGGAGGCCCCGCTCACTGACGGGTGGGGACTCACCCCCGAGCGCGTGTCGCTCTACGGCACCGAGCTGTGGGACCAGCTGACCGAGGAGCAGCGCCGCACGCTGTCCATCCACGAGGTGTGCAGCATCGCCCGGATCGGGCTGTGGTTCGAGATGATCCTCATGCAGATGCTGCTGCGCTACGCCTACGACCGCGACCCGCGTCGCCAGCACATCCAGTACGCGCTGGTCGAGATCGCCGACGAGTGCCGGCATTCGATCATGTTCGCGAAGATGACCGAGCGCTACGGGGTGCCGGACTACGCCCCGAACCGGATCACCCACGAGCTGGGCCGGCTGTTCAAGACCATCGGCTACGGGCCGGCGATGTTCGCCGGGACGCTGTTCGTCGAGGAGATCCTCGACCAGCTGCAGCGCGAGTCGATGCGTGACGAGCGCGTCCAGCCGCTCACCCGCATGATCAACAAGATCCACGTGACCGAGGAGGCCCGGCACGTCCGCTACGCCCGCGAGGAGCTCATGCGGATCATGCCGAAGACCAACACGGCGCAGCGCACGATCGCGCGCTACCTGTCCGCGCGGATCGCGTTCGTCGTGGCCCGCAGCCTGGTCCACCCCGAGGTCTACCGCAGCGTCGGCATCGACCCGAAGGCCGGGCAGAAGGCGGCGCTGGCCAACCCGCACTACCAGGAGACGCTGCGCTGGTCGGCCCGCAAGCTGGTGCCGTTCCTGCGTGAGCAGGGCATCATCGGCGGTCCGACCGAGGTGCTCTGGCGCAAGGCGCACCTCATCTGATGGGGGAGGTCGTCGCAGGGGCGCGCGGCGCCGACGGGACCCGGCTGCACGTCGAGGTCGACGGCCCCGCGAACGCCTCGGACTCCGGGGTGACGGTGGTGCTGGCGCACGGTTGGACCCTCGATGCCCGCAGCTGGGGCCCGGTCACCGCCCGGCTGGTGGGTGGTGCCTCGGCGCCGCGGGTCGTGCGGTTCGACCACCGCGGGCACGGCCGCTCGGCCGCCGTCGACCCGGAGTCGATGACCCTCGAGCAGCTGGCCGACGACCTCGCCGAGGTCATCGGCCAGGTCGCCCCGGAAGGCCCGCTGGTGCTCGGTGGGCACTCGATGGGCGGCATGACGGTGATGGCGCTGGCCGAGCGGCACCCGGAGCTGGTGGCCCGCCGCGTCGCCGGGGTGGCTCTGGTCGCCACGGCCAGCGGCGGGACCACCGAGCAGTTCCTCGGCCTCGCCCCGCGGGGGCTCGCCGCGGTGCAGCGGGCGGAGCGGCGGCTCTACGCGTCGCGCTGGTGGACCCGCCGCGAGCTGCTCAGCAAGCGTCCGGCGATGCTCAACCCGGGCATGCGCTGGCTGCTGCTCGGGCCGGGCGTGGAGCGCGAGGCGCTGCGCATCACGTCGGAGTGCGTGGCGGCGTGCCGTCCGGCGACGCTGTCGGGCTTCCGCCCGACCCTGGAGGCCCACGAGCGCGACGCCGCACTGGCGGCGTTCGCCACGATCCGGACGACGGTGCTGGTCGGCTCGCGCGACCGGCTCACCCCGGTCCGGGCGGCGCGGCGGATCTCCACGGCGCTGCCCTCGGCATCGTTGACGATCTTCCCGGAGGCCGGCCACATGCTGCCGGTGGAACGCGTGGCCGGCGTGACGGCGCGCCTCGACGTGCTGGTGCGCTCGGCCATGGTGGGCGCGGGGACGCCCTGAAGGACCCACCGCGGGCCCGCCGGCGCACAGCGGCGGGCCCGCGGTCGGTCGTTGCCGGTCAGTCGTGGATCAGCGGGAATCCGGCCAGCCCGCGCCACGCCAGCGCGGACATCAGATTGACGGCCTCGTCGCGCGGGACCGACTGGTCGGAGTCGAGCCAGTACTGCGCGGCCACCTGGCTGAGCCCGACCAGGCCGACGGCGAGCAGCCGGGCGCGCGGGGCGTCCAGTCCGGCGTCGGTGGTCACCACGTCGGCGACGGCGTCGATGCACCTGGTCAGCGCCCCGTCGACGACCGCGGCGGCTTCGGGCTCGCCCCGCAGGTCGGACTCGAACACCAGCCGATAGGCGTGGCCCTCACCGGCGACGAAGTCGAAATAGGCGGCGACGGCGGCGTGCACCCGTTCCCGGTTGTCCGCGGTGCGGCTTATCGCGCTCTGCACCCGGCCGACGAGTTCGTCGGCGTAGGTCGTCAGCAGCGCGCGATACAGCTCGAGCTTGCCGGGGAAATGCTGGTAGAGCACCGGCTTGCTGACACCCGCCTTTTCGGCGATGTCGTCCATCGCCGCCGCGTGGTAGCCCTGGGCTGCGAACACGTCCCGCGCGGCGACGAGCAGCTGCGCCCTCCGCGCACTGCGGGAGAGCCGCGCGCCCCGCTGGACCGGCGCAGTGGCCTCGCTCATCCCGCCCCCTCGTTCCTTCTGTCGTGTCCACACACCCTACCCGCCAGTAGCCCGATCGTGGCGGTATCGGCGGCGCGCGTCCGGAACGAACCGACCGGCGGAGCGGAAATACCCGACCGGAGCGCGGAATTCACCGCTTCGCGCCGGCCGCCCCACCGACTGCGCTGCGGAACCGGCGCAGCCGCAGGCTGTTGGTCACCACGAACACCGAGCTGAACGCCATCACCGCGCCCGCGATCATCGGGTTGAGCAGCCCGGCGGCCGCGAGCGGCAGAGCGGCGACGTTGTAGGCGAACGCCCAGAACAGGTTCCCCTTGATCGTGCCCAGGGTGCGCCGGGCGAGCCGAATGGCGTCGACGGTGGCGAGGAGGTCCCCGCGGACCAGCGTCAGGTCGCCGGCCTCGATCGCGACGTCGGTGCCGGTGCCCATGGCCAGGCCGAGGTCGGCGGTGGCGAGCGCGGCGGCGTCGTTGACCCCGTCGCCGACCATCGCCACGACCCGGCCCTCGCCCTGCAGCCGCCGCACCACGGTGACCTTGTCCGCTGGCAGCACATCGGCGATGACCGCCTGCTCGTCGATCCCGAGCTGCGCGGCGACGGCGCGGGCCGCGGCCGGGTTGTCGCCGGTGAGCAGCATCGGGGTGAGTCCGAGCCCGCGCAGCAGGCGGACGGCGACCGCGCTCGTCGGCTCGAGGGCGTCGCCCACCACCAGGATCGCCCGGGCGACGCCGTCCCAGCTGACGGCGACGGCGGTCCGGCCGGTGCGTTCGGCCTCGTCCCGGGCCGCGACCAGCGCGGGCGGCAGCGCGATGTCGTGCGCGGCCAGCAGCGCGGGCCTGCCGACGAGCACGGCGTGCGCGATGACCATGCGCTCGCCGGGCCCGCCCACGACGTCGGCGACCACGCCCTGCACGCCGAGGCCGGGGTGGTTGCCGAACTCGGCGACGCCGGGCAGCTCCCCGAACTTCCTGACGGCCGCGCTCGTGATGGCCCTGGCGATCGGGTGCTCGGAGCCGTTCTCCACCGCACCGGCCAGGCGCAGCGCCTCGCCGGGGTCGACGCCGTCGACCGGGTACAGGCCGAGGAGCTCGATGGCACCGGTGGCCACCGTGCCGGTCTTGTCCAGCACGACGGTGTCGATGCGCCGGGTCGACTCGAGCACCTCCGGGCCCTTGATCAGGACGCCGAGCTGGGCACCGCGCCCGGTGCCGACCAGCAGCGCGGTCGGTGTGGCCAGCCCGAGCGCGCACGGGCAGGCGATGATCAGGACGGCCACCGCGGCGGTGAACGCCACCGCCGGGCTCGCGCCGGAGCCGAGCCAGAAGCCCAGCGTGCCCACCGCGATCGCGATGACGACCGGCACGAACACCGCGGAGACCCGGTCGGCCAGCCGCTGGACCGCGGCCTTGCCGCTCTGCGCGTCCTCGACCAGCTGCGCCATCCGCGCGAGCTGGGTGTCGGCGCCGACCCGTGTCGCCCGTACCACCAGCCGCCCGCCGGTGTTCACACAGCCGCCGACCACCGCGTCGGCGGGCGCCACCTCGGCAGGCACGGACTCACCGGTGATCATGGACACGTCGACCGCGGAGGTGCCGTCGAGGACCACCCCGTCGGTGGCGATCTTCTCCCCGGGCCGCACGACGAACGCGTCGCCGACGGCCAGCGCCTCGACCGGGATGCGCTGCTCGCGGCCGTCCCGGAGCACCGCGACGTCCTTCGCGCCCAGCTCCAGCAGCGCGCGCAGCGCGGCGCCGGCCCGGCGCTTGGACCGGACCTCGATGTAGCGGCCGGCCAGGACGAACATCGTGACCCCGGCGGCGACCTCGAGGTAGATCGTGCCGGCGCCGTCGGTCGGGGCCACCCTGGGTTCGAACGGGTGCACCATCCCGGGCACGCCCGCGGTGCCGAACAGCAGCGCGTACAGCGACCAGGCCAGCGCGGCGAGCGTACCGATCGAGACGAGGGTGTCCATCGTCGAGGCGCCGTGGCGCAGGTTCGTCCAGGCCGCGCGGTGAAACGGCCACGCGCCCCACATCACGACCGGGGCGGCGAGGGTCAGCGAGATCCACTGCCAGTAGGTGAACTGCCACGCCGGGACCATCGACAGCACGATGACCGGCACCGCCAGCGCGGCACTGATGATCAGACGCTCGCGCAGCGCGCGGGCCGGGTCGGCGGCCTCGCCCCCGCCGGAGTCGCTCGCCGGCGCGCCGGGCTGCGGCGGCGGGGCGGGCAGCTCGGTGGTGTAGCCGGCCGCCTCGATCTGGGCCGCCAGGGCCTGCGGTTCGAGATCGTCGGGGTAGCTGACCCGCGCCTTCTCGGTGGCGTAGTCGACCGATGCGCTGACGCCGTCGAGCCCGTTCAGCTTGCGTTCGACGCGGGACGCGCAGGACGCGCAGGTCATCCCGCCGACGACGAGCTCGATCTGGCGCCCGGGCGCGGCCGTGGGCGTCTCGGGGGTCACGGTGCTCAACCCGGATCAGCTCCCCTCGGGGGTGGCGGCGACGGTGAACTCGGCCGTGTGCACCGCGCCGTCGTGCTGGAAGTCCAGGAACAGGCGGTAGGTCCCCGCCGACGGCACGTCGGCGGTGAAGGCGATGCCGGGCCCGGACCGGTCGGTCGGAGCCGGTTCGACGGCGTCCGGATGCACGTGCAGGTAGGCCATGTCACCCTCGCGCAGCGCGACCAGGTGGCCGAACGCGCCGAGATAGGGCTCGAGGTCGGTCACCGGGGCACCGTTCTTGCTGATCGTCGCGAAGATCGGCGCCGGGCCGCCCGGGGTGAGTGCGCCGTCCAGGCGCACCTGGTAGCCGTCGACCTCGGCCACCCGGGTCGGCGGGAAGCTGAACGGCCCGAACGGGCCGGGGACGAACAGGTCGACGCCGAGGATCAGCGGTGGGCCGCCGGTCGGGGTGAAGTCGGCGTACGCCCGCCACACGCCGGCGCCGGGCAGCGTCAGCGGGGTGCGCCAGACGCCGTCCGAACCGAGCGTGGGGTGCAGGTGCTGGAAACCGGCGATGTCGCGGCGGATCACCACGAGGTGCAGCTGCTTGTCGTGCACGACGTCGAACGCGGTCACCGGCCTGCCGTCGGAGCCGGTGATGCGGAAGGCGAACTCCGCGGTCGTGCCGATCTCGAACGTGGTGTTCTCCGGGACGAGGGTGTAGCCGGCCTGGGTGCTGGCCAGACCCAGCGAGGTCGGCGACGGTGCGCCGCCGTGGTCGTGCGGGGCACCGTGCCCGGCCGTGGCATCGCCGCCGGTCAGCGCGGTGGGCGCGATCTCGCGGCCGACCGTGGTGCCGGCGCCCCAGGCCGCTGCGAACACCAGGACGAGCGTGGCTGCGTATCCGGTCAGCCTGGCGGCCGTGTTCATCGCGGGTCTCCTCCTCGCCGGCAGCGTCGATCTGTACAACGCGGCGGGCGGCGCTTCGATAGCCCCGGCGGGCGGACGTGAGCCCCGGCGGGCGGAGGTGACCGGTCTCCCGCGCCCATACTATGGGGGGGTATCCTACCCGCGCGGTCGGCGCCCGGTACCCGGTACCGGGCCGATCCATGTCATCGTCGTGGGGTGTCCTCCGCCGCGCTGCGTCCCGTTCGCCCACCCGTCACCCGGGTGCCGGGCACCGTGCCGCTCGCCGACGCCGCCTCCCTGCCTCCGCTCGACCCGTACCGGCGGCCCTGGCCCGGCCGGGAGGTCACCTCGGGCGGGGTGACCCTGCACATACGGGAGACCGCCGGGCCGGAGGACGGCACCGACGCGGTCTACGTGCACGGGCTCTCCGGGTCTGCGACCAACTGGACCGACCTCGCCGGGCTGCTCGCCCTGCGGGCCGCGGGCACCGCCGTCGACCTGCCCGGGTTCGGACTGTCCCGGCCGCTGGCCTCGCGCGACTACTCCCCGGCCGCGCACGCCGACGCGCTGCTGTGCTTCCTGGCCGGCCGCGGTCGCCCGGTACACCTGTTGGGCAACTCCCTCGGCGGGGCGATCTGTCTGGTCGTCGCGGCCCGGCGCCCGGAGCTGGTGAAGACGCTGACCCTGGTCTCGCCCGCGATGCCCGACCGCAGGCCGGACCCGCGGCGGATGTCGGACCCGCGGATGGCACTGGCCATGGTCCCGGGACTGGGTCGCCGGGCCCGCGCCCAGCTCGCCGCGGCGAGCCCGCGCACCCGCGCCGAGCAGGTCGTCCGGCTCTGTTTCGGCGACCCGTCGCTGGCCCCCGGGCACCGGCTCGACGAGGCCGCCGCGGAGATCGTCGCCCGCGGCCGGCAGGAGTGGGCGGCGGAGGCGGCCACCCGGACGGCGCTGGGCATGTTCGCGAGCTGGGCGGGCCGCGGCCTGTGGACGGCGGCCGCCCGGGTGACGGCACCGACGCTCGTCATCTGGGGTGACAAGGACCGGCTCGTGGCTCCCCGGCTGGCCGCCCGGACGGTCCGCTCGCTGCGCCGCGGGAAACTGCTGATGCTGCCGGGTGTGGGACACATCGCACAGATCGAGGCACCCGAGGTCGTGGCCAGGGCGGTTGCCGGGATGTGGGACGCAGTGGCCACGCAACGGTGGGAAGATCCCGGCTGACCCGTGCGTTGCCGCTACAGGACGAGAACGCCGATCGCAGAAGTGACCCGAGGAGCATCGACATGGCGCTACCGCCGCTCGTGGAGCCGGCCGCCGAACTGACCAAGGAAGAGGTTGCCCGCTACAGCCGTCACCTCATCATCCCGGACGTCGGGATGGACGGCCAGAAGCGACTCAAGAACGCCAAGGTGCTCGTCGTCGGCGCGGGCGGGCTGGGCTCGCCGGCCCTGCTGTACCTGGCCGCAGCGGGCGTGGGCACCCTCGGGATCGTCGAGTTCGACATCGTGGACGAGTCGAACCTGCAGCGTCAGGTGATCCACGGCCAGTCCGACATCGACCGGCCGAAGGCCGAGTCGGCCCGCGACTCCATCAAGGAGATCAACCCGCTCGTCGAGGTGAAGCTGCACCAGCTGCGGCTCGACTCGTCGAACGTGCTCGACGTCTTCCGGGACTACGACCTGATCCTGGACGGCACGGACAACTTCGCCACCCGGTACCTGGTGAACGACGCCGCGGTGCTGCTGGGCAAGCCGTACGTCTGGGGCTCGATCTTCCGGTTCGAGGGCCAGGTGTCGGTGTTCTGGGAGGATGCCCCGAACGGCGGCCTGAACTACCGCGACCTCTACCCCGAGCCGCCGCCGCCCGGCATGGTGCCGTCCTGCGCCGAGGGCGGCGTGCTCGGCGTGCTGTGCGCGTCGATCGGGTCGGTCATGGTCACCGAGGCGATCAAGCTCATCGCCGGCATCGGCGAGCCGCTGCTGGGCCGGCTGATGGTCTATGACGCCCTGGAGATGAGCTACCGCACCATCAAGATCCGCAAGGACCCCGGGTCCGAGCCGATCACCGGGCTCATCGACTACGACGCGTTCTGTGGTGTGGTGTCCGACGACGCGCAGTCCGCGGCCGCCGGGCACACGATCACGGCCACCGAGCTCAAGGAGATGATGGACGCGGGCAAGGACTTCGCGTTGATCGACGTCCGCGAGCCGCACGAGTACGAGATCGTCAGCATCCCCGGCGCCGTGCTGATCCCCAAGGACCGGATCCTGTCCGGTGAGGCCCTGGCGGAGATCCCGCAGGACAAGCCCGTCGTGCTGCACTGCAAGTCCGGCGGCCGCTCGGCGGAGGCGCTCGCCGCGCTGCACAAGGCCGGCTTCGCCGACGCCGTGCACGTCGGCGGGGGTGTGCTCGCCTGGGCCAAGCAGGTCGACCCCTCGCTGCCGACGTACTGATCCGCTCCGCCGATCCGGCGATCGCCGCCGCGCCGTCCGTCCCGTTCGCCGGGCGGGCGGCGCGGCCGTTGGGCGGCGTCTCGCTCCGTAGCGGTCGGCGCCGGACGGCTACGGCCCGTCACACCTTCACTCTCGGTCACGCTGACCTGGTCTTTCCGCTCCGGTTGGAGCAGTGACAAAGGCCGATTTGTCCGAGTACCTTTCCCGTGCCGAATGATCAATACGGATCCTTGGACGCCGCGGCGTTGGGGTGCGGGAGCGCAGCCACGGTGACCTGACGGGGTGCGCGCCCCGTCCTCGGTGGCGATGGGGGTCGCAGTGGTGGACGACGACGCGAGACGATGTGCCCTGCCCGGGTGTGACGTGGTGATCGAGATCATCCCGGGCCGGCCGGAGCGGCGGTACTGCACCGCGGCGCACCGGTCCGCGGCCCGGCAGGCCCGGCGGGCCTCCGCGCAGTCCGAGGGCGACGCCCGCCTCGCCGAAGCCCTGCCCTGGCTGCGCGAGCCCGAGGAGTCGATGGTCCGGTCCGCGGCGGGCGTGCACCGACCGGCACCGGCGGCGTCGCCGCCCGGCCCGCCGCCACGCGCCCGCCGCCGTGCGGTGCCCCGGCTGCGCGGCCCACGGCCCGGCGACCAGCCCCGGCGCCGGCGCGCCCTCGCCGTGCTCGGCGCCGCCGGGCTGCTGGTCGGCGGCTACTCGATCACCGCCTCCGAGTCGCCCGCGCCCGCCGAGACTCCCGTCCGGGCCGCCCCGGAGGAGGCCACCGAGGAGCAGTGGGCGGCCCGCGCGCAGGTGGCGCTGTCCTCGGTCAACCGGCAGCTCGACACGATCGCGCAGACCGAGGAGACCTGGAGCCGGGTCCCGGACAGCCGCCGTGTGGGCGGCCCGCCCGCCCCGGTCCGTGCGCTGCGCGAGCGCAAAGCGCTGCTCGAACGCCAGCGCGCGACCCTGCAGTCCCAGCTCGCCGCCTACCGGTCGCTCGAGCAGACCGCCGACGAGCTCAAGCTCGCCGAGCAGCATCTGGCGGCGATCGAGAAGGCGCTCGCCGACCTGCCGCCGGAGGGCCGGCGCTCCCCGGAGCAGGCCGCCGCCATCGCCGCGCTGAACGAGCAGCGCGACATCCGGATCCGGCAGCGCGACGCCAAGCGCGAGGAGTTGCGCAGCCTCGCCGACGGCGTGCAGAGCGCGCGGCGCACCGCACTGCCCGAGGACAGCCGGCGCACGACCGAGGTCAGCGACGCGGTGCTGGCCCTGAGCAAGGACCCCGGGAGCGGCGGCGCGCCGACCGGGCCGGCCACCACCCGGCGCCCCGAGGCCATCGGCGGCCGCGACGAGGAGGACACCCGTCCGCGCGCCGAGGTCGGAACCAGCGGCCCGCCCGACCCGCGGGGCCCGCGCGACGAAACCCGCGAGGAGCGCCGCCAACGCGGCGCGGGGGAGTCCGGTGATCGCGGGCCGGTCGGTGCCGTGGTCGGTGCGGTGGGTGGTGTGGTGGGCGGCGGGACCGGGGTCGACGCCGGCGAGACGGCCGAGGACGAGCCCAGCAAGCATGCGGCCGCGTCCGGCGCACGGGGCGGCCGGGCGGGTGGCAAGGCCGCCGACAAGCCCTCCCGCGGGCCGGCCGCGGACACGGTGGGGGCCGTGACCGGCCCGGTCACCGACGCGCTGCCGGGCCGCGAATCCGGTGGCGGCTCCGGGCGCGCGGGCAACCGCGGCGGCGGTTCCGCTGCGGCGGACGACCGCCGGGAGGCGCGCGGCGCCGACTCGGCGAGCCGGACCGGCGAGCGGGCCACCCCCCGGTCGAGTCCCGCAGCGGCGCCGGACGGTGGGTCGAGCGGCGGTACGGCGAGCGGGTCGCGCAGCGGTACGGCCGCGGAGCAGAACGACACCCGGCGGGCGCCCGCGGCCACCGGTTCGGCCGGGACGCAGGCTCCCCGTCCATCGGGCTCGGAGGGGATCGCCAGCGCGGTCGCCGGCCCGGCGGTCCGGGCCATGACACCGGCCTGGGCCGCCCCCTACGCCGACGCCGGATTGCGGCAGGCCGACCGGGAGGCGGCCGCCCGGATGGCCGAGGCCGGTTCTGGCTCGTCAAACGCGACGGCGTCGAGCTCCAGCTCGTCGCCGGGGTCCGGGCGCAGTTCTGCCGACGCCACGGACACGCCGGGCACCTCGGCGTCGTCTCCGGTGCAACGCGGCGACAACACCGGTGAACAGACCAACGGCAGCGATTCGGGTGCGTCGAACAGTTCGGCCGGCGACGGCAGCGGCGGTCCTCCCGCCCGTGACATCGTGACGGCCGGCTCGGCGGGTTGACCGCTCGACCGGTATCGTGTCGTTCCCGCGTGGCAGCCACGATCGACCGGATCGCGCCGGTAGCGTGCCTGACCGTGACCGCAGCTCCCGCACTCCCGATCGGCCCGGGCGGTACGGCCCCGTCCGGAGCCGCGGATGCCCTGCCGCAGCATGTCCGGATCGCGTTCGGTGTGCCGGACCAGGACCCGCGGCCCGTCTCGTGGGCCGGCCAGCAGGCGTGGCAGTGCGGTGACGCGCTGATCCGTCCGGTGTCGGACAACGCGGTCGCCGCGTGGTCGGCCGGGGTGCTGGACGGCCTGGAGGTCGACGGGGTCCGGCTGGCCCGGCCGCTGCGGTCCTCGGACGGGCGCTGGGTCGTCGCCGGCTGGGCTGCCTGCCGGTTCCTGCCCGGCACCGCGGAGCCGCGCCACCACGAGGTCGTCGCCACCGCGATGAAGCTGCACGCCGCGACGGCGACCGTGCTGCGCCCGCGCCTGCTCGACGACCGCGACGACCTGTTGTCCCGCTCGGTCGCGGCGGCTTTCGGGGAGCGCAGGCTCGCCCTCGACCCGGCCTACGGCGGTGACCTGTTCACCGAGCTGGCCGCGCACCGCCGCCCGGTCCGGACCGCGCCGCAGGTCGTGCACGGGGAGCTGTTCGGCGCGGTGCTGTTCGACGAGGAGGGCTCCCCGGCCGTGCTCGACCTGGTGCCGTTCTGGCGGCCGGCCGAGTGGGCGGCCGCGGTGATCGTCGTCGACGCGCTGGCCTGGGGCGGGGCCGAGGAGAGCCTGCTGGACCGCTGGGCGCACCTCGACGAGTGGCCGCAGGCCCTGCTGCGGGCCGTGCTCTACCGGCTGGCGCTGCACGCCCAGCACCCGGAGGCCTCGGTGCGCACGCTCGCCGGGCTGGAGCGGGCAGCCGGGTTGGTCACCGCGCGGCTGTAGCGGGCTCACAGTCTCGGCCCGCCGAGGTTGAGAACCGGTTTTCCTCGCCGTCACACGGGGCCATGAGCGGGTAATGCGCCGTTCCTACCGTCAGGCACCTGGCAACGGGTGACCATTCGGGAGGACCGGCATGACCATGACGCCCACGGCGGAATCGGACTCGGCGCACGGTGGCAGGGGCGTGCTGCCGGGCCGGTGGATCGACCACTGGGAACCCGAGGACCCGGGCTTCTGGGAGCGCACCGGCAAGCGGATCGCCAATCGCAACCTGTGGTTCTCGATCCTGTCGGAGCACATCGGCTTCTCCATCTGGACGCTGTGGTCGGTGATGGTCCTGTTCATGGGGCCGCAGTACGGCATCGACGCGGCGGGCAAGTTCTTCCTGGTCGCGGTGCCGACGCTGGTCGGTTCGGTATCGCGACTGCCCTACACGTTCGCGGTGGCCCGGTTCGGCGGCCGCAACTGGACGATCATCAGCGCGTCGCTGCTGCTGGTCCCGACGATCCTCGCCCTGATCGTCATGGAGCCGGAGACGTCGTACACGACCTTCATGATCGTGGCGGCGATCGCGGGTGTCGGCGGCGGCAACTTCGCCTCGTCGATGACGAACATCAACTCCTTCTTCCCGGAGTCGCGCAAGGGCTGGGCCCTGGGGCTCAACGCGGGCGGCGGCAACCTGGGCGTCCCGGTCGTGCAGCTGATGGCGTTGCTGGTCATCGCGACCGCGGGGGCCGGCTCGCCGCGAATCCTGCTCGGCATCTACATCCCGCTGATCATCGTGGCCGCCGTGCTCGCCGCGACGTACATGGACAACATCTCCTCGGTGCAGGGCGACACCGGCGCCTTCGCCGAGTCGCTCCGGGAGCGCCAGACCTGGATCATGTCGTTGCTCTACATCGGAACGTTCGGCTCCTTCATCGGCTACAGCTTCGCGTTCGGCCTGGTGCTGCAGAACCAGTTCGGCCGCACCCCGCTGCAGGCGGCCGCGGTGACGTTCATCGGTCCGCTGCTCGGTTCGATCATCCGCCCCTACGGCGGCAAGCTCGCCGACGCCTACGGCGGCGCCAGGGTGACCTGCCTGAACTTCATCGGGATGGGCGCGGGCGCCGGGATCGTGCTGGCCGCCTCCGCGGCCGACTCGCTGCCGCTGTTCGTGGCCGGGTTCGTGCTGCTGTTCGTGCTGTCCGGGCTGGGCAACGGATCGACCCACAAGATGATCCCGGCGATCTTCCAGGGCAAGGCGCGGACGGCGATCGCGGCGGGTGGTGACGCGACGGCCGAGTTGCTTCGGGCTCTACAGCAAGATCACCGGCGGGCAGCGGATCGACATGTTCGGTGCCCGGGTCGAGCAGCTGCCGGCGATCTGGCGCCGCCTCGTCGACGCCGGGTTCGAGTCGGGCCACGCCTACGGCAAGTCGCTGCGCACGGTGAAGTCGTGCGTCGGCACCACCTGGTGCCGCTACGGCGTGCAGGACTCGGTCGGTCTGGCCGTCGCGCTGGAGCTGCGCTACCGGGGCCTGCGCAGCCCACACAAGATCAAGTCCGGGGTCTCGGGCTGCGCCCGGGAGTGCGCCGAGGCGCGGGCGAAGGACTTCGGCGTGATCGCCACCGAGAACGGCTGGAACCTCTACGTCGACGGCAACGGCGGGTTCACCCCGCGGCACGCCGAGCTGCTCGTCTCCGACGTGGACACCGAGACGCTGGTGAAGATCATCGACCGGTTCCTGATGTTCTACATCCGTACGGCCGACCGGCTGCAGCGCACCGCGCCGTGGATCGAGGCCATGGAGGGCGGCCTCGACCACCTGCGCGCGGTGATCGTCGACGACTCGCTCGGGATCTGCGCGGATCTGGAGGCGGCCATGGAGGCGCACGTCGCCGACTACGCCGACGAGTGGCGCGGGGTTCTCGAGGACGAGGAGAAACTCAGCCGGTTCGTCTCGTTCGTCAACGCGCCGGACACCCCCGACCCGACGATCACCTTCGTCGAGGAGCGGGGCCAGCCGGTGCCGGCCCGTGAACCGATGCTCATCGGACTCCCGCAGGTGCAGCGATGACGGCCGTGGTGGAAACGGTGACCCGGTGGGAGACGGTGTGTCGCTACGACCGGCTGCAGCCCGAGCGTGGGGTCGCGGCGCTGCTCGGCGATCGGCAGATCGCGATCTTCCGGACCCACGACGGCGCGGTGCACGCGATCGGCAACATCGACCCGTTCTCGGGGGCCGCGGTGCTGTCCCGGGGGATCGTCGGCGACCGCGGCGGGGTGCCGACCGTCGCGTCACCGGTCTACAAGCAGGTGTTCAGCCTGCTCGACGGCCGCTGCCTGGACGACCCCGGGAACCCGGCCACGGCGGTGCCCTGCTATCCGCTCCGGCTGACCGACGGGTGCCTGCAGGTCGGACTCCCGTGACAATGCAAGCCGTGGAGCCTCTCGTGGACCAGAACTCCGATCCCGCCGCCGTGCCGCCGCTGGCCGGCTTCACCGTCGGCATCACCGCCGCCCGCCGGGCCGAGGAGCTGGGCACCATGCTCGAGCGCCGCGGAGCCACCGTGCAGCACGGCCCGACGTTGCGGATCGTGCCGCTGGCCGACGACACGGAGCTGCTGGCGAGTACCCGGGCGCTCGTCGCCCGGCCCCCGGACATCACGGTCGCCACCACGGGCATCGGCTTCCGCGGCTGGATCGAGGCCGCCGAGGGCTGGGGGATGGGCGAGGACCTGCTCGCCGCGCTCGGCAGCGGGACGCTGCTGGCCCGCGGACCGAAGGCGCGCGGCGCGATCCGGGCGTCCGGACTGACCGATGCGTGGTCACCGCCGTCGGAATCATCCGCCGAGGTGCTCGAGTACCTGCTCGACGCGGGTGTCGAGGGCCGGCGCATCGCCGTCCAGCTGCACGGGGAGCCGCTGCCGGACATGGTCGAGGCACTCACCCTGGCCGGCGCCGAGGTCGTCGAGGTGCCGGTGTACCGGTGGGTCCCGCCGGCCGACCTCGGCCCGATGGACCGGCTCACCGACACCGTGCTGGCCGGTGGCATCGACATCCTCGCCTTCACCAGCGCGCCCGCCGCGGCCAGCCTGCTGGCGCGGGCCGGCGAGCGCGGGGTGCGGGAGGAACTGCTCACGGCGCTGCGCGGCCCGGTGCTGGCGCTGTGCGTCGGGCCGGTGACCGCGGCACCGCTGGAGGCCGTCGACGTCCCCACCGTGCAGCCGCAGCGCTCCCGGCTCGGGGCGATGGTCCGTGCTCTGGAGGCCGAGGCGCCGGCCCGGGCGCGACGCCTACCGGTGGCCGGTCACCGGCTCGAGCTGCGCGGGCACGCCGTGCTGGTCGACGGAGCGCTGCGGACGGTGCCGCCGACCGGGATGGCGCTGCTGCGCGTGCTGGCGCGACGGCCCGGGCGCGTGGTGTCGCGGGCCGAACTGCTCGGCACGCTGCCCGGCGGCGGGGACGACGAGCATGCGGTGGAGACCGCGGTGGCCCGGCTGCGCGCCGCCCTCGGCGAGCCGAAGCTGGTGCAGACCGTCGTCAAACGCGGCTACCGGCTGGCCCTGGACCCGGCGGCCGGTCCGGTGCCGGTCGGGGGGCACTGCGTGCACGGGGGCGCCCCGTGACCGGACCTCCGCTGGTACTGGTGGCGCACGGCAGCCGGTCCGACGCGGCCGACGAGGTCGTGCAGCAGATCGCGGCGTCCGCAGCCGTGCAGGTGGCCGTCGAGGTGCGGATCGGCTACCTCGACGTCCGGCGCCCGGCCGTCGCCGAGGTGGCGGCGGGCCTGGACCGTACGGTCGTCGCAGCTCCGCTGACCGCGCGCCCGCCCGGCTGGTCAGCCCCGGCGGCGCCGCTCCGCGGGCAACCGGCCGCCGACCAGCAGCACCCCCTCGGCCCGCAGCCGAGCGGACTGCTCGGCCGCGATGTGCGGCGCGCACGTCCCGTCGGCGCGCAGCACCCGGTGCCAGGGCAGGTCGTGGCCGTCCTCGGCGAGGATCCGGCCGACCAGCCGTGGCGAGCGCAGCCCCGCCCGCGCCGCCACCTCGCCGTAGCTCAGCGTCTGCCCGGGCGGGATGGCCGCGACCACCTCGCGCACCCGCTCGACCGTCTCCTCGTCCATGGCCGGGCTCCGATCAGCCGACGATGAACTCGTGGATGTGCTTGGCCACCTCGGCCGTCCGCTCCATGTACAGCATGTGCCCGGCGTCGACCTCGGCGACGGTGAGCGCGTCGCCGAGCTCGGCGCGGCAGCGGTCCACCCAGGCCTGCTCGACGAAGTCCGCCTGCAGCGCCGGCATCAGCAGCGTCGGGGTCCCGGGCGGCGGGGTGGGCGCGGGCCGCGCCATCTCGCTCCACGCGGTGACCACGGCCGACCGGCAGTACCGCCACTCCCACCGGTCACCCAGATGCGCGAGGTGGGCCGCGACCTCGGCCTCCACCAGGTCGGGGGAGATGCCCTCCCAGCGCTCCGCCTTGTCCGCCCGCGCCGCGTCGATGTCCGGGTAGGACTCGTCGGCGCGGGTCTCCTCGGCGGTCTCCAGCATGTCGTCGGGGTCGAGCCCGATCGCCGGGTCCAGCAGCACGAGCCGCTCCACCCGGTCCGGCGCGGCCCGGGCCAGGTGAACGGCGACCGCCCCGCCGAAGGAGTGCCCGACCACGGCGACGTCCTCGATCTTCAGCCGGTCCAGCACCGCGAGGGCGTCTGCGACGTGCTGCTCGATGCTCCACGGCGGGCTCCACGGCGAGCGACCGTGCCCACGCAGATCCACTCCGATCCAGCGCAGTTCGGGTAGCGCGTCGGCCAGCGGCTGCCAGCGGGCGCCGTGCCCGGTCACGCCGTGCAGGGCCAGCACGGGAATGCCGGACGGGGTGCCGTAGGTATGGACGTGCAGTCGGCGAGCGCTCTCGGACACGATCGTGATCGTGCCAAACCGGGGTGAGCGCTCGAACTGTCGGTGGCACGTGGTTGCATCGCCGTCGTGGCCCTCTCCGATCGTTCGAGCGCCGGCCCGGGTGCACGCCCCCGCCCGGTGCCCGAGCTCGTCCGGCGGCCCCGCCCCGAGGTCCCCGAACCCGGGTGGGACGACGTGGCGCGCCGGGTCCTGGAGCACCGCGCCGGCCTGTTGCGGGTGGTCGGCGGCCCGGGCACCGGCAAGACGACGCTGCTGCTGGAGTCCATCGCGCGCCGGGTGCGGTCGGGTGTGACGCCCGAGCGGATCCTGCTGCTCGTCGGCAGCAGGCGCACCGCGGGAGAGCTGCGCGAGCGGTTGACCGAGCTGATCCACGATCCCGCGCTCGACGTCGCCCCGGGCGGGTTCCGCACCACCCGGGAGACCCTGGTCCGCACCGTGCACTCCTACGCGTTCGGGGTGCTGCGGCTGCATGCCGCGCGCAACGAGGACCCGCCGCCCCGGCTGCTCGCCGGCGCGGAGCAGGACGCGGTGGTGCGCGACCTGCTGGCCGGTGAGCTCACCGGCGCGGCTCCCGATTCCGGATGGCCCGATCGGCTGCGTCCGGCGTTGGGCCTGCCGGGGTTCGCCGCCGAGCTGCGCGAACTGTTGCTGCGCGCCGCCGAGCGCGGTCTCGGTCCCGACGAGCTCACCGAGCTGGGCCACCGGCACGATGTTCCGGAGTGGACGGCCGCGGGCCGCTTCTTCCGCAGCTACGAGCACGTCATCCTGTTGCGCGGGGCCGCGGGCCGGGGGGCGCCGCAGGCCACCGCGCCCGCGCTCGACTCCGCGGAGCTCGTCGCCGCGGCGCTCGACGCGCTGGCGTCGGATCCGGAGCTGCTCGCCGCCGAGCGCGAACGCGTCCGGCACCTGCTGGTCGACGACGCGCAGGACCTCGACCCGCAGCAGATGGAGCTCGTCCGGGTGCTCGGGCTGACCGCGGAGACGACCCTGCTGGCCGGTGACCCCGACCAGGCGGTGCTCAACTTCCGCGGTGCCGATCCGAGCGGGCTGCGCGCCGTCGATGCGGAGACGGCGCTGCTCACCATCGACCACCGCAGCGCCGACGAACTGCGTGCCGCCGCGGCCCGGCTGGTGGCCCGGTTGCCCGGCGCCGGCGAGGGCCGGGAGCGCGTCGCGCCGCCGCGCGACGTCCCCGCCGACGCACCGGAACCGGGTTCGGTGCTGGTCAGGGTCTTCTCCTCGACGGCCAGCGAGGCCGGCTGGATCGCCGACCAGCTGCGCCGGGCACACCTCAACGACGGGGTGCCCTGGTCGGAGATGGCCGTGCTGGCCCGCTCCACCCGCCGGTCGCTGCCCGCGCTGCGCCGTGCGCTGGTGGCTGCCGGAGTGCCCATCTCCGCGCCGCCCGACGAGCTGCCGCTGGCCCGTCAGCCCGCGGTGCTGCCCCTGCTGATGGTGCTGCGCTACGCCGTCCGGCCCGGGGAGATCGACGCCGACGCGGCCGCCGCGCTGCTCACCTCGGCACTGGGATCGGGCGACCCCATGCGGATGCGCCGGTTGCGCCGCGGGCTGCTGCGGCTGCACGCGGCCGGGCAGCGGGGCGGGGCGGGCGCACCCGATCGGCCGGTGCCCGGCGGCGCCGGGGCCGAGGCGGCCGGATCCGCCGGAGCCGGGCCGGCCCACGGAGCTCCGCCCGCTGACGGCACCGCTGCGACGAACGGAGCCGCTGCGGTCACCGGAACCGCGGCGGGCCTGGCCGCCGACGCCGAGCGCTCCGGCAGCGACCCGCTGCTGGTCGAGGCGCTGCGCTCGGCTGCGCACGGCCACCCCGACCCGCTGGCCGCGCTGCCGGCGAACGAGACCGCGCCGCTGCGCAAGGTCGGCGCCCTGCTGGCCGCGGCGGCGGCGGCGGCGCGCGACGGGCAGACCGTCGAAGAGGTGCTCTGGCGGGTCTGGCAGCAGACCGGCCTCGCGCAGCGCTGGAGCGAGGCGAGCGCCCGGGGCGGGCCGGTCGGCGCGGCCGCCGACCGTGACCTCGACGCCGTTCTCGCGCTGTTCGACGCCGCGGCCCGCTACACCGACCGGCTGCCGGGCGCCGATGTCGCCGGGTTCACCGAGTACCTCACCGACCAGCAGCTCCCGGGCGACACGCTGGCTCCGCGGGCGCCCCGCGGCGAGGCGGTCTCGCTGCTCACCGCGCACGCGGCGCGCGGCCGGGAGTGGCAGGTCGTCGCGGTGCCGGGCGTCCAGGAGGGCAGCTGGCCCGACCTGCGGCTGCGCGGCAGCCTGCTGGGCACCGAGCGGCTCGTCGACCTGATGGCGGGCGTCGCCGAGCCCGGTGCGGCCGCCGACACCGTGTCCCGGGTGGCGCCGCTGCTGGCCGAGGAACGGCGGTTGTTCTACGTCGCGTGCACCCGGGCGAAGCAGAAGCTGCTGGTGAGCGCGGTGCAGGGGGAGGACGAGCAGCCCTCCCGGTTCCTCGACGAGCTCGACCCGCTGCCCGCGGGCCCGGCCGAGGGCCGCGTGGTGCACCGGCCCGGCCGGGCGCTCGTGCTGGCCGAACTGGTCGGCGAGCTGCGCCGTGCGGTGTGCGAACCCGACAACGGCGACCCGGCCCGGGCGCAGCGGCGCCGGCGCGCCGCGACGCAGCTGGCCAGGCTCGCCGCCGACGGTGTCCCCGGCGCCCACCCCGACGACTGGTACGGCGTCGCCCCGCCGTCCACCGAGGCGCCGCTGCGGGTGCCCGGGGAGGTCATCCCGGTGTCCCCGTCGGACGTGGAGAAGATCGTCGCGTGCCCGCTGCGCTGGGTGCTGGAACGGCACGGCGGCGGTGAGGTCGGCGCGCTCGCCGCGGTCACCGGGTCGCTGGTGCACGCCCTGGTGCAGGCCAGCGCGGCCGGCGCCGACACCGCGGAGCTGGAGACCGCACTGCGCTCGGCGTGGTCGCGGCTCGACACCGGCGCGCCCTGGTTCGGCCGCCGGGAGCTGGTCCGGGTGCGCGCGATGCTGGCCGCGTTCGACGGCTGGGTGCGCTCCAGCCGGGCCGAGGGCCTGCAGCTGGTGGCCGTCGAGCAACCGGTGCAGCTCGACCTGGCCGGCCCCGACCCGGACGGCGTCGACGGCCCCGACCCGGACGGCGCCGCCCGCAAGGGCGGCCCCTGGCTGCGGCTGCGCGGCCGGGTCGACCGGCTGGAGGTCGATGCCCAGGGCCGGCCGGTGGTCGTCGACATCAAGACCGGCAAGACCGCGGTGACGGCCCGGCAGGCCGCCGAGCACCCCCAGTTGGCCGTCTACCAGCTCGCCGCGGCACTCGGCGCGTTCGGCGAGCTGCTCGACACCGGCGTCGCGCCCGGCGGGGCCCGGCTGGTCTACCTCGCCGACCGCAAGGCCGGTGGCCAACCGAAGGAGCCGGCCCAGCCCCCGCTGGACGCGGCCGGCCTGGACCGGTGGCGGGAGACCGTGCGGCACTGCGCCGAGGAGACCGCGGGCGCCGCGTTTCTCGCACGGGTGGGGCCGGACTGTGAGCGGTGCCCGGTCCGGACCAGCTGCCCGGCGGTGGAATCCGGCCGTCCGGTGACCGTCGACTAGGCCGTCTCGGCGTGGCACCGGGCGGCCGCGTGCACATCGCGGGTGAGCGGGACACGGGCCGGCCGGCTGCGGGTCAGGCCGCCTGGGCGGCGACGCGCTCGTTCGCGGCGAGCACGTCCGGGCCGTAGAGATCCTCAACCCAGTTGGACTGGTAGATGGTGTCGAGGTAGCGCTCGCCCAGGTCCGGGGCGAGGGCCACCGCGGTCAGCCCCTGCCCCTCGTGCTCGGCCAGCCAGCCCATCGCGCCGCTGACGACGGTGCCGGTGGAGCCGCCGAACAGGAATCCGCGTCGGGCCAGGCGGTGGCAGGTGCGGATGGCGTCGGCCTCGTCCACCATGATCACTTCGTCGATGTAGGAATCGTCGAGCAGCGGCGGGCGGACACCCATGCCCAGACCGGGAATCATCCGGCGGCCAGGCGGGCCCCCGAAGCTCACCGACCCGACGCTGTCGACGGCGACCACCCGCACCGACGGGTGCCACTGCTGGAAGTAGCGGGCGCAGCCCATCAGTGTGCCGGTGGTGCCGGCTCCGAGGAACAGCACGTCCAGCTCGGGGAACTGGCGGGCGATCGCCGGCGCGGTGGTGCGGTAGTGCGCCTTCCAGGCGTTGGGATTGGTGTACTGGTTGAGCCACACGTACCGGTCGTCGGAGGCGCACAGGGCGCGGATGTGGTTTATCCGCGCGCCGAGCAGGCCGCCGACCGGATCGGGCTCGGTGATGACGTGCACCTGGGCGCCCAGCGCCTCCATCAGCAGCCGAGTCGCCAGGTTGCATCGGGAGTCGGTCACGCACAGGAACTGGTAGCCCCTGCTCGCCGCGATCGTGCTCAGCGCCACGCCCAGGTTGCCCGACGAGGATTCGATCAGGACCGCCCCGGGCCGCAGGACGCCCTCCCGCTCGGCGGCCGCAACCATCTCGTTGGCGGCTTTGAGCTTGACCGAGCCGGCGAAGTTGAAGCCCTCGCACTTCAGGAACAGCGACTGCCCGAAGACCGGCTGAAGGTCGACGAACAGCCCGTCCTCGTTGAAGGCCTCGGGAACGGAAATGATGGGCACGGCGTTCCCCTCACTTCGTCGGCGCCGTGGTGCGGCGTGATGTGCGTTGGGGAGAAGGCTGCTGTGCGGCGCACCGGGAGGCGATCGGGCAGCCCCCAGAGTTGGATGAGGTGACCCTCCTCCGCGGGTGGGGACAACCCCACCTCGCGGTCCTCGCCGCCGCCGCCCCGAACGGTCCGGGCGGCGGGGCCGGCGCTGTCGGAGCCGTGGGGTAGAACGCTGGTGTGCAGCTGACCCCGGCGGCCCTGGCCGCAGCCCTCGGGTTGCCGCCGCCGACCGACGAGCAGGCGGCGGTGATCGCTGCGCCCGCACGGCCCGCGCTGGTGGTGGCCGGCGCGGGCGCGGGCAAGACCGAGACGATGGCCGCCCGCGTGGTGTGGCTCGTGGCCACCGGGCAGGTGCTTCCGGAGCAGGTTCTCGGCCTGACCTTCACCCGCAAGGCGGCCCAGCAGCTCGGCGTGCGGGTGCGCTCGCGGCTGCGCCGGCTCGCCGGATCCCCGCTGCTCGACGAGCTCGATCCGGGCGGGCAGCGCCGCGCCGCGGTCCTGGCCGGCGAGCCGACGATCTCGACCTACCACGCCTATGCCGGCCGGTTGGTCGGCGAGCACGCGCTGCGGCTGCCCGCGGAGCCCGCCGCCCGGCTGCTCGGCGAGACCGCGGCCTGGCAGTTGGCGCACCGCGTGGTCTCCACCTGGGCCGAGGACCTCGAGATCGACAGGGTGCCGGCCACCGTCACCAGCTACCTGCTGGCGCTGGCCGGCGAGCTCGGCGAGCATCTCGTCGAGCCGGAGGCCGTGCACCGCCTCGCGGTCCGGATGATCGCGATGCTGGCCGACGCCCCGCGCGGCAAGGGGCAGCGCGCCGAACCGTCGCAGACCTACAAGAAGTGGATCGACACCCAGCGGATGCGGGTCGAGCTGCTCCCCCTGGTCGAGGCGTTCGCGGCGCGCAAGCGGGCCGAACGCGCGATCGACTTCGCCGATCAGATGGCGATCGCGGCGCGGGTCGCCGAGGGACATCCGGAGGTCGGCGAGATCGAGCGGGGGGCCTTCCGGGCGGTGCTGCTCGACGAGTACCAGGACACCGGGCATTCCCAGCGGGTGCTGCTGCGGGCGCTGTTCGGCGCGGTGCCGGGCGCGGTGCCGCGCGCGGAGCCGCTGTCGGTGACCGCGGTCGGCGACCCCTGCCAGTCGATCTACGGCTGGCGCGGGGCCAGCGCCGGCAACCTGGCCCGGTTCCGGACCGACTTCCCGGGGCCCGGCGGCGCGCCCGCCGACGAGTACGGGCTGCTCACCAGCTTCCGCAACCCGCCGGAGGTGCTGGCGCTGGCCAACGCGGTGTCCGAGCCGCTGCGCACCGCCCCCGGTGCGGTCGCGGTCGGGGAGCTGCGGGCGGGCCCGAAGGCGGGGGCCGGCGATGTGCGGGTCGCGCTGCTGCCCGACGTCGGCACCGAGATCGCCTGGATGGCCGATGCCATCGCCGCGCGCTGGCGCCGGGCGGAGGAGGCAGGCGCGGAGCTGCCGACCTCGGCGGTACTGGTCCGCAGGCGCGCCGACATGGACCCGATCGCCGCCGCGCTACGGGCGCGCGGGCTGCCGGTCGAGGTGGTTGGCCTGGGCGGGCTGCTCGACACCCCGGAGGTGCGCGACCTGGTCAGCGCGCTGCGTGTCGTCGCCGACCCGCTGGCCGGGCCGTCCGCGGTCCGGCTGCTCACCGGGGCGCGGTGGCGCCTCGGGGTGGCCGACCTGGCGGCGCTGTGGCAGCGGGCCCGTGAGCTCGTCCCGCCGCTGCCCGGCACCGGGCCCGGGCCGCTCAGCCCGGCGCAGCTGGCCCTGGGGGCGCTGCCCGGCGAGCAGGCCGAGCAGGCCGGGCTCGTCGACGCGCTCGACGACCCGGGGCCGGCCGAGAGGTACTCGCGGGCGGGCTTCGAGCGGATCCGCCGGCTGGCCCGCGAGCTGACGTGGCTGCGCGCCCGGGCCTCGGCCCCGCTCACCGACCTCGTCGCCGACGCCGAGCGGGTGCTGCTGCTCGACGCCGAGACCGCGGCCCGGCCGGGCCCGGTGGGGCGCGCGCACCTCGACGCGTTCGCCGACGTCGTCGCCGAGTTCGCGGCCGGCGCCGAGGTGCCCTCGTTGCCCGCGCTGCTCGACTACCTGGAGACGGCCGAGCGCGCCGAGGACGGGCTCACCCCGGGCGAGGTGGAGGTGGCGCGCGACCGCGTGCAGGTGCTCACCGTGCACGCGGCGAAGGGCCTGGAGTGGGAGATCGTCGCGGTCCCGCACCTGGTGTCGCAGGTCTTCCCGGGCCGCAAGATCGGCGGGAGCTGGCTGACCGACCCGTCCGCGCTCCCGGTGCCGCTGCGCGGTGACGCCGACGACCTGCCCGGGCTGTACCTGCCGCCGGGTGGTGACCGCAAACAGCTCGAGGAGGCCGTCAAGGAACACGATGCCGCCCTCGACGCGCGCCGGCTGACCGAGGAGCGGCGGCTGTTCTACGTCGCGCTCACCCGCTCCGAGCACGTACTGCTGGTGTCCGGGCACCGCTGGGGGGCGGCGGGGGAGAAGCCGAAGGAGCCGTCGGAGTTCCTCACCGAGATCCGTGACGCGCTCGGCGGCGAGAGCGGCATCGAGACGGGGGAGATCGGCCCGCCGTTCCCGATCGAGGCGTGGGCCGAGGCGCCCGAACCCGAGGACACCAACCCGGCCACCGCCGATCCGGTCACCGCGCTGTGGCCGGTCGACCCGTTGGGGGCCCGGTCGGAAGCGGTGCACGCCGGCGCGGATCTCGTGCGGGCGGCGCTGCGCGACCTGAAGGCGGCCCGCGCGGCGGCGCAGGCCGAGCGCGAGCGGGGCGATCGGGCCGAGCCGGGTGGGCAGCTCGACCTGCTGGCGATGGGACCCGACGAGCCGCCCGCGCACGAGCCCGGGGCGCAGCTCGACCTGCTGGGGACCGTCCAGGACGAGGCACCCGGCGACGACGGGCCGCCGGACCTGCTGCCCCCGGCCGATCCCGATCCGGAGGGGTGGGCGGCCGACGTCGACGTGCTGCTGGCCGAGCGGGCCGCGGCCGGGGCGCGACCGTCGGTGACGCTGCCGCCGCAGTTCTCGGTCAGCCAGCTCGTCGAGCTCGCGGCCGACGCGGAGGCGCTGGCCGCCCGGCTGCGCCGCCCGCTGCCGCTGCCGCCGAGCCCGCACGCCCGCCGCGGCACCGCGTTCCACGCCTGGCTCGAGCAGCGCTTCGGCGCCGCGCAGCTGCTCGACCTCGACGAGTTGCCCGGCGCCGCCGACGACGCCGCGGCCGGTGACGACGCGCTCGTCGAACTGCAGGACGCGTTCCTGGCCTCGGGGTGGGCGGACCGGCGCCCGGTCGAGGTAGAGGTGCCGTTCGAGACCGTGATCGGCGGGATCGCGGTGCGCGGCCGGATGGACGCGGTGTTCGCCGACCCCGACGGCGGCTGGACCGTGGTCGACTGGAAGACCGGGCCGCCGCCCGAGGCGTCGCGGCTGCCCGCGCTCGCGGTGCAGCTCGGCGCCTACCGGCTGGCCTGGGCGGCGCTGGTGGGCTGCGACCCGGAGCAGGTGCGGGCCGCGTTCCACTACGTGCGGTCCGATCAGACGCTGCGGCCCGCCGACCTGCTCGACGCCGGCGGTCTGCGTGCCCTCGTGCAGTCCGTGCCCGAGGCGGTCGCCCCCGGAAACGGCTAGTGGGGTCCCGGCGACGGTGCCGGGACCCCACCAGCCGTCACCGGGCCGGGTGGCTGCCCTAGTGCACGACGGCCTTCTCGGCACCGGCGCCGGTCAGCGAGCGCACCTCCATCTCGGCGTACCTCGACTCGTCGGCCCGGCTCCGGCCGACCTGGGTGCCGATGTACCCCAGCAGGAACGACAGCGGGATCGAGACCAGGCCGGGGTTGTCGAGCGGGAACCAGTGGAAGTCGACGCCCTGCAGCATCGACGGGCTCCGGCCGGTCGCCGGGTCGATCGGCTTCCCGGACACCACCGGCGAGAAGACGATCAGCACGAGCGTGATGGCCAGACCGCCGTAGATGCTCCACAGCGCACCGGTCGTGTTGAACTTCTTCCAGAACAGCGAGTAGAGGATCGTCGGCAGGTTCGCCGACGCGGCCACGGCGAACGCGAGCGCCACGAGGAAGGCGATGTTCTGCCCGTTGGCCAGGATGCCGCCGAGGATCGCGACGATGCCGATGACCACCGCGGTGATCCGGGCGACCTTGACCTCGTCGTCGGACGACGTCCGGCCCTTCTTGATCACGTTGGCGTAGACGTCGTGGGCGAACGAGGCCGAGGCGGTGATCGTCAGGCCGGCGACGACCGCGAGGATCGTGGCGAACGCGACGGCCGCGATGATGCCGAGCAGGACCGTGCCGCCGAGCTCGAAGGCGAGCAGCGGCGCGGCCGAGTTGGCCCCGCCGGGCGCCTTCTTGATCGCGTCCGGGCCGACCAGCGCACCGGCGCCGTAGCCGAGCACCAGGGTGAACAGGTAGAACAGCCCGATCAGCCAGATCGCCCAGACCACCGACCGGCGGGCCTCCTTGGCCGTGGGCACGGTGTAGAAGCGCATCAGGATGTGCGGCAGGCCGGCGGTTCCGAGTACCAGCGCGAGGGCGAGTGAGATGAAGTCGAGCCGGGTCACGCCGTTCTTGCCGTACTGCTTGCCCGGGTTGAGCAGCGCCTCGCCGGCCTGACCGGCGCGGTCGACGGCCCCGCCGAGCACCGACGACAGGTTCAGCCCGAACGTGCCCAGCACCCAGACCGTCATCACCCCGGCGCCGACGATCAGCAGCACGGCCTTGATGATCTGCACCCAGGTGGTGCCGCGCATGCCGCCGATCAGCACGTAGGCGATCATCAGCATGCCGACGACCGCGATCACGATGCCCTGCTGTGCCTTGTCCTCGACGTCGAGCAGCAGCGCGACGAGACCACCGGCGCCGGCCATCTGGGCCAGTAGGTAGAAGAACGACACCGCCAGCGTCGACGTGGCGGCGGCGGCCCGGACCGGGCGCTGGCGCATCCGGAAGGCCAGCACGTCGCCCATGGTGAACTTGCCGGTGTTGCGCAGCAGTTCGGCCACGAGCAGCAGGGCGACCAGCCAGGCGACGAGGAAGCCGACGGAGTACAGGAAGCCGTCGTAGCCGTTGAGCGCGATCGCGCCGGCGATGCCGAGGAAGGACGCCGCGGACAGGTAGTCACCGGAGATCGCGACGCCGTTCTGGGCCCCGGAGAAGCCACCGCCGGCCGTGTAGAAGTCGGAGGCGCCGCTGCTGGCGCGCCTGCTGACCCGCACCACGATCGCCAGCGTGATCACGACGAACAGGCCGAAGATCGTGATGTTGAGGACGGGGTTGCTGCCCTGGACCCCCTGGGCGAGCGTGACGGTGGGGCTCACGCCGATCCTCCCTGGATCTCGTCGCGGATCTTGCCGGCCAGCGGGTCGAGCCGGCGTTCGGCGTAGCGCACGTACCAGGCCGTGATCGCGAACGTGGAGACGAACTGCAGCAGCCCGAACACCAGGCCCACGTTGATGTTGCCCACGACCTTGGTGGCCATGAACGACGGCGCGTAGCTGGCCAGCAGCACGTAGGTCAGGTACCAGGCCAGGAACACCCCGGTCAGCGGGAAGACGAAGCTGCGCAGCCGGTGGCGCAGGTCCTGGAACTCGGCGCTGGAGCGGACCTTCTCCCAGTCATGGGTGTCGACCGGTGGTGAGGATTCGGTGGTGCTCACGGTGCCTCCTTGCACGGCGGGTGCTCAGGGGGCACAGGAAAGGACCTCGGGCAGGGACGCGAAAGTGGCCCGCGGCACAGCGCCGATGGGAGCGGCGAACGGCCGACGACCGGTCGCCGGAGCCGACGAGCGGCACCGATCGGCACCGAACGGTGCCCGCGTCAGAGCGGCGGGGCCGGTGTCCGGGTCTCGTCGAGGGTCTCGTCGAGGTGCAGCCGCAACATCGCCGAACCGGCCCACCGCGGCGGGTCGCCGCGCAGCGACACCAGCATCATCGTCGCGAAGGCCAGCGGCACCGACCACAGTGCGGGCTGCGCGAGCAGCAGCGCGGGAAGCCCCGGCTCGAGGCCGGCGACCAGCCCGGCGCCCATCACCCCGGCCGAGGACACCAGGCCGACCGCCATCCCGGCGTAGGCGCCCCGCGCGGTGAGCCGCGGCCACCAGATGCCGAGCACGAGCAGTGGACAGAACGTCGAGGCGGCGACCGCGAAGGCGGAGGTGACCAATGCCCCGACGTCGATCCTCGCCGCCGGGAGCGCGAGCAGCACGACCACCCCGGCCGCGACCAGCGTGGTCAGCCGCAGCCGGCGCAGCGTCCCGGGCGCGAGGTCGTGGGAGACCGCGCCGGCAACGGCGAGCAGCAGCCCCAGCGACGTGGCGAGGAACGCGGCGAACGCGCCCGCGGTGAGCAGCGCGGTGAACAGCGACCCCGTCCAACCCGGGTCGACCCGGGCCGGCAGCGCGACGACGACGGTGTCGGTCGCGCCGCTCAGGTAGAGCTCGGGGAGCAGCACCGTTCCCAGCAGCCCGTAGATCGCGGGGAACAGGTAGAACGTGCCGAGCAGCGCGACGGTGATGGCGGCGGTCCGGCGGGCGCTGCGGCCGTCGGGGCTGGTGTGGAAGCGGACGATCACGTGCGGCAGGCCCATCGTGCCCAGCGCGGTCGCCATCAGGACCGACCAGGTCGCGAGCAGCGGGTGGCCGCCGCCGCCGGCGTCGAGCAGCGGGCGCTGCCAGGCCTCGCTGCCCGGGACCGCGGCGCCGCGGATCTCCGGAACCCGGGCCCCGGCCGGGAAGCTCCAGCTGGCCCCGCCGGGCGCGGTGTACTCGCCAGGGCTCAGGGTCGTGGTGGACCCGTCGCCGATCCGGACCGGGGTGGGTTCGGAGATGCTGAGCCGGGTGTCGAGCCGGAAGTCCACGTGCGTCTGCTGGTCGAAGCGGGTGAACTCGACCGGCGCAAGCGCCTCCCGGCGGGTGTCGGGACCGGTCTGCAGGAGCAGCCAGATCGCCGGGGCGACGAACAGCAGCATCTTGAGCCCGAACTGGAACGCCTGCACGTACGTCGCGGCGCGCATCCCGCCCAGGGCGAGCGTGATGCTCACCGCCGCGCCGGCGACCACGACGCCGACCCAGTACGGGGTGCCGCTGACGAGCGTGAGCACCTGACCGGCCGCGGTGAACTGCGGCACCAGGTACAGGCCCGCGATCACGAGGACGACCAGCGCGGAGAACCGCCGCAGCGTCGGCGAGCCGAGCCGGGCCTCGGCGAAGTCCGGGACGGTCAGCGCCCCGGTGCGCCGCATCGGCGCCGCGACGAGGGTCAGCATTGCGAGATAGCCGGCGGTGAACCCCACCGGGTACCACAGCGCCCCCACCCCGTCCTTGACGACGAGGCCCGCCACGCCGAGGAACGACGCCGCGGACAGGTACTCGCCCGAGACCGCGGCGGCGTTGAGCGCAGGCGAGATCCGCCGCGAGGCCACCAGGAAGTCCGACGTGCTGCGCATCGCCGCGACGCCGCGGGCCCCGATCAGCAAGGTGGCGAGCACGACCGGGACGATCGCGAGGACGGTCATCCGGGCTCCCCGGGCGCGCTGTCGTCAGCCCGTTCGGCCTGTTCCGCCCGGTGCAGCTGCCAGAAGGCGAGCCCGGCGAGCGTCGGGTAGGGCAGCACCGCGACGACGAGCCACGGCAGCGGCGCCCCGGCGATCCGGACGGCCTGCAGCTGCGGGAGGGCGTCGAGGACGAGCGGCACGCCGATGAGGAACGTGCCCGCGGCGAGCAGCGCGACCACGGCCCGGCGCAGCTGGATCCGGCGGATGCGCTCGGCACGCTGCAGCTCGGCCGGGGTCAGCCGCGGCGGGTTCAGCGGGCCGTTGCGGCGGGCGGCGAGCGCCACGCGGGTCTGCGGGCTGCTCACCGCGACCCGTCGCTGCCGGGTCACCGCGCGGCCCCGCTCACACCCGGCCCGGCCGCCGGCGCGGGCCGCCGGCCTCGAAGTCACCGCGGGTCGCGGCCTCGAGCAGCAGGTCGCGCAGCTCGCGGGCGTGCCGGCGACTCACCGGGACGTCACCGGCGTCGGTGTGCGCCAGCAGGCCGCCGCTCACGTCGCTGCGCAGTTCCTGGACCGCGGGTACGGCGAGCAGGAAGCTGCGGTGCACCCGCACGTACCCGGCGTGCCGCCAGTGCTCCTCGAGCCGGGAGATCGGGATGCGCACGAGGTGGCTGCCGGTGCGGGTGTGCAGCCGGACGTAGTCGCCCTGCGCCTCGGCGAACCGCACGTCGGCCCGGCGCACGTACCGGGTCCGCCCCGCCAGCTCGACGGGCACCGCGGCGAGGGCGTCGACCACGGCGGAGGGCCCGGGCCCGGGGTCGTGCCCGATGACCCGCCTGACCCGGCCGATCGCTGCGGTCAGCCGGTCCGCGGAGACCGGTTTCAGCAGGTAGTCGACGGCACCGACACCGTAGGCGGACACCGCGTGCTCCTCGTACGCGGTGACGAACACGATCACCGGCGGGTCGGTCATGCGCCCGAGCAGCGACGCCAGTTCCAGCCCGTCCATGCCGGGCATCGAGATGTCGAGGAACACCGCGTCGAGGACGGCACTCTGGATCAGCCGCAGCGCGGTGAGCGCGTCGCCCGCCGCCTCGACGGAGCCGACGGACGCGGAGTCGCGCAGCAGCCGGCACAGCTCGTCCAGGGCGGGGCGGACGTCGTCGACCGCCAGCACGCGCAGCAGCCCGGTCATGACGCGACCACTCCGGGGTGGAATCGGGGCACCCGCATGACGACCCTTGTACCGGCGCCCTCGGCGGTCTCGATCACCAGGCCGTAGCCCGCGCCGAACACGGTCCGCAGCCGGCGGTCGACGTTGACCAGGCCCAGGCTCGATCCCGCCGCCTGCCCGGCGAGGATGGCGCGGGCGTGGGCGGGGTCCATGCCGGGGCCGTCGTCCTCCACCGAGATGACGCACTCGCTGCCTTGCGCCTCCCCGCTGACCTGCACCGATCCGCCGGATTCGGACCGTTCCACGCCGTGCTGCACCGCGTTCTCGACCAGTGGCTGCAGCGCCAGGAACGGGACGGCGACGGGCAGCACCTCCGGGGCGATGCGGACCTGCACGCGGAGCCGCTCGCCGAGCACGGCCCGGGCCAGTGTCAGGTAGGCCTCGATGGCGCGGAACTCGCCGGCGAGGGTGGTGTAGTCGCCGTGCCGGGCGAGGTTGTGCCGGATGTACTCGGCGAAGTCGAGGAGCAGGTCGCGGGCGCGCTCCGGGTCGGAGCCGACGAAGGATGCGATCGTCGTCAGCGTGTTGTAGACGAAGTGCGGGGAGATCTCCGCACGCAGCGCCCGCAGCTCCGCCTGCTCCGCCGTGCCGGCGGACGCCTCCAACCGGCCCCGCTCCAGCGCCTCGCCGACCCAGGCCGCGGCCTGCCGGGCCGCGTTCACCCGGACCGGGCCGGCGACCACGAGCGCGCCGGCGAGCTCGTCGCGCGCCCGCAGCGGCAGCGCGAGCAGGCCCGGTCGCCGGGCCCGGTGATCGCCGCCCAGCGCCTCGTCGACGAGACCGGGGGCGCGGGCGTCCCGGTCCCCGGACCAGACCGCGGTGCCGTGCAGATCGACCAGGCCGATGGCGTCGGCGTCGAGCAGCCGGCGCAGCCTGCGGGCGGCCGCCCCGGCGTGTGGCGACGCCAGCCCCTCCCGCAGCTGCGCGGCGATCTCCATCCCGGCGGCCAGCACGTCCATCGCGTCCGCGGCCGGCCGGCGCGGCGGCCACCTGCGGGGGCGCCGCCGGTCCGGCGGCGCCGTGCCGCCCGGGACGTCCGCGTCGGCAGTGACCATCGACCCCTCCGTCTCACCCGGACGCGTGAACCCTAACCGCCCATCGCGCCCGTGACCGGACAACGGTCTTGTACCACTCCTGACACGGGCTGAGCACGCGTTTCGGGGGAGCCGACGGTGACCGCGGGAACCCTCCCGGTTCACCGGTTAGCCTGCCCGTCATGACCGGGAAGATCGTTCTCTTCGGCGCCACGGGGTACACCGGCGGCCGCACGGCCGCGTCGATGGCGGCCCGCGGCCTGCGGCCGGTGCTCGCCGGACGGGACCCGGCCCGGCTGGCCGGGCTCGCGGAGCGGCTCGGCGGGCTGGAGACCGCCCGCGCCGACGTCACCGACATCGCGTCGGTGCGCGCCCTCGTGGACCGCGGTGACGTGCTGGTCAGCACCGTCGGCCCGTTCGCACAGCTGGGTGGGGCGGCGCTGGCGGCCGCGGTCGGCGCCGGGGCGATCTATCTCGACTCCACCGGCGAGCCGCCGTTCATCCGCGAGGTCTTCGAACTGCAGGGCCCGGCCGCGGAGCGTTCCGGCGCCGCGCTGCTCACCGCGTTCGGCAACGACTACGTGCCCGGTGTGCTGGCCGGCGCGCTGGCGTTGCGCAAGGCCGGGGATGCTGCTGCGCGGGTCGACGTCGGCTACTTCATCACCGGCGGCGGCAAGGGACAGCCGTTCTCCCGCGGCACCCTGGAGTCGTTGGTCGGGGTGGCGACCCGGCCGGTGTACGCCTACCGCGACGGCGCGCTGCGGACGGAGCCGGCCGGCGCCCGGCTGCGGACCTTCGACATCGCGGGGAAGCCCCGCCCCGGTGTGACCATCGGAGCGACCGAGCAGTTCGCGCTGCCCCGGATCGCGCCCGGGTTGCGCACCGTGGACGTCTACCTGGGCTGGTTCGGCCCGGCCAGCAACCTCGTGCACGCCACGCACCGGCTGACCCCGCTGCTGGAGAAGGCGCCCGCGCTCGCCCGTGGCGTCACGCGGCTGGCCCGGCTCGCGGCCGGCCGGGCCGCCGAGGCACCGTCGCCCGCGGTGCTGGCCGCCAGCACGTCGCACTTCGTGGCGGAGGCGTTCGACGCCGGCGGCACCCTGCTGGCCCGCACCCGGCTCGTCGCCCCGGAGGCCTACGCGATCACCGCCGACCTGCTGGCCTGGGGGGCCGGCCGCGCCGCCGAGCACGGCGTGCGCGGCACCGGCGCGCTCGACCCCGTCACCGCCTTCGGCCTGGACACCCTGGTCGCGGGCGCCGCCAGCGCCGCCGTAATCGAGCACCCCTGACCCTGTGGGCTCAACCGCGTTGTGGAGACACGGCGTGGTCACGGCGGACGCGCAAGGCCCACAGGATGAGGGGGATCTGCAGTGGGAGCCGGGCGTAGGCGATCGTGCGCTCGGGCGCGGACCGGTCCGACCAGTCACGTGCCATCTTCACGTTCGCCGGGAACACCGCGGCGAACAGCGCCGCCGCGGCCAGCCCGCCGGGCCTGCGGGTCCGTGGTGCGGCGACCGCGGCCGCGACGCCGAGTTCGGCGGCGCCGGAGGCGAGCGTCCAGAACCGCGCCGATCCGGGCAGCTGATCGGGGACGATCCGGTCGAAGAACCGCGGCGCGACGACGTGGGTGGCACCGGCGCCGGCCAGGAACGTGGCCAGCGCGGCGGCGCGGGACGGGCGCAGCCTCATCCGGCGATCATGACAGGTGGACACCGGGTGAACGGTGTACCGGCTCCGGGCGGGTGATCGGCGGTGGCGCTAGTCTCCGCGCGATGAGCGATCGGCTGCGCCGTCCGCCCGCCGATCCGCCCATGATCGGCGCCCTTCGCATGCCCGATCCCACCGTCGGGCCGGTCGTGTCGCTGCTGCGCCGGCTCTCGATCGCCCTCGGTGCCCTGGTCGCCACGGCGTTGATCGTCTATTTCGGCCAGGCCGGCTACGTCGACAACAACAACACCGGCCCGCTCTCGCTCATCGACGCCTTCTACTACGCGACCGTCTCGCTCTCGACCACCGGCTACGGTGACATCGTCCCGGTGACGTCCACCGCGCGGCTGCTGACCACGGTCGTGATCACCCCGCTGCGCCTGCTCTTCCTCATCGTCCTGGTCGGAACCACGGTCGAACTGCTCACCGAACGTTCCCGCCAGGCGTTCCGGATCCAACGCTGGAGGTCACGCGTGCGCGACCACACCGTCGTCGTCGGCTACGGCACCAAGGGCCGGGCCGCGGTGGAGACGCTGCTGGGCGACGGTGCCGAACCGTCCGAGATCGTCGTGGTGGACACCGACCGGACCCAGCTCGACTCCGCGTCGGCGCTCGGGCTCGTCACCGTCACCGGCAACGCGACCCGGTCGAGCGTGCTGCGCATCGCCGGGGTCCAGCAGGCGTCGGCGATCGTCGTCGCGACGAACCGCGACGACACCGCCGTTCTCGTCACCCTGACGGCACGCGAGCTCGCACCGAAGATCACCATCGTGGCGGCGGTGCGGGAGTCGGAGAACGTCCACCTGCTGCGCCAGTCAGGGGCGAACTCGGTGATCGTCTCGGCGGAGACGGCGGGCCGGCTGCTCGGCATGGCGACGACGACGCCGAGCGTGGTCGAGGTCGTCGAGGACCTGCTCACCCCCGACGCCGGGTTCGCGATCAGCGAGCGCCCGGTGGAGGAGTCCGAGATCGGCGGCTCGCCGCGGCACCTCACCGACATCGTGCTCGGCGTGGTCCGCGGCGACGACCTGCACCGGGTCGACGCGGCGGCCGTCGACGCCCTGGAACGCGGCGACCGCCTGCTCTACGTCCGCAAAGCCACCCCACCCGACCAACCCTGACCCGCGAGTCGGCACTATCGGGAGCGCGAGTCGGCAGTTTCGGGAGCGCGAGTCGGCACCGTCGGGCCATCGGGCCACCCCGGCAGCAACACCAGCTCGAAGACCGCGCCCGCCCCGTCCGGGGGCTCGACGCAGCTCAGCTCCCCGCCGTGCGCCCGGGCGATCCCGCGGGCGATCGCCAGCCCCAGCCCGGCGCCCCCGTCGTCGGCCGAACGTGCCTCGTCGAGCCGGACCAGCCGGTCGAAGATCCGGTCCCGGTCGGGCGCCGGAACCCCCGGCCCGGTGTCGGCCACCCGCACCACCCCGGGCCCCGCGACGGTGACGGTGATCCGCCCGCCGGCGGGGGTGTGCCGCCGCGCGTTGTCCAGCAGGTTGGTCAGCACCTGAGCCAGCCGCTGCGGGTCGCCCGGCACCGTCACCGAATCACCCTCAGCGATGATCGTGCGGTCCGGAGCCAGCAGCCGGACCCGCTCCGCCTCCGCCTGCGCCAGCGCCAACAGGTCCACCGGTTCGAGGCGCAGTTCGATCCCGGCGTCGAGCCGGGCCAGCGCGAGCAGGTCGTCCACCAGCCGCCCGGCCCGGCCGGTCTCGCGCAGCAACAACAGGTGCAGCCGGTCGCGCTCGTCGGCGTCCAGCTCCGGTGCGACCGCCGCCTCGGCCGCTGCCTGCACCCCGGCCAGCGGGGTGCGCAGCTCGTGCGCGGCGTCGGCGACGAACTGCCGGGTCCGCGCCTCCGACGCCCGCGCCGCCGCCTCCGCGGTCCGGGCCGCCCGCTCGGTCCCCTCCAGCTCGTCGAGCATGTCGTCGAAGGCGGCGGCGGTCCGGCCGAGCTCGGTGTCGGTGCGGGTCGGGGCGAGCCGGCGGCCGCGGTCCCCGCGGGTGATCGAACGGGCCAGCGCGGTCATCGCGTCGAGCGGCGCCAGCGCCATCCGGGTGGTGGCCAGCAGGACGAGCCCGGCGACGGCGAGCGCCCCCGCCCCCAGCAGGAACAGGATCCGGCGTAGCCGGGCCTGGGAGGCCGTCACCTGGTTGCTGTCGCCGATGAGCGTGAGCTGCGATCCGTCCGGCAGCGGCTGACGCACCACCTCACCGTTCGCCGCCCGCGCCCGGCCCGCGGCCGGGCCTCGTCCACCCCCGGGCCGGGCGTTGTACACCGTGCCGTCGGGCTCGGTGACCACTGCGCGCACGTCGTTGGTCTCCAGCTGCCGGGCCAGGTCGGCCCCCTCGACGCCCTGCTCGACGAGCTGCCCGGCCAGCGTCGCCCGCTCGGTCAGCCGCGTCCGCAGGTCCGCCCGCGACTGCGCCGCGAACACCACGTCGGCCAGCACCCCGACCAGCAGCAGCGCGACGGCCAGCACGACCAGGCTCAGCGCGGTGACCCGGCCGCGGAGCGAAACGGTCCGCAGGGCACCGGTGCGGCGATCAGGTCTCACGACGGCTCCGGGCGGGGCGCCGGTTCCGGCTCGGCGTTGTCCGGTCGCCTCGCGGGCTCGGGCTCGGCGCGCAGGACGTATCCCAGCCCCCGCACCGTGTGCAGCAGCCGGGGCTCGCCGAGCTTGCGGCGCAGCGCGGAGATGTGCACCTCGACGAGGTTCGGGTCGTAGTCGGTGTACCCCCACACCCGGGTGAGGATCTGCCCCTTGCTCACGACGCGGCCGCGCTGCGCGGCGAGGTAGTCGAGCAGCCGCAGTTCGGTCGCGGTCAGGTCGATCGGGGTCCCGCCGCGCAGCACCGACCCGGCGGCGGCGTCGACCAGCAGGTCGCCGACGGCGACGGTCGACGGCGTGCGGCCCATCCGGCGCAGCACCGCGGTCACCCGGGCGACGAGCTCTGCCAGCACGAACGGCTTGACCACGTAGTCGTCGGCGCCGCCGTGCAGCCCGCGCAGCCGGTCGTCGACCCCGTCGCGGGCGGTCAGCATGACCACGCCCGCGTCGCTGTGCCTGCGCACCACGTCGAGCAGCGCGAAGCCGTCCCGCCCGGGCAGCATCACGTCGAGGACGACCAGGTCGGGCCGGTAGCCGGCCAGCTCGGACTCGAGGTCGCGGCCGTCGGCGCACCCGCTCGCGTCGTAGCCGGCCCCGGTCAGTCCGGCCACCACGGCGGCCCGGATCGCCTCGGCGTCCTCGACCACCAGCACACGCGCGCCCACCGGGCCATTCTCCGCCTGCGCGGCTGAAGATCCGCTGAAGGAACGGGTGACTTCAGGTTCCGCTCAGCCGGGCGCCCGAGCCTCGATGGGGACAGCACGCACGAGAACGGAGAGGCCGATGAGTACGCCCACCCCACCCGGTGCCGCAGGCGAGCAGCCGACCGAGCAGGTCGCCGCGCAGCCGCCGGCAGTCCGGCCGCGACGGCGCCGGAGGTGGTTGATCGGCGGGGCCTCCGCGCTCGCGCTGCTCGTCGTGGCCGGCGTGGCCGCGGCGCTGCTGATCCCCGACGGCGGCCGTGGCGCCGGCCCGGGGGGCCGGGCCGGGAACAGCGCGTCCGTCGCCGACCTCGGCGGCGCCGACCTGCTCGCCGCCGTCGGCCCCGGGGGCGGCCGCGGTCACGGAGGCGAGGGCCGGGGGCTGGGCAGCGACACGCTGCTGGTCGGCACCGTCGCGACGGTCGGCAACGGCACCGTGGTCGTCAACCGCGACTCCGGTGGACAGATGACGGTGAAGACGGACAACAAGACCCGGGTGCCCGGCGGCAACGCCAACCTCGGGAACCTCACGGCGGGCGAGCGTGTCGTCGTCCGGGTCCGTGGCACCGGCGCCGCGGCCACCGCGGTGAGCGTGGCGACCCCGCGGGCGCACGTCTCGGGGACGGTCATCGCGATCACCGGTGACCGGGCGACCGTCATCGCCGCCGATGGGCTGACCGTGACGGTCGACATCTCCGGGCTGGCGACCAAGCCTGCTGCCGGTGACCTGGTGACCCTCACCGGCACCAGCGCCGACGGCGGCGCGACGCTCAAGGCACAGACGGTGCGCACGCTGCCCAAGGCGGCCTGACGGCCTCGTGCGCGGAAATAGTCGCTCCGGCGGCTATTTCCGCGCACGGGCGCGTTAGCGTCGGGTGCTGTGCGTGTCGCCACCTGGAACGTGAACTCCGCGAAGTCGCGCCTGCCCCGGCTGCTGCCGTGGCTGGACGAGCGCTCGCCCGATGTCGTGTGCCTGCAGGAGACCAAGCTCTCCGACGCCGATTTCGCCGCGACCTTCACCGAGCCGCTGGCCGAGCGCGGGTACGCCGTCGCCCACCACGGGCAGGGCCGCTGGAACGGGGTCGCGCTGCTCTCCCGGGTCGGGCTCGACGACATCGTCCGCGGCCTGCCCGACGAGCCCAGGTTCCCGACCCCCGACGCCGACCCGGAGGCCCGCGCGATCACCGCGACCTGCGGCGGGCTGCGCGTCACGTCGGTCTACGTGCCGAACGGGCGCACCCCGACCGACCCGCATTACGGCTACAAGCTGCGCTGGCTGGAAGCGCTGCGCGCGATGGTCGCGGCCGAGGGGGCGGGCTCGGCGATCGTCGCCGGTGACATGAACATCGCCCCGACCGACGCCGACGTGTTCGATCCCGCGGCGTTCACCGGGTCCACCCACGTCACCCCGGCGGAGCGGGACGCGCTGGCCGCGCTCACCGGCGAAGGCCTGCACGACGTGGTGCGCGACCGCTGGCCCGGCGAGCGTGTGTTCAGCTACTGGGACTATCGGGCCGGCATGTTCCACCAGGACCTCGGGATGCGCATCGATCTGGTCCTCGCCGGGCAGGACACCGCCGCCCGGGTGCGCGCCGCCTGGGTGGACCGGGCCGCGCGCAAGGGAAAGGCGCCGAGCGACCACGCGCCCGTCGTCATCGATCTGGACACCGCCCCGGACGGCGACATCGGCCCGGTCGTGCCGCCACCGAGCGCGCCGCGGCGGTCGCCGCGCCGGGGCTGATCCGCAGGCCGCTGCTCACCCACCCGATCGGGCGGACCTCCACAATCCGGACTGCGCGGCATGGGGAAATCGCGGGAGGGTCACCGACGCCGCCATGATCCATCCGGAGGAGAGAGACCATGACCCGCAGACACGGCCTGCACACCGCTGGAGCGGCGCTCACCGCGCTGGCCCTCGCCGGCCTGGCTGCCTGCTCGTCGCCCGAGCCGGCCAACCCTGCCCCGGCCCCGGCAGCGCCGTCCGCGGGCGCGCCCGGACAGCCCGGGGCCGGTCAAGCGAGCGAGGCCCAGCGGGCCGCGTTCGGCCAGGCCCACCAGGGCGCTCTCGCCCTCGTCGCGTTCGGCGGGCTGGGCGAGCAGCAGGGCGCCGGCGACCAGGTCCGCTCGCTGGGCCCCGAGGTGGCGACCCAGGGCCGCGCGCTCGACGAGCAGATCCGCGCGCTGGCGACGGCGCAGGGTGTGGCGCTCGGCGACCAGATGAGTGCCGAGCAGCAGTCGGTGCTCGCCGGCCTGCAGGCCCGCTCCGGGCAGCCCTTCGACCAGGCCTGGCTGCGCGCCGTGCTCGACCAGGCGCAGCAGGCCCGCGACGCCGCGAACGCGGTGCTCGCCGACCCGAACGCCTCGCCGGAGGCGAAGGCGGCGGCCCGCGACGCGCTGGCCAAGCTGGAGGCGGGCATCGCGCGGCTGCAGCAGGCCGCGGCGTCGGCCGGTGCGGCCACGCCCGGCTCGGTGAACGCCGGAACCGGTGGCCAGGCCGCCCTCGCGGCGGCCCAGGATTCGCCGGTCGTCCCGCTCGCGCTGGTCGGCCTGGGCGTGGTGCTTCTCGGCGGCGCCGGATGGTGGCTGCGCCGCCGCACGGCCTGAGCATGCTCTCCCGACGCCGGTGGCCGGCGGTGCTCGTCGCGTTGTGCGGCGCGGCCTGCCTGGTCACCGGCGTCGTGTTGTGGTCCGCCGGCCGGTCCGGCGCGGTCGAGGCCACCGACCTGGGCACGGCCGCCATGGGGCAGGCCGGTCCCGGGCCCGGTCCGGCCATGGCCGCGGCGGGTCCTGCCGTGCCAGACTCGACGGCGCCGCATCCGCCGGCTTCCGTGGCCGTACCGCCGGGATCGGTGCCCGTCGGGCTGAGCCTGCCGGAGCGTGGGATCACGGCACCGGTGGTGCCGATCGGCACGGACCCCGGCGGCGCCCTGCAGCCTCCTGACCCACCGCAGACCGTCGGCTGGTGGGCGCCCGGAGCGCTCGCGGGCGCGCCGACCGGCACCGTGGTGATCGCCGGGCACGTCGACTCCGCCGTCGCGGGGATCGGCGTGCTCGCGGTCCTCCCGTCCCTGACCGCCGGCGAGCCGATATCGCTGCGCGGCGCCGACGGCCGGACGTTCACCTACCGGGTGCAGGCGCGCCACCAGTTCGCCAAGGCGCGGCTGCCCGCCGAGGTGTTCGCCCAGACCGCGTCGCCGCGTCTCGTGCTCGTCACCTGCGGCGGCCGGTTCGACCCGGTTTTGCGCAGTTATGACGACAACATCGTGGTGTACGCGGTGCCCGCCGATCCGTCGTGATCACCCGCCGGACGACGCCGCGTATCGGCCTGCAGCGCAGGGGTACGGCGTCGGTACCGTAACCGGCGTGAGCACCAGCACCACCGCCCCCGAGTTCGCCCAGAGCCCCGAGTTCGACGCCGTCCGCACCGCCGCCCGGCGCGCCGCAGCCGCCGCCCCGGGCGTCCGCGCGGCCGGTGGCCCCGCCGTCGACGCCGCGCTGCGCACCGCTGCCGGGCTGCTGCGCGACCGGGCCCCGCAGCTGCTGGAGGCCAACGCCCGCGACGTCGAGGCCGCCGAGGCGAACGGCATGGCGCCGGGCCTGCTCGACCGGCTGCGGCTCACGCCCGAGCGGCTCGCCGAGATGGCCACCCAGCTCGAGGTGCTCGCGGACACGCCGGAGCCGCCGCTGCAGCGCGAGGTGCGCACGCTGCCGAGCGGGGAGCGGGTGTTCGAACGCCGAGTCCCGGTCGGCGTGATCGGCGCGGTGTTCGAGGCCCGCCCGAACGTCACCGTCGACGTCGCCTCCCAGGTGCTCAAGGCCCGTAGCGCCGCCGTGCTGCGGACCGGCTCGGCGGCGCTCGGCAGCGCGCAGGCCCTGGTCGAGCTCGTGATCGCGCCCGCGCTGGAGCAGCACGGCGTCCCCGCCGCCGCGGTGCAGCTCGTCCCGACCCCCGGGCACGCCGGCGCCGAGGCGCTCGTCGGGCTGCCCGACCTGGTCCCGCTGGTGGTCGTCCGCGGTAGCGGCGAGGTCACCCGCAAGCTCTCCGCGCTCGGCGCGGCCGCCGGTACCCGAGTGCTCGCGCACGCCGACGGCGGCGGGGTGCTCTACCTGGACTCCAGCGCCGACGAGGCGGTGGCTCAGCGGCTCATCCATGACAGCACCGACCGGCTCGGCGTCTGCAACCGACTCAACCTGCTGCTCATCGACCGGCCCGCCTACGACCGGCTCTGGCCGGTCGCCGAGAAGGCGCTGGCCGAGCGCGGCATCATCCCGAGCCTGCCGCCGCACAACCACCGGCTCGGCCACGAGTGGGCGCTCGACTCCGGCGCCGAGGCGCACGTGACGGTCGCCCCGGTCGACGGCCCGCTCGACGCGGCCGTCACCGCCGGCCGGGAGACCAGCGGCCTGGCCGCCACCGTCTGCACCGCCGACGAGGACGTCGCCACCGCGTTCATCGACGCCTACACCGGCACCGGCGTGTTCTGGAACGCCACCACCCGGCTGCTCGACGGCTACAAGCTGCTCGGCCTGCCCGAGACCGGCATCAACGTCGACCACACGCCCGGTCCGCGCGGCCCGGTGACCTACGTGGACCTGGCGCTGCGCCAGTTCGTCGTCCTGCCGCCGGCCGAGGGGTAAACCGGATTCCCGCCGCGTACTGGATCGTCGCCGCGGGCGCCCGGCTGATTACCTGGATGCTCTACCTGGGGGGCGCTGCCGGGTACGCCGGGCGGCTGCCGTCGGTCGCGGCGCTGTGGACCGGTGCCCCTGTCGTGGCCGCGCTGCTGCGCTGGACGGCGGCGGTTTTGATGTTGCCGAATCGGATCCCGCGAGCCTCGGCCGCGGCCCCGGCGCGAGGGGCCGTTACCGGGCTAATGTCGTGAGGTGCCAGCAATCCAATTGCATCGGGCCACGCTGTCGAACGGGCTGCGCGTGCTGATCGCGCCGGACCCCTCCACCCCCGTCGTCGGCGTCGCCGTCCATGTCGATGTCGGTTTCCGCTCCGAACCGCAGGGCCGGACCGGGTTCGCGCACCTGTTCGAGCATCTGATGTTCCAGGGCAGCGAGAGTCTGGAGAAGTTGGCCCACTTCCGGTACGTCCAGGGGTCCGGTGGGGTGTTCAACGGCTCCACGCACCAGGACTACACCGACTACTTCGAGGTGCTCCCGGCGGCGGCGCTGGAGCGGGCGCTGTTCCTGGAGGCCGACCGGCTGCGCGCCCCCCGGCTGACCGAGGAGAACCTGCGCAACCAGGTCGACGTGGTCAAGGAGGAGATCCGGCTCAACGTGCTGAACCGGCCCTACGGCGGGTTCCCGTGGATCCTGCTGCCGCCGGTCCTCTACGACACCTTCCCCAACGCGCACAACGGCTACGGCGACTTCTCCGAGCTGGAGCAGGCCGGCCTGGACGACGCCGCCGCGTTCTTCGACACCTACTACGCGCCGGGGAACGCCCAGGTCACCGTGCTCGGCGACGTCGATCCGGACGAGACGCTGGCGTTGATCGAGAAGCATTTCGGCGACATCCCGGCCCGCCCGACCCCGGCCCGCCCGTCGTTCGCCGAGCCGGCCCCCGGCTCGGAGCGCCGGCAGGCGGTGCCCGACGCGCACGCCCCGCTGCCCGCCCTCGCCCTCGGCTACCGGCTCCCGGACCCGTCCACCCGACTGGACGACTACCTCGGGCACGCCCTGCTCGCCTCGGTGCTCACCGACGGCGAGGCGGCCCGGTTGCAGCGCCGGCTCGTGCACACCGACGGGCTGGTCACCGACGTCTCCGCGAGCAGCGGGCTGATGGGCGTGCTCGACGCCCGGGACCCGGACACGTTCACGATCACCGCTGTGCACCCGGCGGCCGTCGACCCGGACAAGGTCCTGGTCGCGGTCGACGAGGAGCTCGACCGGCTGGCCGCGGAGGGCCCGGCCGCCGACGAGCTGGCGCGGCAGTCGGCCCGCTGGGCGGCGGCGCTGCACCACGAGGACGACCGGGTGATGTACCGGATGCTCGGCCTCGGCACCCGCGAACTGTTGTTCGGCCGGGCCGAGCTCGCGCTGGAGCTGCCGCAGCGGCTCGCCGCGGTCACCCCGGAGCAGGTGCAGGCGGCCGCGGCGTCGCTGCGGTCCGCGGGCCGCGCGGTGTTGCTGGTCGAACCGGCCGGGGACCAGTCCGGCGCGGAGCAGGGAGAGCAGGAATGACGCGCACTGTCCAGCACCGCAGCGCGGAGGAGATCGGCCGCACGGCCGCGGGCCCACGGCTGCTGCCACCGCTCGGTGAGACGCGCAGCGTCCCGCTGCCTGACGTCGTGTCCAGCACGCTGCCCTCCGGGCTGAGGGTGCTCGCCGTGCACCGCCCCGGGGTGCCGATGGCCGAGGTCCGGCTGCGGGTCCCGTTCGCCGCGCCGGGTGACAAGGCCGACCCTGTGCACACCGCGCGGGCCGAGCTGCTGTCCTCGACGCTGCTCACCGGGACCCGGCGCCGCGACCGGATCGCCATCGACGACGAGCTGGCGGCGGTCGGTGCCGACCTTGCCGTGGCCGTCGATCCGGAGCGGCTGCAGGTCGGCGGATCCGGGCTGGCCGACGGGCTGCCCGCGGTCCTCGAGGTGCTCGCCGACGTGGTGACCGGCGCGACCTACCCCGACGCGGAGGTCGCCCGGGAGCGCGAGCGGCTCGTCGAGCGGATCACGGTCGCCCGCTCCCAGCCGCGGACGATTGCCCGAGAAGCGTTGCAGCGCAAGCGGTTCGGCGATCACCCGCTGGCGTTGGAGATGCCCGCCGGACCGGACGTCGCCGCGGTGCAGGCCGAGGAGGTGCGCGCGCTGCACGCCCAGGCGCTGGTGCCCGGCGGCTCGTTACTGCTGATCGTCGGCGACATCGACCCGGATCAGGCCGTCGCCCAGGTCGAGCAGGCGCTGAGCGGCTGGACCGCCGACCATCCGGTGCGTGAACTCGCCCCGCCGCCCCCGCTGCAGCCCGGGGACGTGGAGCTGGTGCACCGGCCCGGCGCCGTCCAGTCGCAGCTGCGGCTCTCCGCGCAGGCTGTTCCCCGCGACGACGAGCGGTACGGGGCTCTGCAGCTGGCGAACCTCGTGCTCGGCGGCTTCTTCTCCTCGCGGCTGGTGGAGAACCTGCGCGAGGACAAGGGTTACACCTACCACGCGAACTCGGGCGTGCAGTTCGTCCCGGGCGGAGCGGTGCTGGGGGTGGAGACCGACACCGCCACCGACGTCACCGCCCCGGCGCTGCTGGAGACCCGCTACGAGCTGGGCAGGCTGACCGTCGTGCCGCCGACGGCCGACGAGGTCGACGCCGCGCGCCGGTACGCGATCGGCTCGCTGCTCATCTCGCTGGACAGCCAGGGCGGGCTCGCCTCGACGCTGTGCGCGCTGGACGCGGTGGGCCTGGACATCGAGTGGCTGCGCGAGCGGCCGGCTCGGCTGGAGGCGGTGACCTACGACCAGGTGGCCGAGGCCGCGCTGGAGTTCTTCGCCCCGAGCAGGTTCACCGGGGTCGTGGTCGGGGACGCCGAGGTCATCGGCACCCGGCTGCGTGCGCTGGGTGGGGTCTCGTGACCGGCACTCGCAACGACTCAGGGTTCGAGCTCGTCACCCCGCCGGTCCTGTCCCGTACGACCGTGCTCCGCGACGAGCCGCTGCGCACGGACGCCGCGCGGCTGCGCGCCGGCTGGCCGGCCGCGCAACTCGTGGTCGTCGACGAGCAGGGCCGGACGCCGGTGGACTTCGACACCCGGCCCGGGGCGGCCTTCCGGGAGGGTGACGCCGCGGGCTGGGACGCCGCGTCCGGTTCCGGGGTGCGGTTGCGGGCCCGGCCGGCGATCGACCTGGCCGACGCGCCCCCCGCGGGGGCCGTGCTGCTGGGGGAGGCCGACGGCGTCGCGTACTGGGCGGTGCGCGGGAAGCCGTCGCTGATCGACGGCGACGACCCGGCAGACTGGGCGGACCTGCGGGCCACCGGCGCCGCCCTGGACGCCCTCGGCGCCGGGTTGTTCACCACCGCGGTGGCCGTGCTGAACTGGCACGACGCGGCCCGGTTCTGCGCCCGGGACGGGTCGCCGACCCATGCGGTCAACGCGGGCTGGGTCCGGCGCTGCGAGGCCCACGACCACGAGGAGTACCCGCGGACCGATCCTGCGGTGATCTGTCTTGTGCACGACGGCGCGGACCAGGTGCTGTTGGCCCGCCAGCCGGTCTGGCCCGAGGGCCGCTACTCGGTGCTGGCCGGGTTCGTCGAGAGCGGCGAGTCGCTGGAGGCGTGCGTGCAGCGCGAGATCGGCGAGGAGGTCGGCATCGAGGTGCGCGACATCCACTACCTGGGCAGCCAGGCCTGGCCGTTCCCGCGCTCGCTGATGCTGGGTTTCGAGGCGATCGCCGACCCGTCGGTCCCGCTGCGCCCGGCCGACGGGGAGATCGCGGAGGCCTTCTGGGTGAGCCGTGCCGAGCTGCGCGCGGCGCTGGAGCGCGGCGACTGGGCCGGTCGCGGCGGACCGGGGGAGCGGCTGGTGCTGCTGCCCGGGAAGGTCTCCATCGCCCGCTCCATGCTGGAGGCCTGGGCGGAAGCGGGCTGAGGCCTGCTCGTGCGCGGCAAGTGGTGCCCGGCACCATTTGCCGCGCACGAGGGTCAGGCGGCGGCTTCGAGCTTCGCCTTCACCTCGGCGAACGACGGGTTCGTCGCCGTGGTCTCGTCAGGGAACAGAACGGTCGGCACGGTCTGGTTTCCGCCGTTGACGCCCTCGACGAATCGAGCGGCATCCGGGTCCCGCTCGATGTTGATCTCCCGGTAGGGGATGCCGGCCTCGTCGAGCTGGAGCTTGAGGCGCCGGCAGTAGCCGCACCAGGTGGTCGAGTACATCGTCAGCTGAGCCATGTAGCTCTCAACAAGTGACGGTCCGACGACTCTTCCGCGTCCCGGTGTGGCGCGGATCACTGCAGGCGGTGCTGTGGGCAGTGGCCGGGATCCAGGTCGCGTCGTCGGATGCGCCTGTCAGGATGGGGTGGTGACTGCCGAGCCGCTCCTGAATGCCCTGGACGACGAGCAGCGGGTCGCAGTGACGGCACCCCGGGGTCCGGTCTGCGTTCTGGCCGGTGCGGGGACCGGTAAGACCCGGACGATCACCCGGCGGATCGCGCACCTCGTCCGCGCCGGGCACGTCGCGCCCGGCCAGGTCCTGGCGGTCACGTTCACCGCCCGCGCGGCGGGCGAACTGCGTACCCGGCTGCGGGTACTCGGCGCGAACGGGGTGCAGGCCCGCACCTTCCACGCCGCCGCCCTGCGTCAGCTCCGCTACTTCTGGCCCCGCGTGGTCGGCGACCGGCAGTGGCAGCTGGTCGAGGGCAAGCTGCGCATCGTCGGGCAGGCGGCCGCGCGGGCCAAGGCGGGCACCGACCACGACTCGCTGCGCGACCTGGCCGGCGAGATCGAATGGGCCAAGGCCAGCCTGATCAGCCCGGAGGAGTACCCGGCCGCGGTCGCCCGGCTGCGCCGCGACGTGCCAGGGCCGGCCGAGCAGGTGGCCGCCGTCTACGCCGGCTACGAGGCGCTGAAGAACCGCGCCGAGGTGCTCGACTTCGACGACCTGCTGCTGCACACCGCGGCCGCGCTGGAGGAGCACCCGGCCGTCGCGCAGGAGTTCCACGACCGCTACCGCTGTTTCGTCGTCGACGAGTACCAGGACGTCACGCCGCTGCAGCAGCGCGTGCTCGACGCGTGGCTGGGGGATCGCGACGACCTCACCGTCGTCGGTGACGCCAACCAGACCATCTACACCTTCGCCGGGGCCAGCCCGCGTTACCTGCTCGACTTCCCGCGCCGCTTCCCCGAGGCCGTCGTCGTCCGTCTGCAGCGCGACTACCGCTCCACCCCGCAGGTCGTCGCCGCGGCGAACACGCTGATCTCCGGGGCCCGCGGCCGGGTCGCCGGCACCCGGTTGCAGCTCGTCGGCCAGCTGCCGCCCGGCCCGGACCCCGACTTCACCGAGCACGACGACGAGCCGGCCGAGGCCGCCGCGGTCGCCGTCAAGATCAAGCGGATGATCGCGGACGGCACCCCGGCCAGTGAGATCGCGGTGCTGTTCCGGATCAACGCCCAGTCCGAGGTCTACGAACAGGCGCTCACCGACTTCGGGGTGCCCTACCAGGTCCGCGGCGGCGAGCGCTTCTTCGCCCGGCCCGAGGTGCGGCGCGCGGTCGGGGTGCTGCGGACCGCAGGGCCCGGGCCGGCCGACGAGGGCCTCGTCGACGTCGTGCGTGCCCGGCTCGCGCCGGTCGGGCTCACCGAGGAGCCGCCGCCGGGGGCGAACGCCCGCGCCCAGTGGGAGTCGCTGCTGGCGATCGTCGGGCTCGCCGAGGAGCTGGTCGCGGTCGAGCCGGCGGCCGACCTGCGACGCTTCGTCGCCGAGCTCGAAACCCGCGCCGACGCCTCGCACCCGCCGACCGTGCAGGGCGTCACGCTCGCCTCGCTGCACGCGGCCAAGGGCCTGGAGTGGGATGTGGTGTTCCTCGTCGGCCTGGTCGACGGCACGCTGCCGATCCAGCACGCCGAGGGCGACGAGGAGGCGATCGAGGAGGAGCGCCGGCTGCTCTACGTCGGACTCACCCGGGCCCGGCGGGTCCTCTCACTGTCCTGGGCGCTGTCGCGGACGCCGGGCCGTGGCCGGCACCGCCGGCGCAGCCGGTTCCTCTACGGGCTGATCCCGGACCATCACCCGGCCTCGCGGATCCCGGCCGGGCGGACCGGCGGGACGAAGCCGAAGTGCCGGATCTGTGGTTCCCCGCTGATCGGCGCCGAGGCGATGAAGCTCCGCCGCTGCGCCGACTGTCCGTCCGATGTGGACATCGAGTTGCTCGACCGGCTCAAGGACTGGCGCAGTACGGAGGCCAAGCAGCAGCAGGTCCCGGCCTACGTCGTGTTCACCGACGCGACGCTCACCGCGATCGCCGAACAGCGCCCCACCGACCCGGCGTCGCTCGTCGGCATTCCCGGAATCGGGGCCCGCAAGCTCGACCGGTACGGCCCCGCGGTGCTCGCCCTGGTGGCCGACGGGTCCGAGAGCGCGAACTGATTTCAGAATCAAGCGAATAAATAGGTTGTGCGCCTCCGCGCGATCCTTCTAATCTCGATCGCGCGCGCCAGGACCAGCCTGTTCGCGCGCATGATCGATGAGAGCCCGAGAGGGGGTGCCGTCATGGTGACCACGACGCCGATCGGAATGACCGGAATCCCCGCGGCCCGCGGCACCCGTGTCCTTCCGGGTGAACGTCTGCGCGCCGGCTCCCCGGTGGCGTACGCGCCCGTGCAGCGCGGCTGGCAGCAGTTGCCGTTCGGGCCGCGCACCGTCAGCCCGATCCACCCCGACAACAACACAGGTGTGTCCGTTCCCGGGCGTCGACATCGACGGTAGGTCGTAGACGCTCGTCGGCCGAAGATTCGGGGCCGCGGAACCCACACCAGGGATCCGCGGCCCTTTCGTTTTTCCGACCACGTCTCTCACCAGGAGGTTGTGCGGTGCTAGTCCGATCAGTTCCGTTGGACGGCGGAGCGATCACACCCGAGTTCATGGGCGGCCACACCGCCTCTGCTGTCGGGGGTCTACTCGACGTGGGTCCTGGAGCCGGGTTCGACCTGCCCTGCCGGTCGGGCGACGCGGACCTGTGGTTCGCCGAGTCCCCGGCCGAGCTGGACCGGGCCAAGGCGCTCTGCGGGCCGTGCCCGATCCGGGCCGAATGCCTCGCCGGCGCGCTGACCCGCGAGGAACCCTGGGGTGTCTGGGGTGGCGAGATCTTCGAGCGGGGCGTGGTGATCCCACGCAAGCGGCCCCGGGGTCGTCCACGCAAGGTCGACCTGGAGCGCGACCGCGCGTACGCCGCGGCGAGCGCCTGATCTCCGCACCCACCTACCGGGCCGACAGGCCCACGACCGAGGAGCAGAACCGATGACCGACTTCAGCCCGCACCAGCTCGTCCTCGCCGACGCGCACCGGGTGGACCGTGACCGAGAGGGGATTGCGATGTTGCTCCACGAAGCCCTGGCCCGAGCGCGACAGCAAGAAGCCGAACAGGCGGCGGCCGAACACCGGCTGGCCCGGCGGCTGCGCGCGGGTCGCCGGTGGACGCGGCTGGCCCGGTTCGCCGAGCGGCGTGCTGAGCGCGCCCGCCGCCACCTCGGCGTCGTCTGACCGGCGCCGCAGCGCACGCGGCAGCCTCATTGCTGTCCGGAGGACCGTTCCGGCAGCGATGCGGCTGCCGCCTGCGGGAGGGGCTCAGCCCCCGGCGACCGGGGTGCCGTCGTCGTCGAACAGGTCAGGCTGCCAGTGCCCGACGATGCCGCGCAGCGGCAGGTCGGCGCCGAGCTGGCAGAGCACGCCGAGGGTGCCCAGGGTGACCCGGTGCACCAGCAGGTACTGCGGCGGCAGGTTCAGCGAACGCCCGGTGTCGAACTCCGGGCGGCGCAGGTCGCCGACCCGTTCGGCCTGCTGCTGCAGCCAGCGCCGGCTGAAGGTGAAGCGCTCCGTGCGCAGCGGCTCGGTGAACGGGGCGAGGTAGGCCATGGCCTCCTCCGCGGTGATCGTCGTGCCCGGCCGGACGAAGCCCTCGGCGCGCAGCAGCGCCATCAGCTCGGCGGGTCGGTTCTGCAGCGCGTACCGGGTCATGATCGTCAGCGGCCGGGGGAGGCCGTCGGGGAGCCGGGCCACCGCCCCGTAGTCGATGACGAGTAGACGGCCGTCGTCGAGAACCTGGAAGTTGCCCGGGTGCGGGTCGGCGTGCAGCAGTCCCGCCCGGGCCGGGGCCGAGTAGTGGAACTCGGCGAGCAGCGCACCGGCGGCGTTGCGCTCCTCCTGGGTGCCGGACTTGATGATCGCCGAGAGCGGCCGCCCCGTGACCCACTCGCTGACCATCGCCCGCGGGGCCGACGCGACCACCCGCGGCACCTTGACCTTGTCGTCGTTCTCGAACGTCGCGGCGAAGGCCCGCTGGTTGTTGGCCTCGTCGCGGTAATCGAGTTCTTCGGCCATCCGCTCGCGCAGCTCGTTGATCAGCGGCTTGATCTCCATGCCCGGGGCCAGCGGCTGCAGCAGCCGGCTCATCCGGGACAGCTGGCGCAGGTCGGACAACAGCGCCTCCTCGGCGCCCGGGTACTGCACCTTGACGGCGACCTCGCGGCCGTCGCGCCACACCGCACGGTGCACCTGGCCGATGCTGGCCGCGGCGGCCGGGATGTCGTCGAAGTCCTGAAACCGGGTCCGCCAGCCGCGGCCGAACTGCTCGGCGAGCATCCGGTGCACGTCGGAGGCAGGCATCGGCGGGGCCGCGGACTGCAGCTTGACCAGCGCGTCGCGGTAGGGCTCGCCGAACTCCTCGGGCACCGCGGCCTCGAAGACGCTCAGCGCCTGGCCGAACTTCATCGCGCCGCCCTTGAGCTCGCCGAGCACGGCGAACAACTGCTCGGCGCTCTTGGCCATCAGCTGGGCGGAGATCTGCTCGCTGTCACCACCGACCAGCCTGCGCCCCCAGCCGGCAGCGGCCCGCCCGGCCACGCCCAACGGGAGGCTGGCCAGCTTCGCGGTGCGGGCCGCTGTCCGCCGCGGGATCTCGGTCACGGTTTGATTGTGTCCTGATGCCCCGGCCGCGCGCATGCCGCGTCCGGCCGGCGGCGGTGTGATGGTTGCCGCGGTAGCGGTTCGGCGGCGCCGCACCCGCAGCCGGGGTGCGGCGCCCATGGCCGGCGGACCAGGGCCCCGGCGTCGGCGTCGAGTTCCAGGGTGGCGTCGACGGTGGCCGGGGCGACCGCACCGGCCGACGGGCCGTCGAGCGCGGCGAGGGCCTGGGCGGTGCCCAGCCCGGCCGTCGCGAGCACACAATGCGGCGCGGCCCGGCCGGGTAGCCCGACGAGCTGTGCGGCCACGGCGGGCCATCCCGGATCCCGCTCGGCCCGGCGAAGCTCCAGGCAGCGCAGACAGGCCGACCGGCCGGGCAGGACCAGCGGGCCGACGACACCGCCACCGTCGCGCACCCGGACCTGCAGGTGGTCGATGTCGTCCTCGACCAGCCGGCGTGCCACCGCGGCCTCGGTGCCGAGCGCGTCGGCCAGCACGACCAGGTCCGGGACGGCGCGCGCCCGCGGCGCGGCCACCCGCACCGACGGGTTCAGCCGGCGCACCGCGTCGGCCGCGGCCTCGGAGCGCGGGCGACCCCGGTCGGCGTCGAGGTAGCCGGTGCCCCGGTCGGCCGCGAGCACCACACCGGCGGCCTCGACGTGCACCGCGCCGACGCCGGCGAGCCCGAGCCCGGCCGCGATGCCGACCGCGAGCGGTCCGTCCCCGCTGATCAGCACGGTCGCCGCGGCGCGGCGCCGGGCGATCCGCCCGGCCGCGGCCGCGTCGACCACCGCGCCTGCGGCGAGGAGGTCGCGGAGCAGGTCGGTGGCCTGCCCGGCGTTCGCCCCGCGCCGGACCGCCCGGGTCAGCAGCGCGTCGCGGTCCACCGGGCAGACCAGCTCGTCGAGCATCGCGGCGAGCGGGCCCGGCAGGTCGTCGACGGTGATCGCCGTTGCCGGGTCGAGCCCGAGCAGCCGGGAGGCGGAGCCGCGGCGCAGCAGCGAGCGGTGTGCCGCGAGGACGACGGTTGCGGGCAACGGTGCCGGGGGAGCTGATCGCATCCTCTGATGCTGCGCGGGTGGTGGGCGCGCCGCATCCGCGTGTCCACACCTGCCCCGGTGGGTTGTGGACAACCCTCGGGTGGACGGCCTGCGGGGCCGACCGCCGGCGGGCTTACCCTGGAGCTATGGCGAGTCCCGCGGTCGTCGAGGTCAGGAGGAGCGACCGGCGACGCCGGATGGTCAGTGCCCGGCGCGAGGGTGACACGGTCATCGTGTTCATCCCGGGGTGGATGAGCGAATCAGAGGAATGCCGGTGGGTGGACGAGATGGTCCGCCGTCTCGAACGCAGCGAGGCCCGGCGGCGGTCACCGGCACGGACCGGCAACGAGGCCTTGCAGCGCCGCAGCCTGGAACTGGCCCGGCGCTATCTCGACGGCGAGGCGGAGCCGACGACGGTGCGCTGGGTGGCGCCGATGCGGACCCGGTGGGCCTCCTGCACCCCCGCGGACGGCACGATCCGGGTCAGCGAGCGGCTGCGCGACGCCCCGGGCTGGGTGGTCGACTACGTGCTGGTGCACGAGCTGGCGCATCTGCTCGCCCCCGGCCACGACGACTACTTCTGGTCGCTGGTGCGGCGCTACCCGCGCACCGAGCGGGCCATGGGGTACCTGGAAGGGCTCTCCGCGGCCGCCGGGCTCGGCCTGGTCGGCACGGACGGCGACGCGCCCGACCGCGCCCTCGGTGACGGCGAGGACGTCGAGGACGTCGAGGACGTGGAGCAGGCCGCGGCGGGCGGCTGAGCCCCCCGCGGCCCCGGCGTCAGACCCTCGGGCTCTCCGGGCCGGAATCGCCCTCCGGCTCGTCGCCCTCATCCTTCGTGTCGTTCTGCTCGGTCTTCGACGACGTCGCGTTGTCCATCGCCTCGTCGGCCCGCAGCTGCCGCTCGAGCTCGGCGATCGGGTCGGTCGAGTCGCTGTGGCTGACGAACGTGGCCGGGTCGTCGAGGTCGTCGGCGGACGGGATGAGGTCGGGGTGCGCCCAGATGGCGTCCCGGCCGGGGATCCCGCGCTCCTCGCCCAACAGCCGCCAGAGCTCCGCGGCGGCCCGCAGCTTCCGCGGCCGCAGCTCCAGCCCGACGATCGTCGCGAAGGTCTGCTCGGCCGGGCCGCCGGAGGCGCGGCGGCGGCGGAGGGTCTCACGCAGCGCGTCCGCGCCGGGCAGCCGGTCGCCGATCGCGTCGGCCACGACGGCGTCGACCCAGCCCTCGATCAGCGCGAGCAGCGTCTCGAGGCGGGCCAGCGCGGCCTTCTGCTCGGGCGTGGTCTGCGGCTCGAACATCCCAGACTGCATGGCCTCCTCGATGGAGGCCGGGTTGGACGGGTCGATCTGACGGGCCAGCTCCTCGATCCGCGAGGTGTCGACGCGGATGCCCCGTGCGTACTCCTCGACGGTGCCGAGCAGCCGCTCGCGCAGCCAGCCGACGTGTGCGAACAACCGCTGGTGGGCGGCCTCGCGGGCGGCCAGGAAGATCAGTACCTCGCTGGCCGGGCGGTCCAGGCCCGCGGTGAACTTCTCGATGGCCTCGGGCAGCAGCGCCGCGGTGCGGTCCGGCCCGACCGGGATGCCCACGTCGGTGGAGGTCAGGACCTCCGCGGCGAGCTCGGCCAGCCCGTTGCCGAGCTGGCTGCCGAAGGCCAGCCCGCCCATCTGGCCGAGCATGGCCATCATCGGGCCGGCAGCCGCGCGGGCCTCCTCGGGCAGGCCCTCGATCCACGCGCCGGACACCCGCTGCGCGACCGGGTCGCACAGCCGCTTCCAGGTCGGCATGCTGGCCTTGACCCAGTCGGTCGCCGACCAGGCGACCGTCTCGGTCGCGCCGGCGGGGAAGTCGGTGGCGGGATCGAGCCACAGCTCGGCGAGCTTGACGGCGTCGGCGACCGCGGTGCGCTGGGCGGCGGTCAGTGAGGACGTCGTCTGGGCCAGGCGCTGGTTGGCCAGCTGGGCGGCCAGGTCGTAGTTGACCGGGCCGCTGCCGGATGCGGTGCCGGCGTGGCTGAGCATCTGCCCGAGCTGGGTGAGCATCTGGCCGAGCTGGCTGACGTCGAAGCCGCCCGGCCCCCCCGGCATGCCGGGCAGGCCGCCGGGGAAGCCGGGGATACCCCCGGGCGGCATGCCGGGCAGGTTCCCGAACCCGAAGGGATCCTGCGGTCCCTGGGCCCCGCCCGATCCGCCCGATCCCTGGGGGCGGTCGGAGTCGCGGTCCTTGTCGCGGTCAGCGGGTCCGAACCCGAACGGGGTGTCGCTCATACGACCACCGTACGCGGGCCCGGGGGCCGGCAGCGTAGGTTCCTGCTCCGTGAGTCGCCGGACGTTGACACTGGTCGCCGCGGCGTTGCTCGCGGTGCTGCTCGGTGTGCTGGGTGTGACGCTGCCGGTTCCGCTGGTGGCGCTCGGGCCCGGACCTACCTTCAACACCCTGGGCGCCGTGGACGGGACCCCGGTCGTCGCCGTCGACGGCCGTCAGGTCTATCCGACCACCGGCCAGCTGAACATGACGACGGTGTCGGTCTCGGACCGGCTCTCGGCGATCTCGGCGCTCGGGTTCTGGATCGCCGGTGACCACAGCGTCGTCCCCCGCGACAGTGTCTTCCCGCCCGACAAGTCCGATGCGCAGGTGCAGCAGGAGAACACCCAGCAGTTCACCGCTTCGGAGGTCAATGCCGAGGTCGCGGCGATGACCCTGCTGAACGTGCCGACCCGTTCGGTGGTCTCCGGCATCGTGCCGAACACCCCGGCGGCCGGTGTGCTGCAGCCTGGTGACGAGCTGGTGACGGTGGCCGGCAAGGCCGTCGACACCCCGGTATCGGTCTCCGACGCGCTCGCTGCGACGAAGCCCGGCCAGACGGTCTCGATCACCTACCGCCGCGGCGCGGAGCAGCGCGACGCACAGGTGGTGCTCGCGTCCAGCCCGGACCGGCCGCAGGGCCTGCTCGGGGTGCAGCCGGGGGTCGAACCGCGCCAGGGCGACATCACGATCAAGCTCGGCGACATCGGTGGGCCGTCGGCGGGCCTGATGTTCGCGCTCGCGGTGGTGGACAAGCTGACCCCGGACGACCTGACCGGGGGCCGGTTCGTGGCCGGTACCGGAGCGATCACCCAGCAGGGTGGCGTGCAGCCGATCGGCGGCATCCAGTTCAAGATGCGGGCGGCCCGTGACGCCGGGGCGACGGTGTTCCTGGTCCCGTCGGACAACTGCGCGGAGGCCGTGGCGAACGCGCCGTCCGGTCTGCAACTGGTTCGGGTGGCCGACCTCAAGGGAGCGGTGAGCGCTCTCGATTCGCTGCGCGCCGGCCGGCCCGCGCCCGCCTGTTCATAGGGCCGCCCGCCGGACCGGAGCGAATTCGCACGAACCGGCCGAATCGAACATTCGACCGCCGAGCGGGAACTCCACAGGGCATCCGTAGAGTTGGCACGGCAGGGCGCGCCGTAGGGCCGGCTGCCGCGACGACCTCGCACCGGTGCGGGGCCGCCGATGCAGCTCGGAACGACGCGGGTGTCCGGCAAGTGACCCCCCGACGTCAGGAGCGTGTCCAGTGGCCATGCGGCCCCCGGTGGGAGCCCCGACGCTGTCCCGCCGTACCCGGATCCTGCTCATCGCCGCAGGCGTCCTCGTGGTGCTGCTGCTCGGTGGCTCCCGAATGATCGACTTCTATGTGGACTGGCTGTGGTTCGGGGAGGTCGGCTTCCGTGACGTGTTCACCACGGTGCTGTTCACCCGCATCGTGCAGTTCGTGCTCGGCGGCCTACTGGTCGGCGGGCTCGTCGCGCTGACCCTCTGGATCGCCTACCGGTTCCGGCCGGTGTTCGTTCCGGTGACCGGCCCCGAGGACCCGATCGCCCGCTACCGCACCGTGATCATCCAGCGGCTGCGGCTGTTCGCCATCGGCATCCCGGTGGCGGTCGGCCTGGTCGCAGGGCTCGCGGCGCAGGGCGACTGGCAGACCGTGCAGATGTTCCTGCACAGCACGCCGTTCGGTATCTCCGATCCCGAGTTCGGCAACGACGTCAGCTTCTACGCCTTCCAGCTGCCGTTCTACCGGCTGCTGCTGAGCTGGTTCCTGGTGGCGGTCGCGGTCGCCTTCGCGGTCGCGCTGATCACCCACTACATCTTCGGCGGGATCCGTCTCACCGGCCGGTCCGGTCAGGTCTCGGCCGCGGCGCGTGCGCAGCTCGCCACCCTGGCCGGGGCGTTCGTGCTGCTCAAGGCGGTCGCCTACTACCTGGACCGTTTCGAGCTGCTGTTCTCCCAGCGCAACCGGAACTTCACCGGCGCCACCTACACGGACCTCAACGCCGTGATGCCGGCGAAGCTGATCCTGCTGTTCATCTCGCTGATCTGCGCCGCGGCGTTCTTCGCGGCGGTGTTCCGGCGCAACCTGCAGCTGCCCGCGATCGCGGTGGTGCTGCTGGTGCTGTCCAGCGTGCTGGTCGGTGCCGCGTGGCCCGCGGTGCTGCAGCAGTTCGTGGTGGCGCCCAACGCGAACGAGCGCGAGGCCCCGTCGATCGCGCGCAACATCGAGGCGACCCGGCAGGCGTTCGGGCTGACCGACGACAAGGTGACGATCGAGCCCTACAGCGGGACGTCGACGGCCACCCCGGCCGCCGTCCGCGCCGACACTTCGACGATCCCGAACATCCGGCTGCTCGACCCGAACAAGCTGGCCAAGACCTTCACCCAGCTCCAGCAGCGGCGGAACTTCTACGGGTTCCCGGAGAAGCTGGACATCGACCGCTACAAGGTCAACGGCCAGACCCAGGACTACGTGGTCGCCGCGCGCGAGCTCGACAGCAGCGCACTCGTCGGCAACCAGACCGACTGGATCAACCGGCACCTGGTCTACACGCACGGCAACGGCTTCGTCGCCGCGCCGGCGAACCAGGTGAACGCGGCGCTCGAGGACACCGGCGGTCAGGGCGGCTTGCCCAAGTTCACCGTCAGCGACACCACGACCCGCGGTGACATCCCGGTCGCCGAGCCGCGGATCTACTACGGCGAGCTGATCACGGACTACTCCATCGTCGGTGCCGACACGGGCGACGCACCGCGGGAGTACGACACGGACACCTCGCAGTACACCTACCAGGGTTCCGGTGGTGTCTCGATCGGGAACCTGTTCAACCGGTCGGTGTTCGCGCTGTACTACGGCGAGCGGAACATCCTGTTCAACAGCTCGATCAACGCCAACTCCAAGATCATGTATGTTCGGGACCCGCGGCAGCGCGTCGAGAAGGCGGCGCCGTGGCTCACCGTCGACGGCGACCCGTACCCGGCAGTGATCAACGGCAGGATCGAGTGGATCGTCGACGGGTACACGACGCTGAAGAACTACCCGTACGCGGAGAAGGTCCCGCTCGGTGAGGCCACCCGGGACAGCCTGCAGGGCGTGCAGCGGCTGCCGAACACCGACGTCAGCTACCTGCGCAACTCGGTGAAGGCCACGGTCGACGCCTACAACGGCACCGTCACGCTCTACGCCTTCGACGAGAAGGACCCGGTACTGCAGACCTGGATGAAGACCTTCCCCGGCGTGGTGAAGCCGGCTTCGGACATCAGCCCGGAGCTGCGCGCCCACTTCCGCTACCCGGAGGACCAGTTCAAGGTCCAACGTGAGCTGCTGACCCGGTACCACGTGAGCGACCCGGGTGAGTTCTTCTCCACGGTGTCCTTCTGGGACGTGCCGTCCGACCCGACGGTCCAGGGCAACACCGGCGCGGCCCAGGACGCGCAGCCGCCGTACTACCTGATGGCCGGACTCCCGGGTCAGCAGGGCGCGAGCTTCCAGCTCACGAGTGCGTTGGTCAGCCTCCGTCGGCAGTTCATGGCGGCCTACATGTCGGCCAGCTCCGATCCGGCGAACTACGGCCATATCACCGTGCTCCAGCTACCTGCCGAGACGCAAACCCTCGGCCCGCAACAGGTGCAGGCGCAGTTCCTCGGCTCGCCGAACGTCAGCCAGGAACTCAACCTGCTCCGGCAGAACCAGACCACGATCGACTACGGGAACCTGCTGACGCTTCCGGTGGCCGGTGGTCTGCTCTACGTCGAGCCGGTCTACATCGAACGGGCCGGACAGGATGCCTCCTATCCGCAGCTCGCGAGGGTGCTGGTCAGCTACGGCGGACGCGTCGGATACAGCGCGAACCTGTCGTCGGCGCTGGACCAGGTGTTCGGCGCCGGGGCCGGGGCGGCGGCGACCTCTCCGGGCCAGAGCCCATCTGCGGCACAGACGCCCGCTCAGGGCTCCGCGCCGGCACCGGCGGCCGGCAGTGGGGGCCAGGCGAGCCCGCAGGTCGCCGCAGCGGCGAACGACATCCAGTCGGCCCTGGCTCAGTTGAAGCAGGCCCAGCAGTCGGGTGACTTCGCTGCCCAGGGGCAGGCGCTGGCCGCACTGGACGCCGCGGTGAAGAAGTTCCAGGCGGCGCAGGCGGCTGCCTCGACGCCGACGCCGGGCGGCTGAACCGCACGTGACGACGCTCCGTGGGGGTCCGGTTCGCCGGGCCCCCACGGGCGTTTCCGGGGTTCCCGGGTAGCGGTGAGACCCCGTTGTGGTTGAGCTAGGTCACTTTTCCCGGCGCCATGCGCCGGCCCCGCCGGTCGTGGAGGACGGCTTCGGCGGCGTTATTGCAGGTCAGGGCCTATTCAGAGGTCGATCCGGACGTGCTGCGCTGGAAGGGACCCCCCGTGCAAGGGCCATTCCAGGGGGTGTACTGTTCCTCTTACAACAGCAAGACAGCAACGCGGGGTGGAGCAGCTCGGTAGCTCGCTGGGCTCATAACCCAGAGGTCGCAGGTTCGAATCCTGCCCCCGCTACCAGGTCAAACGGCCCTCAGGATCTCATCCTGAGGGCCGTTTGCATGTGGTTTGTGACCAGATCTGTGACCGGGGAAGCCGGCTACGGGTTGGCCAACGGGTCCAGCGCCTCCCGGATGAGCTTCGCGACGAGCTCTGCCGCCTCCCGGTCGGGAACGGGGACCGGGATCTCCCCACGACGAACTTGCTGGTGTCGAGGTGGAGGCGTCGGGCAAGCATGGTGCTCATGGTGATCTGCGTTGCCTGACCGGGATCCCCGTGGATCCGGCACGGTATGGCCATCCTCCAGCCGGGCGGAGCCGTACACCATCCGCACATCGACTGCGTGCAGCCGCTCCAGGGTGGTCTGCTGCACGACCGCGCTGACCGTGTGGGCCCGCACGCTCAGCGCCGGGTAGATCACCTCGGGTGGAGCGGCTGGTGAGATCCCAAGGACGCGCTCCTTCTCGAACGCGGTCAGATACAGCGCGGTCTCCCGGAACGTCTTCGTCGGTGCGCCGCCGCTCGTCACGACCGTCCCGCCGGCGGCGTCGCGCTCGGCCAACGCCACCGAGTACCCGAGACCTGCAGCCATCTGGGCCACGGATTCCCCGGCCGGCCCGGCCCCGACCACGACCACGACCAGACCGTAGGGACTGCTCACGACTCACCCACCCGACGCCGGAATCCGGTCCTCGCGGTATGCGCGAGCCGCCCGGCGCATACCGAGATTCCGCTTGGCCAGCCGGGGCCCGTCGTGCTCGTCGTCGCCCACGGTGAGCCAGAAGTCGGCCGCGTGGTCGGCGAAGGCCTCCGGGTGACGCAGCATCAACTCGTCGTAGCGTGCCGCCGCGGTGGCCCGCCATCGATCGGCCTCGTGGGCGTGCCCGGCATCGCGCAGGACGCCGGCCAGGCCGGCCGCGTAATCGGGGTCGTCGCTGGAGACCGCCAGGGGCCGCAGGCGGTCGATGGCGGTCTGGTGGGCACCCAGGGCGGCGTCGACCTCGGCGAGGTGGCCCGCCGCCGGGGCGTAGCCCGGCATCCGTCGGCAGGCAGCGTCGAACCAAGTACGGGCCGCGTGGAAGTTGCCCCGCCGGAGCCACATCAGGCCGCGGCGAAAGTCGAGCGAGGCCACCGGAAACGGCGACACGCCCCGGTAGTGCCGCCGTGCCTCGCGGAACAGGCGCTCCGCCGCTGCGACCTGCCCGCGTTCCGCCTGGAGCACGGCCAGTGCACCCAGCGTGGTGAAGTCGGGACGGCGCTGCGCGGCGTCGCGGTGCAGGACGAGGGCGTCGGCGTAACACCCGAGCGCCTGGAGGATCGCCGCCCGCTCCGCGTCCAGCGTGGCCCGGTCCGCACCGTGTCGCCCTGCGGCGTCGAGGTCGGCCAGTGCCTCGGGGAAGCGGTGGAAGGTCGCTCGCGACCTGGCCCGGGCCAGCAGGGCCCTGCCCTCGTCCGGCGCGTCGCGCGCCAGCCGCTCGGCCAGCTCGGCGGCCCGCTCGTAGTCGGCGATGCGGCCCAGGACATGCCCGCGCAGGCCGAGCAGGTCGATCAGAACGGCCTGTTCGGCCACCGCAGGCGATGCCGCTGCGGCAGCGAGGGCGTCGGCACGGAGCGTGGCGCTCGGCTCGACGTCCCACATCACCGCGCCCGTAACGGGAGCACCTCGACAAGCTCTCGCATCGGCAGCGGCGGCCCCCTCCGAGCGCGGTATCGCTGCGGAGGCGGGAGGCCGGCGCGGGCCCGCTGGTTGCAGTTGCCACGGATGAGACGGCCAGACGACGCTGACCTGGTCAGCGGGCGTTCCCCGCTACCAGGCCGTTTGCATGTGCCGGGTGGTGAGAACCTGGTAAGTCGGCCCGTCCGTCGCCTCGCGCGCCCCCACGCACATCCGGGCGGAACGGTCAAGGTCACCCCAGGATCAGATCCCACCGGTCCGCCTGAACCTGCCGGTTCGGCAGAACGGCCCCGGGCGGCGCGCACACTGAGGTGATGACGACGGTGAGCGGCCCGACGTCTGCTCGCGCACATCGCCTGGCCGACGACGAGCCGGTGACGGTGGTCTTCAGCTGGCGGGCCAAGCCGGGCAAGGAGGAGGAGTTCGCCAGGTGGGCGAAGGGCCTCGCGTCGGCGGCCGCCCACTTCCCCGGCAACCTCGGCGCGACGGTCATCCACGAGAAAGGCAGCCGCGACTTCCACATCATCGAACAGTTCGTCAACCGGCAGGCGCTGCAGCGTTGGCTCAACTCCGACGAGCGGGCGCGCCTGCACCAGATGGTCCGCGACATCGCCGACGCGCGCACCGCCGTGCAGCAGCGGACGGGCCTGGAGACGTGGTTCTACGTCCCCTCCCACGCCGAGGAGACGATCAAACCGCCGCCCCGGTGGAAGCAATGGCTCGTCTCGCTGATCGCGGTCTACCCGCTCGTGCTGTTGTTCCAGGCCTTCGTCGTGCCCCGGTTGGCGGGCTGGCCGCTCTGGGCGAGGGCGGCGATGTTCCCGCTGATCATCCTGACCCTGATGACGTACGTGGTGATGCCGATCGTCAGCCGGCTGCTGCGCCGGTGGCTCTACAGGGGCTACTGAGTACGACAGCCGGAGCAGACACCCCAGTAGAGGACCTCCACCTCCGCGATCTCGTAGCCGTGGTCGTCCTGCGCTTTCAGGCAGGGCGCCTCGCCCACGGCGCAGTCGACGTCGCTCACCGCGCCGCACGAGCGGCACACCAGGTGATGGTGGTTGTCGCCGGTCCGGGCCTCGTACTGGGTGGGGTGGCCCATCGGCTGGATCCGGTGGACCAGGCCGCGCCGGTCGAGGACGTGGAGCACGTCGTAGATCGCCTGTTGGGAGACGTGACCGAGACGCCGGCGGGCCCGGCCGGTGATCTCCTCGACGGTGAGGTGACCGCCGCTCTGCAGAATGTTCAGTACGGCCAGTCGCGGCGCGGTGACCCGGAGGCCGGCGGCCCGCAGCCGGGCGACGTGCTCATCTCTCAGGGACGGGCGGGACTCGGTCATCCCAGCACCTCGGCGGTCGTGTCTGTTGACGGAACACGGTACTTCGTACCCTAGACGCGCCCAAGCCTCCGGATTACTCAGTCCCTGGGGTCTTCCCAGAGGACGCAGTGATCCCACCACGATGGAGGAATGTCATGGGCCGCGTAGCGCGAGAAATGGTGGAGAAGGCCGGCCTGGACGTCAACACGCTGATCGAAAAGCTGGTGGCGGCGGCCGGGGCCGAGTTCACGACATTCTATTACTACACGATCTTGCGGGTGAACTCGATCGGGCTCGAGGGCGAGGGCATGAAGGAGATCATCGAGGACGCCCGTATCGAGGACCGTAACCACTTCGAAGCACTGGTGCCGCGGATCTACGAGCTCGGCGGCCGGCTGCCCGACGACATCCGGGTGTTCGCCGACCAGGCCGGCTGCCCGGACGCGTACCTGCCGGAGAGCCTGAACGGCGGGGCGGGCGAGCGGCGCGGCTCGGGGCAGGCCACGATGGGCAGCTACCCGGTCGTCGTGGGCGAACCGACCCGCGACCTGCTCACGGTGCTGGTGGAGGCCGAACGATGCGCGATCCGGACCTACACCGACATCTGCAACTACACGGCCGGCAAGGACCACCGCACCTACGAACTCGCCCTCGCCATCCTCAACGAGGAGGTCGAGCACGAGTCCTGGTTCTCCGAGTTCCTCGGTGAAGGCCCGTCCGGGCACTTCCGCCGTGGGGCGCCGGGGCGCTCGCCCTACGTCGGGCGGTTCATGACGGCGGACGTGGGCCGTGGTTGAGGCGGATGACTGCGCTCGCAGAGTGCGCGTGAGCTGGACACGGCTGCGCGCTACGAACCGGGACTGGACGGTGCGGCTGCAAGAGTCGTGAGGCGGCACGTGGTCGGCACTCGCGCTGGACGGACGCCGCGTCGCCGGCGTGGGGGCCGGGGCCTCCCGGGAGGAGGCCGTCGCCGTTCTCGCCACCCGGCTGCCGGACACGGGCGAGGAACATGCAGTGGCACAGGGCGGCCCCGAGCGCTGAGGTGGGGCGTGATCTGCGCCGGGTCGAGATCGCGGGCCGCGCGGTGCTCGTCGGCCGGACCGCCGACGGCGACCCGATCGCGACGGATCCGATCTGCCCGCACCAGAACCGGCCGATGGACGGCGCCGCCGTGTACGGCGACGAGATCGACTGCCCGCATCACCACTACACCTACGACGCGCACACCGGGGAGAACCGGTACCCGAAGCGGGTGTTCCCCCGGGCGCGGGCCGCGGCCGTGCAACCGATCCGGGTCTTTCCGGCGCGCGAGGACGCCGGGTGGGTGTGGGTGGGGCTGGTGGACTGAACCTCGGTATGCCGTCGGGTCCGCTCAGCCTGCCGGGGTCCGCCCGGCCGGTGCGCGGACTTTCACGGCGCCCGGAGGCATCCGAATGGCCGAACGGCCCTATTCCGGGCGAGCGACCGCTCACACACTGGCCGGTCATCGATAGCGATCGAAGGGGGCTCGGGATCATGTACGAAAAGGATGGCGAGAAGTATTTCATCGTTGACTCGCATATGCACTACTGGGACGCCAGCCGGGAGAACTGGGTACCGGGGAAGGAAAAGTTCGCCAAGGGTTGGATCGACTGTTTCTACGGCTACCACCAGCTCGGCCCGCCCGACGCCCAGTGGGACTACGAGAAGTACCTGAAGTACTCCGAGGGCGACCTGATGCGCGACGTCTTCGAGGACGGCCACGTCGACATCGCGATCACCCAGCCGACCTACCTCAAGGAGTGGTACGTCAACGGCTTCAACACCGCCGAGCGCAACAACACGCTGGCCGAGAAGTACCCGGGCAGGTTCATCACCAACGGCCGCTGGGACCCCCGGCACGGGCACGCCGGGCTGGACAAGCTGAAGGAGGACGCCGAGCGGTACGACCTCAAGGGCGTCAAGCTCTACACCGCGGAGTGGGAGGACGGCTCCCGCGGCTGGCAGCTCACCGACCGGGAGGCCTACAAGTACCTGGAGAAGTGCCAGGAACTGGGCATCAAGAACATCCACGTGCACAAGGGCCCGACGATCTGGCCGCTGGACAAGGACGGCTTCGAGGTCACCGACGTCGACCACGCCGCGACCGACTTCACCGACCTGAACTTCATCGTCGAGCACGTCGGCCTGCCGCGCATCGAGGACTTCTGCTTCATGGCGGTGCAGGAGCCCAACGTCTACGCGGGCCTGTCGGTGGTGATCGGCGGGCTGATGCACGCCCGGCCGAAGTTCTTCGCCAAGGTGATGGGCGAGCTGCTGTTCTGGGTCGGCGAGGACAAGATGACCTTCGGCAGCGACTACGGCATCTGGGAGCCGAAGTGGCAGGTCGAGGGCTTGGTCGACTGGCAGATGCCCGATGACGAGCAGTACGCCGACTACCCGCGGCTCACCACCGCCGGCAAGAAGAAGATCCTCGGGCTGAACGCGGCGAAGCTGTACGACATCGAGGTCCCGGCCGAACTCAGGCCGAAGGCCCCGATCGCGGCGCCGGCCTGATCGGCCGACGGCTCCGGCCCGCCCGGTGGGCAGGCCGGAGCCGTCGGAACGGCCGGATCAGGCGGATCAGGCGGTCATCTGCGGCTTGAGGACGACCTTGGTCCAGCCCTGCGCGCGGGCGTCGAAGTTCTTGTAACCCTCGGGTGCCTGCTCGAGCGGCAGTTCATGGGACACGATCCATGACGGCGTGCACTTGCCCTCGTGGATCAGGTCGCGCAGGTTGCGGTTGTACCGCTTGACCGGGCACTGGCCGGTGCCGATCGCCTGGCCCTTGAACCAGTGCATCCCGAAGTCGAAGGGGACCTTGCCCTGCTTGGCCAGATCGTTCGGGCCGCCCGGGTCCTGCGGGATGTACACACCCACGCAGCCGATGCGGCCGGTGAACTTCACCGAGGCGACCAGAGCGTTCAGCGTGGCCGAGTTGTCCTCGTGGCCCTCCACGTCGTGGGCCTGGTAGCCGACGCACTCACAGCCGCAGTCGGCGCCGATACCGCCGGTCTGGGCCTTGACCTGTTCGGCAGGGTCGCCCTTCGAGCGGTCGATCGGGATGGCGCCGATCTCCTCGGCCAGCTTCAGCCGGTCGGGGTGCCGGTCGACGACGAAGACCTTCGACGCGCTCTTCAGCGTCGCCGACAGGGCGGCCATCAGCCCGACCGGCCCACCCCCGTAGATCACGCAGGTCTCACCGGGCATCAGGCCTGCCATCTCCGTGGCGTGCCATCCGGTGGGGAAGATGTCGGAGCACATCACGTAGTCGTTCTGCTTCTCCCGGCCGTCCTCGGGCAGGCGCAGACAGTCGAAGTCGGCCCACGGCACGCGCAGGTACTCGGCCTGGCCACCCGGCCACGGGCCCATGTCGGCGAACCCGTAGGCGGCGCCGGCGATGCCCGGCGCATTGGCCCGTTCGCAGTAGTTGGTCAGGCCGTGCTCGCAGTTGGAACAGTGCCCGCAGCTGACGTTGAACGGCGCGGAGATCATGTCCCCGACCTTGACCTTCTCCACGGCGCTGCCGACCTCGACCACCTCGCCGAGGTTCTCGTGGCCGAAGATGTTGCCGGGTTCGAAGTCGGTGCGGCCCTCGTACATGTGCAGGTCGGAGCCACAGATGTTCGTGCTGGTGATGCGTACGATCGCGTCGGTCGGCTTCTCGATCTTGGGGTCGGGAACGTTGTCGACGCTCACATTTCGCGGCCCGTGGTACACCACTGCCTTCATGGCCTGCAGGTCCTTCCGGTTCGAGTTCCAAAGTGGACGCGCCCGCCCGCGCTCTGTCCCGCCGATTCGGATCGGGGAGCGCCGGCTGGTTCACGCCGAGCCGACATATGCCGGACGAGTCATGCTTTCGATTCGGGGCCCCGGCCGCGTCGCCCTGCCGGACCGAAGCCGGGCGCGCGAAACCGTCCTCGCATGAGGTGTCGGGCGCGGGTCCTCGCCTGAACGCTGACGCCTCCCGGTTGCGCCACGTCGCGCCGGCTGCAGCCGCCCGGTCGGCGTGGACCCACGGTCGGGCAGGGGACCGCAGCATCGTTCGGGACCGTTTCCACACGGCCGATGCCGGGCGGCCGGACGGCCGCTTTCCCGCGCATCACCTCGGCACGAAGCTGGATGTGCGGCGGCGGGAGTCAGGGGCAGGAGGCCGGTGTCCCGGCTGCTCGATCTCGACGTCGCGTCCGCTGTCCGCCGGATCGCCCTGGGAACGGAGGATCGAGGTGTATGACGTCATCGTGGTCGGTGCCCGAGGCGCGGGCGCCTCCACCGCGATGCTGCTCTCCCGTCGTGGACACCGGGTACTGCTGCTCGACCGGAACACGTTCCCGTCGGACCTCACGCCGTCCACCCACCTGCTCCGGCAGCCGGGCGTGGCCGCGCTCGCGTCGTGGGGGCTGCTCGACGACCTGATCGCCACCCGGTGCCCGCCGGTGACCACCGGGTGCCTCGACTGCGGCCCGTTCGCCCTGACCGGCAACTTCCCGGCCGTCGACGGTGTGTGCGAGGCGTACCCGCCGCGGCATATCAGCCTCGATCAGATCCTCGTGGATGCGGCGGTCGCGACCGGTGCCGAGTTCCGGGACGCCTCCACGGTCGAGGGATTCGAGTTCGACGACGGCACGGTGACCGAAGTGCCGTGCCGGAGCGGGGACGGCACGCTGTCGATCGAGGGCGCCCACCTGGTGGTCGGTGCGGACGGGATGAACTCGACGATCGCACGATCGGTCCAGGCGCCCGAATACCGGGCCGGGCCTGCCCTGCAGGGCACCTACTTCACCTACTGGAGCGGGGTGCCGATCAAGGGGGTCCGGCTCAACCCGCGGGAACACCGCGCCGTCGGCGACCGGCTGACCGAGGACGGCCTTGCCCTGGTCGGTGCCAGCTGGGCGGCCGCGGACGTCCCGGACGTCCGCGGCGACGCAACGACGCAGTGCTGCCGATGTAGGAGTTCACCTGCTCGCCGGCGTCCCTTGAGCCGCCCACACCGCAGGTGGCCGAGCTGTTCGGATCGCTCGTCGGCGACCGGCAGCGGACCGCGTGCTTCCTCGGGGTGTTCGCCGGCTCGGTCCCGCTCGCCGAGTTCTTCCCGGCACCCGTATGACTCCGGCACGGAACAGCACCGTGCCGGTGGGGGAGGGGGTGCCGCCCCGGCCTGCCCGGAAGATCAGCCGGCCGGGGCGGCTGCACCGGTTCGCACACCACGGGCCTCCACGGCCGCTTCGCGGCGTCCGGGCCCGGTGCGCCCGCGACGTTCACCGCCCTGCTGTCGAAGGCGCGGGCCGTCCTCGCGCCCGCCGAGATCCGCGGCGGGAGCAGCCTGCAACTGGTGCTGCCGCCCGGTTCGATCATCGACGCCGCGGTGGCCGACGCCGCGCTGCACCGCGCCGAGGCGGCAACCGCCCTGCACGACCGGCGCCGGGCCTGGACGCAGGCGCTGAGCGCGCTGTTCGTCACCCAGCGCCGGTTCCTGTCCGACTTCGACGATCCGTGGGTCGAGCAGCGTTGCGAGGAACTGGCGTACGGGCACCGCCGGGCGCTGGCCTGCTACGCCGAGGCATGCCTGCAGCTGGGGCCACCGAGCTGGCCGGTGCCGATCGCAGCGCCCGCGCGCTGATCGCGCAGGACCCGCTGTCGGAGACCGGGAACTGCCTGCTCATGCGCGCACTGGCCCGGCGCGGTGACCGCGGCGCCGCGTCGCGGGCGGGACCGGACATGATGGACCCATGTCGAAGGCCCCGATCCAGGACGTCGAGATCGCCGAGGAGCCGATCCGCCTCGGTCAGTTCCTCAAGCTGGCCGGGATCGCCGAGGACGGCGGGCATGCCCGGGAGCTGCTGGAGGCCGAGCAGGTGCTGCTCAACGGCCGGTTGGAGACCCGCCGCGGGGCACAGCTGCGGGCCGGCGACGTGGTCGCGGTGGGTGAGCGGCGGGCCCGCCCGGTCGCGCCGCGTGACCCCGGCGCCTGAACCCGCAGTGCAAACCCGCCGAACGCTGCACTACGGCACCCGCCCGGTCACGCCGACTGCCACATCGCAGAATTCGGCGCCGGATGGTGGCGGCTCTGGCAGCCCGGCCGGTCCGAGACGGGCTCACCAGCCCAGCGCGGCGTTCAGCTCCTGCTCCACGAACGGCGCCATCGACGTCAGGTAGGTCGCCGTCAGGTGGTTGAAGTCCATGTACACCAGCACGTTGCCGATCTCGGCGGGACAGAACCGGTCGTCGCACAGGTAGTCGGTGAAGTCGAGGAACGAGACGTTCGGTGGCACATCCGGGATCTGCGCGTACGGCGCCACCGGCGAGAAGACGGCGTCGCGCGCGATTCCGCACTCGGGGGCACCGCGGCCGTGCTGCTGGATGCAGTCGGGCGGGGAGAAGTCGAAGCGCGGGTTGTCCCGGACCGCGATCACCCGGATGCCCAGGTCGTTCATCCGCCGCCACTGTTCGACGAACCCGGGCGGGGTCTGCTCGGTCAGCCCGGCTCGCACGTCACGGGTGGCGAGGGTGAACACCGCATCAGGCCGTAGGTCGGCGATCTCGTCGGCCGCCGCGGCGTTCCACTGCACACAGCCCTCGTTGACGGGGTCGGTCTCGGAGACGGTGGAGAACGGGCAGGCCCCGCGGAGCATGGAGATCAGCTGCCAGTTCCGCTTGGCGGCGATCGGTTCGAGCGCGGCGATGTACTGCTGGGCGTGTGAGTCGCCGACGACGACGATCCGCCGCTCCGGCGGCGCCGGCATGGCCTGCGAGCAGACCTCCAGCTCCGTGTCGTGAGCGGACGCGGCGCAGTCCCAGGCGCCGGCCTTCTGAGCCCAGTCCTCGGTCACGGTGACCATCGGGGGCACCAGGGGCGCGTCCGTCCTGCCCGCATAGCTGAAGCCGTCGAGGCGGGCGACTGCACCGGGATGATCGGCGTCGCCCGCGGCCGACAGGTCGTGGGCCCGCTGCCCCGCAGCGAACTGCCAGATCCCGGCGGCCAGCAGCACGACGGCCATCGACAGCGCGCCCAGCCGGTACTGCGCGCGGATCCCGAACGACGCCCGCCGCACCGGCTCCTCGACGAGGTGGTAGGTGAGCACGGCGAGGACCAGCGAGATGGCGATGATCACCGCCCCGGCACCGGGGCCGACCGTCGCCTGCCCACTGACGACGAGGAAGAACAGCAGCACCGGCCAGTGCCACAGGTACAGCGCGTAGCTGACGTCGCCGAGGTGATGCATCGAGCGGCTGCTCAGGACCCGGTCCACCCCGTGCGCGCTGCCGGTCGCGCCGGCCAGGATGACCAGCCCGGCGCACACGGTCGGCCACAGCGCGGCGTAGCCGGGGAAGATGCGGCCGACCTGCAGCACCATCCCGCAGGACAGCAGCCCGATCACGCCGATCCAGCCGATCGCGATCCGCACCCGGCGGGCCAGCACGATCGCGTTGATGACCAGCGCGAGTAGTCCGCCGAGCGCGAACTCCCAGGCCCGGGTGAGCGAGTGGAAGTAGGCCAGCGGCTGGTTGGTGATCGTCAGGGCGACCGAGAAGGACAGCGAGGCGACGAGGACGCCGATCAGCGTCACGGTGAGGTATCCGCGCAGCCGGTCGCGCGCCTCCCGGGCGACCAGCGCGACGAGCGCCACCAGCAGCGGCCACACGACGTAGAACTGCACCTGGATCGACAACGACCAGAAGTGCTGGACCACACTGGCGGTGTTGTGCTGGGCGGCGTAGTCGACCGACGCCGCGGCCAGCCGCCAGTTCTCCAGGAAGAAGACCGAGGCGACGACCTCACGCACGGTCTGCAACCAGCGCGCCTCGGGAAGCAGGAACATGCCGGCGATCACGGTCGCGAGCAGCACCGTCAGTGCCGCTGGGAACAGCCGGGTGATCTGACGGCCCCACATCGCGCGGAACCTGATCGGGCCCCGCTCGGCCGCGCGGACGAGCTGCCCGGTGATCAGGAAGCCCGAGATGAGGAAGAAGACGTCGACGCCACCGGAGATCCGGTCGAACCAGACGTGGTAGATCACCACGAGCGTCACGGCGAGCGCGCGCAGCCCCTGCAGTTCGGGCCGGAACCGGCGTTCGCCGGTGCCTGCGTGCAACGCCGTGGCGGGGGAGCCGGATGCCGTCGGTGGAACCTGCGTCATCCGGTGTCGGTCCTCCGCTGCATGGTCGGCACGGCGTGCGGGGCTCCGCCGGGACCCCGCCCCATGATGACATCGGCCGGTCACTGACCGTTCGCCCAGGTGCCCCGCTCGGTGACCGTCCGTTGCCAGTATGCGAGATGACCTGCCCATTTCCGGACGAAGCAGGCGGGTGGCCGCGATATTCGGCGGACTGGGCCGAAGGACTGAAAACGGACAGGTCGCCGGAGTGAAGGAAACGTTCGTCGCCGATCAGCCGAGGTTCACCCCACAGATCACCCGCTCCTCCGGCGACGACACGGGCGTACCGCGTGGGGCCGACGAGAGGTGCCCGACGTGCTCCTGCTGCTGTGGTCGCTGGTCGGGCCGCGCCGAGCACCGCAGAACCCTGGCGGGGCCCGGTGGTACGGCCGGTACTTCCGGCGGCCGCCGGACCCGCGCATCCGCGCGAATTACCAGGTGATCGGTGGGATCTCCGACCTGCTGCTGCTGTTCGCGCTCATCGCCATGGTGCAGGTGGCGCCGACCGCGGCCCTCGTGCTGGCCGGGCTGGGTGCCATCGCCGGAGGGCTGGCCGTGGCGAGGCGCGCAGGCTACGAACGCCACGTCGGTGACGTGTCGCCGCGGCCGTCGGACGAGGAGATGGACGCCGCGCTCGCCGGGCACCTCATCGAGATCCAACGGCGCGCGTTGACCGCGCTGGGCCTCGCCGGCGACGACATCGTGCCGGCCGGGACGTTCTGGGATCCGGTCGGGGTACTGCAGGGGATGAACTGGCTCAGCCGCCGGGACAACAGCCCGCTGATCGTCTACTCGCCGGTGGTGACGACGCGATCCGCGATCGGGTTGGACGGCATCTGGCGGTTCACCGCGTACGAGGTCACGGTGCTGTGCCCGACGCGCTGTCACCTGGCGGTGTTCCACTGCCGGCAGGATGTGCTCACCGGCAAGCGCAGCGACGAGCACACCCACGAGTTCTTCTACCGGGACCTGGTCTCGGTCCAGACGGCCGCGGTCCCCGGCCCGGACCTCGTCACCGATCCGGTCGACCACCGGCCGTGGGGCTGGCTTCCGTTGTCCAAGCCCGGTCGCCGCGAACTGCAGTTCGCCGTGCCGAGTTCGGACCGGACCGTGGTCGCCGTCGGGGTCACCGGCCCCACGAGCGGCGCCGAGATCCGGGCTTCCGGCATCGACGCCGCGACCGAGGCCGTGCGCACTCTGCTGCGGGCGACGACGTGACGCAGCGGGGTGGCTTCGGGGATCTGGTCCCCGGGTGACCCGTCGGCTCAGTAGCCGATGTAGCTGCCCGCGCCGTTGCTGCGCCCACCCGCCTTCACGGTGGCGATGCCGTAGTTGGCGATCATGTACCGGACCCCGGCCGTGATGTTGGCGACCGGGTCGGTGATCGGCCGACCGGCCAGGCTCGGGGCCACGTACGCCCGGAACGTCGACGGGATCACCTGCATGAGCCCCTGCGACGGGGTCCCACGCTGCGCGTTGGCGTCCCAGTTGTTGATGGCCCGCGGGTTGCCGCCGGACTCAGCCATGATGATCTTCTTGACGCCCGGGGCCAGCGACTGCGGCAGGTCCATGATGTTCAGCGCCTCGGCGATCCAGCCGTCGATCCCGCCGGTCGCGATCACAGCGTTCAGGCGGTCCTGCGCGGCCTGCTCCTGTGCGGCCTGCGCGTGCATCGCGGCGATCTGGTCGGCCAGCTTGCCGGCCTTGTCGAGCGACGCGAGGCTGGGGTCCTGCCCGGCCGGGGGGTCGTTCGTCGTGTTGTCGGCGCCGGTGATGAACGCGACCGGGGTGAGGTACCCGCCGCTCGCGGCGTGCGCGCCGCCCTGGCTCGGGGCGAGCGTCGTGGCGTTGGCGGCCAGCGCGGCCGGGCCGATGCCCTCCGCGGCGTCGGCCGTGGTCGAGGTGCCGTCCAACGGGGTGGGTACGACGACGGCGAACGCACCGGTGGCGACGACACCTACCGCGGCGCCGACCGCCGCGGTCGTGTTGGCGACGGTACGACGCGGTGACGCACCGGCGATTGCCGGTGTGCGGGCAGCATGGTGCCGGGGTGCGGTCCGGTTCGGGGCCGGGACCGCCGGCACACGTCTGCCGCTGGGGGAGCGGTGACCTGCCAAGACCTGTCCTTCCGCGTTCGGGCGATCCGCGGGCGGGCAACCGGTCGGGGGTCCGGTGAACCGGCTGGGGAGTCCGGCTCGATGCTCGCTCGTGATCGGATCGTGACGACTGCGGAGCGAGATTACGGAAGGTCAACGGGCGCTCACAAGTGGCGTCCATGCATGTCGGCGCTGCCTGGGGGCCGCTCACCTCGTAGATGAGATTGTTACTGAACCGCCGAGCTGTCGACGAACGGTCACCCTGGGCGACCGGTGGTCATCCGCGCAGGATGACGCCGGTCAGCGGCGTAGCAGCAGGCAGGAGTCGCCGAACTCGTGCCGGAGGTAGTGCCGCGCGAGCGCCGCCGCGTAGGCCTGCTCGACCGCGAGCACCGCCGCGAACTGGTCCAGCGCCGCCTTGCCGGAGTCGTATCCACCCCTGCCCGGGTAGGCCTCGACGGCTGCGTCGGAACTGATGGTCACGACGGTGGGTGCGCTCGCCGCCCCGAGCAACGGCAACGCGAGCCGGGTGAGGGCGATCGGTGCGAACAGCGTGGTCTCGAACACCGCCCGCAGTGCGTCGAGGGGTGGTCGGCCGGTGTGGGCAGTGGACTCGGGCCCAGCTCGCCGGCGTTGTGCACGAGCAGGACGAGTCCGCCGGTGCGGGCGGCGGCAGCGACCACTTCGGCCCGGTGGGCGGGTCGGGACGTCCCGGGGGACGGCCACGACGAGCTCGGAGCGGTGCAGGCCGGCGGTGGCGGCGTGCAGCCGGGCTGCGTCGCAGGCGTCGACGACAACGGTCCAGCCGTGCGCGGTCAGGCCGGCGGTGAGAGCGAGACCGAAGCCCCGAGCTGCTCCGGTGCCGATTGCCGTACTCATCTGCCTACCATGTGAGCTGAAGTCAGCTTCAGGTCACGGGGGCGCGGGGATTCCGGGTGGACGCGAAAGATCTGCTGAGCATCGGGGAGGTCGTCGAGCGCAGCGGCTTCCCGCACTCGGCGTTGCGCTACTACGAGCGCGCGGGACTGGTGCAGGCCGCCCGGACCCCGGGCGGGCAGCGGCGTTACGAGCGCGGCGTACTGCGCCGGCTGGCCTTCATCCGGGCGGCCCGGGCCATCGGCGTGGGGCTGGACGACGTGCGCGAGGCGCTCGACCGGCTGCCCGGGAGCCGCACCCCGACCAAGGCCGACTGGACCCGGCTCTCCCGCGCCTGGCGCGGCCGGCTCGACGAGCAGATCGAGGCGCTGGTCGCCCTGCGCGACGGGCTGGACTCCTGCATCGGCTGCGGCTGCCTGTCGCTGGCCCGATGCCGGCTGTGGAACCCCGACGACCGGGTCGCCGCGCACGGCGGCGGCGCGAGGCTGCTGCCGCCGGCGCTGCGGCGCACTCCGGCGCAGGGCGTCTGAGCCAGCGCTCCGAAGCGACGAACGACGCCTCCGGTGGGTGGCCGGAAGCGCCGTTCGCCGCTGGTGGTCCAGGGCTTCCCCGGTCCCCGGACCGCCCGGTGACCAGGCCCCAGGAGGACCGGGCCGGTCGCCGGCAGCGTGATCGCATTACGCCGAACGGGCGTAGTGGCGCCGTTAATGTACATCGTATGGGGTAATCACTGACGGTGACTGCCCACAATGGCGGGGCCGGCCACGGCTGAGCGCCGTCGTCATGCGGCTACGTGTCCGATCATGAACCATCGGGTGGCCCGAGGAGCGACTTACGATCCGGCGGGTTCGCACAGGAGGGATCGAGGATGATCTACGAGATTCGCGAGTACACGACGGTTCCGGGTCGGATGCCGGCGCTGGTCACGCGGTTCAAGGACCACACGCTCGGGCTGTTCGAGAAGCACGGCATGGAGTGCGTGTTCATCTCCCTGACCGAGCTCGGCGACAACGGCAACAACGAGCTCGTCTACATGATGAAGTTCGATTCCTACCAGGAGATGGCCGACAAGTGGGCGGGGTTCATGGCCGACCCGGAGTGGGTCAAGGTCAAGACCGCCAGCGAGGCGGACGGCCCGATCGTCGCGAAGCTGTCCCGGCGGGTGCTCAACCCGGGTCCCTTCGCCTGACCCGGCGAGCGCCGGGACGTGCCGGTCGGGGTGGTGCCGGTGGCCCGGCCCGGGAGACGGGCCGGGCGACCGGCGGGCGGGAGCCCGGTCGGGGCGGACGCACCGGACGGCGGCGTGCGGATACGGTGCCGGGGTGGCCGACGCCGTGACAGGACAGGGGATCCACAACCGCTGGCTCGCGCTGGAGGGCCTGGACAACGTCCGTGACGTCGGCGGGCTCCCCCTCGCCGGCGGCGGTACGACCCGGGCCGGGATGCTGCTGCGCAGCGCCTCGCTGCACTACGCGACGCCCGGCGACGTCGCACACCTCGTCGAGGTGTACGGGCTCAGCCTGGTGCTCGACCTGCGGACCGCCCGCGAGATCGACCGGGACGGTCCGACGGCGATCACGCGGGCGGGCGTCGAGACGGTGGCGTTGACGTTCCTCCCCGAGGAGGGCCGGACGCTACCGGAGACCGGCGACGACAGCGATCCGCTGCTGCGTCACTACCTCGGCTACCTGGCCGACCGGCCGGACAACGTCGTCGAGGCCGTCCGCAGGCTCGCCGCGCCGGGGACCGGTCCGGCCCTGGTGCACTGCGCCGCGGGCAAGGATCGCACCGGTGTGCTCGTCGCCCTCGTGCTCGACACGGTGGGTGTGCACCGGGAGGCCGTGATCGCCGACTACGCGCTGTCGGCGGAACAGGTCGAGGCGATGTTCCGGCGGTGGACCACTGCGGCCGGCACCGAGATGCCCGATGACCTCACCCCGCACCTGCCCCGGGCCGAGGTCATCGCGACCGTGCTGGCCACCCTGGATCAGCGCCACGGCGGCGCGGCCGGCTGGCTACGCGACAACGGACTCGACGACGCGTCGATCGACCGCCTCCGCGACCGCCTCGCCTGAGGCTGCTCCCCGGCGTGCGGTCAGGGGAGTTCTTCGATGGCGACGGCGTGGTCGATCTTGCGCAGCGCGCCGGGCTCGCCGGTGACGGCCGGCCAGCCGCGCCGCCGGGCCGACGACGCGACCTGGCCGGCGGCGATGTCGTCCTGCCCGCAGGCGGCGAGCAGCAACCCGGACTCCTGCGCGACGGCCGGGCTCAGCTCGTCGATGACGGTGTTGGGCAGGTCGAGCAGCACCTGCAGGGCCGCGTGGTGTTCCGGGGACAGCAGTGCCCAGGCCCGGCCCAGCGCTGCGCTCGGGATGGCCAGCACCAGGTTCTCCTCGACCGCGGCCCACACCAGGGCACGCACGTACACCGGCCGTCCGGTCGCGAAGGCGGCCAGGGCCGTGGCATCGAGCACCCGCCCGCCGATCACGACGGTCCCATCAGACGGCGGCCACGGGTGGAACCAGGCGCAGCGAGCGCCGCGCCGCGTCCAGTTCGTCCGGTGGCGGCGGACCGCCGTAGAGATCCGCCAGAGTGGCCAATGACCGGTCCCTGGACTGCCGGTTGGCGACCGCCTCGGCCACGTAGGCCGACAGGCTGGCCGCACATCCTCGCCGCACCGCGTCCCGCGCCTCGGCCACCAGTTCGGCCGGCAGGCTCACGGTCACCCGCTCGCTGCGCATACTCGCAGGCTACTCGGTGCATACCGGTGGCCCGGGGACAGGCTCGCCGTAGGCCCTTCGAGGGACGCCCGCCCGCGGGTTACTCGCGGGTATGCCATGGTGGGCCCAGCGCCCGGGTGTGGCGACCAGCGTGCGAGGAGGCCCTGATGGAGCTGACCTACACCGAGGCCGAGGAGGAGTTCCGCCGCGAGCTCCGCTCCTGGCTGTCGGCGAACATCCCCGAGGAATGGACCCGGCCGGGATTCTGGGAGTCCCTCGACGACGCCGAGAGCTTCCGGTTGCGCCGGGACTGGGAGCGGGACAAGGCACTGGCCGGGTTCGCCGGCATCCAGTGGCCGACCGAGTACGGCGGCCGCGGCGGCACGCCCGGCATGAAGGCGATCTACGACGAGGAGACCGTCCGGGCGCACGCGCCGCGCACGGTCAACCCGCTCGGCCTGACCTTTCTCGCGCCCACCGTGATGGCCATCGGCACGGACGCGCAGAAGAAGGAGATCATCGGCCCGATGCTGCGCAACGAGGTGATCTGGTGCCAGGGCTTCTCCGAGCCCGGCGCCGGCTCCGACCTCGCGGCGCTGAGCACCAAGGGCGTCCGCGACGGTGACGATTTCGTGGTCAACGGCCAGAAGGTCTGGACCACCAACGCCGTGCACGGCGACAAGATCTTCACGCTGGTGCGCACCGAGCCGGGCAGCGCCAAGCACCGCGGCATCTCGATGCTGCTCATCGACATGCACCAGCCCGGCGTCGACGCCCGCCCGCTCAAGCAGATGAGCGGGGCCAGCGAGTTCGGCGAGGTGTTCTTCGACGACGCGCGGGTGCCGGCGACGGAGTGCCTCGGTGAGATCGGCGACGGCTGGCGCACCGCGATGCTGCTGCTGTCCTTCGAGCGCGGGGCGTCCGGCATCGCGCAATACACCGAATTCCGCCGCCAGTACGACCAGATCGTCCAGGTGGCCCGTGCGCGCGGCCGCGACCGCGACCCGGTGGTCCGCGGCAAGCTCGCCCGGGTGCTCACCGAGCTGGAGTGCCTGCGGCTGCACGCGATGCACGTGCTCACCCAGGTCGAGCGGGGCCGCGACCTCGGCTTCGAGGCCTCGATGACCAAGCTGCAGTGGTCCGAGGCGTTCCAGGACCTGTGGGAGGTCTTCGACGACATCCTCGGCGAGGACGCGACGCTGGACTCGGTCGACGGCATCGACCTGAAGGCGATGCACGCGCAGGCGATGTGGTCCCGGTCGGTGACCATCTGGGGCGGGTCCTCGCAGGTGCAGCGCAACATCACCGCCGAGCGCGTGCTCGGCCTGCCGCGATAGGAGGTCGGGCACATGTTCTTCGCACTCACCGACGACCAGCGCGAGTTCGACGCCGCCGTGCGCGGCTACCTCGCGGAGCGGTTCGATCTGGAGGCCGTGCGCGGGATCGTCGAGGACCCCGCCGGCAACGGTCACCCGGAGTCGCTCTGGAAGGCGGCGGCCGAGCAGGGCTGGCTGGCCGTGCTCGTGCCCGAGGAGCACGACGGCCTCGGACTCGGTCTCGTCGAGGCGCAGGTGATCTCCCGGGCGCTCGGTGCCGGGGTGGCGCCGGGGCCGTGGCGCGGCAGCGTGCTCGCGGCCGAGGCGATCCGGCTTGCCGGGTCCGACGAGCAGAAGGCGGCCTGGCTGCCGAGGCTGGCCGGCGGTGACGCCGTGGGCGCGCTGGCGCTGCGCGGCTCGGTGCCCGGGACGATCCCGGCGGTGGAGTACGCAGCGGTCGCCGACGTGGTCGTCGTCCGCTCCGGTGAGGGCCTCGCGCTCGTCGAGGCCGCGGCGTTCACCGCGACCCCGCAGGGTTCCTACGACGCGACGACGCGGCTCGCGGCGCTCTCCGTGGACGGCACCGGCGAGGCGCTGCCGGGCGCGACCGCCGAGGTGGTCGACCAGCTCACCGCCCGGGCGACCGTGCTCGTGGCCGCCGACCTGGTCGGCATCGCCCGCGAGGCGCTGTCCCGGACCGTGGCCTACGACCGCGAGCGCCAGCAGTTCGGTGTCCCCGTCGGTTCCTTCCAGGCCATCAAGCATGCGCTGGCCGACCTGCACGTCGGGGTGACCATGGCCGAGCACGCTGCGCTGTACGCGTCGCACGCCGTCGACGCCGCGCTGCCCGACGCCGCGCTCGCCGTCGCGGTGGCCAAGGCCAAGGCCGGTGACGTGGCCCTGCAGTCGACCGCCGCGATGATCCAGTACCACGGCGGCATCGGCTACACCTGGGAGCACGAGGCGCACTTCTACTACAAGCGCGCCAAGCGACTCGCGGGCCAGCTGGGCGACTCCGACGCCCAGCGCGAGCGGATCGCCGCACTGACGGTGGACACCGTTCCGGCCTGACCCCGTCCGTCCGGGCGCGGCCGCCGGCCGTGCCCGGACGGCGTCACGCAGGTCGGCCGAGCGCTGCGCTACGGCCGTCGGTGAGCCCGTCCGGCCGTCACATCGCAGAGTTCGGCGGGTCGGCGTGAGCTGAGGGCGTCCGCGGCGTCCGGACGCCGGGGTCAGGAGGGATCGGAGCCGCGGAGGGCGGCCCACCAGAGGGCGAGGACGGCGAAGAGCACGCTCGTCGACAGCCACGCGAGGAACCCGTCGCCGGCGACGTAGACCCACAACAGCCCGACGAACGGCGCCGGGACGACCAGGGGCAGGTCGGCGCGGAGCTGGCGGGACAGCCGCGCCAACCGGTCGGCCCGCTCCGCGGCGGTGTCGTCCGGGCGGGACGGGTTGTCGATCCGGCGCCCCCGCGGCTCGCTCGTCCGCACCGGCCCGGACGGCCAGAGCACGTGCCCGTCCACCGAGGCGACCACCAGCCGGTCCCGCAGCGGATCGCCGTGCAGCAGCACCGTGGTCGGCGACGCCAGCCCGACGAGCACCGGATCGAAGTGCACCGGGATCCACCGCTGCGGCGCGGACTCGGTCTCCAGGTAGGACCGCGTGCTCAGCCCGGACTGCACCCGCATCCTGCGCGCGGCGGCGCGGTGGCCGGGTCTGTCAGCGGCCCGGCGCCGGCTCACCAGCTGCCAGCCGCCGGCGCCGACGACCACGATCATGATCGCCGCGATCAGCGCCACGGTGCTGACGGCCCGGTCGGCGGCGGCCAGGACCGCGGCGCCCGGCACCAGGGGTGGCGACGGGCGGGCGGGGTCGTAGGCCACCTCGGTCCGCGTTCCGGGCGCCGGGGCGGTGCCGGCGAGGGCCACCACGTCGTCGCGCTGTGCACCGTCCCGCGGTGTCCACCGCACCACGACCTGCGCGTCGTGGCTTGCGACGATCGTGCCGAGGGCCCGGCCGGTCGCGCCGCGGATCACGGTGGTGGCCGCGGAGTAGGACACCAGGGCCATGACCGTGAACACGGCACAGACCGCGACGACGAGCGCCGTCGCGGCCAGCCCGTGCCGCAGCGGACGAGGCAGCGGCGTGCGGGGGGCGCCGGGGCGCCCTGCGCCGCCGGCGGGCCGGGAGCTCAGGGCCTCATCGATTCGTCACGGGCTTCCCGGGGTCATCGGGTGAAGCCGATCTTGGTGTAGTCGACGTCGGCGAATCCGAACGCGCCGAAGTTCGCGACGTCGTTGCGGACGGCGACGGCGTCCGGCCGCTGGTAGAGCAGCAGCGAGTGGCCGACGTTCCAGATCTCCTGATCCAGCTCGTTGGCCAGGGCGCGCTGCTTGGCCGGGTCGAGCTCGGCGTTGGCCTGGTTCAACAGGTCGTTGATCTTCTGGTTGCCGATCCGGCCGTAGTTCTGCTCGACGCCGTCCCCGGTGCGGTAGATGCCGCTCGAGGAGCTGATCGGCGTCTGCGTGCCGAGCCAGGAGAAGTGTGTGATGTCGAAGTTGCCGACGTTGACGTACTGGCTGAAGAAGTTGTCCGTCGGCACGGTCTGGATGTCGACCTGCACGCCGATCGCGGCGAGCTGCTGCTGGACGATCTTCGCCTCGGCCTCGCTGACCGGTGTCGCACTGGGGATGACGTCACGGATCACGAGCGGCTTGCCGTCCTTGACCCGGACGCTGCCCTGCTGTCGCCAGCCCAGCGCGTCGAGTTCGGACTTGGCCTTCTGCGGGTCGTAGGCGACGACCCCGGAGTTGTCCTGATAGCCCTCGAGACCCTGGACGTAGATGTGGTTCCCCAGGGGCTCGGCGTTCGGGATGATCGGGCCGATCTGCGACCGGGTGATGACCTCCCGGTCGATCCCCCGCATGATCGCCAGGCGCAGCGCCGGGTCGGACAGGATCGCACCCGGGGCCCCGTTGAAGGTGATGTGCCGGTAGTTCGGGCCGTTGGAAGTGCGGATCACGGCGCCGGGCACCTGCTGGGCGCGCTGGAAGGCCGAGACGCTCGGGCCGATGTCGACGAAGCTCAGCGAGCCGTTCGCGAACGCCTCGGGCTGCGCAGCCGGGTCGAGCGCGACGTAGATGATGCGGTCCAGCTTCGGTGGAGCACCCCACCACTTGTCGTTGCGGACGAGGGTGAGGCGCTTGGCGGTCTGGTCGACGCTGTCGAATCTGAAGGGACCGGCGCTGATGGCCTGCGGCCGGCCCACCCAGCCGGTGTTGAAGGCGTTCGGGTCGCTGTTGGTCGACTTCGGGTAGAGCGGGCTGAACAGCGCCCGCCAGTCGGCGAAGTTGTGTTTGAAGGTGACGACCACCTCCTGGGGGTTCGCGCCCGGCGCCACGGTCGCGATGTCGCTGTATCCGGTCGTCCCGGCGACCTGGTAGGCCGGGTTCGTGCCGTTGAGTGCCGTGAACTGGGCGTCGAAGTCCGTCCAGTCGAGCGGCCGGCCGTCGGACCAGACCGCCTTCGGGTTGATCGCGTAGGTGACGACCTGGGGGTTCGTGCCGGTGACCTCGGCGGAGGTCAGATAGTTCGGGTCGGGCTGCAGCACGCCCTTGGCGTCACCCCGGAAGATGCTGGGCAGCATCGCGCCGATGATGGCGCGGTTGCCGGCCGCGGTGCCGTCGACCTGGTTGAAGTTGAACTGCGGCGGCAGGCTGTCGATGGGCCACAGGAAGTCCCCGCCGTTGCGCAGCCGGGCCGGGTCGACCGGGTTGATGTCGTTGCCCGACAGCGCCGCTCCGCCGCTCGCATTGCCTGCGGAGCCCGCACCGCCGCCTCCGCCGCAGCCGGCCAGGACGAGTGCGACGACCGCGGCAACGGCCGCCCATCCCAGCCCTCGACGTCGCAACGCGTTCATCGATCCTCCCCAGTGTTGAGAAACCGCAACCACGGCTCAGACGACCTCGCGGATCCGCGCGTGGTGACAGGCGACCTCGTGATCGGACGCCGTCGCGCCGGCGGTGGCGGGCTCGGCGGGTGTGCGCTGCGGATCGACCTCGATGCACCGGGCCTGCCGATCCGGGTCGAGGGTCACGAACAGCGGGCATCGGGTCCGGAAGCGGCAGCCCGCCGGCGGGTCGACCGGGCTCGGCAGGTCGCCGCGCAGCAGGATGCGCTCGCGGGACCGTTCGATCACCGGGTCGGGCACCGGGATCGCGGACATCAACGCCTGCGTGTACGGGTGCTGCGGCGCGGCGAACACCTCGTCGACGTCGCCGATCTCCACGACGCGGCCCAGGTACATGACCGCCACCCGGTCGGCGATGTGCCGTACGACCGACAGGTCGTGGGCCACGAACAGGTAGGCCAGGCCGAGGCGGGCCTTCAGCGCGTCGAGCAGGTTGAGCACGCCGGCCTGGACGGAGACGTCGAGTGCGGACACCGGCTCGTCGAGAACCAGTAGCTTCGGTTCCAGGGCGAGCGCGCGAGCGATGCAGATGCGCTGCCGCTGGCCACCGGAGAACTCCGACGGATAGCGGTCGAGCTGCTCGCGGCGCAGCCCGACCAGGGACATCAGCTCCGGGATGCGCCGGTCGATCTCCGCCCGGCCGAAGCCCTGGATCTGCAGCGGTTCGGCGATCAGGTCGCGGACCGGCAGCCGCGGATCCAGTGAGGCCATCGGGTCCTGGAACACGATCTGCAGGTCCCGGCGGATCCGCCGCCGATCGTCGCGGCTCAACGAGCCGACGTCGGAGCCCAGGACCCGGATCGAGCCCTCCGTGGGCCGTTCCAGGCCGAGGATCTCCAGGATCGTCGTGGACTTGCCGCAGCCGGACTCGCCGACCAGACCGAGGGTCTCGCCGGCCCGGATGTCGAAGGAGATCCCGTCGACGGCCTGCACTGCGCCGACCTTGCGCCGCAGCAGCCCGCTGGTGGTCACCGGGAAGTGCTTGACCAGGCCGTGGACGTCGAGCACCACCTCCCGCTCGTCCCGCGGGATCGTGTGCAGGGCGGAGGTGTCGACGGCCTGCGCCCGGTAGATCTCCGCGGCGAGGGCGGCGGCATCGGTGTCGGCGCGGTCGAGCCCGGAGCTGCGGATGCAGGCGGTGGCGTGGTCGGCGCCTATCGGGGCCAGCGGCGGTTCCGCCTCGTCGCAGGCCGCGACGTGCAGCGGGCAGCGGGGGCCGAACGGGCAGCCCGGTGGCAGAGCCACCAGCGACGGGGGCTGGCCCTCGATCGGCACGAGCGGTTGCCCGCGGCCGGCGTCGAGCCGGGGGATCGAGCCGAGCAGGCCCAGTGTGTAGGGCATCCGGGCGGCCCGGAACAGGGTGTCCACCGGGCCGGACTCGACCGCTCTGCCGGCATACATGACGATGACACGGTCCGCGGTGCCGGCAATCACGCCGAGGTCGTGCGTGATCAGCACGATGCCCGCCCCGGTCACCTCCCGGGCGGTCTGGAGCACCTCGAGGACCTGCGCCTGCACGGTCACGTCGAGTGCCGTCGTCGGCTCGTCCGCGATGATCAGGTCGGGATCGTTCGCGATGGCCATCGCGATCACCGCGCGCTGGCGCATGCCGCCGGAGAACTCGTGCGGGAACGCCTTGACCCGGGAGGCCGCGTTCGGGATGCCGACGAGGTCGAGCAACTCGACGGCGCGCGCCCGCGCCGTCTTCCTGGTCATCGACCTGCCGCCGTGCACGAGCACGGCCTCGGCGACCTGGTCGCCGACGGTGTACACGGGTGTGAGGGCCGACAGCGGGTCCTGGAACACCATGGAGATCCGCTTGCCGCGCACGTGGGAGAGCTCGGTGTCCGAGAGCCCGAGCAGCTCCCGGCCACGGAAACGGATCGACCCGGAGATCCGGGCCTGCCCGGGCAGCAGACCCATCACCGCCAGCGAGGAGACGGACTTGCCCGACCCCGACTCGCCGACGATGCCCAGCACCTCACCGGGGGCGACGTCGTAGGACAGGCCGCGGACGGCACGCACCCGACCGGCGTCGCTGGGGAAGGAGACCTCCAGATCCCGTACCTCGAGCAGCGGGCTCCCGGCCGGTCCACCGGGTCCGGGATCGGCGAGCGGGTCGGCCTGCGACAGGCTCACCGGCCGGCCGCCTTGCGGTCCTCACGACGGCGGGTGCGCGCGTTCGGGTCGAGCGCGTCGCGCAGCCCGTCACCGATGAAGTTGACGGCGAGCACCGAGACGACCAGCAGCCCGCCGGAGAACGCGAACAGCCACGGCGTGCTGAGCGAGGACTGGCTGCCGTCGCGGATCAGCGTGCCGAGCGAGACGTCCGGCGGCTGGACGCCGAAGCCGAAGTAGCTCAGGCCGGTCTCGATCAGGATCGTCGAGCCGACGGTGATCGTCGCGTCGATGATCATGATCGACGCCATGTTCGGCAGGATGTGCCGGCGGATGATCGTCCACGACGGGGCGCCCATGAATCGTGCGGCCTTGACGAACTCGCGCTCGCGCAGGGTCAGCGTCATCCCGCGCAGGATCCGCGCTGTGATCATCCACGCGAATGCGGCGAGCAGCAGGACGAACCAGAGCCAGCTGGTGCCGCGCAGTGCCGGGCTGATCACCGCGATGATCAGGAATGACGGCAACACCAGCAGCAGGTCCACGACCCACATCAGGACGCGGTCGACGATCCCGCCGAAGTAACCGGCCGTGGCGCCGACGACGGACGCGAGCACGATCGAGATCGCCGCGGCGAGCAGCCCGATGGTCAGGGACTTCTGCAGCCCGCGCATCGTCTGGGCGAAGACGTCCTCGCCGATCTGAGTCGTGCCGAACCAGTGGCTGGCCGAGGGCGGCTGCAGGAACGCGGTGTAGTCGTACTGGTCGTAGGCCCAGGGTGAGTACAGCGGGCTGAGCACCGCCGCCGCGTAGAGCAGGACGAGGACGACGAGCCCGGCGAGAGCGACCCGGTTGCGCAGGAAGCGGCGCAGCACGAGGCGGCCGCGGGCGGTGCCGGCGCCCCCGGTGGCGGCGCCGGGCTCGACGGGCGAGGCGGCGGCCTGGACGGCGGGCCGGCTGCCGGACGCCGACGCGGTCGATGGGGTCACAGCGAACTCCTGAGCACAGCGGCCGCCTCAGCGGACCCGGACGCGGGGGTCGAGCAGCGCGTAGAAGACGTCGGAGAGCCAGCCGGAGATGAGCACCAGCACGGCGACGAACAAGGTCACCGTCGCGGTGATGTTCGTGTCGTTCTGCTGGATGCCGTAGACGAGCCAGTCGCCCATGCCGAACCAGCCGAAGATCCGCTCGGTGAACACGCCGCCGGTGATCAGCAGGCCGAACCCGAACGCGAACAACGTGGCCATCGGCACCAGCGCGGTGCGCAGGCCGTGTTTGAACAGCGCACGGCGCCGGGTGAGGCCCTTGGCCTGGGCGGTGCGCAGGAAGTCGCTGCCGAGTACGTCGAGCATGGCACTGCGCTGGTAGCGGCTGTAATAGGCGATCTGCCCGAGGGCGATCGTGAGCGTCGGCAGGATGAGGTGCTGCAACCGGTCGAGGAGCTGCGCGCCGAGGCTGCCCTCGAACCCGGGTGTGCTCTCCCCGGTGAACACCAGTACCCGGCTGCCGGCGGCGCTGTTGATCTCCAGTGCGCCGTACTTGATGAACAGGCCCAGCAACAGCACCGGGGTGCTGAGGACGACGAAGGACAACAGGGTGGCGAAGTAGTCGCTGAACTTGTACTGCCGGATCGCGCCGGCCACGCCGAGCAGGACGCCGAGCGTGACCCCCAGCACCGTGCCGGCCAGGAACAGCCGCAGGCTGACCCCGATCCGGCGGCCCAGCTCGTCACCGATCGGGGTGTTGACCACCGTCTGCCCGAAGTCGCCCTGCACGACCCCGCCGAGCCAGACGACGAACCGCTCCGGTATCGGCTCGTCGAGGTGCAACTCGGCGCGCTTGGCGTCGATCGTCGCCTGTGGCGGCGGAGGGTTGCGCTGCTGCAACTGCCCGAGCGGATCGAACGTCAGCGATGCCAGCGTGTAGGCCAGGAACGTCGCCACCAGGCAGAGCACCAGGTAGTTGAGCAGCCGGCGCGCGAGAAAACGGATCATTCGCCTGCTTTCTGTGCCGGTGACCGATCGGTGGTGGACGTCCGCTTCGGGTGGAGCCCGGAACGTGTCCGGGCCACGGTCCGGTGCACGACGGGAGGGGTGCACTCTCCGGGGTCGGCCATGCGCGCTCCGATACGAATCCGTGCTGTCGAACGCGGTCCAGTGTGCTCTGATCCCTCGGGGCATGGGCTCTGCTCCGGGTACCGCGCCACGGTGACAGTTGCGGGGCTGCCGCGCTGCCGAGCGCCGGCCCGCCAGGGCCCGCGGCAGCGGGCGACCGATGGGACCTGGGTGATCGACGGGGCCGGGCTCGGGACGCTGTGGACACCGGAGGTCCCGCCGGCCGGCGCGGGCGCCGGCGACCTGATGCACATCGGTCCGCCATCCCCGTTGAGAATGCCGGTGGACCGGGTACCAGGGGCGGCCACCGGCGCACATCGCCGGCGGGCGATCGGTTGAGCTGCATCGACCGTCGCAGCGGGGACCGGGTGGTGGGTGCGGCCGATCGCGCCGGTCGTACCCCCGGACGCCGTGCTGCGCCGCCCCGGAACGGACGGATCCGCCCACACTGGACCGTGACCCCCCATTGTGGATGCGATCAGTGCCGGAGCGTGGCACGGTGGAGGGCATGCCCGGGCCCACGACCGTCAACGCCACTGCCGCAGCCCTGCTCGGCCTGCTGCACTCCGGGCCGATGACGGGGGGACAGTTGGTCGCCGCGGCGGGGGACCGGTTCGGCTCCTTCTTCTCGGTGACCCGCAGCCAGGTCTACCGGGAGCTGCCGGCACTGGCCGAGGCCGGACTGCTGCGGCTCGGCAAGCAGGGCCCCCGCGCTTCCCAGCAGTACGTGATCACCGCGGCCGGCAAGCGCGCGTTCAAGAACTGGCTCACCACGGGCAGCGGATCCGACGCGCTGCGCAGCCCGCTGGTGCTGCGCCTGCTCCATGCCGGGTCGCTGACCGCCAAGCAGCGCGGGGAACTCGTCCGGACCTCCAAGGAGGCATACAGCGCCCGGTTGGACGCTGCCCGTGCGGCCGCCCGCGGTGAGCCCGACCCCTATCGCAAGGCGGTCGCCGACTTCGCCGTCGCCCACACCCGGGCGATGGTCAAGCTGCTCGACTCCATTCCGGCCGAATAGCAGGGCCGGCCTGGTAGGAGGCCGCGACCGCGCGCTGCGTGGTGCGTACCCTGGAGTGTTGTGAACCCCGACGTCGCAGCCGACCTGAAGGACCTCTCCGGCACCTTGGAGAGCATCGAGGCGGTCGCCGACCTCCCCGCGCTGCGTGCCGAGATCGCCGACCTCTCGGACCAGGCGGGGCAGCCCGACCTGTGGAACGACACCGAGGCCGCTCAGAAGGTGACCAGCCGCCTCGCGCACGCGCAGGGCGACCTGCGCCGCCTCGAGGAGCTGCGCCGGCGCCTCGAGGATCTCCCCGTCCTCTACGAACTGGCGGACGAGGAGGAGGGCGCGGACGCCGACGCCGCCCGCGCCGACGCCGACGCCGAACGCGCCAAGCTGCGCGAGGACATCGCCGCGCTCGAGGTGCGCACGCTGCTGTCCGGTGAGTACGACCCGCGCGAGGCCCTGGTGACCATCCGCGCCGAGGCCGGCGGCGTCGACGCCGCCGACTTCGCCGAGATGCTCATGCGGATGTACCTGCGCTGGGCCGAGCGGCACGGCTACCCGACCGACGTCTACGACACCTCCTACGCGGAGGAGGCCGGTATCAAGTCGGCCACGTTCCAGGTGCACGCGCCGTTCGCCTACGGGACGCTGTCGGTCGAGCAGGGCACGCACCGGCTGGTCCGGATCTCTCCGTTCGACAACCAGGGCCGGCGGCAGACCTCGTTCGCCGGGGTCGAGGTGGCGCCGGTCGTCGAGTCCACCGACCACGTGGAGATCGACGAGAAGGACCTGCGCGTCGACGTGTACCGCTCGTCCGGCCCGGGCGGGCAGGGCGTCAACACCACCGACTCGGCCGTCCGGCTCACCCACATCCCCACCGGGATCGTGGTGTCCTGCCAGAACGAGCGCTCCCAGCTGCAGAACAAGGCCACCGCGATGGCCGTCCTGCAGGCCAAGCTCCTCGAGCGGCAGCGCCAGGAGGAGCAGGCGAGGATGGACGCGCTCAAGGACACCGGCTCGTCCTGGGGCAACCAGATGCGCTCCTACGTGCTGCACCCGTACCAGATGGTCAAGGACCTGCGGACCGAGCACGAGGTCGGCAACCCCTCGGCGGTGCTCGACGGCGAGATCGACGACTTCCTCGAGGCCGCGATCCGCTGGCGCCGCACCCAGGCCGCGGCGGACTGATCGCCGGCCGGGGCCGGTCCGGTTCGGCCGGTTCGGCCGGGTCCCTCGCTGTGAACCAGCCGAGCGGTAGCGTGCGGGCGCCCAGGGGGCGGGTCGGGTAACGGCCCGGCCGCGGCCCGCCGGTAACCTCCCGCCCCGTGATCCGCCTGGAACGCGTCACCAAGCTGTACAAGACGTCAACACGTCCAGCCCTCGACCGGGTCTCGGTGAGCGTGGACAAAGGCGAGTTCGTCTTCCTCATCGGGCCCTCGGGCTCGGGGAAGTCGACGTTCCTGCGGCTGCTGCTGCGCGAGGACGTGCCCACCCGGGGCAACATCTTCGTCTCCGACCTCAACGTCGCGAAGCTGCCGCGCCGGCGCGTCCCGCGGCTGCGCCAGCGCATCGGCTGCGTGTTCCAGGACTTCCGGCTGCTGCCGAACAAGACCGTGGGCGGCAACGTCGCGTTCGCTCTCGAGGTGATCGGGAAGCCGGCCTCGACGATCCGCAAGGTCGTCCCCGAGGTGCTCGAGCTCGTCGGGCTCGAGGGCAAGACCGACCGGTTGCCGAACGAGCTCTCCGGCGGTGAGCAGCAGCGGGTCGCGATCGCCCGCGCGTTCGTGAACCGGCCGCTGGTGCTGCTGGCCGACGAGCCCACCGGGAACCTCGACCCGGACACCAGCCAGGACATCATGCTGCTGCTGGAGCGGATCAACCGGACCGGCACCACCGTCGTGATGGCCACCCACGACCACTCGATCGTCGACTCGATGCGCCGGCGCGTCGTCGAGCTCGACCTCGGGCAGGTCGTGCGCGACGAGATCCGCGGCGTCTACGGCGTGGGGCGGTAGCAGGGTGCGTAGCGACTTCGTCGCGCGGGAGGTCTTCACCGGCCTGCGCCGCAACGTCACGATGACCGTGGCGATGATCCTGACGACGGCCATCTCGCTGGGCCTGGTCGGCACCGGCCTGCTCGCGGTCGGGACGATCGACAGCACCGAGAAGCTCTACAGCGACCGGCTCGAGATCCAGGTCGCGCTGACCCAGGACGTGTCGAACAGCGACGCCGACTGCAGCCAGCCGATCTGCCAGAACCTGCGCACCACCCTGCAGAACTCGCCGCTGGTGCAGTCGGTGGGCTTCGAGAGCCAGCAGCAGGCCTACGAGCGGTTCAAGCAGCTCTTCGCCGGACAGTCGCTCGGTGATCTGATCCGGCCGCAGTCGCTGCCGGCCACGCTGCGGGTGAAGCTCAAGGACCAGAACACCGGGTCCGATGCGATCCGCCAGGCCATGAACGGCCAGGTCGGCGTGCGTAACGTGATCGACCAGCGGGACGTCGTGGCCAAGCTGTTCGACTTCCTCGCCGGCGTGCGGAACGTGACGTTCGCGCTCGCGATCGTGCAGGCCGTCGCCGCGTTGCTGCTGATCTCCAACACGGTGCAGGTGTCGGCCTACACCCGGCGCACCGAGGTCGGCGTGATGCGGCTGGTCGGCGCGACCCGCTGGTACACCCAGCTGCCGTTCCTGATCGAGGCGGTGGTCACCGGCGTGGTGGGCGCGATCCTGGCGTCCATCGGGTTGATCGTGGCCAAGTTCCTGTTCATCGACAAGCTGCTGTCGGGGATCGCGCAGAACGGGGTGATCCCGCCGATCAGCCTGATGGACGTGCTGCAGACCTCGGCCTACCTGGTACCGATCGGGGCGGCGATCGCCGGGATCACCGGATACGTGACGCTGCGGCTGTACGTCCGGCTGTGATGCGCCGGCCGCTGCGCACGGCCACGGCCGTCACGACGGCCAGGACCGTGCCGGCGGCGAACATGGTCGGGTAGTCCCACCAGGTGTGCAGGACGGCGAGCACGACCGGCACGAAGAAGCCCAGGTAGCTCACCGAGTAGAAGACGGCGGTCAGGCCCGCGAGATCGTCGGGCCCGGCGATCCGCTGGATCTCCAGGAGCCCGGAGACCAGCAGCAGCCCGTACGCCGAGCCGAGCACCGCCGCGGCGACGACGGCCACCCCCGGCGAGAGCGTCGCGGCGGCCGCTGCGGCTGCGAGCATCCCGGCGGTGCCGATCACCAGCGCCAGACCGACCGCGCGGGCGCTGTGCGGGTCGTCCAGCCGGCGGGCCAGCGGCTGCACCGCGACCCCGCAGCCCAGTGCCACCAGGCACAGCAGCCCGGAGAACGCGATGCCCACTCCCGGGGTGCGGGGGAGCAGGACGCCGGGCAGGATCGCGTAGGCGCTCGCCGCGGAGCCGAACACCCACGGGGCCATCGGGACCACGACGCGCAGGAACCGGCGGTGGGCGGCGGCGGGCACCCGCAGGTCGGCGAGCAGCGATCCGACCCGTCCCCGTGAGGGGCGCGTCTCGGGGGCCCGCAGGAGCAGCATCCCGGCGGGCGCGGTCACCACGATGTTCAGCAGGTAGGGCGTCAGATACGGCCACGGTCCCCACTGGGCCAGCCCGGCGGCCGCGACGGCGCCCAGCCCGAACCCTGCGGTCAGGGCCATGGAGGCGCGCCGCGCGCCGGCGCCGGGGTCGGCGTCGTCGTACGGGGCCGACGAGAGCTCCTTGACCCAGCTGCTGCCCACGGCCATCACCAGCCCCAGCGCGAGTCCGGACAGCATCCGCCCGGCGAACAGCAATGCGGCGGAGTCGTGCCCGGCGGCGAGGACGGCGCTGCCGGCGATGCCCAGCGGCGGCGCGAGCAGCAGCAGCGGGCGACGGCCGTAGCGGTCCGACAGCGGCCCGCCGAGCAGCAGCGCGGGCACGATCCCCAGCACGTACGCGCCGAGCAGCAGGTCGACCACCTGCGCGGAGAACCCGCCGGCCTGCCGGTACATCACCAGCAGCGGAGTGAACTCGTTGCCGCCCCAAGCCACGGCGAACATCGCCGCGCCCACGGCGAGCCAGGGTCGCCGGCGCGACGCGGGAGCCCGGTCGGTGTCGGGAGAGGGGTGGGCGAGGGTGGTCACGGCATGTCCTCGTTCAGCGATGGATCGCGGTCAGGTGGGCGGCGAGCGCGGCGGCGAAGCCGTCGGCGTCCCGGGCGACGATGAGGGCGGCCAGCTCGTGGTGCTGCCGGACGACGTCCTCGGCGACCGCGTGCCGGCGGCCCACCGAGCTCGCGGTCATCCGGTGCTGGCGGTCGCGGATCGTGGCGTAGAAGCCGGTGAGCAGTCCGTTGCCGCCCGCCTCGACGACGATGCGGTGGAACTGCGCGTCGAGCACGGCGAAGCCGTGCCGGTCCCCGGCGGCCCACGCTGCCGCCTGGGCGTCGGCGCACTCGTGCATCCGCTGTCCGACGCCGGCGGCCACGGCGGCGTCGGCGCAGATCCGCCGGGCGGCGTGCGCCTCGAACAGCTGGCGGGCCTCCAGGACCGTCTCCATCTCGTCGGCCGGTGCGGGCACGATCAGCGCGCCGCGCTTGGGGTAGAGCCGCATCCAGCCCTCCGCCTGCAGGCGCAGGAACGCCTCACGCACCGGCGTACGGCTGACGTCGAGGGCGGTGGCGATCTCACCCTCGCTGACGAACCTGCCGCCGGGCAGCTCGCAGTCCAGGATCCGGGCCTTGACGTGCTCATACGCCCGCTCGGCCGCGGACGGCGGTGGCGTGGGGGCGGGCTGCTGCGTGGGCATCCGGCACCTCTCGGCTCTTGTATGCAAGATAGATACAAGAATACGACGCGGCGGTCCGCGCGAAAGTCCGAGGCTGTGTGAGGTGCGGCGCGCTCAGGCCCGGGCGCAAACCTCCCGTGCGCAAGAGCACGCCCCGCGTAGTCTGGACAGGTGAAGGAGAAAGGCCGCAAAGTGATCGCGCAGAACCGCAAGGCGCGTCACGACTACACCGTTCTCGACACCTACGAGGCCGGGGTCGCGCTCATGGGCACCGAGGTGAAGAGCCTGCGCATGGGCCGCGCCTCGCTGGTCGACGCGTTCGCCACCATCGACGACGGCGAGGTGTGGCTGCGCGGCCTGCACATCCCGGAGTACACCCAGGGCAGCTGGACCAATCACGAGCCCCGGCGTACCCGCAAGCTGCTGCTGCACCGCGGCGAGATCGAGCGACTGATCGGCAAGACCCATGAGGGCGGTCTCACGCTGGTGCCGCTGTCGCTGTACTTCAGCGACGGCAAGGTCAAGCTGGAACTCGCCCTCGCCCGCGGCAAGAAGAGCTACGACAAGCGCTCCGACCTGGCCAAACGCGACGCGCAGCGGGACATCGCCCGGGCGATGGGCCGCGCCGTCAAGGGCCGGGCCCGGGAGATGCGGTGACGGGAGCCCACGGGAATCCCGCACTGCCCACCCCGCCCGCCGACGATGCCGACGTCTCCCGTTACGTGGCCGATCTTGGGCTGCCCGGGCTCGTCGACGCGCACGTGCACTTCCTGCCCGAACGGGTGTTGCGCAAGGTCTGGGCGTACTTCGACGAGGCCGAGACGCACTACGGCATGCCGTGGCCGGTGCAGTACCGCACGCCGGAGCCCGACCGGATCGCCACGCTGGACAAGTTCGGCGTCCGCGCGTTCGCCCCGCTGGTCTACCCGCACAAGCCCGGAATGGCCCGCTGGCTGACGGAGTGGGTCACCGAGTTCGCGGCGCAGACGCCGGCCGCGGTGCCGACCGCCACGCTCTACCCGGAACCCGACGTCGCCGACTACCTCGGCACTGCCGTCGAGGCCGGCGCCAAGCTGGTGAAGGTGCACGTCCAGGTCGGCGCGTTCGACCCGCGTGACCCGCTGCTGCGCCAGGCCTGGGGCCTGCTCGCCGACGCCGGGGTCCCGGCGATCGTGCACTGCGGACACGGCCCGATCCGGGGCGAGCACACCGGGCTGGACATCTTCGCCGAGGTGCTCGCCGAGCACCCCCGGCTGCCGATCGTGCTGGCGCACGCGGGCATGCCCGACTTCGTCGGGGCGTTGGACCTGATGCGCCGGTTCGAGCGGGTGTACATCGACACGACGATGGTCGGCACCCCGTTCAGCCTGCGGATCGCGCCGCTGCCGGCGGACTGGCCGGCCCGGCTGGTCGACGTCGCCGACCGGGTGGTGCTGGGCACCGACTTCCCGAACATCCCGTACCCGTACCACGAGCAGCTCCAGGCGATCGCCGGATGGGCCGCGGCCGACGACCGGCTCGGGCGGGATTTCCTGCGCTCGGTGCTGCACGACGCGCCGGCCCGGCTGCTCGGGGTCGCCGATCCCGACGTGGCAACCGATCCGGCGGATCCGGAATGATCCGGGGCCCCGGAGGCGTTATATTCGACGTACCGCCCGTACCAGGGTGGCCAAGGGGGTGAACGGTTTCGACTCCGGCTGTCGATCAAGGGGAAGCGTGCCGAGGAAGGCGACGATGATCTCGATAACCACCCGTCGCAACCCTATAAGCGCCGACACCAGTCAGCGCGAGTTCGCCCTCGCCGCCTGAGCGAGGAGCGACTCTGTCGGACCGGGGGCGTCCCTGCCCCGGACCCCGGCATCAGCTAAGGGACTCACCGTGCGGCCCGGTCGCGGGGCCGCACGGGACATCGAACAGCGACTGGGATCGTCACACCGGCACGTTCGCATGACCGGTGGATCCGAGTAGAGGCACAGCGGACTGCGCACGGAGAAGCCCTTGTGAGGCAACGGAGGACCCGGGTTCGATTCCCGGCACCTCCACCAGCACGACCGACGGGGTCGTGGTCACCACCGGTGACCACGACCCCGTCGTCGTCTCCGCCCTCGCGTTACGCCGATCGGGCGGGATCGGCGGCGGAGCGGGCGCCCATCTAGTTAGCGTCGCTAACGTCTTAGTCATCGCTTCGGGGAGCGGAGGACGTCCATGACCACCAGCACGACGACCACCCGGCGGCCCGCGGACCAGGCTCCGCCCCGCTATCCCATGCGCCGCGGCTGCCCGTTCGACCCGCCGGCCGAGCTTCGCCGGCTGCGCGAGGAACGCCCGATCAGCCGGGTCCGCCTGTGGGACGGCAGCACACCCTGGCTCGTCACCCGCTACGAGGACGTGCGCGCGGTGCTCGCCGACCGGCGCTTCAGCTCCGACTCCTCGCGGCCCGGCTACCCGGCCAACAGCCCCGGCGTCCAGGTCACCCGCCGGCAGACCCCGTCGTTCATCGCGATGGACGATCCCGAGCACGCCCGCTACCGCAAGATGCTGATCGGCGACTTCACCGTCCGCCGGACCGAAGCGCTGCGCCCGGCCATCGAGCGGATGGTCGACGAACTGCTCGACGCGATGGCGGCCGGGCCGCGCCCGGCAGACCTCGTCGAGGCGTTCGCGCTGCCGCTTCCGTCGATGGTGATCTGCCGGCTGCTGGGCGTGCCCTACAGCGACCACGACCTGTTCCAGCGGCTGAGCCGCAGGCTCCTCGACACCCGGGTCACCGCCGAGGAGGCCGAGCGGAACAACGGTGAGCTGCGCGACTACCTGCGCGAGCTGGTCGCCGCCAAGCAGGCCGACCCCGGCGACGACCTGGTGAGCCGGCTGGTGGGGCGGATCCGCAGCGGTGAGCTGACCCGCGACGAGGTCGTCGGGATGGCCCGGCTGCTGCTCGTCGCCGGCCACGAGACCACCGCGAACATGATCGGGCTCGGGGTGCTGACGCTGCTGCGGCATCCGGAGCAGGCCGCGGAACTGCGCGAGACGCGCGATCCCGCCGTCGTCAGCGCGGCCGTCGAGGAACTGCTCCGGCTGCTCACCGTCGTGCACACCGGCCGCCGCCGCGTCGCCACCGAGGACGTCGAGCTGGCCGGGGCGCTGATCCGGGCCGGGGAGGGCGTGATCGCGGCGGGAGAGTCGGCGAACCGTGACCCGGCCCGGTTCGCCGACCCCGATCGGCTCGACATCCACCGCGGCACCAACCACCACGTCGCCTTCGGCTTCGGTATCCACCAGTGCCTCGGCCAGCCGCTGGCCCGGCTCGAGCTGCAGATCGCCTACCCGGCGCTGCTGCGCCGGTTCCCGGACCTCCGGGTGGCGGCCGACCTCGACGACATCGCGTTCCGCGACGAGATGGTCGTCTACGGGGTGCACGCGCTGCCTGTGACGTGGTGAACTGATCAGCCCGCCGTGGGCAGTGCCGCGATCACGGCCTCGGTGAACTGCGCGGTGTCGGCGGTCCCGCCCAGATCGGCCGTCCGCACGCCGGAGCCGGCGAGTACCGCGGCGATCGCGGTCAGCACGTCGGCGCCGGCCTCGGGATGGCCGAGGTGGTCGAGCATCATCGACGCCGACCAGATCGCCCCCAGCGGGTTCGCGACCCCCTTGCCCGCGATGTCCGGCGCGGAGCCGTGCACCGGCTCGAACGTCGACGGGAACTCCCGCTCCGGGTTGAGGCTGGCCGCCGGGGCGATGCCGATGCTCCCGGCCACCGCGGCGGCGAGGTCGCTGAGGATGTCGCCGAACAGGTTCGACGCGACGACCACGTCGAAGCGCTCGGGGGACAGCACGAACTTCGCGGCCAGCGCGTCGATGTGCTCCTGGTTCCAGGCCACCGACGGGTACCGCGCGGCCCGCTCCCGGACCAGCTCGTCCCAGAACGGCATCGTGTGCACGATCCCGTTGGACTTGGTGGCAGAGGTGAGCTGCCCGCGCCGCTTCGTGGCGAGGTCGAAACCGTAGTCGAGCAGCCGGGTCACGCCGGCACGGGTGAACACCGACTCCTGGACCGCCGCCTCCTGCGGCGTCCCGCGGTACATCCGGCCGCCGATCTCGCTGTACTCGCCCTCGACGTTCTCCCGGACGACCACCAGGTCCACCTCGCCCGCCCGGGCCGACCGCAGCGGGCTCGGCACGCCCTCGAACACCTTGATCGGGCGCAGGTTGACGTACTGCTGGAACTCGCGGCGCATCGGGATCAGCAGCCCCCACAGCGACACGTGGTCGGGTACGCCGGGGTAGCCGACGGCGCCGAGCAGGATCGCATCGTGGTGGCGGACCTGGTCCAGGCCGTCGGCGGGCATCATCGCGCCGGTCTGCAGGTAGCGGTCGCAGGACCAGTCGAACTCGTCGTAGGTGAAGGACAGGCCGTGGCCGATGGCGACGGCGTCGAGGACGGCGCAAGCCGCGGGGATGACCTCCTGGCCGATACCGTCGCCGGGGATCAGGGCGATGCGATGACTGCTCACGGTGACAGTGCAACCCCCGATCGCGCCGCCGTCCACCACCCCACGCCGCCTGATCGACGTAATTCCGGACTCATCGCGTAGCGTCGCCAACACGTGGACGAAGGGGGCGAGATGGCAGCGGGGGACGATTCGGGAGCGCGCGCGGGTGCCGACACCGCGGGACGGCCCGAGCAGTTGCCCCGGGAGATCTGGGTGCTGGTCGCCGCGGCGTTCGTGATCGCGGTCGGGTACGGGCTCGTCGCCCCGGCACTGCCCGCCTTCGCCCGCAGCTTCGACGTCGGGGTCACCGCCGCGTCCGTCGTGATCAGCCTGTTCGCGCTGTTCCGGCTGGGATTCGCCCCGGTCAGCGGACGGTTGGTCGCCCGCTTCGGCGAGCTGCGCGTCTACGTGGTCGGGCTGAGCATCTCCGCGATGTCGACCGGGGCCACCGCGTTCGCCGCCGACTACTGGCAGTTGCTGCTGTTCCGTGGACTCGGCGGGATCGGCTCCACCATGTTCACCGTATCGGCGATCTCGCTGCTGGTCCGGCTGGCCCCGCCGAGCCTGCGCGGGCGGGCCTCGGGAATGTGGGCCACCGGCTTCCTGCTGGGCAACATCGCCGGACCGCTGCTCGGCGGGCTGCTCATCGCGGTGAGCCTGCGCGCGCCGTTCCTCGTGTACTGCGCGGCGCTGATCGTCGCGCTGGTGCTGACCGGTCTGCTGCTGCGCGGCCGCACCGGGCCCGCTGCCGCCACCGACCCCGACGCGTTGCCCGCGGCGACATTCCGCAGCGCCCTCGGGCACCCGACCTACCGGGCGGCGCTCGCGGCGAGCTTCGCCAACGGGTGGACCGTGTTCGGGGTCCGGATCGCGCTCGTCCCGCTGTTCGTCGTCGAGGTGCTCCGCCGGCAGGAGGCGTGGGCGGGGTACGCGCTCGCGGTGTTCGCCGTCGGCAATGCGGCGACGCTGCTGGCCGCGGGCCGGTTCGCCGACCGCCGCGGCCGGCGTCCCCCGGTGCTGGCCGGGCTGATCGTCTCGGCCGTCGGCACGGCGTGCCTGGGCGTCACCGGGTCGCTGCCGCTGTTCCTGGCCGTGTCGCTGCTCACCGGGATCGGCAGCGGTCTGGTCAACCCGCCGATGACGGCGGCCGTGGCCGACGTGATCGGCGCGAAGGCGCGCGGCGGGACGGTGCTCGCCGGCTTCCAGATGGCCGCCGACCTCGGTGCGATCATCGGGCCGGTGCTGACCGGGGCGGTCGCCGAGCTGGTCGGGTTCGGGACGGCGTTCGCCCTGACCGGCGCGATCTCCGCGCTGGCCCTGGCGTTCTGGCTGCGCGCCCCGGAGACGCTCCCGTCCCGCGCAGCACCCACCGCGGTTCCGCCGGCCACGATCGCCCCGGAAGCGGCCGCCCCCGGCGCGACCGCTGGCCCCAAGGCCTGAGCCGACAACCCGCCGAACGCTGCGTTACGGCACTCGGCCGCTGGTGCGGACGGCCATGACGCAGAGTTCGGCGTCAGCCGGCGACGGCCCTGATCCCGGGGCGCGGCGGACGTGGTCGGCGATCTCGCCGTCGTGGTCACGGATCCGGTACCGCACCTGCGGCGGGGACAGGCCGCGCAGGACGAGGGCGAGCCGGCAGCGCGTCTCACCGGGCGACTCCGCTTCTGGATCCGCCGGCCGGACGACGTCCGGTACCCGTTGGTTGCCGCGCGCCCCGGGTGGCGCTCGGCGAGGGTCAGGCCGGCGCCGGGTTCGAAGCGGCGCACCCGGGCGAGCGTGTCCACGCAGACGACGGCCTCGATGCGCGACAGACGCCGAGCGAGGCCGTATGCGGTGCGAAGCGGGCTGGTCACGGGCACGCCCGAGCGGGTGGTGATCTCCTCCGGGGACGGCCTGCCGCGGCACGGCGGTCGACGGCGCGACCCGGCTGCCGTAGCGCAGTGTCCGGCACGGCCGGGCCGCTACGAGGTCGCGACGCCGATCAGCGAGCCGACGAGATAGGTCGCCCCGGCCGCGATGGCGCCGAACATCAGCTGGCGCAGCCCGCCGAGCCACCACGAGCGGGTGGTGAACCGCGAGGTCAGGGCACCGGCGGCGAACAGCCCGACCGCGCCGACGAGCAGCCCCAGCGCGAGCGAGGAGTAGCCGAGCAGGTAGGGGATCAGCGGGATGAGCCCGCCGACGGAGAAGCAGATGAACGACGAGACGGCCGCGGCCCCCGGCGAGGGCCGCTCGTCCGGGTCGACGCCGAGCTCCTGGTTGATGTGCACCTTGACTGCCAGGTCGGGGTCGGCGTGGACCTCGCGGGCGACCGCCTCCGCGGTGGGCTTGGACAGGCCCATCTCCAGGTACATCTCGACGAGCTCGGCCTCCTCGGCGTTGGGGTGACGCTCGAGCTCCTGGCGTTCGACCTCCACCTCGGCCTGCACCGCGTCGTTCTGCGTCTCGACGGAGGCGAACTCGCCCAGCGCCATGGAGAACGCACCGGCGACCAGGCCGGCCGTCCCGGTCAGGATGATCACCTGCCGGTCGGCCCCGCCGCCGCCCACGCCGGCGATCAGCGCGATGTTGGTGACCAGCCCGTCCATCGCGCCGAACACCGCGGCCCGCAGCCGGCCGCCGGAGACGTCCGAATGCGTGTGGTCGCCGTGGTGCGCGGCGAACTCATCGGGCTTCTCGGCCCCGGACCCGTCGCCCATGCCGGTCAGATCACCTCCCGTAACCGTCCACGATGGACCGAAGCGAGGCTTCCCCCAGGTCGCGGAAGCCACGCCTGCACCCGAGACCGCCCCGGTGAGCAGCGCCTCGGCGACCGGAGACGAGCCCCTCTGGCTGTTCGCCGACCAGCTCGGCCCGCACGTGCACGACCTCGACGCGCGCCGGCATCGCGAGGTGGTGCGGGTGGAGTCGACCGGGGCGTTGCGGCGTAAACCGCATCACCGGCAGAAGTTGCACTGCTGCTCTCCGGGATGCGCCATCTGGCCGATGAGCTCGGCGACCGGTCCACCTACCTGCGCACCCGGAGCTACCGCGAGGCCCTCGAGCAGCTCGGCCGCCCGGTCGTGATGCACGAACCGACCGTGCTGGGACAGGAGCCCGCCCGCGAGTCCTACTGACCACCTTCACCCGGGAGGGTCGGGCGCCCTCGTTACGCTCGACGCGTGAAGCAGGGTTCAGCGCAGCTGCGTGACGTCGTCGGCACGCTGGCCCGGCTCGGGCTGGCCGCGATCTGGTTGGTCTCGGGCGTGCTGAAGGCCGTCGATCCGGATCAGACCTACGTCGCCGTGCGCGCCTACGACGTGCTGCCCAAGCCGGGGGTCGCCGTGATCGCGGGCGTGCTGCCCTGGTTGGAGATCGCGCTCGGGTTGCTGCTGCTCGTCGGCGTGGGCACGCGGGCGGTGGCCGGGCTGTCGGCCGCGGTGCTGGTCATCTTCATCGCGGGGGTGGCGCAGGCCTGGGCCCGCGGGCTCTCGATCGACTGCGGCTGCTTCGGCGGCGGCGGTCAGGTCGCGCCCGACCAGACCGCCTACGGTCTGGAGGTGCTGCGGGACACGGGCTTCCTGCTGCTCGCGGTCTGGTTGCTGATCCGGCCCCGGACCCTGTTCGCGCTCGATGAGCGGCTCGATTCCCGGCCGGTGGTCCGGTCGGGGGAAGGAAGGATCTGAACGTGGGCGGAGCCTCGCGCGCCGACAAGCAGCGGCGCAAGCAGGCCGCGGACCAGCGGCTCGCCGCAGCGGGCATCACACCGAAGAAGAACGGGCTCGTCGGCAATCGCACCGCACTCGTCGTGGTCGCCGCCGTCGTCGCGATCGCCGTCGTGATCGGCGTCGTCGTCGCGGTGAACCGCAACAGCAGTTCGACCACCACCCCGGTGGCGGCGAACTACCCGGTCGCGGTGAACGGGACCGTCGTCACCGCCGGTCAGGCGAGTGCGCCGGTCACGGTCGACATCTACGAGGACTACCTCTGCCCGATCTGCGAGCGGTTCGAGCAGAGCTACGGCAGCGACATCAGCACCGCGCTGAACGACGGCAAGATCAAGGTCAATTACCACGCGACCGCGATCCTGGACCAGTCCACCAAGCCGACCGGCTACTCGACCCTTGCCGCGAACGCCGCGTTGTGCGCGGCTTCGGCCGGGATCTTTCCGCAGTTCCACAAGCAGCTCTACGACGAGCAGCCCGCGGAGGGCAGCGCCGGGCTCACCGCAGCGCAGCTCGCGGCGAAGGGCAAGGCACTGGGTGCCGGCGGTGACTTCGAGCAGTGTGTGACCGCCAACGGCCAGGCCAAGGCCATCGCCGCGGCGACCGAAGCCGCCGCGAAGACCCCGGCGCTGACGACCAACGGCAGCTTCGGCACCCCCACAGTCGCGATCAACGGCAAGAAGATCGACCTCAGCGACAGCAACTGGCTGACCGACGCCATCGGCGGCCAGGTCTGATCCGGGTGGGTGCCCGGACTTCGGGCCGGGCACCCACCCCGCGTCACTGCGACAGCGCGGAGACCGTCTCCGGCCGGCGCCCGCCCAGGTGCCGGCCGAACCAGTCGAGGATGATCTCGGCGCGCTGCACCCGGTGCTTCGGCGAGCCCGATCGGGACAGCTCGTGGCCCTCCCCGGGGAAGCGCCAGTACTCCACCGGCTTGCCGAGCAGGCGTAGCGCGACGAAGAGCTGGTCGGCCTGCTCGATGTGGCAGCGAAGGTCGTCCTCGGAGTGCAGGATCAGCAGCGGGGTGTCGATGTCGCGGACGTAGCTGATCGGCGACATTCGCCGGTAGCCCTGCGGGGCGTCGAGGTGGGAGACGCCGAGCTCGTGCCGGAAGGCGCCCGCGTAGTCGGAGCTCCACTCCTCGGACTCCAGGTTGTTCACCGCCCGCTCGCTGCACGCCGCGGCGAACCGGTTCGTGTGCCCGATGAGCCAGCTGGTGAGGTAGCCGCCGTAGGAGCCGCCGAGCACGCCGACCCGGTCCGGATCCAGCATCGGGTCGCGCTCGAGCGCGGCGTCGAGGACGGCGAGCACGTCGTCGGCGTCGATGCCGCCCCAACCGGTGCCGGGCGCTTCCGGTGCCTCCGGCGCGCGGATCGAACGCACCCACGACTCGGTGAAGCCGCTGGACCCGTGCGGGTTGCAGTAGACGACCCCGTAGCCGGCGCCGGCCCAGAGCTGGAACTCGTCGAACCACGCGTTCGGGTACTGCGTCATCGGGCCGCCGTGGATGGAGAGCAGCACCGGGCAGCGCTCATCCGCGGCCAGGCCCGCGGGCCGAATCACCCACGCGTCGATCTCGCCGTCGCCGGCGGGCGAGCGCACCGTGAGGTGTTCCGGTGCCGATGCCGGGTGCGCGGCGTGGAACGCGGCGCCGAGGTCGGTCAGCCGCCGCTCGGTGCCGTCGCCGTCGCGGACGAACAGCTCCGGAAGCTCGGTCGGGGTGCTCGCGACGAACGCCAGCGTGCCGCCGACCAGATCGAACCCGGTGACGTTGCGGGTGCCGCCGATCAGTCGCTCCGCCTCACCGGAGCCGTCGGCGGCCACCCGGTAGAGGTGCACGTCGCCACGGTCCTCGAGGGAGAACAGCAGGTGCTCGCCGTCCCATATCGGGACCCGCACACCGGGCATCGGGGCGCACTGCCGGTCGAGCCCCGCGGTGAGCACGCGCATGGCACCGGTCGCCGCGTCGAGCACGACGAGTTGCGCGTGCGACGGCACGATCCTGCTGTCCTCCGCCAGAGTCGCGATCCGTCCGCCGTCCGGGTCGAATGCGGGCAGCCGGTGCGACAGGTCCTGCTCGGTGAGCGGACGGGGCTCGGCAGGCCCGCCGGGGGCGGGGTCCGGGTCGACGAGGAACACGTCGTCGACGGGCTGCAGGTCCCAGTCCTTGTGCCGGGCCGCGGTGACGGCCAGCCGGCGGCCGTCCGGGGACCAGGCCGGGGCGTGGTGCTCGAACGGGCCACCGGCCACGATGCGCGGCGCGGCCGACCCGTCGGCCGGGACCACGAACACGCTGCGCGGGCGGTCGATGATCCAGCCCTCGCCGTCGAGGCGGGACATCAGCCGGTCGATCCGCCGCGGCGGCCGGGCGCGCTCGTCCTCGGCTCCGTCCGCGCGGTAGCGGCCGGTCCGCTCCCGGGAGGTGAACGCGATGCGGCGGCCGTCGGGTGACCACGCAGGCTCCTCGACGGCCTCGGGACGCTCGCACAGCGTCAGGATCTCGCCGGGGAGGCCGACGGGTGCGACGTGCAGGGTGCTGTGGTCCGGCTCGTCGGAGCGGCGGCTGGTGAAGGCGAGCCGTCGCCCGTCCGGCGACCACACCGGCTGGGCGTCGCCGTGCTCGCCGGTGCTGAACTGATAGGGCGGAGCCGACCCGTCGGCCGCGGCCAACCAGACGGCGCTGCGGTAGCGGTTGCGCTCGAGATCGACGCGGGTGACCACGAAGGCGATCAGTCGGCCGTCCGGGGAGACTCTCGGATCGCTCACCGAGATCAGTTTTGCGATGTCAGCGGGCTGCACGAGTCCCGACCGTAGGGGACTTCGACCGTGAGGACGACCCGGTTGCGAGGGGCCTGAGGGGGCCGTGTACTGTTCTCTACATCGGCAAGGGGCTGTGGCGCAGCTGGTAGCGCACTTGACTGGCAGTCAAGGGGTCAGGGGTTCGAATCCCCTCAGCTCCACCCTGACCGGTGGTTTTCGTCGCCGGATCCGCTGTTGCTCTTTTTTCGGCGGTCAGAGTGTCGCAGTCTTGAATCCTTCCGTCCAGTCGGGCGGGTTGCGTTTCCCTGGTCGAGGCGTTTGCTTCGAGTTGAGGATTCGAGGTTCTGGGCACTTGACTCGGGCCGGCTACCTCACCGTCGTGAGGCCGCTTCCGCCCGGTTGTACGGTTTTCTTCCGTTTCGGAACGCGTTCACGATCCGTTCCCACCGCCGATGACCTGCTGAACAAGGTAGGCGAGGCTGAAGAGCGCGACGATCGCGGTGACGGCCCAGCCGGCGACTCGCAGCGGGCCACGCACCGCTCGGTCGCCCATCATCCTCGAGTCGGTCGTGACGAGCATCAGAGCGGCCAGGCCGATGGGTGTGGCGACCCCCGCCACGATGCTGGCCAGGAACAGCAGTCGGATCGTGGAAACTCCGATCGCGCTGATCAGTACCGCCACCACGGTCGACGCCGTGATCACGCTGTAGAACGCCGGGGCATTGCGGACCGGCTCGGACAGTCCTCTGTGCAGGTCGAACTGGGCACACACCGCATAGGCCGTGGTCGCCAGCAGCACCGGGACGGCGATCAGCGCGGACCCGAGCAGCCCTACCCCGAACACAGCGCTGGCGTAGGGGCCCACGACAGGCGCCAGCGCCTGGGCCGCTTGCTCCGCGGTGTCGACCGGTCGGTGCTGCACGCCGAGCGTGGCGCCGGTGGCGATCAGGATGAACCACATGATCGCCACCGAGAAGAAGGTGCCGACGATGGCATCGAGCTGTCGCACCTTGCGGAGCCCTTCGCCGGGCTGTTCCTCGGCTACCTGCACCGTCTGCCACACATAGACGTAGCCGGTAATGGCCGTACCCAGCATCGCCACGGCGCCGGCGACGTAGTCACTGTTCGTCGAGAAATGGGGCAGGAAGGTGTTCCCGAGCACCTGTCGCCAATCGGGATGGGCCAGCGCCGCCGAGACCGGGTAGGCGAGCAGAATCAGCAACGCGAACTTCAGCACTCGTTCGACCTCGTCGTAGGTGCCCCACAGCAGCAGCGCCAGCGTCGCGCCGCCGAACAGCAGCAGCAGCCAGTTGCTGTCGCGGTGGATCAGCAGACCCAGCGCTGCACCACCGGCGTGGATGTCCGCGGCGAGTGTGAGGATGTTGACCCCCACGACGGACAGCAGCAGGACCCACTGTGGAGCCGGACCGTACCGGTCGCGCACGGCTTCTTGCAGGTTGCGTCCGGTGACGGCCCCGACCCGCGTGGCGATGACCAACACGACACACAGCATGGGAAACAGCAGCCAGGCCAGCCAGGACAACGCGTAGATCGTGGTGGCGCCGACGACCGCCATCGTCGCCACGGTCGTCGGATCGATATCCGAGGCCCCGGCGACCAACCCGGGACCGAGCGTCTTCAGGGTGGCCAGGGTGCGATGCGGGCCGTGCGCGACGGCTTCCCATCGGGTTCCCGACCCGACACTGCCGTGGCGCTCCTCCCCGTCTGGCATCCCGCCTCCGCGTTCCTCGGGTGACAACCGCACACGAGGCCGACCGGGTACCCCGGCAGGCAGGCCACACACCGCGCGAGCCGGGCCGGCGCCGCCCCGGTCCTCCACGCCGAACCCCCGCTTGCCCGGCTCGGCTCGCGCCGCCAACGGCTGAAGCCGCAGTCTGCTGCCACCGTCGGGGGCGTGTGGGCGGCCGCGGGTGGATGACCGGCGACTGATCAACGGGATGCTGTTCGAGAGCGGGCCCCGGCGGGACCTGCCCGAGCGGTACAGGCCGTGGAAGGCGCTCTACAACCGGTTCCAGCGTTGGTCGCGCAACGGTCGAGTCCCAGAGCCGCCTGCCGCTCGACTGCACTGTGAGAGCGAACCCGGCCTTGGTCCTTGTGCTGGCAGAGTGAGGTTTTCCGGTCCCAGGGCGGGCAGGATCACCAGGTGAAGCCACCAGTAGGGCCCCAGGCCTGACTCGCGGCGCCACGTTCCCTGCCGCACTCACCACGCACAGCGGGGATGTGATGAGGGCCTCACCCGCTTCGCGGAGGTCATTGTCATGCAATCCGATCCGGCGTCAGGGTCAGCATCGCCCTCGGGACCTGGACTCGGGCGGGGCCCCACCCGCCAAGACCGGACGCGAGCTCGGCAACGGGATGGTCCGGCCGAAACAGCTTCCGCTACGTCCGGGATGTGCCCGTGCTCAACGATGGCGAGCGCCGCCGGTTCGAAGCGCCCGAGCACCCGATCAAGCTCGATGACCCGGACCTGGCCACCGTGCTGCGCAGCATGAGGCTCCACGCACTTTCAGGGGGATGGCATGGCGGATCGCGTTTTCCGGGATCGCCGGGATGCCGGGCGGGTGCTGGCCGGGCTGCTGGACCGTTACCGGGGCCGGCCGGATGTGGTGGTCCTGGGGTTGCCGCGGGGTGGGGTGCCGGTGGCCTACGAGGTCGCCCGCGCTCTGGGCGCCCCGCTGGATGTGTTCGTGGTCCGCAAGCTGGGCGTGCCCGGCCGCGAGGAGGTGGCCATGGGCGCGATCGCCAGCGGCGGGGTGCTGGTGATCAACGACGATGTCGTGCGCGGCCTGGGCATCACCCCGGAGGTGGTCGAGCGGGTGGCCGAGCAGGAGGGCCGCGAGCTGGCGCGCCGGGAGCGGGTCTACCGGGACGGGCGGGCGATGCCCGAGCTCGCCGGTAAGACGGTCATCGTCGTCGACGACGGCCTCGCGACGGGCGCGAGCATGCACGCGGCGATCATCGCGCTGCGCGAGCACCGGCCGGCCCGCATCGTCGTCGCGGTACCGGCGGCGCCGAAGTCGACCTGCCAGGAGCTCGCCGCGCTGGTCGACGAGGTGGTCTGCGCGACGACCCCGTCGCCGTTCTTCGCGGTCGGCGAGTCGTACTGGGACTTCGCCCAGACCACCGACGAGGAGGTCCGAGACCTGCTGCGCGCCGCGGCGGCATCGGCCCCCGCGCGTGCTGGCGGGCGACTCCTCAGCGACACCGACGTGATCCGATCGGCTGCGATCCCGACCGAGGAGGGCGTACCGCCGGACGAGGTGCTGTTCGATCGGGTCGGCGACACGCATGTCGTACTGATCGGGGAGGCGTCGCACGGTACTCGCGACTTCTACGCCGCGCGCGCGGCGATGACCCGGCGGCTGATCGAGGAGAAGGGGTTCTGCGCGGTGGCGGTCGAGGCGGACTGGCCGGACGCCTACCGGGTGAACCGGTATGTCCGGGGCCGCGGTGACGACGCCGACGCCGAGGAGGCGTTGCGCGGCTTCCAGCGGTTCCCCACCTGGATGTGGCGCAACGCGACCGTCCTCGACTTCGCCGGCTGGCTGCGCGAGCACAACGACCGCGTCGGTGACGAGCGGCGCAAGGCCGGCTTCTACGGCCTGGACCTCTACAGCCTCTACCGCTCCATCGACGAGGTGATCACCTACCTCGACCGGGTGGACCCGCAGGCGGCCCAGCGGGCCCGGGAACGCTACGCCTGCTTCGACCACTACGGCACCGACGACGGCCAGACCTACGGCCTGGCCGCCGCCCTGGGTGCGGGAGAGACCTGCGAGCAGGAGGTGGTCGACCAGCTCGTCGACCTGCAGCGTCACGCACTGGAGTACGCCCGCCGCGACGGGTTGCTGGCCGAGGACGAGGTCTTCTACGCCGAGCAGAACGCCAAGGTCGTGAAGGATGCGGCCGAGTACTACCGCTCGATGTTCAGCGGCCGCGTCCTGTCCTGGAACCTGCGGGACCGCCATATGGTCGAGACGCTTGACGCGGTCCAGAACCACCTGACCCGGCAACGCGGTGACCCCGCCAAGATCGTGGTGTGGGAGCACAACTCCCACCTCGGCGACGTGCGCGCGACCGAGATCGCGGCCCAGGGCGAGCTGAACGTGGGCCAGCTCGTGCGCGAACGGCACGGCGATGACTGCCGGCTCCTCGGTTTCACCACCTATACCGGGACCGTTACCGCTGCTGATGACTGGGGTGGGGAGGCGCAGCGCAAGTGGGTCCGCCCGGCGCTGCCGGGCAGCGTGGAGGAGCTGTTCCACGAGGTCGGCCAGAAGGAGTTCATGCTCTCGTTCGCGGCCGACCCCGGCAGAGCTGCTGCCACGCAAGCGGCTGAGGTGCTCCGCGCGGCGCGCCTGGAACGGGCGATCGGCGTCATCTACCGGCCCGACACCGAGCGGCAGAGCCACTACTTCCACGCCCGGGTGGCCGATCAGTTCGACGCTGTGATCCACATCGACGACACCCGCGCGGTCGAACCGCTGGAGCGGACGTCTCTCTGGGAGACCGGCGAGGTCCCCGAGACCTACCCGTTCGCGGTCTGACAATGCGGCGGCCCGAGCAGTACGAGTGCCCTCGCCGCCGCCCGTCTGAGAGGGGACGCAGTGAGCGCGCCAAGCGTCATCCACCGGAGCCTGCAGATTCCGGCCGCCGGCGTGGTGCTGGAGGCCGACCTCGGGGTGCCGCAGGAGCCGGCGCGCGGGGCGGTGCTGTTCGCCCACGGCAGCGGCAGCGGCCGGCACAGCCCGCGCAATCGATATGTCGCCGACGAGCTCAACCGCGCCGGCCTGGCCACCGTGCTGGCCGACCTGCTCACCGCACAGGAGGAGCAGATCGACCTGCGGACCGCGGAATTGCGGTTCGACATCGACCTACTCGCCGTGCGGGTCACCGCCCTGGCTGACTGGATCGCCCACAGCGAACCCGCCGCCGGGCTGGGTATCGGCCTGTTCGGGGCCAGCACCGGCGCCGCCGCCGCGCTCATCGCCGCCGCGAACCGGCCGAACACAGTGCAGGCCGTCGTCTCCCGCGGAGGGCGCCCCGACCTGGCCGATACGCACCTGCCCGAGGTGCACCAGCCGACCTTGCTGATCGTCGGAGAACGCGACCCCGTCGTCATCGAACTCAACCGCCGGGCCATGCGGAAGCTCGGCGGCCGAACCCGGCTCGCGGTCATCCCAGGTGCGACGCACCTGTTCGAAGAACCCGGGGCGTTGGAGCAGGTGGCCCGCCTGGCGCGGGACTGGTTCCTTCGCCACCTCCAGCCGCTCCCGCCCGGCGCGAACGATGGCTGACGTGCGGCGACACCGGCCGCGACGCAGCCGGGCCGGGCGAGCCACACCACCACCACCACATCGGATGGAAGGACCATGACGGTCAAACTGAACGAGCGGGCGTTCGACCGCGCCCGGGACCTGATCATGGCGGGCCGCTACGTCGTCGACGATCGTGACGCCTGGAGCGAGCACGCGCCGTCCCGACAGCAGGAGAACGACGTCATCGCCCAGCACAGCATCGGCGAGTACGCCAGGTGGCATCTCGGGTTCGACGATGACGAAGACGAGGACAACAAGGGCCGCTACAAGTTTCCCTACGGCGATTTCGAGAAGGTCCACCGCTGCGCGCTGCTGGCCGCCGAGTCCCGCGCCGGGCAGCGCAAGTACTACGACATCGAACTCGCGGTGGCATGACGCTGCGGCCCGGCGGGCTCCTGGCGCACGCCGTTCGTGCCATCGAGGTCGCCGAAGACACGATCCACGTGGTCGTCGCGATCCTGCTCACGGGGCTGGGGCTCGTGCTGATCACCGACACCGTGCGCCACATCGCGATCGTCCTGGCCGGGGGCTACGACCTGCCGGTGATCGTGCTCGCGGTCCTCGACGAAACCCTGCTGCTGTTCATCGTCGCCGAACTGCTGCATACCGTCGCCATAGCGATCCGGCACCGGGGCGCCCTGGATCCCGAACCCTTCCTCGTCGTGGGCCTGGTCGCCGGCATCCGCCGTGTGCTCATCCTGACTGCCGAAGCCGAACAGTCGTTCCGCTGGAACCCACAAGGACTCGAACTGCTCATCCTGATGGCACTGATCCTCGTCATGGCCATCACCACCCTGGTCTGGCGGCACTCGATCCGCCTCCACAGGCCGGCAACCGCAGCAACGACCCTGCCTCCGGTGCGAGGGAGGCAACCTTCAGCGGGAGGGAGGCAAGGATGATCGACCCCAACGTCACCCCGCAGGACACGTGGACCGCTGCGGACTGGTTGCATCAGGCGGCCGAGGTGCTGCGGCGGATCGCCCGCAACGCAACGCCGGGACCGTGGCGGTGGGGCGACCGCGACGTCGACGGCGGCGTGCTGGAGCGACACCGCACGACTCTGGAGCACGTGCCGGTGCCCGCCGCGTTCCCGGCCGTCCGGCCGCGACATGATGAGGGCGAGGGGGTGCTCCCCGGACTGAAAGACCCGTTGGACGAGTTCGACGCGGTGGACTCCATCTACCCACACGTGCACGCCAACGCCCGCTGGATCACCATCCTCACCCCCTCCATCGCCGAATCCCTCGCAGCCCTGCTGGACTCCCTCGCCGAGGACGCCGAGCAGACCCTGAAGGCGGGCGGGTCGATCGATCACGAGCCCTACCGCTCCGCGGTCACCCTCGCGAAGCAGATCGTCGAGGCGGCGCAAGATTGGTCGCCTACGGCCTGAACCCGAGCCGTATCAGGATTCGCGCACGACCTCGGCAGGCGATGTGTCGAGGCGCAGGCCGCGCCAGGTGGGATGCCGCAACCGGCCGTCGCGGGTCCATTCGGTGAAGGCCACCTCGCCGACCAGTTCTGGGGTGACCCAGTGGGCGTCCTTGGTCTCACGCGCCGGCGGGTCCTCGGCGAAGGGGGAGGTCTCGCGTTCCAGCGTGCGCAGCCTGGGGAGGAGGTCCTCGAGGATCTCCCGGTTGAAGCCGGTGCCGACCTTGCCGACGTAGTCCAGCCCGCGCGGCCCGGGTATGCCCAGCAGCAGGGCTCCGATCGTGTCGGCACGTCGGCCCTTGCCCGGCTGCCAACCGCCGATCAGGACCTCCTGCATCAGCTGATGCTTGACCTTGATCCAGTTCTTGGAGCGCCGCCCGGGCTCGTAGACGGAGACGAGCCGCTTGGCGAGGACGCCCTCGAGGCCCCGCCTGCGCGACTCGGCCAGCGCCTCAGGCCCTGTACGGCGGGGTGTCCCAGTGCGGCCCGTGCAGCTCCAGCGATTCGAGCAGCCGCCGCCGCTGTCGGTAGGGCAGCCCGATGGTCAATCGGCCGTCGCGGTAGAGCACATCGAAGGCGTAGTACACGACGGGCACCTGTTGGGTCAGCTGCCGGATACGGGTGGCGTCCTGTACATGGGGCGCAGCAGCGTCGGCATGGGATCCGCACCCTCGGCGGTGGCCGATGGTGCCGGCGGGTCCATCCGGTGGATGAGCCAGCGGTTGCCGTCGGTGTGGATCAGCACGTAGCGGCCCTGCGCCCGGTGTCCGTGCAGGACCACCTTGACCTCGTCATCGGTCCATTTCTCGCAGTCGTAGGTGCCCCGGTCCCAGATCTCGACCCGGCCGGCGCCGTACTCGCCCGGTGGGATCTCCCCTTCGAAGCTCGCGTAGTCGAGCGGGTGGTCCTCGGTCTGGACCGCGAGGTGATTGGTCCGCGGATCGGTGGGCAATCCCTTGGGCAGCGCCCAGGACACCAGCACCCCGCCGCGTTCGAGCCGCAGATCCCAGTGCAGCCGGCGTGCGTGGTGCTCCTGGATGACGAACACGTCATCGCGGCCGCGCGGCGGTGTCCCCGCGACGGGCATCGGCTCGGGCGTGCGCGACGCGGAGCGCTTCCGTCGGTACGCCGACAGTGCGTCGCCCATAGTTCGTTTGTACGCCTGGGCCGTGGCCAGCCGAGTCGGAGAGCGCCCCGCCCGAAGGCTGATCGCACCGGCGGGATCAGGCTCGTTTCATCCGCCCGGCCATGGGTAGCCGCGTCCCATGGCCGTTGTGAGCCCAGTCGAGGTGCAGCGGCACCTCTCCGGTGTCGACTATCCCGCGACCAGGGAACAGCTGATCAACCAGGCGCAGAAGGAGGGCGCCGACGAGCGGGTCCTCGAGGCGCTGCGCAAGTTGCTCGACAAGGAGTACCGGTCTCCCGCGGAGGTGAGCAAAGCCATCGGAGACGAGGACTGACACCAGCACGGAACCCGCGGCACCGTCAGCGGGGCCTGTGCCGGAGCGTCACGCGTGCCGGGCGCCCGTCCAGACGAAGCGGCGGCCGGTCAGCGCCGCATGGTGAGGCAGCAGGGCTGGCCACGGGCTAGCCAGTGACGGCGTGGACGGCGCGGAGGATGTGGTCGGGTCGGGCCGGCACCTCATGGCCGTCGACGAAGACGCTCGGGGTGTTGTCGACACCGCGTCCGAGAGCCGCCGCGGTCACGTAGGACGGCCAGTCACGGTAGGTGCCGGCGCGCACGCAACGCGCAAAGCCTGGCCCCGACAGGCCTGCCGCCGCGCCCAGCTCGATGAGCTCGTCATCGGTGAGCCCGGACCCGCCCCCGGGCGGTTGGTGGGCGAACAGCGTGCTGGCGTACCTGACGAACTTCGCCGCGTCCGCGGCGCAGCCGGCGGCCGCCGCCGCCCGGGTGGAGTACTGGGTGGCCGACCTGCCGTCGAGAAGGTTCGTCGGGTAGTAGATCAGCCTGATCTCGCCGAGGCGTACCAGTTCGGCGAGCGTCGGGCCGGCCAGCTCCTGGAACTGGCGACTGGCCGGGCTCTGGAAGTCGATGTACGCCTCCACGGTAACCGGACCGATTCCGACGACGACCCCGTCTCCGTCCGGGGTGGTGCCGGTGGGAACGCGGTCCGGTAGCGGCAGGGGTTGTCCGTCAGGGCCGCGGGGCCCGAGCCGTGCCAACGCCCCGAGGACTCCCAGCCACGTCCACCAGCTCTGCCGTGGCCTCCGGACCTCGGGCCGTCGGCCCGGTCGCGTCGAGAGGCCGGAGCGCGTCCACCACCTGCTCACGGCAACCATGTTCACCGGCCGCAGGCTCACCGATCATGAACCCGACAGGCCAAAATCCGCGCCGGTGCTCGTCCCCCGGGATCAGACCTCCTGCGGGTACTCGACGGTCGAGCTGGCCGCGAATCCGGGTGCCGTGCAGCCACCGCCCGCGTGGGTCAAGGTCGGTGACGACCCGGCCCGCGGAGCAGCCAGGGCGGCACGTTGGCGTCGGAGTTCCGTGCGCCTGGCTCATTCCTGCAGGGCCGGGGCGGACCACCATGACGTGGTGGCCGGACCTCACAAGCGATGAACGGTGGTGACCTATGGCGCCGATAGCTGCGGTACTCCCGAGGGCGTCCGCTGCCGACCGGCAGGCGAGGCGGTCGGACCGAGCGGGGGAGCGCCGATCGCCTTTCCGGGTCGGCCTGGTGGGCGCGGCGGGGGTGGCGCTCACCGGCGGACTGGTCGCGCTGATCGTCAGCGCCCGGAACGTGTTGGTTCTGATCGGGTTGGCGTTGTTTCTCGCGGTGGGGCTCGAACCGGCGGTGGCCTCGCTGGTGCGCCGGGGGGTGCCACGCTGGGCGGCGATCGCGGCGGTGTGCGGGGGGTTGCTCGCCGTCGTCGGCGGAGTGGTTGCGGCCGCGGTCCCGCCGCTGATCGCACAGGTCGGTGCCTTCAGGGCACACGCGCCGACGTACCTGAAGGTGCTGACCGATCACAACTCGCTCGTCGGCAGGCTGAACGATCGGTTCCACCTGCAGCAGAGTCTGGAGCAGGCTCTCACGAGCAGGAGCGGTGGCATCGTGGGCGGTGTGTTCGGAGCCGGGGTCGTGGTGGTCAACGCCGTGGCCTCCACCGGTGTGGTGGTGGTGCTGACCGTGTACCTCCTCGGCTCGCTGCCTGAGCTGCGCACCGGATTCCACCGGTTGATCCCCAGGTCACGGCGGTCCCGGGTCATCCGGCTGGGGGACGAGATCGCCGCCAGGGTCAGCGGGTACGTGCTGGGCAACCTCGCCACCTCGCTGGTCGCGGCGATCCTGACCTACATCTGGTTGCTGATCTTCAAGGTGCCGTATCCGCTACTGCTGTCGGTTCTGGTCGGGCTCCTGGACCTGATCCCCACCGTCGGCTCCACCATCGCCGGTGTCGTCGTCTGCCTGGCGGCGTGGACCGTGTCGCTGCCGGTCGCCCTGGGCACAGTCGGGTACTTCGTCGTCTACCGGCTCTTCGAGGACTATCTGCTGTCCCCCCGGATCTTCAGCCGAGCCGTGCAGGTGTCGCCACTGGCGACCATCGTCGCGGTGCTGCTCGGCGGAACGCTGCTCGGCATCATCGGCGCCCTGGTCGCCATCCCCATTGCGGCCGCCGTCCAGCTCATCGTGCGCGAGGTGGCCCTCCCGCGGCTCGACGAGTGCTGAACGAAGACTCAGACGACGGCGCTGTGCCCGGTGATGGCGCGCCCGACGATGAGGGTGTTCATCTCCCGCGTGCCCTCGTATGAGTGGACGGCCTCGGCGTCGGCAGGCCCTCGCCGCGGATGATCTGTTGGGCGGCGCTGCCCGTGGCCGGTCGAGCACGGGAAGCTCTCCGAGGTCGGCGGTCTCGGTCGGCGGTCGTGGGCGCGGCGGGTGCGGGCGGCGTCAGCTGCCGTTGGGGGTGTCGGCGCGCCGCTCGGCGAAGTGCTTGCGCACTCGCCAGATGACGAGCGCGGCGCCGACGACCCCGGCGACGACCAAGGCGGTGACGCCGCCGAAGGTCTTCTCGACCTGGGCGTAGGCGGCGCCGGCGGCGTAGCCGAGCATGACCACGGTGGCGCCCCAGGTGAGACCGCCAGCGGCGTTGTAGCCGAGGAACTGCGGATACTGCATTCGGGAGGCGCCGGCGAGGAACGGCATGACGGCGCGGAAGAAGGCGACCCACCGGCCGAGGAAGATCGCGCTACCGCCGCGGCGGGCCAGGAACTCCTGGGCGTCGTCGAGACGCTTGCGGTACCTGGTGAAGATCCGCAGCCGCCGCACCCGCGGGCCGGCGTGGCGGCCGATCTCGTAGCCGACACTGTCTCCGACGATGGCGGCGACGATCACCACGACGAGCACCGCACCCAACGGGACGTCGCCGAGTTTCGCGGCCGCGCCGCCGAGGAAAGCGGCCGTCTCCCCGGGGATCACAAAGCCGACGAAGAGCGCGTCCTCGGCGAACACGAGCAGGCCGACGAGCAGCAGGACCAGCCAGCCGGGCAGGGCCAGGATCCGCTCGACCAGCCCGGTCACCGTGCGCGCACCGTTGCGCTGGTCGGCGCGCCCCGCCACAACAGCCCCTCCGGCCACGGAGGCATCCGACAGCGGGCATCCGGTCCTCGTGACGGCGCAGGGCGTTCATGCGTGCGCGCTCCTGGAGGCGGCGTGGGCCTCGAGAAGCACGACTGTAATGGGAGCCGCCCGCAGCGGGCCGGGCACGGGCCGCCCTGTCGGCCGCTGTGGACGATCCACCCCTGACGGGGACGGGTGCCGTGTCGGCTGTACGTGCCCACGACAACGGCGCGCGATGGCGGGTTACGAATCGACGTGTCCCTCGGGCAGGTCGACGTTCGGCATGCTCGGGCCGAACCCACGCCGCCGACTGCGTCCGGGCCGATCTGAGCAGGTGACCGGCTGGGGCGCCGCTCGGCACGGAGGCCGCATCCCAGGCTACGAGCGGGGCTGCTTGTCCGGCTGCGCCTGCGCCGGTGCACGGCGTTCCTCGGCGGGGATGGGCGGCGGCGCGCCGACGCCTACCGGTTCCCGGTCTTGCGCCCCTTGCCCCAGCCGGCGGAGCTCGAAGGCCAGCACGATGTCGGAGATCCCTCGGAAGATGGCCATGAATCCCACCCAGAGCAGGATGAAGGCCGCGCGGCCGGCCAGGTCCCACACCCGGTCGGAGGTGGAGACCCACAGGGCGAGCAGGACGATCAACACCCCGCAGGTCAGCCCCAGCCACCAGTAGGGGCTCTCGTCGCGCAGCGCGAGGCTGCGGGCGATGTAGAAGACCCCTTGCAGGAACAGCAGCAGGCCCAGCGTCGAGGCCAGGGCGAAGAAGGTGTTGATCGGCCGGACGAACGACCACAACGCGCCCAGCAGGAACAGCACGGCGAGCGCGTAGTGCACGATCTTCCAGCCGCCGATCATGATGCCGCCCAGGGCTCCCTCGGTGACCGCGGCGACGAGGAAGACCACGCCGACGAGAACGCCGACGGTTGCCAGCGAGGTGACGTTCGCGCGCAGCACCAGCCAGGCGATGAGGAACCAGATGATCCCGGCCACGAGGGGCGCCCACCACCACCGGGCCGCCTCCCGTTGCAGCAAGTGCCCAGCGAGACCCCGTGGTTGCGGAATGTCTGTCTGCATGTCGTCCCTCCTTGTCTGTATCGGCGTCTGTATCGGCACGGACAGCCCCCGTCTCGGCGGGACCGGGTGAGCGCTCCGCCCCCTGCCGGGGGAGAGCGCGAGTGCCATCCTCGGGCCCGGTGGCCGGGATGGAGGACGGACTTTCGTCCCGCCTGCGCCCGCGAAGGTCAGCACTTCGCAGTCATCTTCGGTCGATATCGGCGCCGTGCTCGCCACATCACCCGCTGCCCCGCAGCCCGAGGTCCTGCCTCGGGTGTCCGACCATTGCGTGGGGGTCGACGATCCGCTCGAAGCCGGCGGCGGAAACGCCGAGGGCGAGGACAGCCTCGCGCAGGGTACGGGCGGTGTGCAGGATGTTGTTGACGACGATCGGCCGCATCGTGACCGCCACGCCGCGCAGGCCGGCGCTGGTCGCCACCATCGCATCGAGCGAGTCCTGCGCGGCGAACTTGCTGGCCGCGGTGGCCAACGGCAGCCCGGTCAGCTCGGTGAGCTTCGCGGCGATCGCCGCACCGAACCCATCCGGGGCGTTGAGCCCGGTGCCGACGGCGGTGCCACCGGAGGCGAGCTCGTGCAGCCTGCCTTCGCCCGGATCGCGCCGGCGAGCTCACCGACCGCCGGCAGTGGGTGGTTGCGGATCGCCGACAGGGTGGCCAGGTGCATGGCGATGGGGAAGGTGTCGTTGGACGACTGGCCCATGTCGACGTGGTCGTTGGGGTGTACCGGGGTCTTGCTGCCCAACTGGCCGCCGAGCAGCTGGTCGGCGCGGTTGGCGATGACCTCGTTGACGTTCATGTTCGACTGGGTGCCGGACCCGGTCTGCGTGGATGTCCGACACCGTGGGGAAACGCCGTTCTGCCCGTGAATCCGCTTCTTGCGGTGCATGAGATCCTTGCTCTCAAGGGATTGATTGCGCGTCATCCATGGCTGTGGCCCGGCGTAAGTCGTGTCCAATCCGTCGCGTCGGCGGTCGACATAGGCCATCGGGGCGACAAGCCTGGCGGTGCGCAAACCGTGGGGCCATGATGGAACCCCCAATTCTCGGTGATCGAGATCGCCGGAACCGCGGCGACGAGGACGCCGCCATGGCTCTGGTTGACCGCGCGTGAGCTTCCGCAAGCAGTGAGATGACGTCGAGAATCACTTCTCCGGTCGATTCGCGAATTGTGGATCACCCCGGTTTCGGGCGAGAGTTGGGCGGGCGGCTCCACTGCCGGGCACTGCGCCGATCGAACGGGTGTGGAGGGGAAGAATGGAGGAGGGACACGCAACTGAATCGCGGCTGACCGCAGTGCTGTCGGTGTCCGACCTGCGGGGCCGGAGCTTTCAGTTTGATATTTGAGCAGAACGGCAGGTGGCGTGATCCTGTCGTCAGGGAATATATGTGTCGCATGGCCTTCCTGTCCCCATGGACGGCGTTTCCCGGTCCCGATCCTATTGTTCGGCAGGTCCGCTTGGGGCACACTTCACGTGTGCCTCCCAGGCCCATGACGGGCTCGTGGAGGTTGATGGGCGCCGGGGTGCCTCCATTGGCCGCTCGGCGCACCGTATCCGCTGGGTCGCCGCGCCCGGCCAGTAGTCAGCGGATCGTGGGCAAGGAGGTGTTCCTCCGTGGAATCCGTCGGATTACTGTTCGGATCATTGCCGGCGCCCTCCGCGTCACCACGGCTGCCTGCTCGCCGTGCTATCTGCCTGCTGCTGCGCCCCGGCAAAGCCCGTCGTCAGTCTCGACCGCCGCATCTACCACTGAGTAGGGAGTAGCTCGATGCCGCAAGTCGTGTTCCCGCTCGACAACACCAAGAAGTTCACCGACCAGAAGATCGTGGGCCACAATCGCTGGCACCCCGATATCCCGGCCCAGGTGCAGGTCAGGCCCGATGACGTGTTCCGGGTGGAGTGCCGGGAGTGGTTCGACGGGGCCATTCACAACGACGACTCCGCCGAGGACGTGCTGAACGCCCCGCTGCCGGGTGTGCACGTGCTCAGCGGGCCGCTCGCGGTCGAGGGCGCCGAGCCCGGTGACCTGCTGGTCGTGGACATCCTCGACGTCGGCCCGGTGCCGCAGGAGGACTCCGGGCCGCTGGCCGGGCAGGGTTGGGGCTACACCGGGGTGTTCGCCACCCGCAACGGTGGCGGGTTCCTGACCGAGCAGTTCCCGGACGCCTACAAGGTGATCTGGGACTTCCGCGGGGGTACCGCGACCTCGCGGCACATCCCGGGGGTGTCGTTCACCGGCATCGTGCACCCGGGGCTGATGGGCACCGCGCCGTCGCCCGGGCTGCTCGCGACGTGGAACGCCCGGGAGCAGGAGCTCATCGACA
>NZ_JAAXLA010000099.1 GCF_012911935.1 Pseudonocardia acidicola | reverse complement strand
AGGTAGCCGTGCGGGGCACCGGCCGCGACGTGCATCTCGTGCGGCACCGAGGCCACGGCCAGCCTGGCGGCCAGCGCCTCCGACTCGGGCCGTAGCGGGTCGCGCTCGCCCACGGTGATCCAGGTCGGTGGGAAACCCCGGACGTGGGCTTCCGGGGACAGGCGCGGGTCGCCGCGCAGCGCGTCGAAGTCGGCCGGGTCGAGGTAGAGCTGGCTCGCGGCGTCGTCCCCGCCGAGCAGCCCGGACAGGGTGGGCAGCGCCCGGTGGTAGTCGAAGACGCCGTAGAACAGCAGCGCGGCCTGCACCTCGGTGGCGCCCGGGACACCCGCGGCGAGCAGCGCGGCGGCCAGGTTCGCGCCGGCCGAGTCACCGCCGACGAGCAGCCGGTCGGGGTCGCCCCCGTACTCCGCGACGTGCCGGTGCGCCCAGCGCAGCGCGAACGCGGCATCGTCGACCGCACCCGGGAACCGGTGCTTGGGTGCCCGGCGGTAGTCGACCGACACCACCAGCAGCCCGCGCGCGGCCAGCTCCGCGGCCAGCCGGCGGTGCGTCCACGGTGAACCCATCACCCAGCCCCCGCCGTGCAGGTACACCACCGCCGGGAACGGCCCGGTGCCGCGCGGGACGGTGACGTCGGCGCCGAGCCGCCAGCCGCCCTCCTCGCGCAGCGGCACCCCGGCGTGCACGGCCGCGACCGGTGGCGGGTCGGCGTTGGTGTACGCGTCGAAGCCCTTGAGCAGCCGCGCCGCGGAGTCACCGGGGGGCGGCTGCAGCGTGGTCTGGAACTCCAGGAGTGCGGGTGGAATGCCGTGCGCCTGCGACAGCGTCATCAGTACGCACTCTCCAGGATCGTGACGACCTCGTCCTCGCCGGTCACCGGGCGTGGGTTCGACGCGACGATGAGGTCGGCCATCGCGTCGCGGGCAAGCGCGGGGAAGACCGACCGCTCGACGCCGATCTCGCGCAGCGACGTGGGCAGCCCGAGCGAGGCGATGAACCGGCGCACCAGCTCTCCCGCGCCCGCGGCCGGGTCCGCCGCCACCCCGGACGCCGCGGCGAAGATCTCCGCGATGCGGGCCTGCGGGTCCCGGGTGTGCTCCAGGTTGTACTCGAGCACCGCGGGCAGCATCACGCACGAGGTGATGCCGTGCGGCACGCCGCACCGGGCGCCGAGCTGGTGGCCGATGCCGTGGCTGAGCCCCAGGTTGACGTTGGTCAGCCCGAAGATCGACTGCCAGGCCGCGATCTGGCACTGACCCGCGGCGTGCAGATCGGTGGCGTCGCGCACCGACGCCGGCAGGTACCGGGTGAGCCGGTGCAGCGCGTCGGCGCACAGAGCGTCGGTGACCGGCTGCGCGGTCGTCGAGCACAGCGCCTCGACGGCGTGGTCGACGGCGCGCATCCCGGTCGAGGCCCACAGGTCGCGCGGGGTGTGCACCGCCAGCTCGGGGTCGAGCACGACCATCCGTGGCACCAGACTCGGCGTGATGTAGAGGTCCTTGACCAGCCGTTCGGTGTCGGTGACGCCGATGATGCTGGTGAACTCCCCCGCCGACAGCGTCGTGCTCACCGCGATGTGCGGCAGCTGCGGCGCGGTGGTCGTGGGGACCTCGACCGTGTCCGGGTAGGAGAACACCACCCGCCAGCGCAGCAGCTCCTCGCGGGTGCGCACGCCCTCGGCCACGCACAGGCTCACCGCCTTGCCCAGATCGATCGGGCTGCCGCCGCCGACGCTGAGCACGCCGTCGGCCCCGGCGGCGCGGGCCGCCTCGGCCGCGGCCAGCACGACGTCGTGCGGGACGTGGGGGCGCACGCCGGTGAACACGCCGGCGACCCGGCCACCGGTGGCCAGGTCGAACATCGCGTGGACGTCGACTGCGCGGGCCAGGCTCGGCGAGGCGATCAGCAGCAGCCGGGAGATGCCCAGCCGCTCGCACTCCGCGGCGAGCCCGCCCGAGGAACCGGGGCCGAAGAGCACGCTCTCCAGCGGGATCGCGTCGAACCGCCCGGCGAGCGGGGCTGGTGTGGTCGATGTGGTCACTGGACTCTCTCCGTCATGGTCGACGCGGTGGCGCGCATGTCTCAGCCACCGACCCGGCGGTCCTGCCCCGCCCAGTACCGGCGGCGCAGCTCGTGGCGCTGGATCTTCCCGGTGCCGGTCTTGGGCAGCTCGTCGACGAAGTCGACCGACCGGGGCCGTTTGTAGGCCGCGATCCGCTCCCTACAGGCCCGGTCGATGTCGTCCGCGGTCACGGTGTGCCCGTCGCGGACGACGACGACGGCCCGGATCGACTCGCCCCACCGCTCGTCCGGCACCCCGACGACGGCGACCTCGCTGACGCCCTCCAGCGACGAGATGGCGTTCTCGATCTCACCGGGGAACACGTTGAACCCACCGGTGACGATTATGTCCTTCTTGCGGTCCACGATGTGCAGGTAGCCGTCCTGCATGCGGCCGATGTCGCCGGTGGCCGCCCAGCCGTCCTCGAGCAGCACCGCGGCGGTGGCGTCGGGGCGGTTCCAGTAGCCGAGCATCGTGGTGTCGGTGCGGGCCTGGATCTCGCCCTCCTCGCCGTCGGGCGCGTCGGTGCCGTCGGGGCGGCGCAGCCGGACCTCGACGAACGGGTTCACCCGCCCCGCCGAGGCCAGCCGGGCCGGTGGCGGGCCGCCCGGCTCGAACCGGTGCGCGGCCTTGGACAACGCCACCAGCGGGAACGGGATCTCGGTCAGCCCGTAGGCCTGTACGAACACCTCACCGAGGCACGCGACCGCGCGGGCCAGCCGGTCCGGGGCCATCGCCGATCCCGCATAGAGCACCGTGTGCAGCGTCTCCACCGGCCAGTCCTGCTCCTCGAGCAGCGGCAGCATCATGTTGAGCATCGTCGGAACCAGCGGCAGCACGGTCACGCCGTACTGCCCGATCGCCCGCAGCGTGGCCTCGGGCGTGAACTCCGGCAGCGTCACCTGGCTCGCCCCGCGGGTGGCGTAGGCGTGCCCCAGGTAGCCCGACAGGTGCGTGAGCGGGGCGACGTGCAGCACCACGTCACCGGTCTCGACGGCCGGCAGCTCGACGAGCAGGTTGCGGAAGCACGCCATGAGCGAGCGATGGCTGAGCATCACGCCCTTGGGCTCGCCGGTGGTCCCGGACGTGTAGGGCAACCAGGCCAGCTGCTCGGGTTCGACCGGCGGTGACTCCGCTTCGTCGTGCGCGGCGAGCTCGCTCAGGCGCGCGTCGACCGGGACCGGCGAGTCGTCGTCGAAGGCGATCACCGCCACCGACAGGTCGGTCGCGGCCAGCGCGGCGGCGACGCCCGCGGCGCGGTCACGGTCCACGACGATCGCGGCGGGCTCGCAGTCGCGGGCGATGTGCGCGACCTCGCCGGCGTGCAACCGGTGGCTCACCGCGACCCGGACGAACCCGCCCGCGGCCAGCGCATGGTCGACGAGGAAGCACTCCGGGCGGTTGATCGTCATGATCATGACGCGGTCGCCGGGGCGCACCCCGAGCGCGGCCAGCCCACCGGCCAGCCGCCGGGCCCGGCGGCCGAGCTCGGCGTAGCTGAGCACCTCCCCGGGACCGGTGCGCACCGCGGGTTCGCCGCCGTAACGGCGATAGGTCTCGGCGAGGGCCGAGGCCCACGTGGCGGTCACGATGCCGGGTCGCAGCCCGCTCGCGGGCGGTGCCGATCGGGTGGCCGTCATGGGCGTGCCGCCTCCCGCGCGGGCGGGTCCCGCGGACCGCGGCTCCGCTGCCGCCGCCCGTCACGTCCGCCCCTGGCGCTGCCCGAAAACTAGGATAAGAGTTCCAGGGCGTCAACGCCGGTCCGCTCGCCTCCGAGCCGTTCGCGCCCCCAACGGCGCGACAAAAGCCGGACATCCCCCTTTTATTCGGTATTTCTCGGCATCATCCGACATACGGCACATCACGCACCGGACTTCCGGGACATCCGGGGCCTACCGGTCGAAGGATTGACATCATCGAAATGTCGGTAGATCATTCCCGGGCCACGACGTCACCCGTTCGGTCGCATGCGTCCGACGCAGTGAGTACAGCCAAAAGGGGGAAGATGGGGAGAGACTCCGCCGACCGGAAGCCCACTGGTCATGACGATGAGAAACTCAGATTCCCCGGCCGGACGAATGACAGAGGCGGCGTCTCGCGCAGGGTATGGCCCCCTGTAGCCGCAGCACTCGGGCTCGCGTTGTGCATACTGACGACCCTGACGACCCCCGCCTACGCCGACAACCCCACCCGCTACGAGTGGAAAGTCACGGCGGTGAGCAAGCCCTACCCGACCGTGGGCGACTGGGCCGACTGCGTGCGTTTCTCGCCGGACCCGACATCCCATTCCGTGACGTGCACCTTGTCCACGTCGATCACCACCAGCGTCAACGGCACCGTGACGGTCTCGCTCGGCGACATCTCGGCGGCCGTGGGGTACAGCGCCAGCAAGACCTACGGAGTCAGCGGCGGGGAGACCTACACCGTTCCCGGCAACAGGGCGGGAACGGTGCAATGGGCAGCGACGTTCACCACCAATACCGTGACCCAAACCGAGTACCTCTGCCTCATCCACGGCGGAAGCTGCCAGGAGACCGGCAACAAAGCGACGGCCTATACGCACCAGTACCTGGCTCCGACGTTCCGGATCATCTACAACTGACCGCCCGATGTGCAATCGGAAGGTCCATTCCGCCGCGTCGGACAAAGCACAAGCAACACCAGTTGACAAGCACGATCTTGTTCACCGCACTCAGGCCATCACCCGAAACAGCTTTGCAGGTCAGGAGCAGGCCGTTGGCAGATTCGCCCGTCAGTTCGCCCACCTCGGGCCGAACCGGACTGAAACGAGAGATAGGATTCATCGGCCTCATCTGGGCGTCAACCGGGTCGATCATCGGCTCAGGCTGGCTGTTCGGCGCCCAAACCGCCCTCCAGACGGCCGGCCCGGCTGCGATCATCAGCTGGGTGATCGGCGCGGCGGCAATCGCCATCCTCGCCCTGGTACATGCCGAGCTGGGTGGAATGTACCCCCTGTCCGGGGGAACCGCCCGCTTCCCGCACTACGCTTTCGGTGGCGCTGCGGGCGCCTCCTTCGGCTGGTTCTCCTGGCTGCAGGCGGCGACGGTCGCGCCCATCGAGGTCATGGCGATGATCCAGTACGGGCAGCACTACTCGTTCGCCAGTGACTGGATGGAGGTGGTGAACGGCCAGCACGTCCTGACGCCGCCGGGAGTCGTGGCGGCGATCACCCTGATGGCGGTACTCACTGCGATCAACTTCCTCAGCGTGCGCATGCTGGCCCGCACGAACAGCGCCGCGACCTGGTGGAAGGTCGGCGTGCCGCTGGTGACGATCTTCGTCCTGGCGGCCGCCAACTTCGACACGAGCAACTTCACCGCTGCCAACGGATTCAATCCGGACGGCGCCAAGGGCATCCTCGCGGCCGTCTCCACCAGCGGGATCATCTTCGCGCTGCTCGGCTTCGAGCAGGCCGACCAACTCGCCGGCGAGAGCTCCAACCCCAAGCGGGACATCCCCCGAGCGGTGATCGGCTCGATCGTGATCGGCTCGATCATCTACATCGCCCTCCAGGTCTTCTTCATCGGCGCGCTGCCCGCCTCCCTGGTGAACGGCACCTGGGACAGCGCGGCGTACACCGCCCTGACCGGACCGTTCGCGCAGCTCGCCATGCTCGTCGGCGTCGGGTGGCTGGCCGCGGTCCTGTACATCGATGCCGTGGTCTCGCCCGGAGGTACGGGCCTGATCTACACCACGGCGACGTCGCGGGTCGCGTACGGCCTGAGCCGCAACGGGTACGTGCCGACGGTTTATGAGAGGACCACCAAGCGCGGGGTTCCCTGGGCAGGCCTGATCACCGCGTTCGTGGTCGGATGCATCTGCTTCCTGCCGTTCCCGAGCTGGAAGTCACTGGTCGGCCTGATCACGAGCGCGAGCGTCCTGATGTACGCGGGCGCGCCCCTGTCCCTCGGGGTGTTCCGCAACAGGCTGCCGGACGCCGAGCGCCCTTACCGGCTGCCGGCCGCCCACGTGCTGTCCCCGATCGCCTTCATCGTCGCCAACCTGCTCATCCTGTGGTCCGGATGGGATACCGACTGGAAGCTCGGCGTGGCCATTCTGATCGGATACGTCATCCTGATCGCCAACCGGGTGTTCAAGCTCAACCCGATCACTCCCGAACTCGATGTCAAGGCGGCCCAATGGCTCCCGGTCTACCTCATCGGGATGGGCCTGATCGTGTATCTCAGCGACTTCGGACCGCTCAGCGATCCGATCTTCCCGCTGTGGTGGGACATCGTCGTGGTCGCGGTCTTCAGTCTGATCATCTATTTCTGGGCGACAGCGGTGGCGCTGCCTGCCGAGAGGATCCAGCACATGATCGATCAGGTGGTGGCGTCGGAGGAGACCGACGTGCGCTGACACCGGGACGCCGCGGTGACGGCGACGCGGCACCGGCTCATCCGGCCGCGTCGCCGGGGCGACCTCTAGGGTCCGTCGCAACATGGCGACGAGCAGCGTGGGGTCGACGATGACGAACTTGGCCGGCAACCTGGTGGCCACGGCACAGCACCACGGCGACCGTCCCGCGGTCCGCCTCGACGACAACGTGCTGAGCTATCGCGAGTTGCTCGACGCGGCCGCCGCGGTGGCCGGGATGCTGAAGGGCCGGGGCATCTCCCCCGGTGACCGGGTCGGGTTGGTGCTGCCCAACGTCCCGGCGTTCCCGGTGCTGTTCTACGGCGCACTGCTGGCCGGGGCCGCGGTCGTGCCGATGAACCCCCTGCTCAAGACGCGGGAGGTGCAGTACTACCTCTCCGACTCCGGCATGTCGCTGGTGTTCGGCTGGGACGGCGCAGGCGACTCCGTCACCGAGGGCGCGGAGGCCGTCGGGATCGACAGCGTCGTGGTGGGTGCGCTGGGCCCGTCGGCGGACCAGCTCGGGGCCGCCGAGCCGGTCACCGAGCCGGTCGAGCGCGCCGACGACGACACCGCGGTCATCCTCTACACCTCCGGCACCACCGGGCAGCCCAAGGGGGCCGAGCTCACCCACCACAATCTCGACTCCAACGCCCGCACCACCGTCGAGACGCTCATCGAGATCGGCCCCGACGACGTGCTGATGGGCTGCCTGCCGCTGTTCCACGTGTTCGGACTGACCTGCGGGCTCAACGCAGCCGTCGCCTCCGGGGCGTGCCTGACGCTCGTCCCGCGCTTCGACGCCGGCAAGGCGCTGTCGGTGGTGAGTCGCGACCAGGTCACCGTGTTCGAGGGCGTCCCGACGATGTACGCCGCGATGCTGCACCACGACGACGCGGACTCGGCGGACATGTCCACCCTGCGCACCTGCATCTCCGGCGGCTCGGCGATGCCGGTGGAGATCATGAAGGCGTTCGAGGAGAAGTTCGGCTGCACGATCCTGGAGGGCTACGGGCTGTCGGAGACCTCGCCGGTGGCGTCGTTCAACCAGCCCGGGCGGGAGCGCAAGCCCGGTTCGATCGGCTTCCAGGTGCGCGGCTGCGAGATGAAGGTGGTCGACGACGACGGCAACGAGGTCGGCGTCGACGAACCCGGTGAGATCGCCATCCGCGGCGAGAACATCATGAAGGGCTATTGGGGCCGGCCGGAGGCGACTGCGGAGGCGATCCCCGACGGCTGGTTCCGCACCGGTGACATCGCCACCAAGGACGCCGACGGCTTCTACTTCATCGTCGACCGCAAGAAGGACCTGATCATCCGCGGTGGATACAACGTGTACCCGCGCGAGATCGAGGAGGCCCTCTACGAGCACCCGGCGGTGGCCGAGGCGGCCGTCATCGGGATCAAGCACCCGGACCTCGGCGAGGAGGTCGGTGCCGCGGTCGCGCTGAAGTCCGGAGCATCAGCCGGCACCGATGAGCTCAGGTCGTTCGTCAAGGACCGGGTCGCGGCCTACAAGTACCCGCGGCACGTGTGGCTCGTCGACGAGCTGCCGAAGGGCCCGACCGGCAAGATCCTGCGCCGCGAGGTGGAGGCGCCGGAGGGCGCCGGCGACTAGCTGCACTTGGGGACGTTCGGCGGTAGCCGCCGAACGTCGTCCGCCCACACTGGGGACCGGAGCGATCGGGACATCGTGTCGGCGGTCGCCGGGCCTCCCGGTCGGCCGCCCCCATCAGGGCATGGAGGGCGAAATGATCGAGATCGGCGTGTTCCACAACGGAGCATCGGATCTGCCGGCGAAGCAGGTGGACTACGACGGCGGCGTGGTGGTCAACGACGGCACCCTCCAGCAGACCCACGAGTCCGCCCAGCGCACCATCGTCAACCAGGTGCGCCAGGGCATCCTCGCCGATCAGCTCGGTTTCGACTACTGGTTCCAGACCGAGCACCACTTCCAGCCCGAGGGTGCCGAGCTCAGCCCGAACCCGCTGGTCAGCGAGGCGGCCATCGCCGCGCGCACCAAGAACATCCGGCTCGGTCAGGCGGCCAACATCGTCACCTGGTGGCACCCGGTGCGCATCGCCGAGCAGGCGGCGATGCTCGACGTGATCAGCGGCGGGCGCCTCGAGTTCGGCATCGGCCGCGGGTATCAACCGCGGGAGAACGAGGTCTTCGGCTGGGCCTACGGCTCGACGATCCAGGACCAGGAGCGCAACCGGGCCTACTACGAGGAGGCCTACGAGGTCATCCTCAAGGCCTGGACCGAGGACTCCTTCTCCCACCACGGCGAGTTCCTCTCGCTCCCGCCCTCCTACACGAAGTGGAACCACAAGCAGACACTGGCCTACTTCAGCGAGCCCGGTCGCGGCCGCGACCTGGAGCAGGTGATCAAGGTCGGCGCACCGGACATGTACTCGGCCGGGAACCCGGTGCAGGCCACCACGACCAAGCTGCTGGAGTTCTCGGTCTACCCGCACCCGGTGCAGAAGCCGTACCCGCAGATGTGGGAGCCGCTGACCAGCCCCCGCTCGGTGAAGTGGGCCGCCGAGCGCGGCATCAACGGGTACTTCATCGTCGAGCCGAACTCGCGGTTGAAGCAGAACATCGACCGCTACTACGAGGCCGCGGAGCAGGCCGGCTGGCCGGACCGCCTCGACCGCGGGCAGTTCAAGTACGGCTGGGACGCCGAGAAGCGCCGCGGCGTGGTCACCTGCCGCTACATCCACGTGGTCGAGAAGGGGCTCGGTGACATGGACCGCGCCGGGCGGGCGCTCGAACTGCAGTGGGACTACTACGGCCCGTTCGGCTTCGCGGCGGTGCTCGCCGAGGCCGACGAGCCGTTCTACGACCTCGACATGAAGGTCACCGCGGACCTGTTGCGGCAGAAGCAGGTGGCCATCCACGGCTCCAAGCAGTACGTCATCGACTCGATCATGAAGATCAAGGAGCAGTGCGGATACGACGACTTCATGTTCCACACCTGGTTCGAGCTCGGCGGCTTCGCAGGCGAGGAGATCGAGGCCCAGATGCAGTACTTCGCCGAGGAGATCATGCCGGTGCTCCACCGCGAGTGCGGTGGCCACCCGGAGCGGCAGCCCGCCGCGGTCGACCTCGACGTCGAGGTCAAGTCGGCCGCGGCGACGTGAGCCGGGGCGCGGTCAGCGGGTGAGCTCGCCGGCCACCAGCTCCGGGGCGCTGATCATCGCGTCGTGGCCGGTGGCGAGTTCGTGCCACGTCCAGCCCTCCCGGCGGACGATCTCGTGTCCGGACGCGATCGCGGTGTAGGGCGGGTTGGCGCAGTACAGGTACGCCACCGGCAGGCCGTTGCCCAATGGCTTGTCCACGGCGAGTGGTTCACGGTAGCTGCGCAACGGATGCGGGGTGAGCCGCCGCTCGACCCAGGCCGCGTCGTCGGCGTCGAGCACCCCGAACGCGGACGCGGGCGGTGGCGGGATCGCGATGCCGCCGCCGCGCCGCTGCGCGTCGGCCTCCCGCTGCGCGACGACCTCGGCGGGCAACCCGTCGAAGCCGGTCTGCCCGGCATCCACCACCAGCCCGTCGAGCAGCACGAGGCGGCGGATCCGCTCGGGCACCCGGTCGGCCGCGCCGAGCACGGCCAGCGCCCCGAAGCTGTGCCCGACGAGCACCACGTCGGTGAGCTCCTCGGTCTCCAGCACGGCCACCACGTCCTGCACGACCGTGCCCAGGCCGACGTCTCCGGAGAGCAGGTGGGCGCGCTCGCCCAGCCCGGTCAGGGTCGGGGTGAACACCTCGTGCCCGGCACCCCGCAACAGTGTCGCCACCCGCCGCCAGCACCATCCGCCGTGGTAGGCGCCGTGCACCAGTACGAACACCTCACCCATGGACCCGCCCTCCCGCTCCGTCGCACCGGCCGACAGCCTCGCACGGACCACCCCGCCGGGGCGTCGGCGGCGTGGCACATCCCGCGGGTCGCCGTGCAGCAATCTGAGACACGCGTCACGGCTGATACCGATGTCAGATAGCAGGGCGAGCACGGGCCCTGGTCCGATCGGCGCAACGGCGCGCCCTGGACCGAGACGCAACATCTGAGGAGTTCATCGGTGAAATTCCAGTTGTTCACCCTGCCGACGATTCCGGCCACATTGGAGGAACGCGCCGCGAAGCGGCCCATCGGCCGGGACAACGAGCACTTCCAGGCCATGATCGCCGAAGTCCGTGAGCTGGCGATCATGGCCGACGAGGCCGGCTTCGACGTCTTCTCCACCACGGAGCACCACTTCCACTCCGAGGGCTTCGAGGCCTCCGTCCAGCCGATGATGCTGTACGCGGACCTGGCCGCCCGCACCAAGAACATCTCGTTCGCGCCGCTGTCGCTGGTGCTGCCGGCGAACGACCCGCTGCGCGTCGCCGAGCAGGTCGCGATGCTCGACCACCTCACCGGCGGCCGCGTCTACGGCGGGTACGCCCGCGGCTACCAGGACCGATGGGTGAACGTGCTGGGCCAGCACGTGCCGGTCAAGGGCACCCCGATGGACGGCGGGGACGACGACAAGCACAACCGCGCGGTCCACGAGGAGTACCTCGACATCGTCTACAAGGCGTGGACCGAGGACCTGCTCACCTACGACGGCCAGTTCTACCAGGTACCACCGAAGCAGGGCATCACCCGCTGGCCGGCCGCCGAGTGGACCAAACAGTACGGCCACCCGGACGAGATCGACGAGAACGGGCACATCCGCGGCATCTCGGTCATCCCGAAGCCGCTGCAGCAGCCCTACCCGAAGGCGTTCCAGCCGTTCTCGGTCTCCCCCTCGACGATGATCCACACCGCGCACAACGGTGTCATGCCGATCATCCTCACCGCCGAGCCGGAGCAGTTCAAGGCACTGGCGAAGCTCTATCAGGACTCGGCCGCGGAGGTGGGCCGCAACCTCAAGCTCGGCCAGAGCATCGGCGCCTTCCGCGCGGTCGCCTTCGGCGACACCCGCGAGCAGGCCTGGGAGCTCATGGAGCGCACCAACTACTACGGCTTCCAGATCTACTTCTCCGGCTTCGGCTTCTGGGAGGCGCTGCGCCTTCCCGGCGACAAGGAGAAGTTCCCGGGCCTCCTCCCGAAGGAGGAGTGGACGATGGAGCGGTTCACCAAGACCAAGTACGGCCTGGTGGGCACGGTCGACGACATCAAGCGCGACATCGAGGATCTCGCCAAGATCCACGGCGAGGACGGCGAGCTCGAGTGGTTCTCCTGGTTCTTCGACCAGGGCCTGATGCCGATCGACGAGGCCAAGCGTCAGCTGGAGATCTTCGCCGAGCACATCATCCCGGAGTTCCGCGACTGACCTGACATCGGTATCAACCCCCGTCACGCAGCCTCGTTGCCGTTCCCGGGCCGGGAACGGCAACGAGGCTGCTGCGTGCGGGAGGGTCAGGCGAAGCGGACCGGCTGGCCGGTCGACTCCAGGACCGCCATCCAGAGGTCACCGTGCGGGTCGACCTGGTTGCGCCGGCTCACCGCGAGCGACATCGGGATGTGCACGAACCGCCGCCGCCACCGGCCGACCACCATCTCGGTGCGCCCGGACATCGCCGCGTGCACCGCGGCCTGCGACAACCGCACGCAGTAGACGCTGTCGTAGGGGTTGGCCGGGACGCTGCGGATCGCGTAGCTCGGGTCGATGTAGCGGATCGAGGTCTCCACCTCGGCGGCGGCGAAGTCGTCGGCGATGCGCTGCCGCAGGTAAGGGCCGATGTCGGCGAGCTTGGCGTTGCCCGACGCATCGGCGTCGCCCTGGCTCTCCAACAGCTCCTGCCCCGCGCCCTCCGCAACCACGACGACGGCGTGCCCGCGTTCGGCGACCCGGCGGCGCAGGTGCGCGAGCAGCCCACCGTCGCCGTCGAGGGTGAAGGGCACCTCGGGGATCAGCACCACGTCGGCGCCGCTGCGGGCCAGCGCGGCGTAGCAGGCGATGAAGCCGGAGTGCCGGCCCATCAGCTTGACCAGCCCGATGCCGTTCGCGGTGGACTTCGCCTCCACCTGCGCGGCCCGGATCGCGTCGCTGGCCACGCTGAACGCGGTCTGGAAGCCGAAGCTCTGGTCGATGTAGGGGATGTCGTTGTCGATGGTCTTCGGGATGCCGACCACCGAGATCAGCAGGCCGCGGTCGGCGACCACCCGCGCGATCCGCATCGCTCCGCGCATCGACCCGTCACCGCCGACGACGAACAGCACGTTGATGTGCATCCGCTCCAGGCAGTCGACGATCGCCTCGGGGTCCTGCGGGCCGCGCGAGGTACCCAGCACGGTGCCGCCGTCGACCGCGATGTCGCGCACCGCCTCCGGTGTCAGCTCGACGACGTCGTAGCCGTAGTCGGCGATGAATCCCTGGTAGCCGTTGCGGAACCCGACCACCCTGCGGACCTTGTAGTGGTAGGTCAGCGTGCGCACGAGCCCGGCGATGACGTCGTTGAGTCCCGGGCACAGCCCCCCGCAGGTCACGATGCCCGCGCGGGTCTTCGACGGGTCGAAGAAGATCTTCCGGCGCGGTCCGCACGGCTCCATCCCGGGCAGCTCGTGCAGCGGTCCACCGCGGCCGGAGATGCCGGCCAGGGTGTCGTCGAGCAGCACCCGGTCGTGCTCGTCGACGTAGTGCTCGGTGGTCTGCCGGGCGTCGAGCAGCTGCGCCAGCGGCGAGGTGATCCGGCTGGGCCCCAGCGTCGCGATCGACAGGTCCGGGACCGGGCCGCTGTGCCGCGCCCCGCCGTCGGGCAGCCGGACCACGTTGCCGGCCGGGTCGTCGGTGACGTCTCGGGCCGTCTCGAATGCACTGCTCATCGGGTCGCTCCCCCCGCAAGGCGTCGCCGGCGGTCACCCCGCGACGGTGGGACGGTGACCTCTTGACCGTTACAGAGTGCCGTATCCGAGGGGTGGGCGGCATCCCCGGGGGCTGCGTCAGCCCATCCCGAGGACGCGGTCCACGACGATCTCGATGACCACCCGCTGCGGGTTCACCCGCGGCACCTTGTAGCGGCGGGCGTAGCGACGCTCGGCGTCGGCCACCGACTCCGGGTCCTCGCGGAGCACCGCGCGCCCCTCCAACGTCGACCAGCGCCGGCCGTCGACCTGGGAGACGGCCACGCGCGCGCCGTCCGGGCCCGCCGCGGCGACGTTGCGCGCCTTCTGCGAGCCGCGGCTGCAGATCACCCGCGCGACGCCGGCCTCGATGTCGAGGGTGACCCCGACCGGGACCGCGTGCGAGCTGCCGTCGCGCCGCGGGGTGACGAGGATCCCGGGCCGGCGCTCGGCCCAGAACTCCCGGAACTCCGCCGACACGTGCTCCGGGCCCACCCCGCGCCTGATCGTCCGCCCAGCCATGGCGCCCCCTCCCCCGCTTGTCACGAACGGCACTTTCGTTCAAACCTATTGAGCGAAAGTGCCGTTCGTGACAACGGGGCGCCCGGCGCGGCGGGCCGACCGGTCGGCGCGATCAGTTGTTAAACGCAACTCAGCACGGCTAACCTGTCCGGTATGGACTACACCGAGCTGGACAGCAGCACCTGCTCGGTGGCCCGCACCGCGGCGCTGATCGGCGACGCCTGGACGGTCCTCGTACTGCGCGACCTGTTCAACGGGGTGCGGCGCTTCGACGACCTCGCCGGCCACCTGGGCATCGCCCGCAACGTGCTCACCCGGCGGCTGGCCACACTGGTCGACGCGGGACTGGCGCGGCGGGTGCCCTACCGGGAGCCGGGGCGGCGGGAACGCCACGAGTACCAGCTGACCGACGCCGGGCGCGAGCTGCGGCCGGTCGTGCTGGCCATGCTCGACTGGGGCGACCGGCACCTCGCCGGGGAGGCCGGTCCCCCGCTGCGCATCGAACACCCGGAATGCGGCGGCGCGGTACACGTCGAACTGCGCTGCGAGAACGGGCACCCCCTCACCCCGGACACCCGCCTGCACGCCGTCCCCGGCCCCGGCGCCCGCCGCCACGCCGGCTGACACCGCCGCCATGGGGTGGCTGTGGCGGCACTGGGCGGCGGCAAAGCCACCCTGATGGCACCCGCCGGGGGCTAAGGGGTGCGGGTGTCGCGGCGGAGCGGGTGTTCCGGGGGGATCTCGATCAGCGCGATGCGGGTGCCGTCGGGGTCTGCGATCCACATCTCGTCGAGCCCCCACGGCTCGCGCCGGGGCTCCCGCAGCACCTCCACCCCGCGGTCGGTGAGCTCGCGGTGGGTCGCCGCGAGGTCGCGGACCTGCAGCCACAACGCGATCCCGTCCCCTGCAGGTTCGTCGCTGCGCCCCGACACCTCCAGGAAGCCCGGCCCGAGGAAGAACACCGTTCCTCCGGGGAACTCGCGGTAGATCGCGAGCCCGAGCGTGTCGCGGTAGAACGCCGTGGTGGTCTCCGGGTCCACCGGGCGCACGAGCACCCGGCTGCTGAGGATCTCCACGTGCCGGAGGGTATCGGTTGCTCAGTACGAGCGCGGCAGTCCCAGCACGTGCTCGGCGACGTAGTTCAGCACCATCTCCTGGGAGATCGGCGCGATCTTCATCAGCCGGGACTCCACCCAGTAGCGGTCCACGTCGTACTCCTTGGCGTAGCCGAACCCCCCGTGGGTCTGCATGGCGCGGTCGGCGGCGAAGTGCCCGGCCTCGGAGGCGAGGAACTTGGCGGTGTTGGCCTGCTCACCGCACGGCAGGCCCTGGTCGTAGCGCCACGCCGCCTCGCGCACGATCAGTTCCGCTGCGCGCAGCCGCATGTGCGCTTCGGCCAGCGGGAACGCCAGCCCCTGGTTCTGCCCGATCGGCCGGCCGAACACCCGACGGGAGTTGGCGTAGTCGACGGCCCGCCGGATCGCGACCCGCCCGATGCCCAGCGCCTCGGCGGCGATGAGGATCCGCTCCGGGTTGAGCCCGTCGAGCAGGTAGCGGAAGCCCATGCCCTCGTCGCCGACCCGGTCGGCCACCGGCACCGGCAGGTCGTCGTAGCGGACCTCGCAGGACGCCACGGCGTTGCGGCCGGCCTTCGGGATCGGCCGGATGTCGACCTCGGGGCGCTGCAGGTCGGCCAGCAGCAGGGTCAGCCCGTCGGTGCGCTTGGCGCACTGCTCGATCGGTGTGGTACGCACCAGCAGCAGCACCTTCTCGCAGTCCTGCGCCTTCGACGTCCACACCTTCTGGCCGCGCACCACGTAGTGGTCGCCGTCGAGCCGGGCGCGGGTGGTGAGCGACGCGGTGTCGGTACCGGAGTCGGGCTCGGTCACCCCGAACGCGACGTGCAGGTCGCCGGAGGCGACCCGGGGCAGGTAGGTCTCGCGCATCTGCGGGCTGCCGTACTTGACCACCGGGTTCATCCCGAACACCGACAGGTGGATCGCGCTGCACCCGTTCATCGCCGCCCCCGAGGCCGCGACCTCCTCCAGCACGATCGAGGCCTCGGTGATGCCGCGCCCGCCGCCGCCGTACTCCTCGGGGACGGCGATGCCGAGCCAGCCGCCGGCCGCCATGGCCTTGTAGAAGTCCCACGGGAAGCGGTGTTCGGCGTCGCAGGCGCGCCAGTACGCGTCGTCGAAGTCCTTGCAGACAGCGCGGACGCCCTCCCGGATGGCGCGATGGTCCTCGTCCGCTGCGAAATCCACGCGCTCCCCCAGCTTCCCGGCGTCGTCGCCGTCGGGTGGTGTCGGTCCCGTCGACCGATGATGGCACGTCGCGGTCGGCCCGCCCGGGATGTGCCGAAGATCGGACAGACCGCGGGCACGGTGTCGCACGCGGTGTCCCAAAAGGGGACACGGCTGCGCCGCACGCCCCACCGACCATGGGCGCTCACCCTGGAGGGAGCGAGGTCATGGCGAGCACCGAGTCGGCCTACCTGCGGGAGCTGTACCAGAGCTGGGCGGAGCGGATGGCCGCCGACCCGGAGATGGACCTGCCCACGCTGCGCAACCTCTTCGAGGAGTGGCACCAGCCGACCGTCGAACCGGAGAATGTGAGCTACGCCGAAGTCGACGCCGACGGCGTGCCGGCGGTCTGGTGCATCCCCCACGGAGCCGCGGCCGACCGGGTCGTGCTGTACACCCACGGTGGCGGGTTCGTCGTCGGGTCCCGGCACACCCACCGCAAGCTCGCCGGGCACCTGGCCACGGCCATCGGCTGCCGCGCACTCGTCATCGACTACCGGCGGGCCCCGGAGCACCCGTTCCCCGCACAGCTCGACGACGCCGTGACCGTCTACCGCTGGCTGCTCGGCCGCGGTGTCCCGGCCGGCCACATCGTCACCTCCGGTGACTCCGCCGGCGGCAACCTGGCCATCAGCCTCGCGCTCAAGCTGCGCGACGACGGGGACCCGCTGCCCGCGGCGCTGCTGCCGATGTCACCGTGGCTGGACATGGAACACAAGGGCGAGACGCTCGAGACCAACGCCGGAACGGACGCGCTGGTGCAGCGGCCGATCCTGGAGGGGATGTCCGGGATGTTCCTCGGCCCCGACGGCTCGCCGCTGGACCCGCTGGCCAACCCGCTGCACTCCGACCCGGCCGGCCTGCCGCCGATCTTCATGAACGCCGGCGGCGCCGAGACCTTGCTCGACGACGCCCGGCGTTTCGCCGAGAGCGCCCGGCGGGCCGGCGTCGACGTCACCCTCGACGTCGTACCCGAGATGCAGCACGTGTTCCCGTTCCTGGCCGGCCGCGCGCCGGAGGCCGACCGTGCGATCGCCGAGATGGCCGCCTGGGTGCGCCCGAAACTGGGCCTGGTCTAGGCCGCCCCATACACCGCAAGAGCCGTCTCCACCAGCGACAACCCGGAACGTGATTCATTTTGGGACAGGGCCCGCGGGCGCCTCCCCCCTAGCATCGGTGACGGTCGGGCGGCCGCGCCTGCCCGGCGGCTGCCGCGGACAAGGACGACGAGGTCCGGCATGACAGTGAATGCAGTCGACCACACGCTCGCCCGGGAACGGGAGCGGTTCCTCTCCTGCGGTACCACGCCGGTCACGGTGCGGGCCGAGATCTCCTCGTCGTGGCGCCGCTGTTCGAGCTGGTCGGTGCGCCCGGAGAACATCGAGCCGCCCTACCGCCCGGACGTGAATCCGGAGTCGCGACTGCTGCGCGCGGCCGGCCCGGTGCTCGACGCCATCAACGAGCGGCTCGGCGAGCTCGGCATCAGCTTCATCATCACCGACGCCGAGGCCCGGATCCTCGACCGGCGGGTCCGGGAGCGGGACCTGGCACGCCGGCTCGACGCGCTCAACGTCAACGCCGGCTTCGTCTTCGCCGAGGAGGCCGTGGGCACCAACGGCCTGGGCACCGCGGTCGAGCTGGGCCGCACCACCCGCATCGACGGCCACGAGCACTACGTCTCCCAGCTCGTGCAGTTCACCTGTGTCGGCGTGCCGATCATGGATCCGCTCGGGCGCCGGCCACTGGGCATCCTCGACGTCACCTGCGCCGCGGACCACAACAACACGCTGGTCACCCTGATCGCCGAGCAGACCGCACGCAGCATCGAGACCCGGTTGTTCGAGCAGCACTCGATGCAGGAGCGGGCCCTGCTCGCGCAGTTCATGTCGGCCAGCCGGCGCAGCCACGCCGGCATCGTGGTGCTCAGCGACCGGATCCTGATGAGCAACCCGCAGGCCGCCCGGCTGCTCGACGGCGCCGACCAGCCGCTGGTGTGGGACCACGCCGCCCGGGCGATGTCGGCGCACTCCGGAGTGGCCGTGATCGAGAACGAGCTGCCGCTGGCCGGCGGGCAGACCGCACGGACCAGGACCACGCCGGTCCGCGACGGCGGCGAGATCATCGGCGCGCTCGTGGAGATCCGGCCGACGGCGGACCGACCGGCGCCGCGACCGGCCCGGGCCGCGCCACCCGTGGGCCCACCCGGGCTGGCCGGTACCGATCGCGCCTTTCTCGACGCCTACCGCACCGGCCGGACCGCGCTGGCCGACCGGGTCGTCGTGATGTGCGGCGAGGCCGGCGTGGGCAAGCTGGCGGTGGCCCAGGCGCTGCACCGCGAGCACGGCGGCCCCGTCGTCGTACGGGATGCCGCGGCCATCGAGGTCGACGGCGAGGCCGCCTGGCTCGACGGGTTGCGCAGCGCGGTGGCGGGCGACCCGGGCGGCTTGGTGCTGCGCCATCTGCACCTGCTCTCCCCCACCGTCCTGCGGACCGTGTCGGCGATCCTCGACGCGGCGTGCACCCGCGGCTGGCGGTGCACGGCCACCTTCACCTGCGGCTCCTCCTGGGAGGACAACGCACTGCCCGACCTCGACGCCGAGCAGGTGCGGCTGCCGCCGCTGCGCAACCGGCTGCGCGACGTGCCGGCGCTGGTGAGCGCGTTCGCCGCGCCGCGGCGGGTCGCCCCGGAGGTCGTGCAACTGCTCATGCGGCTGTCCTGGCCGGGCAACGTCCGGGAGCTGCGCTCGGTCGTGCAGCGGATGCTCGCCGCGGCGCCCGCCGGCGGCAACCCGGGTCTGGCCGAGGTCCCGGTCGAGGTCCGCCGGGCCGCGCCGCGGCGGACGCTGACCCGGTTCGAGCGCGCCGAGGTGCACGCGATCCTCGACGCGCTGGCCGAGACCGCCGGGAACAAGAAGGACGCCGCCGCGCTGCTCGGCATCTCCCGCTCGACGCTGTACCGCAAGCTGCAGGCCGCGGGCATCGACCTGGAGAACACGGTCTTCTAGCGCTGCCGCGGCAATTCGGGCGTTCCGGGGGCCGCTGCGCCGGTTCCGCGGAGCGGGACGTGTCTAGATGTCGGACACCGCCGGCCCACGTCACGCTCCTACCGTGATGACATGGATCACGTGGATGGCGGCGCTGCCAACCCGGGCGAGTCCCGTTCCTACCGGGCCGTCGAGGCCGCGCTGGCGGAGTTGCGTCGCGGACGCATGGTCCTGGTCGTCGACGACGAGGACCGGGAGAACGAGGGCGACCTCATCATGGCGGCCGAGCTGGCCACCCCCGAGGCGATGGCCTTCATGATCAGGCACACCAGCGGGCTGCTGTGCGTCGGGATCACCGGTGAACGCGCCGATGCGCTGCGCCTGCCGCTGATGGTGACCGACAGCGACGATCCGCGGGGCACCGCGTTCACCGTCTCGGTCGACCTCAAGTCCAAGACGACGACCGGGGTCTCCGCGACCGACCGCGCGCTCACCATCCGCGCGCTCGTCGACCCGGCGACCCGGCCCGAGGACCTGTCCCGGCCCGGTCACATCTTCCCGCTGCGCGCCCGCGAAGGCGGTGTGCTGCGCCGCGCGGGACACACCGAGTCCGCCGTGGACCTGTGCCGGCTGGCCGGGCTGCGCCCGGCCGGGGTGCTGTCGGAGGTGACCAACGACGACGGCACCATGGCCCGGCGCCCGGAGCTGGCCCGGTTCGCCGAGCGCCACGGCCTGCTGACCATCGCGGTCGCCGACATCGTCCGCTACCGCCGGCAGACCGAGACCCTGGTCCGGCGCGAGGCGGCCGGCCGGGTGCCCAGCGAGTACGGCGAGTTCACCGCCATCACCTACCGCTCGCTCGTCGACGACTGCGAGCACGTCGCGCTGGTGATGGGCGAGGTCAACCAGACCGCGGACACCGGCGACCCGGTGCTGGTCCGGGTGCACTCCGAGTGCCTCACCGGCGACGTGTTCGCCTCGCGGCGCTGCGACTGCGGCGAGCAGCTGTCGCTGGCCATGCGCAAGATCGGCGAGGCCGGCCGCGGTGTGGTGGTCTACCTGCGCGGGCACGAGGGCCGCGGCATCGGGTTGAGCCACAAGCTGCGCGCCTACAACCTGCAGGACGCCGGCCTGGACACCGTCGACGCGAACCTCGCCCAGGGCCTGCCGGTGGACAGCCGGGAGTACGGCATCGGCGCCCAGATGCTGCGCGACCTGGGCGTCCGGGAGATCCGGCTGATGACCAACAACCCGGCGAAGTACCGGGGCCTGGCCGGTCACGGGGTGCGCATCGCCGCCCGCGAACCGCTGATCATCACGCCCAACCCGGACAACATCAGCTATCTGACCACCAAGCGCAACCGGCTCGACCACGCCCTGGGCAGCGGGTTCCCGGTCGCGCCGGCGCCGGCCACCCCGGCCGCGGCCGACGGCGGGGCGCAGGTCTCATGAGCGCGCAACCCGCCGAGCGTGCCCCCGAACAGGCCCGGCTGTTCCGTGACGCGATGGCGTCGTTCCCCAGCGGGGTCACGATCGTCACCACCACCGACGCCGAGGGGCGCTGGTGGGGGTTCACCGCCACCTCGTTCTGCTCGGTGTCGATGGACCCGCCGCTGGTGCTGGTGTGCCTGGCCGACACCGCGGAATGCCACCCGGTGTTCGAGGCCGCGCAGCGCTGGATCGTGCACGTGATCCACCCCGAGCACGCCGACCTGGCGCTGCGGTTCGCCACCCGCGGGGCCGACAAGTTCGCCGACGCCGGGTTCGCCGCCGACGAGCGCGGGCTGCCGGTGCTGCCCCGGGCGTGCGTGACGCTGCACTGCTCGGCGCACGCCAAACACCCCGGCGGTGACCACACGATCCTGCTGGGGCGGGTGGAGAACACCCACCTCGGCGAGGACCTCCCGGCGGTCTACTTCCGCCGCAACTTCCACCTCCTCAACACCCCCTGATCCACATCGCACGAGAATGGCTCGCTGCATCCGACGCAGCGAGAGCCACGCTCGCGTCCCGGGGCCGGGCGGGGGCTGGGGTCAGG
>NZ_JAAXLA010000098.1 GCF_012911935.1 Pseudonocardia acidicola | reverse complement strand
GGGCTGGGCGGCTGCCGGGCTTGCCGTGCTGTCCCGCGGATTCCGCTCGCCGGTGGCCGTGGTCGGCGCGCACCGGGTGCCCGAGCCGCCCTACGCCGCCGGGCCGCAGGCCGCCGTCGCCGGGGCCACGTCGATGATCGATGTCTCCGACGGGCTGATGGCCGATCTCGGCCACCTCGCGGAGGCCTCCGGGGTGCTGATCGACGTGCGGACCGCGGCGCTGGAGGTGCCGCAGCGGCTGAGCGAGGTGGCGTCCGCGCTCGGCGCCGATCCGCGGCACTGGATGCTCACCGGCGGCGAGGATCACGCCCTGGCGGCGACGTTCCCGCGGGATGTCGCGCTCCCCGAAGGCTGGACGGCGATCGGCGCGGTCCGGGAGACGTCGACACCGCGCGTACTGGTGGACGGGCGGCCCTACGAGGGCCCGGCGGGCTGGGACCACTTCGCCCGGTGACGCACGGTGGTCACGGCGGCGGGGCGTCGGGGGCGTACTGGCCCTCGATCCAGCGGCAGATGGCCTCGACCACGTAGCGGCGTTGGGCCACGTCGAGCTCGTGGCCGGCCGGGATCCCGTGCCAGCGCTCCAGGCAGGTGCGACAGCAGGTCGCTGTCGCGTGCTGGGCGACGAACACCGGATGCCCGCGGTAGGGCGTCTGTCTGCCGTCGTTGCGGGGCTGCGCCGGGGCGAGCCGGGTGCCGATCAGGTCCTCTGCGTGCCGCCGGACCGTGGCGATCCCGCGCAGGTCCACCACCGCCCGGTCCCGGCCGCGCAGCCGGAACTTCGCCCGGAACGGATGCCGGCCGATGCGGCGCAGCCGGGCGTCGAGCGCGGTCATGTCGTTCATCGCCCGGTACAACGCCGGCGGGGTGCCGGCCCTTCCGGACGTCAGGGCAGCATCCAGCCCAGTACCGGCGTCGCCTGCAGCGCGATGAGGACCGCGAGCACCAGCAGAAGCCCCAGGCTCCAGCCGATCACCTTGCGCAGCAGTGCACCTTCCTGGCCCTCGAGCCTTCACCGCCGCCGCGGCGATCGCGAGGTTCTGCGGCGAGAGCATCTTGCCGAGGACGCCGCCGGAGGAGTTGGCCGCGGCGAGCAGTACGGGTGGGAGGCCGGTGCTCTGGGCGGCGGTCACCTGCAGTGCACCGAACAGGGCGTTGGCGGAGGTGTCGGATCCGGTCACGGCGACGCCGAACCAGCCCATGACCGGCGACACGAACGCGAGGGCCGCACCGGCCGCGGCGACGGCCAGCCCGATCGCGGTGGTCTGGGCGGACGCGTTCATCACGTAGGCCAGGGCGAGCACCGCGGCGACGGTGAGGATCGCCCAGCGCAGCTCGTACACGGTGCGGCCGTAGATCCGCACCGCCCGGCCGGCGCCGACCCCGAGCACGAACACCGTGAGTACGCCGGCGATCAACAGCAGCGTGCCGGCGGTGGAGAGCCAGGTCAGTGAGTACTGGGTCGTGCCGAGCGGCTCGCCGCGATCGGCGCGCAACCCGCGCTCGGTGCCCTGGCGTGAGCCCCGGGTGCACGGTTGTCACGAACGGCACGCTCGGTCGAACCTATTGAACGAAAGTGCCGTTCGTGGCAAACAGGGGCGCCGCGCGGGGGCGGGTGCTGAACCCGTCGGCGAGGTGCTCAGGCCCGGGGGACGGCCGTCCCCCGGATCGAGGCGTCGAGCACCTGGACCGGGTGCAGCAGCGGCACGGCGGCGCGGTCCGGCTCGCTCCCGGAGAGCTGCTTGCCGATCTGCAGCAGGCAGCCCGGGTTCGCGGTGACGATGATGTCCGGGTTCACCGACCGCACGTTGGCCGCCTTGCGGGCACCGAGCTCGGCCGCCGCCTCCGGCGCCACCATGTTGTAGATGCCCGCGGAACCGCAGCACAGCGCGGCCTCGGGGATGTCGACGAGCTCCAGCTCCGGGATGCTGCGCAGCACCGCGCGCGGCTGGTCGCGGACCTGCTGTGCATGTCCCAGGTGGCACGCGTCGTGGTAGGCGACGCGGCCGCGGACGGGGTGGCGGGGCGCGCGCGGCTCGAGATCGGCCAGCACCTCGTGGACGTCGCGGACCCGGGCGCTGAACCGCGCGGCGCGCGCAGCCCACTGCGGGTCGTCGGCGAGCAGGTGGGCGTAGTCCTTCATCGACGAGCCGCAGCCCGCGACGTTGGTGACGATCGTGTCGACGTTCAGGATGTCGAACCGGGCGATCGTCTTCTTGGCCCGCTCGATCGCGCTCGGCTCGCGGCCGGCGTGCAGTTCCAGCGCGCCACAGCACTGCTGGTCGCGCGGGACGACCACGTCGCAGCCCTCGGCCGCGAGCACCCGGATCGTCGCCTCGTTGACCCGGTGGAAGAACACGTCCTGCACGCAACCGGACAGCAACGCGACCCGCGCCCGGCGCTCGCCCACGGCCGGGGTGTGCACCGGCAGCCGGGCGAACGCGTCCTTGAGCCGCACCGGCGGAAGCAGCGACTCGGTGGCCGCCAGCCGGGCCGGGAGCTTGCCGAGGATCTTCGGCAGCACTCGCTGCCCGAGCGACGTGACCCGCAGCTTCTGGTACAGCGCCCCCGGCACGGCCGCGGCGCGCAGCCGCCGCCGGTACGGGAACAGCGCGAAGATCGCGTCGCGGAACAGTTTGTCCGACTTCTCCCGGGGCACATTGCGCTCGATCTGCGGGCGCACCGACTCCAGCAGCTTGTCGTACTGCACGCCCGACGGGCACGCCGTCACGCACGCCATGCAGCCCAGGCACGCGTCGATGTGCTCGGTGAACGGCCCGTCCAGACTGATCTCGCCCTTCTCGGCCAGGTCCATCAGGTAGATCCGGCCGCGCGGGGAGTCCATCTCCTCGCCCCACAGCTGGTAGGTGGGGCAGGTGGGCAGGCAGAACCCGCAGTGCACGCAGTCGTCGAGCAGTTCGCGGGCAGGCGGGTGGTGCGCGTCGAAGGAACTGGGCCCGGTCTGCGGCAGCTTCGTCTCGGGGGATCCGGCGGGGGTCGTCACTGCAGAATCACATCCAGGGGTAGAAGCGGCCGGGGCCGAGCCGGCCGTCCGGGTCGAGCGCGGTCTTCACGGATGTCAGTACGGCGAGCGCGGACGGCGGCGGGCCCCAGGCTGGGCCGCCGAATCCGGCGGGCCGGGCACGCAGCACCGAGGTGCCCCCCGCGGCGTGCACCGCGTTGTGGGCGCTCTCGATCGCGCCGGCGTCCGCGGGCAGCGCAGCGGTGGCCACACCGGTGCCCAGGCCGACGGTCAGCGCGGCGTCCGGCGTCGCCGCACCGGGCAGTGCGGCGAGCAGGCCCGGCAGTGCCGAGGGCAGTGCCCCGATCCGCAGCACCGCGCGGCCGGTTCCGCCGCGGACCCGCGCGGCGTGCGCGGCCCACTCCTCGTCCTCGGCCTCGACGGCGACGGAGCCGAGCGCCTCGCGCAGCCGCTGCACGCGCCCACCCAGCGCGTCCTCGGTGCCCTCGACCCGGACCAGCAGCCGACCGGCCTCGGTGGCGGCGGGGCCCGAGCCGGAACCGTCGGAGTCCGACCGCCACTCCAGCGCGACCGGCTCGTAGGGGCCGTCGAGGACCCGGCGGGCGTGCTCGGCGGCCTCGGTGAGCGGGCAGTCCAGCGCCACCGTCGCGGTCCGCCTCGGCACCGGGTGCAGTCGCAGCACGACCTCGACGAGCACACCGAGTGTGCCGTAGGAGCCGTGGATCAGCTTGGCGATGTCGTAGCCGGCCACGTTCTTGATCACGTGGCCGCCGGTGCGGGCGACGGTGCCGTCGGCCAGCACCACGGTGGCCCCGATGACCAGGTCCCGCAGCGAGCCGTAGACTAGCGCGGACGGGCCGGCGTCGGCTGTCGCGACGAGCCCGCCGACGGTCGCGCCGCCGGCGACGCGGGCGGCGTCGAAGGACACGTGCTGTCCGTGCGGGGCGAGCTCGCAGATGAGCTCGCGCAGTGGCGTGCCGGCGTTCACCGAGACGGTCATGTCGCCCGGGTTGTGGGTGATCACCCCGGTGAGGCCGGTGGTGTCGAGCACCGCGTCGACGGGGCGCAGCTCACCGCCCCAGTCGGCGGCGGTGCCGGCGCCGGCGATCGCGAGCACGCCGGCGGAGTCGAGGATCGCCTCGCGGGTCGATCTCAGGTCGGTCGGGCGCAGGGTGGTGGGCGCAGGGGCAGTCACAGGCGCTCGATCACTCCAGACTCCTCCAGCGGGTGGGGTCGGTACTTGCCGGGGCGTTCGCCGCACAGCCGCGGCGTGGGCAGCACCTTGCCGGGGTTGCACAGGCCGTCGGGGTCGAACGCGTCGCGGACGCGGTGCATGACCGCCAGGTCGTCCCCGCCGAACATCTTCGGCATCGAGCACGCCTTGTCGGTGCCGATGCCGTGCTCGCCGGACAGCGACCCGCCCAGCTCCACACACAGCTCGGCGATCTCGCCGGACAGCTTCTCGGCGCGCTCGGTCTCCCCGGCGGCGGCGCTGTAGAGCACCAGCGGGTGCAGGTTGCCGTCGCCGGCGTGGAAGACGTTGGCGACCCGCAGCCCGGCGTCGCGGCCCATGCCGGCTATCCGGTCGAGCACCTCGGCCAGCCGGGTGCGCGGGACGACCCCGTCCTGCACGAAGTAGTCGGGGGAGATGCGCCCGACCGCCGCGAACGCGGCCTTGCGCCCCCGCCAGATCGCCGCGCGCTCCTCCGGGGAGCCGGCGATGTGCAGCCGGGTGCAGCCGTGCTTGTCGCAGATCGCCTTGACCTGCTCGAACTGGACGTCGCACTCCTCGGCCGGGCCGTCGAGCTCGACGACCAGCGCGGCCGGGACACCGACGGTGTAGCCGGCGTGCACCGCCTCCTCGGCGGCCTCGATGGCGAGCGTGTCCATCATCTCCACCGCGGCCGGCACGATGCCCGCGGCCACGATGTCGCTGACGACGTCACCCGCGGCGCTCACCGACGGGAAGTCGGCGAGCAGCGTACGGACCGTCTCGGGCGTGCGCAGCAGCCGCACGGTGATCTTGGTGGTGACGCCGAGCGTGCCCTCGGAGCCGAGGAACACCCCACGCAGGTCGGGGCCCAGTTGCTCGGCCGAGTCGCCGCCCAGGGTGACCAGCGACCCGTCGGGCAGCACGACCTCCATGGACAGCACGTGGTTGGTCGTGAAGCCGTACTTGAGGCAGTGCGCCCCGCCGGAGTTCTCCGCGACGTTGCCGCCGATCGTGCAGACCTGCTGGCTGGACGGGTCGGGCGCGTAGTAGAGCCCGTGCGGTGCGGCCGCGGCGGTGATCTCCAGGTTGGTCACGCCCGGCTCCAACACCGCGCGCCGGTTCACCGGGTCGATCTCCAGCACCCGCTTGAGCCGGGACAGCGAGATCACCACGCCGTCGGCCACCGGCAGCGCGCCGCCGGACAGCCCGGTCCCGGCGCCGCGGGCGACGAACGGGACCTTGTGCTGCGCGCACACCCGCACGGCCGCGGCGACCGCCTCGGCGTCGCGGGGGAGCAGCACCAGGTCCGGAGTGACGCGGTAGCCGGTGAGACCGTCGCATTCATAGGCCCTGCAGCGCACCGGATCGTCGATCACGTTCTCTGCACCGATCGCGCGCGCGAACGCGCGCCGGACGCCCTCGTCCAGTGCCATCGGCCGACCTCCTCCTCGCTCGCCGCTGCGGGCAAACGTAGCCTGCGCTCCCCGTCGGCGCTCCCGCTGATCGGGCGCCCATGTGTCAGCGCTGCCTGACCCGTAGGCCGTACATACCGCCGTCGACAGCCACGTCGGTGCCGGTCACGGACGCCGCATGTGGGCTCGCGAGGTAGGCGATCGCGTGCGCGACCTCGTCCATCGCGACCAGTCGTCCGGTCGGTTGCCGGGCCTGCAGCGCGGCGAGTTCGGCAGCGGGGTCGTCGGCGGCACCGAGCAGCCGTCCGATCCACGGCGTGTCGACGGTCCCGGGGTTGACACAGTTCACGCGGATCCCCTCCCCGACGTGGTCGACGGCCATCGCGCGGGTGAGCGACAGCACCGCGCCCTTGCTCGCCGAGTACAGCGCCCGGTCCGGCAGCCCGGCCGTCGCGACGATCGAGCAGACGTTGACGATCGCCGCCGCGTCCGAGCGGCGCAGCGCGGGCAGCGCGGCCCGGGTGACCCGCACCAGCCCGAGCAGGTTGACGTCGAGCACCCGGTGCCACTCGTCGAGCCCGTTCGCCTCGACGGTGCCGGCCGCGCCGATTCCGGCGTTGTTCACCAGCACGTCGAGCCCGCCGAACCGCTCGACGACCTCGGCGACGGCCGATGTCACCGAGGCGTTGTCCGTGACATCGGAGCGCACGCCGACGAGCGGGTCCGGCACACCCGTCGGGTCGAGGTCGAGCACAGCGACGCGTGCGCCCCGGGCGGCGAGCAACCGGGCCGTCGCCAGCCCGATGCCCGACGCACCCCCGGTGACGATGGCCGACCGGCCTGCGAACTCGTTCATGGCAGCGTCTGCCCGCCGTCGACGTGCCAGGACTGCCCGGTGACGAACCGCGACGCGTCGGACGCGAGCACGACCGCCAGGTCGGCGACGTCCTCGGGGGTGGTGAGCCGGCCCATCGGGATCCCGGTACGGAACTTCGCCAGGTCGCCGTTGATCTGGCGTTCCGGGCCGATTCCGAGTCGCCGCCACTGCTCGCGCTGCAGTTCGGTGTCGCAGGAGCCGGGGCACAGCGTGTTGACCCGGATGCCCTCGTCGGCCAGCTCCAGGGCCAGGCATCGGGCCATCATGTCGGTTGCGGCCTTGGACGCGCAGTACGCGCCGAGGTCCATCCGCGGGGTGCGGGCGCAGTTCGACGTCACCACGACGATCGACCCGCCGGCAGCTCGGGCCCGCATGTGCCCGGCCGCGGCCCGCACCGACAGGTACGCCGCGCGGGTGTTGACGGCGAACTGGGCGTCCCAGTCGTCTACGGCGGAGCTGACCAGGTCGCCGGCGCGCAGGATGCCGGCGTTGTTGACGAACACGTCGGGGGCACCCAGCGCGTCGACCACCTCGGTCAGCGCCCGCTCGACCTCGGCGGCATCGGTGAGGTCGGCCGGAACGGCCGGGCCGCCGAGCTTCTCCGCGGCGACGCGGGCGCCCCCGGCGTCCTTGTCGATCACGGCGACGGTGGCGCCGGCCGCGGCCAGTGCGGTCGCGATGGCCTGACCGATACCGCGGGCTGCCCCGGTGACGGCTGCAGTCTTCCCTTCGAGCACGCGTGAGCTCATGCGGTGGTCTCCCTCGTGGGGGCGTCAGCGTACCGGGCGCGGATCGTGAGCAGCGACAGCAAGCTGATCACCGCGATGACCGCGAGCAGCCCGGCCATCGGCCAGGACGCGTTGTCGTAGCGGATCAGTAGCGCGCTGGCCACGAGCGGTACGAGCCCGCCGAGCATGCCCCCGATCTGGTAGCCCAGCGACGCGCCGGAGTAGCGCACGGCCGGCGGAAACATCTCCGAGTACAGCGCGGCCTGCGGCCCGTACATCAGCGGGTGGCCCAGCCCCATGATCACGATGACGCCGAGGAACAGCAGCGGCGTCGACATCGTCTCGATCAGGGCGAACAGCGGGAAGGCGAACAGCGCGACGAGGATCGCCCCGGCCGCGAACACCGGTCGCCGGCCGAGCTTGTCCGAGAGCGCACCGAACAGCGGCACCGTGAAGCACATGATCACGGCGGCGACCAGCACGGCGCCGAGGAACGTGCCCCGCGGGACGCCCAGGTGCGAGGTCGCCCAGGACAGACCGAGCACCGTGACCAGGTAGAAGACGGTGTTGATGATGATGAACGCGCCGGCCGCGCCGAGCACGCTGCCGCCGTGCCGGGTGATCGCGTCCTTGACCGGCATCCGCGCGGTGCCGCCATCGGCCTCGAGTTGGGCGAAGACCGGCGACTCGATGAGCCGCAGCCGGACGACCAGGCCCACGACGATCAGGATCGAGCTGAGCAGGAACGGCACCCGCCAGCCCCAGGACAGGAACGCGTCGTCGGGTAGCACGCCGACCGCGGAGAACGCCGCGGTGGACAGCACCAGCCCGAGCGGGCTGCCGATCTGCGGCCACGACCCGTAGAACCCACGCCTGCCCGGCGGGGCGTGCTCGACCGCCATCAGCACGGCGCCGCCCCATTCGCCTCCGACCGCGACGCCCTGCACGAACCGCAGCGCGACGACGATGATCGGGGCGAGGATGCCGATCTGCGCGTAGCCGGGCACCAGACCCATCCCCAGTGTCGCCAGGCCCATCGCCAGCAGCGAGATGACCAGCATCTTCTTGCGGCCGGCCCGGTCGCCGTAGTGCCCGAACACCATCCCGCCCAGTGGGCGGGCGGCGAACCCGACCGCGTAGGTCGACAAGGCGGCGAGCAGGCCGGCGCCGGGGGAGAAGTCCGGGAAGAACAGCTTGGGGAACACCAGGGCCGCGGCGGTGCCGTAGATGTAGAAGTCGTACCACTCCACGGTGGTGCCGATGAGGCTCGCGAAGGCGACCTTCGTGCTCTGCCGCCGGGTGCCCGGCGGCGCCGGTGGGGCGCTCACCGGCGTGTCGCTCACGACTGCACCCCATCCCCGTCCGTGGTGCGCCAGCGGTTCCCGCGGGCGACGACCGGCGCGACGAGATCGACCAGCTCGTTGCTCTGCTGCGCCAGGTCGCCGAGGGGCAGCGCCCGGCGGGCCCGGTAGCCGAGCAGACCGGCCACCCGTGGCTCCAGGAAGTAGGCCCCGGCGACGAGTTCGGCCAGCGCGCGGAACTCGGCCGGGTGATCGGCCATGAGCTCCGCGAGGTCCTGTGGTGCCCGCTCGCGCACCCGGTCGAGCAGCGCCCGCACCGGCTCGACGAGGTCGGGCCGCAGCGCCGCCACCGCGTCCACCCCGGCGGTGTGCACGTCCACGTCGGTGGCCGACGGCATCGGCTCGTCGCGGGGGACCACCATGTCGGCGAGGGTGCCGAGCAGCGCCTGCTCGTCGGCGGTCCACACGGTTTCGGTCGTCGCGGTCATGCCGGCACCTCCTGGTTGGCGCGCTTCGCGATCATGTGTTCGACGTTGCGCAGCGCCATCGCGGCGATCGTCGCGGTCGGGTTCATGCCCGAGGACGTCGGCCAGGTGCTGCCGTCGAGGATGAAGAGGTTGGGCACGTCGTGGCACCGGCCGTAGCCGTCCACCACGGAGGTCGTCGGGTCGTCGCCCATCTTGGTGGTGCCGAGCAGGTGCCAGCCGGTCTCCCGGATCTGCGGTGCGATGACGACCTGCGACGCCCCGGCGGCCTCCAACGACTCCCGGGCCCGCGCGAGGTTGAAGTCGAGCAGCCGCCTGCTGTTCTCCGACGTCTGGTAGGTGATCTTCGGCGCCGGGGTGCCGTACTCGTCGACCGCGTCGGCGCTCAGCGTCACGTGGTTGGTCTCGTAGGGCAGGTCCTCGGTGATGATCCCCCAGACCGCGGAGTGGCCCAGCCGTTCGCGGACCGTGCTGTGGAACCGCTCGCCCCAGAAGTCGGCGCCGCCCCAGGGGAAGGGCCGGGTCATGGCCAGCGGCCCACCGGTGGGCATGAGGTTCCACTTGGCGCCGCGCAGGAAGCCGCGGGACTCGTCGGTCTCGTAGAACTCCAGCGAGTACAGCAGCTGCCCGTAGGCGCCCTGCGCCGCCTCCAGCGGGTCGTCGAAGATCCCGACGACCGATCCGAACGGGTGCATCATCAGCCGCTTCCCGACGAGCCCGGACGAGTTCGCCAGCCCGTCGGGATGGTTCTTGCCGGTCGACAGGAGCAGCAGCCGCGGCGTCCCCACCCCGTTGGCGGCCAGGATCACGATCTGCCCGCGCTGCCGCCGCTCGACCCCCTCGGCGTCGAAGTAGACGACGCCCGTGGCGCGGCCCGCGGCGTCGGTCTCGACCGTGGAGACGGTCGCGCGGGTCACGAGATGCGCGCCGCCGGCGATGGTGTCGGGCCAGTGCGTGATGTCCGCCGAGCCCTTCGCGCCGTCCACGCACCCCCAGAGGCATGTCCCGCGCTGCTGGCACGGCTTCAGGTGCCCGTGGTTGCGGGTGGCGATCGCGTTGGACCCGGGCCACCAGTGCCAGCCGAGCTTGTTGTGGCCGGCCGCGACCCGGTGGCCCGCCTTGCCGATCGGCACCGGCGGCATGGGGTAGGTGTCTGCGCCCGGGAAGGCCGGGTCGCCGTTCAGGCCGGAGACGCCGAAGTCCTGCTCGACCCGCGAGTAGAACGGCACCAGGTCCTCGTAGGTCAGCGGCCAGTCGTCGGCGACCCCGTCCAGGGACCGGACCCGGAAGTCCGACGGCATGTTGCGCATCCACTGGGCGGCGTAGAGCACGGTGCTCCCGCCCACCCCGTTCCAGATCAGCGCGCTGATGTCGGAGTCGGCCTCGTCGATCGGGTAGTCCCCGACGCCGCGGCGGACGTTCGGGAGTTGCGACCACTCGTTTCCGGCGGAGAGTTCGAAGTCGGGTTCTGCGGAGCGGGCGGTGGAGTAGTCCGGCCAGTCACCCTGCTCGAGGCAGACCACGGACATGCCGGCTTCGGTCAACGCCTTGGCGGCGATCGCGCCGGAGGGGCCGGCGCCGACGATGACGACGTCGGCCACCTCGGGGAGTCGTCGTGCAGCAGTGGCATCGTTGCCCATTGAGCACCATCCAGAGTTGTCGGGACCGTGGTGGGAGAGCTGGTGCGCCGCGGGTCAGTGCTGTGGCGCGGCCGGGGAGCGATGAGCCGCGGCGCGCAGTGGCGTCGGGGTCAGCGCGGCGTCGAAGGCGCTGGTGATGGCCTCGCGGGCCTTGCCGGCCCGGGCCGCGTCGCCGATCACGACCACCTCGGTGGTGGCGCCGATCGGGAGGCTGCGGGCCAGGTCGGCGCCGCGGCCGGCGCGGAGCCGGTAGTAGAGCCAGTCACGCACCCGGGTCGAGGCGAACAGCCGGGCGGCGAGGGTGGTGCGGGCGGCGCGGGTGTGCAGCAGCCGGGGGACCACCGCGCCGAGGCCGAGCCGGTAGTGCGCGCCGGTCGCGACGACCACGACGTCGGCGTCGTGCAGGTCCTCCCGGGTCGCCTCGGCGCCGAACCGGAACCGCACTCCCTTGCGCCGGCAGTCGCGCTCGAGCTCGTCGATGTAGGCGACGAAGGTGGGTTCGGCCGCGGCGACGTCGTTGAACCGCGGTGCCAGCCCGGTGAGCCGGAACGCGCCGCCGGGCCGGTCGGCCCGGTCGATCACGGTGACGTCGTTGCCCGGCGCCACCAGCGACGCGTACGACAGCCCGGCCGGGCCCGCGCCGAGCACGACGATCCGCCGGCCGGTCGGCGCGGTGGCGCCGGCGTAGTCGTCCTCGCGTCCGGTGGCCGGGTTGACCACACAGGACAGCTGCGCGCCCGAGCGCATGTTGGTGATGCAGTGGTTGCAGGCCAGGCAGCGCCGCACCGGTTCACCGGCCCGGGCCTTGACCACCCACTGCGGGTCGGCGATCAGTGGCCGGCCCAGCGCGACCACGTCGAGCTGCCCGGTGGCCACCGCGCGGGCCGCGAGCTCGGGGTCGCCGAGCCGCCCGACGCCGATCACCGGGACGGACACGTGCTGCTTCATCCGGGCCGCGTACTCCAGGAACGTGGCCGCCGGGTAGGCCATCGGCGGGATCATCCGCTCGGCGGCGGGCAGCGACCGGTAGTGCCCGGCCGTGACGCTGACCGCGTCCGCGCCGTCGCGCTCGGCCCACTGCCCGACCTGCATGCCCTCGTCGGCGGTGAGCCCGCCGGGGAAGAAGTCCTCCACCCCGATCCGGAAGATCACCGGCAGGCCGGCGACCTCGGCCTTGATCCGGCGCAGGATCTCCAGCCCGAACCGGGCCCGGTTCTCAAGGGAGCCGCCGTAGTCGTCGGTGCGGGTGTTCTCGTACGGCGACAGGAACTGCGAGATCAGGTAGCCGTGCGCGCCGTGCAGTTCGACGACGTCGAAGCCGGCCTGCCGGGCCCGGCGCGCGGCGGCGACGTAGGCGTCCTGCGTCTCGCGCATCCGGGCCGGGGACATCGCCTCGGGCACGGCGATCTCGTGCTCGATCTCGAACACCGGCGTCGGCACCGCCGAGGGCGCCACCGGGGTGACCCCGGAGACCGCGCCGCGCGCCCGGCTGCCGCCGTGCCCGAGCTGGATCGAGGCGCGGGCGCCCGCCTCGTGCAGCACGGCGACTAGCCGGCGCAGCCCGGGCAGGAACGTGTCGTCGTAGATGCCCAGCTCGCGGAAGCGGTGCTTGCCCGCGATCTCCGGGGAGGCCATCTCGACGGTGACCAGGCCGACGCCGCCCTCGGCGCGGGCCCGGTAGTAGGCGATGGTCGCGTCGGTGACGTGCCCGACGTCGTCGGCCAGGCGGGTGGTCATCGACGGCAGCAGCGTGCGGTTGCGCAGCCGGACCCCGCCGATCTCGATGGGGTCGAAGAGCTCAGGCATTCGGCAACCCGGCCTGTTCCACCGCGGCCCGCAGCCGGTCGCGCTCGGCGTCGGTGACGGCCTGCAACGGCGGCCGCACGTGCGCTGCGTCGATGCGGCCGAGCAGTTCCAGGGCGACCTTCATCCGGTTGTGCCCGTCGAGGAACGGGTCGGCGTAGCAGGCCTCGGCGAAGGGCTGGATCCGGTCCCACACCCGCCGGGCCTGGGCCAGGTCCTGCTTCTCCACGGCCCGGAACAGCTCCACGTGCAGGTCGACCACGACGCTGCCGTGCCCGGACAGGATCCCGTCCGCGCCGGCCACCAGCGAGGCCAGCAGCGAGCGGGAGAAGCTGGACAGCACCGAGACCGGCTTGTCCAGCGCGCGCAGCGCCCGCAGGTTGCGCTCGTAGGCGACGATGTCGTTCGACCACTCCTTGATCGCGACCACGTTGTCGATCTCCGAGCAGATCCGCACGATCGCGTCGGTGCCCAGCCGCAGCCCGGACGTCGCCGGGTAGACGAAGGCGATCATCGGCAGGCTGGTGGCGGCGGCGATCTCGGCGTAGTGGCCGAACGCCATCTCCGGGCGGGCCTGCGACCCGCCCTCGAACACCACCGACGGGAACACCAGCAGCGCGTCCGCGCCGGCCCGCTCGGCGTCCGCGGCGATGCGCGCGGCCTTGGCCGAACCGTCCTGGTACACCCCGCAGATCACCGGGACTCTGCCGGCGACCTCGTCGAGCACGATGTCGAGCTGGCGGCGCTGCTCGTCGGCGGTCAGCGTGGCGACCTCGGAGGCGTGCGCGTTGGTGGTGATGCCGGCGACGCCCTCGACGTCGAGCAGCGCCCGCAGGTGCCGGCGCAGGTTGGGCTCGTCGATCTCCAGATCGGCGGTGAACGGGAGCAGATGGGCCGGGATCACGCCGCGGAGCTGCACCATCGTCGGTTCCTTCCTCGGGGCGTCGTCGGTTCCTGGGAGGTCCTTCGGGGATTGCGGGAAAGTTACGGCTCGACGAATGGGTGACGGAAATGCCAATCTGGCACCTCTTATGCACAGGAGGCATCACACGTATGACGGCTGAGCGCACCGTGGAACTGCGCCACCTGCGTGCGTTCGTGGCCGTCGCCGAGGAGCGCAGCTTCACCCGCGCCGCGGAGCGACTGCAGATCACCCAGCCCGCCCTCAGCCGCACGATCGCGGCACTGGAACGCCTGGTCGGTGCCGGCCTGATCTGGCGCAACCGGCGCACGGTCCAGCTCACGGCCGCGGGTGTGCGCTTCCTGCCGCACGCGCATCGGGCGCTCGCCGTCGTCGAGGAGGCGGTGGGCGTGGCCGGCGGGGAGGTGCCGGCGCTGCGGGTCGGGTTCACCTGGGGCTCGACCGCGGAGTACACGGCGCCGATCGTGCGGGCGTTCGAGCAGGACAACCCGGGTGTCGTGGTCGACATCCGGCGCTACGACGACACCGTCGCCGGGCTGGCCGACGGCCGCACCCACGTCGGTTTCCTGCCCGGGGACCCGGACGATCCCCGGCTGGGCACCCTGGTGCTCGCCGAGGAACCACGCGTCGCGGCGCTGCCTGCCGACCACCCGCTCGCCGGCCGCGACGAGGTGATGCTGCGCGACCTCGAGAACGAGATCGTGGTGATCAACGTCGTGTCCGGCACGACGTCGCTCGACCTGTGGGACACCGGCCGCCGCCCGGGCACCGTGGTGCGGGTGCGCAACGTCGACGAGTGGATGGAGGCGATCGCCGCCGGCCGCGGCATCGGCCTCACGCCCGCCTCCACCGGGCGGCTCTACAGCCACCCCGCGATCCGCTACCGGCTGATCGCCGACGCCCCGCTGGTGCCGATCACGCTGGCCTGGCCGCGGACCGCCCCGCACCCGCTCGTGGCGGACTTCGTGGCGGTCGCCGGCCGGACCCGCCCGCAGTCGCGGGACTGAGCCGCCCCGGCGGCCGCATCATGCGCCCAACCACAGACCGGTGACCTGCCCGTCCCGGAACCGGGCCACGGCGCGCCCCTCCAGGGCGGCCGCGTGGTCGCCCCGCCCCCGGACGGTCCAGATGACCTGCTCCCGGGCGACCTGCTTGCGGGTCGGGTCGAGCTGCAGCTCACCGCACAGGACGTCGTCCACGAACCGGCGTAGCTGCTCGGTGCCGCGGTAGCGGCCCTGCCGCGGGAACGGGGCCGAGGACACCAACTCCGCGTCCTCGGCGAACGACCCGACCACCGCCTCGGCGTCCCGGCCGGCCCACACCTGCTCGAACGCGAGCCCGGCCAGGAAGGCGTCCGCCTGCTGTTCACCGAGGGTCATCAGCGCGCGGATGAACGCCGGGTCGCGGTCGAGCTTCGACGCCGTTCCGAGCTGCTCGGTCAGCGGGGTGCGGGGCAGCGCGATGACGCGCACGACGATCTGCTTGTATCGGCCACCGGAGGCGAGCAGGCCCTCGTCGAGCAGCTGGTCGATCTTCTCGATGAAATGCAGTTCCTGGTAGAGCGAGAGGTTGCCGGACAACTCGTTGCGGCGGTCGGCGATCTCGATGACCGTCGTGGGTTCGAGCGGTTGCTCCTGGGGGTTGATCTGGATGACCCACAGCTCGTCGGGCGCGGTGTCGATCAGTTCGCGGACCGGGGGATTCTGCGAGAACAACCCGTCCCAGTAGGTTCCGCCGTCCACCCGCACCGCGCGGAAGAGGGTCGGGATCGCCGCGGACGCGAGCACCGTGTCGGCGGTGATCCGGTCCCGGCGGCTGTTGAACGTCCGGAACTCGCCGGAGAGCACATCGACGGCCCCGATGAGCAGCAGCGGGTGCCGCGCGGCCGCATCGAGACCGAGCTGGGCGAAATCGACCTGCCGCTCCAGGAGTTGCCGGAACTCGTCCATCGCCACGACCGACGCCGGGGTGTCGTACGGGCTGATCACGGGCAGGACCCCGAGTTCCTGCAGCGTGCTCGCCCACATCAGGCCGACGTTGGCCAGTTGCTCCCACGGCTCGGTGGCGGAGTTGTCCGACCAGAACCGCTCCAGAAGCCGCGCGGCCCGGTCCCGGTCGTCGTCGAGGAGGGCGTACCAGGCCAGGAGGGCGCACACCGCGCCGCCGGAGGTGCCGCTCAGCCCCGCCACCTGGTACCGGCGGATCTCCTCGGCGAGCAGCAACCGTTTCAGCGCGCCGGCGGTGAATGCGGTGTGGCTGCCCCCGCCCTGGCAGGCGATCGCAACGCGTCTCGGGGTGCCGGCGTGGTCCGCCCGGGTCGGGCTGCTCATGCCGGCCGACCGTACCCCGGTTGCCGTGCTGCACACGCCCCCAACAGGAGGCCGTGCGTTCAACGGCCGGATCGCGGGCCGACCAGAACTGATCAGTAACTTTCGGCGGCCCTGGCGGTTGAACGAGTGTGGGCTTCCGCGAATCGCTCCGGTTCTCGCTCGTCCTCGCCGCCGCGATCGCGCTGATCCTGGCGCTCGCCGGTGGGGCCACCCCGGCAACGGCCGCTCCGGCCGCCGAGGCCGGGCCCGGATCACTGGTCGCCGCCGAACCGACGACGGCCTTCCTCGCGCCGGGGGTGCCCCTGTCCGGCCGGGCCTGGTCGCTGCACTACCGCTCGACCTCGGCGACCGACGCGCCCGACACCGTGTCCGGCACGCTGCTGCTGCCGCCCGGCGACTGGACCGGCCCCGGTGAGCGTCCGGTGGTCAGCTACGCGATCGGCACCCACGGACTCGGCGACCAGTGCGCGCCGTCCGCGGAGCTCGCAGCCGGCACCGAGCAGGAGCTCGGCCTGATGCAGCAGGCGCTGGCCCGCGGCTGGGCCGTCGTCGTCACCGACTACGAGGGTCTCGGCACGCCGGGCGACCACACCTACGTCGTCGCCCGCTCCGAGGGGCACGCCGTGCTCGACGCCGTGCGTGCCGCGATGGCGGTCCCCGGTGCCGGGCTCTCGGCGCACGCGCCGGTCGGGATCTGGGGGTACTCGCAGGGCGGCGGGGCGGCGGCGATGGCCGCCGAACAGGCGGGGGAGTACGCACCCGAGCTGAACATCCGCGGGGTCGCGGCAGGCGGCGTGCCTGCCGACCTGGCCGCCGTGTTCGCCAGCGGTTCGAACTCGCCGCTCGCCACCGGACTGATCATCGCCGCGACGGTCGGCTTCGACGCGGCCTACCCGGACCTGAAACTGCGCGACCTGTTCACCCCGGCCGGGCAGGCGGTCTACGACGAGATCCGCCACGAGTGCGTCGGGCAGATCATCGCGAGGGGTGCGCCCTACACCGTGCGGGGCCTCAGTGCGGTGCCAGACCCGCTGGCCCGCGACGACGTGCGCGCCCGGCTTGCCGAGAACAGCGTGGGCTCGGTGGCGCCGGGGTTCCCGGCGCTCGTCTATCACGGCGGTGCCGACGAGCTGATCCCCGTGGTGCAGGGCCGCGGGCTGCGCTCCGACTGGTGCGCTCGGGGCGCCACGGTGCACTACCTCGAGCTGCCCGGCACCGAGCACGTGACCGGCGCGGCCCTGGGCGGCCCGCCGGTGGTCGGCTGGCTCGCCGACCGGTTCGCGGGGCGGCCCGCGCCGAGCAACTGCGGGTAGCAAGCCGGCGGGCTCCGCTCTCGCCGGGCGCGCACACCCGCTCGGTCCCGAGGCGTTCACTCGACCGACGCCACGCACCGCCCCGCTGCCATGGCCGTTGCCGTCGACTGCCGGAGGCAGCGGCGAGGCCGACTGTGCCGTGCCCCACCCGACGTCGTCGAGGCCGGCCGGCCCGGGTGTGCGTGCGGCCCGCGCCCTTCGCCGTCACCGGTGGACCGGTCGACCGAGTTGTGGCAGGCCTCCGATGCGGAGTTGCTGGCCGGGCTCGGTGCGCTGCAGACGGAGTTGAATACGACGTGGGCGCGGATGCTGGGGTTCGTCCGTGAGGTGCAGGACCGGGGGTTGGCCGAGCGGCGTGGCTACGGGGGCGTGGCCGATCTGTTGCGTGAGGCCCAGAACGTGACCCGGTCGACGGCCGCGGCGCGGGTGCGCGCGGCGCGCGATGTGCTGGCGGCCCGCGGGGTGTCGGGGGCGGTGCGGGCGGCGGGGTTGCCGGTGACCGCACAGGCGGTGGCCGAGGGGGCGGTCTCGGCCGAGCATGTGCGGGCGATTCAGGACACGCTGGCCGGGTTGCCGGCGCATCTGGAGGGGCACCGGGCGGGGTTGGAGGCCGAGTTGGCCGGGTTCGCCCGGGCCCTGGACCTCGACGCGGTGCGCAGGCTGGGCGGGGCCGCGCTGGCCAGGCTGGATCCGGACGGGCCGCGCCCGCGCGACGGGGACCCGACACGGACCCGGTTCGCGCTGGTGCCCCGCGGGGCGGGCTTCGACGCGCACCACATTCTCCACTGGGCCGACGGCGGGGTCACCGCGCTGCACAACCTGGTGCTGCTCTGCCCGCGGCACCACACCCTGATCCATTCCGGGGAATGGGCCGTCAGCCTCGGCCAGGGCTTCCCGATCTTCCATCCTCCACCCTGGATACCGGGCGGGCCGCGGCGCAACCCGCTGCACCGCACCGACCTCATCGCCCGCGCATGAGCGGGTGTCGCCCGGCTGCGGAGCCGGCGGATCTGTCGGGTGTCCGGGTCTGCAAGTCGCGGGCGTCCCCGGGGCGGCGGTGGCGCGCTCGGGCAGCCGCGGCTCTCGCGGCGCGCGAGGTCGTCGCCGTTGGATGCGTCACGGGCGGTGTCACGGGGTCCGGGCCCGGCACGGGTGCTCGGCCGGCTGCCGCTTCGTCCTTCGAGGGCTCTCACCTGGGGATCTGGCGACTGTCCGGCACGGGAAACGGGTACGGCGGCCGTGGGGATCCGCACCTACCGAGATAGTTCCGTAATGCGGAAAGCTAGATCCGTCTGGTAGAAAAAGAGCTGCGAACGACGGCGATCGAGGATGGTGGAGACGGTGAGCACGGATCAGGCGACCGATACCGGTGACCTGCAGGTCGACCCCACGCTGCGGGCGTTCGTGGCCGATGAGCTGCTGGCGGGCCTGGGTATCAGCCCGGAGGCGTTCTGGTCGACGCTGGCGGGCCTGCAGCAGCGGTTCGCGGGCCGCATCGGTGAACTGCTCGCCCGCCGGGACGAGCTGCAGGAGCGCATCGACAGCTGGCACGCGCAGCACGGTGCCGGGGGCGTGGACGCCTACGAGGCGTTCCTCACCGAGATCGGCTACCTGCTGCCGCAGGCCGAGGTGCACATCGACGTGTCGAATGTGGACCGCGAGATCGCGGAGGTGGCAGGCTCGCAACTCGTCGTCCCCGCGACCGTCCCGCGCTACGCGCTCAACGCCGCCAACGCGCGCTGGGGCTCGCTCTACGACGCGCTCTACGGCACCGACGCGCTCCCGCTCGATCGCGAGCTCGCGCCCGGGTACGACGAGGAGCGCGGCGCCCAGGTCATCGCGGAGGCCGACCGGCTGCTCGACGAGCTGTTCCCGCTCGAGACCGGCAGCCATGCCGATGTCACCGCGTACTCCGTCGGCGACGGCGCGCTCGTCGCCGAGACCGCGGGCGGCACGACCGGGCTGGCCGACTCGGCGCAGTTCGCCGGCTACCGAGACGGTAGCGCGATCCTGTTGCGCCGCAACGGGTTGCACGTGGAGATCGTGATCAACCCCGAGCACCGGGTGGGTCGCCAGCACCACGCCGGGGTCGCCGACGTGATCCTGGAGGCGGCGGTCACCACGATCGTCGACCTGGAGGACTCCGTCGCCACCGTCGACGGCCCGGACAAGGTCGAGGCCTACCGCACCTGGCTCGGCCTGATGACCGGGGAGCTCTCCTCGGAGTTCGAGAAGGGTGGGGAGACGATCCTGCGCCGGGTGCACGGAGACCGGGAGTACACCGGCGCCGACGGCAACCCGCTCACGCTGCCCGGCCGCTCGTTGCTGCTGGTCCGCAACGTGGGCCACCACATGACCACGAACGCGGTGCGCACCGCCGACGGCACCGAGATCGCCGAAGGCCTGCTCGACGCGCTCGTCTCGGCCACCGCCGCCCTCTACGACCTGCGTGGGCAGGGCCGGTACTCCAACTCGCGCACCGGCAGCGTCTACATCGTCAAGCCCAAGCAGCACGGCCCGGACGAGGTCGCGCTCACCGTCGAGGTGTTCGCCGAGGTCGAGCGGGCGCTGGGGTTGGAGCCGCGCACGCTCAAGATCGGGATCATGGACGAGGAGAAGCGCACCACGGTCAACCTGGAGGCCGCCATCGCGGCCGCCGCCGACCGGGTCATCTTCGTCAACACCGGCTTCCTCGACCGCACCGGCGACGAGATCCACACCTGCTTCCTGGCCGGCCCGGTGGTGCGCAAGAACGACATGAAGGCGACGACCTGGCTGGGCGCCTACGAGGACCGCAATGTCGACGTCGCGCTGCGCGCCGGCTTCCGCGGCACCGCGCAGATCGGCAAGGGCATGTGGGCCAAGCCCGCGGCCATGGCGGACATGCTCGAGCAGAAGATCGCGCAGCCGCGGGCCGGGGCGAACACTGCGTGGGTGCCGTCGCCGACCGCGGCCACCCTGCACGCGCTGCACTACCTGCGCACCAACGTCAAGGACCGGCAGGAGGAGCTGGCGAAGCGCCCGCTGACCGACCGGCGCAAGCTGCTCGAGGTGCCGGTGCTGTCCGCGGACGCGGCGGCGGCGCTCACCGCCGAGGAGAAGCGCCACGAGCTGGAGACCAACGCGCAGTCGATCCTGGGTTACGTCGTGCGCTGGGTCGGGCTGGGCATCGGGTGCTCGACCGTGCCCGACCTGGAGGGCGTCGGGCTGATGGAGGACCGCGCCACGCTGCGGATCTCCAGCCAGCTCATCGCCAACTGGCTGCACCACGGCCTCGTCGACGAGCAGACCGTGCGCGAGACGTTCGCCCGGATGGCCGCGCTGGTCGACGACCAGAACGCCGACGAGCCGGGCTACCGGCCGATGAGCAAGGACCTCGAGGGCAGCGAGTCGTTCCAGGCCGCCCTGGACCTGGTCTTCTCCGGCCGGCAGGAGCCCAACGGCTACACCGAGCGGGCGCTGACCAGCTGGCGGCGGAAGGCGAAGGCCGCTCACTGATCGAAACCGGTGCCGGGCGATCGGAGGGTGGATGAAGCCGTGGGTGCGCGTGGCAGCGGTGCTGTTCGTCATCGGCTACGGGGCGAACCAGTTCAGCCCACTCATGGTCATGTACCGCGAGCAGAGCCATTACTCGCCGGTCACCGTCGCCGCGTTCTTCGGCGTCTACGTCGCCGGGCTCGCGCCCGGCCTGCTCATCGGCGGCCCGGCCTCGGACCGCTGGGGACGCCGCCGGCTGCTGCTGCCGTGCCTGATCGTGTCGGTGCCGGCCAGCGCGGTGCTCGCCGCCGGCGCCGTCTCCGAGGCGGCGCTCTACACCGGACGGTTCCTGTTCGGTGTCGTCACCGGTGTCGCGATGGCGGTGGGCACGACCTGGGTGAAGGAGCTGTCCCAGCCGCCGTGGGACCCGGAGGCCGACGAGGGCTCGGGCGCCCGGCGCGCAGCGCTGTCGCTGACGGCCGGTTTCGGCGTCGGCCCGGCGATCGGCGGCGTGCTGGCCCAGTGGGCCCCGCTGCCGATGGAACTGCCCTACCTGGTGCACATCGCCATCACCCTGCCGGTGATCGTCTGGTTGCTGCGGACGCCGGAGACCCGGGGGTCGGCCGGTGCGCCGTCCGGCTCGCTGTGGTCGGACCTCGCGGTGCCCGCCGCGGGGCAGCGCCGGTTCCTGCGGGTCGTGGTCCCGATGGCGCCGTGGGTGTTCGGCGCGCCGTCGATCTCCTTCGCGGTCCAGCCCGCGGCACTCGGCGCCCGCACCGCCGGTTACGGGCTGGTCTTCGCCACGTTGCTGACGGCGCTGACGCTGGCCTCGGGCGTGGGCATCCAGTCGTTCGCCCGCCGGCTGGACCGCCGCTCGCGCACCCTGGGCGCGCGGCTCGGGCTCTCGCTCGTCGTCGCCGGCACGGCGCTGGCCGCGGGCACCGCCGCGCTGGGCTCGCTGGAGCTGGCCCCGGTCACGGCCGTTGTGCTCGGGGCCGGCTTCGGCATCTCACTGGTGTCCGGGCTGCTCGAGGTACAGCGGATGGCCCGCACCGACGACCTCGCCGGACTCACCGCCGTCTACTACGGACTGACCTACATCGGATTCCTGTTCCCGGTGCTGCTCGCCGCGCTCAGCGGGTTCGCGAGCTACCCGGTCCTGCTCGGCGGGATGGCCGTGCTGGCGCTGGTCAGCCTCGTTCTCGTCACCATCGCGGGACGCGAGGGCACGCCCGGACCGGCGGCGGCCGGTGCGCGGAAGCGTGAAGCCGGTCTCGACCGAGGCTGAAACGGCGCGGAAATGGGCGGCCGGTTCGTTCGGCCCGATAGAATCGATCTCGTCGACGCCGGTGGCTCCCCGTGCCCGGCCCGACCCCGCCC
>NZ_JAAXLA010000097.1 GCF_012911935.1 Pseudonocardia acidicola | reverse complement strand
GCGGGGGAGAACGGGAGAACGAACGACGGGGCGGGAACCGTGGTGGTTCCCGCCCCGTCGTGGGTGCCCTCGGGCAGGCCGGCGCGTGGCCGGCCCCGATCAAGCGCCTGACTGCACGTCGACATCCATCTCGCGGAGCTTGTCGGCGTGCGCCCTTGCGTGGTGACCGCAGAAGAGCAGCTCTCCACCGGACGGCAGCACGGCCCGGACCTTCGCGGCCGCTCCGCAGCGGTCACAGCGGTCGGCGGCAGTCAACTCGGGCCGGGTCAGGGTTCCAGGCTGCATAGCGGTCTCCCTCCGTCTCGACACCGGTCTCACCCGGTGTCGCTTGCTGTGACGACCGCTTGCGCGGTGCGCCCACTCTTGCAGACGTACAGCACCCCTGCACGTGTTCCCGCTACGCGTCGCGACGACCATCACGTTTCACCGTCGGTGGTCGTCGACCCGTCGCCGCGGTGGCGTCTCGGTGACGATCAGACATTCAGTTGACTACGAGTGAATGATGCGGCGCGCAGAGTGACACCGCAAGGTGGCTCGTGTAAAAACTGCTCGTGCGGTGACTACGCTGCGCAGTCATGACGGTCAGCCTCCGCGACCGGGTTCCGGCCCCTGTGCTGTTCGTCGTCGGTGGCGCCTCGATGTACGTCGGGGCGGCCCTGGCTGTCGGTCTGTTTGATCATTTGTCGCCGGCCGCGGTCGCGGTGTTACGGATCTTGGGCGCCGCGTTGGTCCTGATCGGGTGGCGTCGCCCGGCGGCCCCGGCCTGGCGCGGCGGACGGCTGGCCCGCGCGGTCGCGTTCGGTCTGGCGACGGCGTGCATGAACGTCGCGTTCTACGAGGCGATCGACCGGCTTCCGCTGGGCACGGCGGTGGCGATCGAGTTCTGCGGGCCGGTCGCGGTGGCGGCGTTCGCGTCGCGGCGCCCGCGCGACGTGGCCGCGGTGGTGCTCGCGGCGGTCGGGGTGCTGCTCATCGCGGATGTGCGCTGGTCGGGGAGCCCCGCCGGGGTGCTGTGGGCGCTCGCGGCGGCCGCGATGTGGGCCGCCTACATCATCCTGGGCAAGCGGGTGGCGAGCGCGGGGAACGGGGTCGACACGATGGCGGTGGGGTTCGCCGTGGCCGCCGCGGTGCTCTGCCCGGTGCTGTTCGCCGGGGGCAGCGGGGTGTGGACGGCGCTCGCCGGCCCGACGGTGCTGCCGCTCGCCATCGGGGTCGGAGTGCTCTCCAGCGTCGTGCCCTACGTGCTCGACCAGGTCGTCCTGCGGCGGGTCGGGCAGGCCCGGTTCGCGGTGCTGCTGGCGCTGCTGCCGGTGATGGCGACCGTGATCGGGCTGGTCGCGCTGGGTCAGATCCCGGGGCCGCTGGAGGCGGTCGGAATCGGCGCGGTGATCACCGCGGTGGCGTTGCGGTCCCGCGACGGCGACACCCCGGTGCCGCTCGGCCGGGCGAGCCCGGACCGCCGCAGCGATCGCGGAGAGTGAACGGAAAGTGAACACAGTCGGGTGGCGCTGGGTAGCCGATAGACCGGCATACGGGTGGTGGCGCGACGCCGTTCGGCGTAGTGCGCTCCCGCGAGAGGCCCCGCGCACCGTTGCGCCGGCAGGCCGCCACCGGCGCTCTCGGCCGAGGTGGAGGGCCTGCGGCCCGGTGCGGCGCCCCGTGTCGGCCTGCCGCGGCGTTCCGGCGGGGCGGCAGGTCGCTCGGCCGTTGGTGTGAGCTTTCTCATTTCTGATGCGCAGGTGGCGGCGCCGGTCGGTGTCGAACCCGGCGGGTGAAGCGGTTCGAGGAGTGGTCTCGGCAACAAATCCGGAGGCCCGTGACCGAAACGTGATGGCCTGTCCCGATCTGGATCGATCGAGTGTGCTTCCGGTCACGAGGTATGCGGGCATACGTTGTCGCTCACAACATTCACTCGCCACGGTGGCGGTCCACGACGATGTGGGAGGAGAACCGATGCGCATCAGGACAAGGGCGCTCAGAAGCGCACTGGTCGCTGGGGTGGGGCTGAGCCTCGCGCTGAGCGCCTGCGGGCAGAACAGCGCGAGCAGCAGCGGAACCGGCGGTTCGGCGAGCAGCGCCCCGACCGGAGGCGTGAAGGTCGGCGTCATCCTGCCCGAGACCGACACCTCGGCCCGTTGGGAGGGCTTCGACAAGCCGCTGCTCGACAAGGCCATGCGTGCCCAGGGCCTCGACCCCGACATCCAGAACGCCCAGGGCGACGAGCAGAAGTTCTCCTCCCTGGCCGACGGGATGATCTCCAGCGGGGTCAAGGTGCTCGTCCTCGCCTCGATCAACAGCGAGGTCGGCAGTGCGGTCGCGGCCCGGGCCAAGGCCCAGGGCATCCCGACCATCGACTACGACCGGCTCAACCTGGGCGGCTCCAGCGACTACTACGTCTCGTTCGACAACGAGAAGGTCGGCGAACTCCAGGGCCAGGGCCTGGTCCAGGGCGTGGGCAACAAGCCGGGTGCGCAGATCATCCAGATCGAGGGCGCCCCGACCGACAACAACGCGACGCTGTTCCACAACGGCCAGATGAAGGTGCTGCAGCCCAAGTACGACTCGGGCGCCTACAAGCTGGTCCGCGACCAGCCGATCGAGAACTGGGACAACCAGGTCGGCGGCAACACGTTCGAGCAGATCCTGACCGGCAACGGCGGCAAGGTCGACGGCGTCGTCGCGGCCAACGACGGGCTCGCCTCGGCGATCATCACCGTGCTGACCAAGTACGGCCTGAACGGCAAGGTGCCGGTCACCGGGCAGGACGCCACCGCCGACGGCCTGCAGGCCATCCTGCGCGGTGACCAGTACATGACGGTGTTCAAGCCGATCGACCAGGAGGCCGACGCGACCGCCAAGCTGGCCGCCGCGCTGGCCAAGGGCGACACCGCCGCCGCCGACAGGATCGCCACCGGCTCGGTGAACGACCCGAAGGGCAACCGGACCGTCAAGTCGGTGCTCCTCCAGCCGCAGCTGATCACGAAGTCCAATGTCAAGACCGTGATCGACGCGGGTGCCGTCCCGGCGTCCCAGGTCTGCGTGGCCGCCCTGCAGGCGACCTGCCGGCAGCTCGGCATCACCACCAGCTGAACCTCGAGCGTGGTAAGTGGTGCCAGGCACCACTTACCACGCACGGGCCGACCGAAGGGAGGCAGAGTGAGCGAGCCGATCCTGCAGCTGCGCGGGGTGAGCAAGAGCTTCGGTGCGGTCCGCGTGCTGCACGACGTGGACTTCACCGTCCGCGCCGGTGAGGTGACCGCACTCGTCGGCGACAACGGCGCCGGCAAGTCGACTCTGGTCAAGTGCGTCGCCGGGATCCACCCGATCGACGGCGGCCAGATCCTGTTCGACGGCGCACCGGTGACGGTGCACACGCCGTCGGATGCCGCCCGGCTGGGCATCGAGGTCGTCTACCAGGATCTCGCGCTGGCCGACAACCTCGACATCGTGCAGAACATGTTCCTCGGCCGGGAGCGCGGCAGGCCGTGGCTGCTCGACGAGGCCGACATGGAGCAGGCCGCGCGGCGCACCCTGGCGTCGCTGTCGGTGCGCACCGTGACGTCGGTGCGGATGCCGGTGGCGGCGCTGTCCGGCGGGCAGCGGCAGACCGTGGCCATCGCCAAGGCCGTCCTCTGGGACTCCAAGGTCGTGCTGCTCGACGAGCCGACCGCCGCGCTCGGCGTGGCTCAGACCCGCCAGGTGCTCGACCTGGTCCGCCGGCTCGCCGAGCAGGGCCTCGGCGTCGTGCTGATCAGCCACAACATGGCCGACGTGTTCGAGGTCGCCGACCGGATCGCGACGCTCTACCTGGGCCGCATGGTCGCCGAGGTCCCGGCCAAGGACGTCACCCACGCCCAGGTGGTGGAGCTGATCACCGCCGGTCGGTCCGGCGAGCTGGGCCTGGCCCGGCCCGAGAACGCGGCCGTCTAGATGACCGCCCCGCGCACAGGGAAGGAACCTGCGATGGAGCAGCCCACGGCCGACCGCTCCGGTCCCGGTACCGCCACGGCCAAGACCGCCGGGCCGGGCGAGCCGGTCAGCGCGGCCGAGCGCGCCGGCCCGGCCGGGCGGCTGGGTGACTTCGGGATCGACACCACTGCCCGCACCACCGGCCAGGCGATCCGCGACTACTTCAGAGGGCTGCGCGCCGGCGAGCTCGGGTCGCTGCCCGCGCTCCTCGGCCTGGCCGCGCTGTTCGTGCTGTTCACCCTGCTCGACTCCGGGGGCACGTTCCCCAGCCTGCTGAACCTGGCGAACCTGCTCCAGCAGGGTGCCGGCCCGACGATCATCGCCATGGGCCTGGTGTTCGTGCTGCTCACCGGCGAGATCGACCTCTCGGCCGGCACCGCGTCCGGGCTCGCGGCGTCGTTGATGGCGCTGCACCTGGCCCGGGAGGGCAACCTGCTCGGGTCCATGGGTGTCACGGTCTTCGTGATCTTCGTGCTGGCCGTGGCCGCGGCGGTCGCGCTGGCTCTGCTGCTGCGGGTCTGGTTCGGCGCCGTGCTCAGCGCGGTCGCGCTGGCGCTGATCCTGATCGGCTTCCCGCCCAACCCGTGGCTGGAGATGCTGCTCGCGCTGTGTGTCGGCACGGTGATCGGCTGTCTGACCGGTTTCCTCGTCGCCAAGATCGGGATGCCGTCGTTCGTCGTCACGCTGGCGCTGTTCATCACCTGGCAGGGCGTCATCCTGCAGCTGATCGGCGAGGGCGGCACGCTGGGCCTGCGCGACCCCGTGCTCAACGCCGTGGCCAACGGCAACCTGCCCACGCTGGGCAGCTGGCTGCTGTTCGTGGTGGCCGCGGGCGGCTATGCGGTGGTCCTGCTCAACCGGCAGTTCTCCCGGCTGCGCAAGGGCCTGGTCGCGCAGCCGACCGGGCTGGTGCTGCTCAAGATCGGCGCGGTGGTGCTGCTGGCCGCGGTGGCGACCTACCTGCTCACCCTCGATCGGTCCCCGGGCGTGATACAGATCTCCGGTGTGCCGTACGTGGTGCCGATCGTGCTGGTGCTGCTGGTCGCCGGGACCTACCTGCTCGACCGGACCCGGTTCGGGCGGCACGTCTACGCCGTCGGCGGCAACCGGGAGGCGGCCCGGCGCGCCGGTATCGACGTCACCCGGATCCGGGCGAGCGTGTTCGTGATCGCCTCGACGTTCGCCGCGATCGGCGCCATCGTCTACTCGTCCAAGGTCGGCTCGGTCTCGCCGAGCGCGGGTGGCGGCAACACGCTGCTGTTCGCGGTCGGGGCAGCGGTGATCGGCGGGACGTCGCTGTTCGGCGGGCGCGGGCGGGTGAGCAACGCGGTCATCGGCGGTGCGGTGCTGGCCACCGTGCAGAACGGGCTCGGCCTGCTCAAGCAGCCGGCCGCCGTGGTGTTCGTGGTCACCGGGCTGGTGCTGCTGCTGGCCGCCGCGGTGGACGTGCTGTCCCGGCGCCGATCGGCCGTCGCCGGCCGGTGACCGTCCCGACCGGCACCCGGCCGGACGACGCGCGCCGGCACAACCGGTTCGCGCTGCTGCGCCGGCTGCACATCGACGGCCCGTGCACGCGGGCCACGCTCGCCACCGAGCTGGGGCTCAACCGCAGCACCATCAAGGCGGTGGTCGACGGGCTGGCCGAGTCCGGGGTGGTCACCGAGGCGGTGCCGGCGCAGCGCAGCGGCGCCGGCCGGCCGTCGCTGCTGGTGCTCCCGCAGCCGCAGTCGGCGGTCGTGCTGGCCGTCGACATCCGGGTGGACCAGGTGACGATGGCGATGGTCGGGATCGGCGGGCAGGTACTGGGCCGGCACAGCTGGAATCTGCACCGCACGACCCGGCTGCCCGGTGAGGTGATCACGCACATCGCCGAGTCGGCCGAACTGCTGCGCGAGGAGCTCGCCGTGACCACGCAGGGCGTCGGGGTCTCCGTGCCCGGCGTGGTCCGGCGCTCCGACGGCCTCGTGCACGAGGCGCCGAACCTGGGCTGGCGGGACGTGGCGCTCGGTCAGCGGCTGGCCGCGGTGCTGCAACGCCCGGTGCAGGTGGCCAACGACGCCGAGCTCGGTGCCCTGGCCGAGCACGTGCGGGGCGCCGCCCGCGGCTCCTCCGACCTGGTCTACCTCTCCGCCGACGTCGGCGTCGGCGGCGGCGTGATCGCCGGTGGCCGGCCGCTGCGCGGCACCGGCGGCCATGTCGGTGAGCTGGGCCACATGCTCGTCCGCCCCGGCGGGCGGGCCTGCTTCTGCGGGGCCCAGGGCTGCTGGGAGACCGAGGTCGGGGAAGCCGCGTTGTGCCGGGCCCTCGGGCTGCCCGAGGACACCCCGCGCGGGGTGCTGGTGGCCGAGCTGCGCGGGCTGGCCGCGGCCCCGGAGAAGATCGACACCATCTTGCGCGAGTTCACCGAGTGGCTGGTGATCGGGCTGGTCACGGTGGTCAACATGATGGCCCCGGAGCTCGTCGTGCTCGGCGACCTGTTCACCGCGCTGCCGCCCGCGCTGGTCGAGCGGGTACGCGAGCGTGTCCACGAACGCAGCCTGGTCAGCCGCGCGATCGGCGGGATCCGGATCGTCACCTCGCCGCTGGGTCGTGACGCCAAGCTCGTCGGGGCCGCCGAGCTGGCCTTCGAGCCGGTGCTGGGCGCGGTCTGATCCCGCCTGAACGTGGGTTGGCCCACCGCGGTCATCGGGTCATCTGCCTGGCAGGGGCGGGCAGCGCGATCTGATCCCCGGCCCGGGGCGCAGGCGCGGGCACCCCGGGCCTGCCGTCCGGCGGTGCGCACCGGGAGCCGGTTCGGGCCGGCGACCGGCCCGATACGTGCATCTTCGGCTGCTGTGACCGAATGTGGCCGCAGGCTCGGCGTATGGCCGTAGGGCGCTCACTCTTGCGGGTGGCCGCCTATGAGATGGTCAGCGTCACGCGCGCTCCTCCCCCTCCCGGTCCGTCCCCGAGGCCCGGGCGCCGGGTGAGGACGAAGTATTCACGCCGCAACGGGCTCAGGGCGCGCGGATCGGCACCGTCGATCGCCGCGAGGGCCGGAGGAGAGTACGTGAGCGTTTCGCCAGACCTGCTGAATCGAGATGCCGACGACGAGGATCTCCGGCCCCCGCGGCCGGCTCGGCGCCGCCGGCGCGGGCTGCGGATCCTGCTGGTGCTCGCCGTGGTGCTGCTGCTGGCGGTGGGATGGGCGGTCGCGGATGCACTGCGGATGCCCGGCAACGACAGCGTGGCGGCGAAGCTGGCCGAGTGGGGCCGCGACCACGGCTTCAACGGGGTGATCACCTGGCTGGAGCAGGAGCAGTACGCGAAGAACCAGCCCGCGGTGGGTGGGACACCCGTCGGCGGGATCCCGCTCGCGCCCGGGGCGCTCCGCGAGCCGCAGAAGGCAACGCATGGCGCTGCGGCCCCGCTGGCGCCGCTCGCGGGCGGGGTGCCGCTACCCGGTGAAGGGCAGTGGCAGACCGTGGTGGCGGCCAAGGGCCGTCCTGCGGTGCAGGTCGCCTCGCTGCGCCCGGACGATCAGCACACCTCGTTCGTGGTCGGCGTGATGCGGATGGACCCGACCCTGATCCGCGGTGAGCTCCATCCCGGCACCCGGGACCCGGGCGGCTCCTGGCACGCCTCGACCTCGCTGGCCGGCGCCGCGCAGAACGGCATCGCGGACGTGTTCAACGGCGGTTTCCGCCTCAACGACCCCAGCCACCCGGGTTACTACAGCGAGGGACGCACCGTCGCCCCGCTGGTCGACGGGGCTGCCAGCCTGGTGCTGCACACCGATGGGACCGCCGATGTCGGGGCCTGGAACCGGGACGTGCGGATGGGGCCCGGTGTCGCCAGCGTCCGGCAGAACCTGCAACTGCTCGTCGACAACGGGCAGGTCAACCCGACCTGCGCCACCGGCGGTACCAAGGAGTGGGGCAGCACCATCGGGCAGGCCGCGTACATCCACCGGTCCGGTTTCGGGGTCACCGCGACGGGAGCCGAGATCTACGTCGGCGGCCCCGCCCTGTCGGTGTGCACCCTGGGCAGGATCCTGCAGGACGCGGGGGTCGTGCGCGGCATGGAACTCGACATCAACCCGAACTGGGTCAGCGGCACGTACTTCCACGACCGCCCGCACGGCCGCCCGGCCGGATTCCGGCTCTTCCCCGACGAACAGGTGGCGCCCGAGCACTACTTCTCGCCGTCGAGCCGCGACTGGTACGCCTGGTACATCCGCTGATCTACGGGGTCGTGCGCGCGTCCTGGGGCTGCTGGCCGGCGGCCTCGGGGCGGCCCGGTCGCTCGTGCAGGGCGTCGAGCAGTTCGGTGCGGAGCTGTTCGACGAGCCGGGCGTTCTCGGCGCGCAGGTCGCGGATGGTGACGTCGCGGGCGTCGTCGGTGAGGGTGACCACGATCGTGCCGCCGGGGCTCAGGGTGGCCTCCTTGATCTCGCTGATGTTCCCGGCGCCCTGCTGGCGACAGGCGGCGATCACGTCGGCGCGGCGCAGCCCGAGGCGGCGCAGCGCACCGGCGACGGGCCTGCCGTCCTTGACCAGGACGGTGGGGGAGCCCTCGAAGACACGGGTCAGGCGCGGGTGGCGGTTGCTCAGGCGCACCACCCCGGCGTTGATCGCGATCAGCACGGCCGCGCCGAGCAGGCCGCCGGTCAGGCTGTTGTCGTTCCCGATCACGGCGTTCTGCACCACGTTGGAGAGCAGCAGCATCACCACCAGGTCGAAGCTGTTGAGCTGAGCGAGATCACGTTTGCCGCCCAGGCGCAGCAGCCCCGCCAGGCCGCCGTAGACGAGCACGGTGCGCAGCACCTTCTCGATCACTGGTACTTGCATCTGCCACAGATCGGACCACACCGCCAAGGCCTGCTTCTCCTCCTGCTCGCCAGCCCGGCCGAGCCTGCCACAGACCGAACGGCCCGCCGCGGACTGCTCTGCCGGTGGGGCGTGCCCGCGGCATCCGGTTCGCCGCGGCGCCCCGATCGGCCCTGATCGCGGCGGGCAGACGGTTCCGGCCGGCTGCGGCGGGGGACAGCGACGGCCGGACCGTCCGCAACGCCGGCGCAGCTGTGGTGCCGGCGTTGTCGGGTGCGGGCCCTGCGGGCGGGCGGTGCGGCGGCCGGCTCAGGGCAGCCCGGCGCCCGCCGGCGCGTCCTCGGCGAGGGTGAAGAAGCTCTCCTCCTCCTGCGCGAAGTGCAGCCGCAGCAGGGCGTGCAGTCCGTAGAGCGTCTGCTGGAGGTCCTCGACGTCCTGCGGGTCGGGTCCGTCGGCGGGGAGTTCGTCGAGCAGCCGGCCGAGGCGGCGGGTGAGATGGCAGATCTCGACGTGGCCGCGGTTCATCGGCCCGACGGGGTCGTCGCCGCCGAGGGTCCGGGCGAGAACCGGGTAGAGCTCCGCGTGCTCGGCCGCTTCGTGGGGCAGCAGTTCGGCGATGAGCATGTGGTGCACGGCGCGGACGGCGGCGACGTGCCCGGCCGGGTCGACGACCAGGCCGGCCGCTGCGGCCCGGATGTCCTCGAGCTGCGGCCGCAGCCGCCGATGGTCGTCGGCGAAGCGCTGGGCGAGCGCGGCATCGGCGCCGGCGAGGTGGCGTGCCCGGCTGCGGCCGGGAGTGAGGGCCCGCAGGGCGTTGAGGATGACCGCGACGTCGATCCCCTCCTGCAGCAGCGCGCCCGCTGCCGGCGGCAGCCCGCCGAACGCGGCGACGATCATGGCGGCCAGGGACAGCCCCATCCCGGCCCAGACGCTCTGCAGGGCGATGGACCGGGACCGCTGCGCGATCTCGATGGCATCGGCGAGCCGATCGAGCCGGTCGACGGTGAGCACGACGTCGGCCGCCTCGGAGGAGGCCGTGGAGCCGCGGGCCCCGACCGCGACGCCGACCGAGGCGGCGGCGAGGGCCGGCGCGTCGTTGACGCCGTCACCGACCATGATCGTCGGACCCGTGGCCGCGGCGGCCCGGACCGCGTCGACCTTGCCCGACGGGCTGCGCTCGGCGAGGACCTCGTCCACCCCCAGGGTGGCGGCCACGGTCTCGGCGACCCCGGCCCGGTCCCCGGTGACCATGACGGTGCGGGTGATCCCCGCCGCACGCAACCGGCGGATGACCCCGGCGGCGTCGGCGCGGATCGGGTCGTCGAGCAGGATCGCCCCCGCGGGCCGGCCGTCGATTCCCACGAAGACGAGCGGTGAGGCGTCCAGGGCGGCGCGCCGGCGTGCCGCCCGCAGCCACGCCGGGGCTGCGTCGGGTGCGACCCACGCGGCCTTGCCGATCCGCACCTCGCGGCCGTCGACCCGGCCGTGGACCCCGAGCCCGGGGACCTCGCCGGTCCCGTGGGGCAGCGTCAACCGCAGTCCGCGGTCGTGTGCGGCCCCGACCACCGCGGTGGCCAGCACGTGCGGGGACACCTGATCCAGCGAGGCGGCCAGGCGCAGCACCTCGTCGGCCGGGACGTCCGGTGCGGTGAGGACGTCGGAGACGGCGGCCCGACCCTCGGTCAGCGTGCCGGTCTTGTCGAACAGCAGGACCTTCCCGTGCGCGAGCTGCTCCAGCGCGGCACCACCCTTGACGATCACGCCTCGGCGGGCGGCGCGGGACAGGCCGGACATGATCGCCACCGGGGCGGCGAGGATCAGCGGGCAGGGCGTGGCGACGACCAGCACCGCCACCGCCCGCACCGGGTCCCCGGAGGCCACCCAGGCCACCGCGGCGATCGTGAGGGCGACGGGCAGGAACACCGCGGCGTAGCGGTCGGCGAGTCGGACGAACGGAGCGGTCTGCGCCTGCGCCTCCCGGACCAGGCGCACGATCCCCGCGTAGGTGCCCTCGGCGGCGGTGGTCGTCACCCGCAGGTCGAACGGGTCACCGGCGTTCACCGCGCCGCTGCGTACCGCGTCGCCCTCGGGGCGCTCGACCGGAAGCGGCTCACCGGTGAGCATGGACTCGTCCAGCAGCGCCGTGCCGGAGTCCACCCGGCCGTCCACCGGCACGACCTCGCCGGGCTCCACCACGAGCAGGTCACCGGGCACGACCTCGTCCAGCGGGGGCGTGGTCAGCGTGCCGTCGGCGTAGCGGTGCGCGACCAGGGGGGCCCGGGCCAGCAGGACGCGCAGGTCGCGGGCCGCCCGGGCGCTCGCGCGCGCCTCCAGCGTGCGGCCGCTCGCGAGCATGACCGCGATGACCGCCCCGGCGAGGTACTCGTGCACCAGCAGCGTGCCCACCAACGCCAGGACGGCGATGACGTCCACACCCGGTTGCCGGCGGCGCAGGCTGGTCCACACCCACCAGGTCGCCGGCGCCGCCGCGATCACGGTCGTCGTCGCCCAGATCGCATCACCGGCGGTGGCGGCCCCGAACAGGTGCGCCGCCGTGCCCGCAGCGAGGCCGAGGACGCAGATCGCCAGCAGCGGCCCCTCCGCACACCACCGGGGCGCAGTCACGCTCGTCCCTGCCGCGTGGCGCGCCAGGTCGGGGACGGGGCGGATGCCGACATGCACCCAGCGTCCCTGCGGCGCTCGCGGCCGGATAGGGACCGACGTCCCGCGCCGCTACGACCGGACGCCGCCGGTAGCGGACGTGCAGACGGGGTCGTCTCAGGGGTCGGGATGCAGCGCGGCACCGATGTCGCGCAGGCGGGCGTGGTGCTCGCGGCCGTGGTGCCCGCAGAACATGAGCTCGCCGCCGGTCGGCAACAGGGCCCTGAGCTGCGCGGCGGCGCTACAGCGGTCGCAGCGGTCGGCCCTGGTGAGCGGGGGCGGGGTCCACACCGCGAATGTGGTCATGGCGTCACGCCGCCTCGAGCAGCGCCCGGCCGGCCGAGGTGAGCCGCGCGGGGCCGGGCCGGGGGCCGGTGGTGATCAGGCCGGCGCTCGTCAGCCGCGGGCCGGCGAACTGGTCGCAGAACGCCAGCCCGTCGACGGTCAGCGAACCGCCGGAGCACCCGGTCGTCGTGCAGCGGCCGGCGGCCACGGCGCGGAGGACGGCGCGGTCCCGGTGGGTCAGGGCGGTGGACATGGTGGTCATCGGCTCTTCTCCTTCCGGTTCGCCTGGTCCAGGCCTGCTGGCCGGTGCTCGTCGAACCAGTGAAGGATGTGCCGGTGGGCCGGCACGGGCCATCCCGCTGTCCCTACAGCCGCCCGGGCGAACCCGCCACCGGCCGGTAGGGAGAACCCCCGCTCGGACGTGACCCGGGTCAGCCGGCGAGGTCGAGCACCGTGAGCGTGCCGCCGTCGAGGTCGCTCACGAACGCCTGCCTGCCGTTGGGCAGGATGGCCACGCTCGTCGGCGAGGGCCCCGTCGGGATCGTCGCGGTGACCTGGAACGTGGCGGCGTCGATGACCGATACCGTGTTGTCGGTGACGTTGGTGACGTAGGCGAACCGGCCGTCCGGCGCCCACTCGATGTCCTGCGGGTTCTTGCCCACCGCAATGGTGGCCACCACCTTGTTGCTGCCGGTGTCGATCATCGTCACGGAGGCGGCGTCGTAGTCGACGTTCGCGACCAGCGGCCGGGTGGGGTGCACCGCGACGCTGTGCGGGCTGGTCCCCACCGGGATCGTCGCGAGGACGGTGTTCGACGCCGTGTCAAGGACCGACACCAGGTTCGACTCGTGGTTCGCGATGTAGGCGCGGGTGCCGTCGGGGGAGAACTCGATCCAGTGCGGGTTCGGCGCCACCGCGATCTCGGTGGTGACCGTGTTCGTCGCGGTGTTGATCACCGAGATGGTCGCCGAGTCGTGGTTGGGCACGTACAGCCACTTCCCGTCCGGGGTGACGGCCGGGACGAACGGGCGGGTGCGCACCGGGATCGTCGCGACCACCGTGTTGGTCGTGGTGTCCAGCACGCCGACGGCCGCGACGGTGCGTGCGTCGTTCCAGATGCTCACGTAGACCCGTCGGCCGTTGGGGGAGAACGCCAGGTACTGGGGCGGGCCCGCCGGGACCGGGATGGTGGCGGTCACCTTGTTCACCGCGGTGTCGACGACCGTGACGACCCCGGAGTTGGCCCCGGCGACGTAGGCCTGCCGGCCGCTCGGGGAGACCGCGACGAAGTTCGGCGTCGGTCCGACCGGGATCGCGGGGGCCAGCGTCGGGACCGGCACGCTCGCGGCGACCGCGGGCGGTGCGTTGCCCGGGGCCGGTGGTGCGACGGCGGCGGTGCCTTCGCCCGCGGCCGGGGTGCCGGACCGGCTCGTGCCGGCGTAGATCACCAGGCCGGCGATTGCGAGTACGACGAGAGCCGCTGCGGACAGGACGAGGGCGCGGCGGCGCTTGCGCTCGCCCGGCTCGCCGCCGAGCGGTGGTGGCGACGGGCCGGCGGGCTCGGCACCGGACGGCGGCGGCCCGCCACCCGGCGGGACCTGCCCGGGCGGACGGCCCGGCCGGTCCGATCCGGGCGGCGGCGTCCGGTCCGCAGGTGCGGGCTGCCGCCCCCCGCCCGGGGCGTCGACCGCCGCCGCGGCCACCGTGGCGGCCTCGACGGCCGCCCCGTCGATCGGGCCGTTGCGCTGCGCCGGGCTCGTCCTGACCGCGGAACCGGCCGGCTCCGCGGTCGGGACGAGCCGGTACCCGCCGATCTGCCCGGCGGGTACCGCGGCCAGGGTCGCGGCCCCGAGCGCGACCGCGTACTTGGGGTGGGCGTCGACCACGGTCGGCCTGCCGAGTTCCTCGGAGATCATCCGGGCGACGAGGGGGATGCGCGACGAGCCGCCGACCAGCAGCACGGCGCTGAGCCGGGCCGAATCGACCTGCGCGGACCGCAGCGCGCGCGACAGCGTCCCGATCGTCGACTCGATCGGGGCCCGGATCATCTCCTCGAACTCGTCGCGGGTGATCCGCACGTCGAAGTGCCGGCCGGGCAGGAAGACCGGGACGGTCGTCTCGGTGTCGACCGACAGGGCTTCCTTGGCCAGCACACAGTCCTGGCGCAATCGGGCCAGCGCGACCACGGTCTGCGGGTCGCTCATGTCCAACTCGGACAGGGCCCCGCCGGCCTCGTAGTTGATGAACGACAGGATCGCCTCGTCGAAGTCCACGCCGCCGAGTCGTTCGATTCCCTCCGGGGTGCCCAGGATCTCGATGCCGCCGGGATGCTTGCGTAGCACGGTGGCGTCGAAGGTGCCCCCGCCCAGGTCGTACACCGCGATGATCTCGCCGTCGGTGAGCTGCCGGGACGCCGCGTAGTACGCCGCGGCCGCCTCGGGCTCGGTCACCATCTGCGCGACGGCCAGCCCGGCGTGCGGGGGGACCTCCTCGAACAGCTCGCGGCGAAACGGCCCCCAGTTCGCCGGGTGGGTGAGCACGACCTCCTCGGGCGCCGTGCCCTCGGTCTCGGTGACCCGCGTGATGACGTCGTGCAGCAGCGTGCCCAGCAGCGTGGTGACCGGGTACGCGGCGCCACCCAGCATGACGGGGGTGGGATCGCCGAGGCGGCGCTTGAACTCCCGGCCGACCCGGTCCGGGCTGCTGACCGACCGGCGGCCCGCGGCGTCGCCCGCGACCAGGGTGCCGTCGTCACGCACGTAGACCACCGCCGGGGCGACGACGGTGCGGTCGCCGAGCGTGAACATCTCCACCCCGGACGGGCGGGCGATCGCGGCGGCGACGAACGTGGTGCCGAGGTCCACCCCGAGGCTGTAGTTCACGACGGCACCCCCTGATGCGCGCACCATCGTAACGAGAATCACTCAGTCGATCGATAGTCGCGCGGGCGCGCACTGCCGTAGCACGGTGGAATTGGTTACCTGCAGTGATGACAGCGCGGGCTGCCGGTGGGACGAGTGGGGGAGAACCCTACTGCAACGAGGGGGCCAGCCCCCTGTCCGTCGGCCCACCCGCGAGGGACGATGCACCGATGATGCTCGAGCCAGCGCAGCGCGCCGGCGACGCTCCCCACACCGCCCACGAGCAGGGCACGCCCGAGGCGCTCTCGTCCACCGCGTCCGGAGCCGAGCTGCCCGCCGAACCCGCCGCCGGACCCGTTCCGTCGACCCGCCTCCCCGAACCGGCCCGCGACGCCCGGCGCCGCAAGGAACAGGAGCAGTGGCTGCGCCGCCGTCGGCTCGAACGCCAACTGCACGACGGCGCCGCGCTGCGGATCTCGGCGCTGGCCCTGCAGCTGGGTGTGTTCCGGCACCGGGTGCCGGCCGGCGAGCCGGACCTGCAGCAGTCCATCGACGGCCTGCAGGACGAATTGCATGCCGTGCTGCAGGAGCTGCGCGACGTCGCCGGGAAGATCTACCCCCCGTTGCTGGACGAGGCGGGTCTGGGCGCAGCGCTGCGCGAGGCCGCCGACCGGGTCGACACCCCCGTGCGCGTCGACGCGCCGGACGACCGCTTCGGCCCGGCCGCCGAGGGCGCCGCCTACTTCGCGGTCACCGAGTGCCTGGACGCGATGGCGTCCGGCGGGCCGCCGGTGCACGTCGCCATCCACCGCGACGGCGGTGAGCTGTGCGTCCGCGTGTCAGGCGTGGACGGCCGGCACGCGGAGCTGTTGCACGACCAGGTCCGGCTGCTCGGAGGGACCGTCGACGTGGCAGACGGGCCGCCACCCGGCACCGGCACGATCATTGCGAGGATTCCATGCGAGTAGCGCTGGCCGAGGACGGTGCCCTGTTCCGCGAGGGGCTGGTGATGCTGCTGCAGGCGGCGGGCCACGAGGTCGTCGGGTGTGCGGCGGGCGGTGACGAGCTCGTCGCGCTGCTTGCCCACCATCCCGCCGACGTCGCGATCCTGGACATCCGGATGCCTCCGGAACCCGACGGCGGCCTGGTCACCGCGGAGCGGCTGCGGGCCGCGCAGCCGGACATGGGGCTGTTGTTCCTGTCGCACTACGCCGAGTCGCACTACCTGATGCGGATCCTGCAGATCGGAACCGACGCGATCGGCTACCGGCTCAAGGAGAAGGTGGGCAGCGTCGACGTTCTCACCGACACCCTGAACCGCATCGAAGCCGGCGAGATCGTCATCGAACCGGTGCTGGCCAAGCGCCTGGTGGAGCGGCCGCGCGGCGACAAGAAGGGCGTCGTCGGGTCGTTGTCGGAGCGGGAGCTCGACGTGCTGCGGCTGATGGCCGAGGGCCGGTCGAACAACGGGATCGCGGCCGAGCTGTTCGTGACGCCAAAGGCCGTCGAGAAGCACATCGCGAACATCTTCGGCAAGCTCGGGCTGCACCCCGACACCGCCGAGCACCACCGCCGGGTGCTCGCGGTGCTCACCTACCTGCGGTCCCAGCGCGACGAGGACTGACCGCGAGGGTTGGCCGCCGCCGCCCGGGCGCTTAGCGTTTCCGCAGGGCCCGGACGGACTCCGGGGCGGGACCGGTGGTGCGTGATGAACCGGACGATCGCGGCGCGGCTGCTGCGCCTGCTGCTGGCCGGGTGCTGCGTGGGCGCCGTCCTCGCCGCCGTCGTGGCCGGCCTCGGCGTCGTGGTCGGCGGCGGCGAGGGCTGGGTGCTGCTGCCCTTCGCGGGCGCCGCGGTGGCCGTGGCCGGGCTCGGGGTGGTGCTGCCGCGGATCGACCGGCTGATCGGTCGGCTGACCCGGCACCGTGAGGTCACCCCGTACTCGGCGCTCGCCGAGGCGGCCGCCCGGATCCGGGCCGGGACGCTGGACCAGGCCCTGCCCGGCCTCGCCCAGGTCCTGGCGGCCGGCACCGGGGCGCAGCGCGCGGAGCTGTGGCTCGCGGTCGGCGACCGGCTGGTCAGCGCGGCGGCCCATCCACCCGGGCCCGACTCGGAGGCCGGCGCCGAGCCCGACACCGTGGAGAACCTCGCGGTGCTGCTCGCCCGGCCCGGGATCGGCCACGCCGTCCCGGTGCTCGACGGGCCGGTGCTGCGAGCGGTACTGGCCGTCGAGAAGCCGGGCGCCGCGATCACCCCGGGCGACCAGCAGCTGATGCGGGACGTCGCCGGCGGTGCCGGTCTGCTGCTGCGCGGTGTCGCGCTCAACGCCGAGCTGGCCGAGCGGGTCCGGCGAGCCGACGACCTCGCCGCCGAGCTGCAGGCATCCCGGCAGCGGCTCACCCGGGCCCGGGAGGTGGCACGCCGCCGGCTGGCCATGGAGCTGTCGCACGCGACGGCCGACCGGCTGGCCGCGCTGCGCAGCGACGTGCTGGCGGCGCGGGCCGATCTGGACACCACACCGGCGCGGGCCGAGCCCGCGCACGAGGCCCTGGTGCGGGCCAGCGCCGGCCTGGACGGCCTGATCGACCGGTTCCGGGTGATCGCCCGCGGGGTGTACCCGGCGGTGCTGCGTGACCAGGGGCCCGGGGGAGCGCTCGACGAGCTGGTGGCCGACCTGCCGCGGCCGGTGCGGCTGACCGGGACGCTGTCCCGGCGGCTGGCCTGGGAGATCGAGTCGGGCCTCTACTACGTCGCCGCGTCGGCGACGCAGGCGCTGGCGGACCGACCGGCCGACCGCGAGCTGTCGGTGCACCTCGAGCTCACCGACGGCCGGTTGACCGTGCGCATCGACGACCCGGCGCCGCCGGTCACCGTGGAGCAGTTGCGCACGGTGCTGGCCGACGACGTCGAGCGGCTGGTGGCGCTGGGCGGCGAGGTGGAGTTCGCCGGCGACGCGCCCGGCCACGATGACGCCGGTCCCGATGCGCCCGGCGCGCTGACCCTGTTCGCCTGGTTGCCCGACCGGCTCGAACCGCTGGTCGAGGACACGGCGCGGGCCGGGGCGGGGACGCGATGAGCGGCGTCGGAACCGCCGGTCCGGTGGGCACGATCGGCACCGGGAGCATCCGGGAGGATGCATCCCCGTCGCGCTTCGGTGCCGTCGGCTACGCGGTGCTGCTGGCCGGGTGCGCCGCCTTGTCGCTCGGGTGGCTCGCGGTCGGCGCGGCCGTGGCGGTCGCGACCTACGTGCCCGGGGTCGCGACCACGCTGGCGACGGCGGCCGACGGGGGGGATCTGTGGGCCCGGGGCGTCCTCCAGGCGGGGCCGCACAGCGAACCGCTCGGCCAGGTACTGGTGGACTACACGTTCAGCCTGGTCAGCCTGGTCGTGGCCGTGGTTCTGCTGGTCACCGCGGGCCACAGCTGGTCGGTCCGGTTGCTGGCGCTGGCGATGGTCGGCTCGGCGGGCACGTTCACCCTGCAGGCGCACGCCGCGTCGGCGGCCGTGCAGACCGCGACCGGGCTGGCCATCGGCGGCGTGCACCAGGTGGTGCTGCACGGCGTGGCCTGCGCAGCCTACATCCTGGCGCTGCTGGTGTTTCCCGTGGCCCGCCGGGATGCCGGCGCCCGTGCCGGGCTCGCCCCGCGCCACCTCCTGGTGGCCGCGACCGTCGCCACGCTGCTCGTGGTCGGATTCGGCACCGCGCTGCTTCCGCACACCGCCAGCTGTGTGCTGTTCTTCGGATTCCTGGTGCCGCTGGCCGGGCTCGCGGCGCTGTCGCGGCGGATCCGCGACGGCGCGACCGCCGAGCAGCGCACCCAGGCCAGGCTGTTGTTCAGTGTGCTGGTCGCCTCGCTGGGCGTGGCTACGGCGCTGGCGCTCACCACGCTGGTGCTGTGGTGGCAGGGCGAGCCCGGTTTGATGCTCACCGACCCGGCCACACCCGGGGCACCCAGGGGCACCGAGCCGGCGGCGCTGCTGTTCTGGTTCGCACGGTTCACGGCCGCGGCGATCGCCGTGGCGGCGTTGGTGGCGATCCGCCGGACCCGGCTGTGGCGGGTGGAACGGGTGTTCAGCCGGGGGCTGGTGGCGGTCTTGACGGTAGCGCTGCTCGGCGGCGGCTTCGTCATCGTGCGGGCGCTCGCGCCGACCGACAGCGACAACCGGCACGGCGTGCTCCTCGCGACGATCCTGGCCACCGTGGTGGTGGCCCTGGCGTTCCTGCCGCTGCGCGACCGGATCGAACCCCTCGTGGACCGGTTGCTCCACGGCGTCCGGCCGACGCCCTACAGCGTGCTGGCGGGGATCACCGCGATGTCGCGCTCCACCCCGGGCGACGCACCGGATCTCGCCCGGATCGCCGAGGCCGTCGGCCGCGGGCTGGGCGCGACCGCGTGCCGGTTGACCGTCGTCCGTCCCGGGCTGCGCGACCGCACCTACGCCTGGGCCGGCTCCGGCACCGATCCCACCGACGACCTGGTAGCCGTGCCCGTCCGGCAGGGCGAGGAACGGATCGGGACGCTCAGCGTCGACCGCGGCGCCGTCGCGGGGCTGCAGGCGCAGCGCGACCACCTGCTCGAGGACGTCGCGGACAGCCTGGGCGTGGTCCTGCAGGCGAGCCGCTCGGGCATCGAGCTCGAACGCCAGCTGCGGGCGGCGCTCGCGCACGCCGCGGCCATCGCCCAGTCCCGCCGGCAGGCGGTGGCCGAGATGGACAGCGAACGACGCCGGATCGAGCGTGACCTGCACGACGGGGCCCAGCACCACCTGGTGTCGCTGCGGCTCACCCTCGGCCTCGTCGAACACCTGGTCTCGACCGGGCAGCTCGACCGGGCGCGGGGCCGGCTGGACCAGGTCACCGAGCAGATCGGCACCACGGAGGCGGTGCTCGCCGAGACCGCCACCGGGGTGTCGTCGCCGATGCTCGCCGAACACGGCCTGGTCCGGACCCTGGACGCCGAGCTGTCCGGTGGGCACCCCCCGGTCACGCTCGATTCCGACGGTGTCGGCCCGGACCGGCGCTTCCCGGCCGACATCGAGGCCGCCGTGTACTTCTGCTGCCTGGAATCGGTCAACAACGCCCGCAAGCACGCCCCGGGGGCGGCGGTCGGGGTGCGGGTCGCGACGGTCGGGGGCGACCTGCACTTCGTGGTGCGCGACGAGGGCCCGGGATGGGATCAGAAGGCCGCGTCCGGCTCACCGGGCCGGGGACTGCGCAACGTGACGGCCCGGATCGCCGCGGTCGGCGGCCGGATCGCGATCCGCTCCGCCCCGGGGGCGGGCACGACCGTCGAGGGCTCGGTCCCGCTGCCGGCCGGCAGCGGGACCGGGCCGGACACGCCGGGCCGCGCTCTGGCGGGCGCCCCCGGCCACGGGGTTCGGGCCCCCACCGGCGACATCCGTGGCGGCCCGGCCGCGGACGCGCGGCCGCTCCCGGCGCGGGAGCCGATGCTGCTCGACCAGGTGCGCGACGGAGTCCGGGCCGCTCGCGAGCTCTATCACGGCAGCGCCCCCGGTGAGCTGCTGCGCAGGCTCGCCGAGCGGCTGGACGCCCCGCTGCAGGTCGCGGTCGTGGGCGCGCCGGGTGCCGGCACATCCACCCTGGTCGCGGCGCTGACCGATCCCGATGCGACGGCGATGACCCTGCTCGACGCTCCGGCGCCGGCGGGGGAGCGGCCCCGGGGCCTGCCCGATCCGGACGCCGCGGACGCGGGCGTGGTGCTGGTGCGCCATGGCCACCCTGACGACGTCGGCCTGTTCGAGGTGCTGCATCCCGGGGGTGCGGTGCAGCGGCCCGCGGCCACCATCGGCGTGCTGGCCCGCGCCGACGAGCTGGGCGGCTCCGCGCCCGATGCGCTGGAGCAGGCCGAGCGAGCGGCCGCGGAGTGGGCCGCCGAACCGGGCGTCAGCCGGTTCTGCCCGATCGTGGTGCCGGTCTCGGCGCTGCTCGCCGTCACCGGTGCGGCGCTGCGCGATGACGAGTATCGGCTGCTGGCCCGCCTCGGCGAGCAGGACGCGGAGGAGATCCGCCGGCTGACGTGCTCGGCGGACCCGTTCGTCGCGGCCTCGGGCGACGGTGACGCCGCCGCCCGCCGGGAGCTGCTCGACCGGTTCGGCCTGTTCGGCGTCCGGTGGTCGATCGGGCTGATCCGGGATGGCCGCGCGCCGGCCCCGGAAGCGTTGGCGCAGGCCCTGGTGGAGCACAGCGGGGTGCCGAGGCTGCGGGAACTGATCGACGCGCGGTTCGCGCGCCGCGCGGACGCCTGGAAAGCGCGGTCGGCACTGCTCATCCTGGACGCGCTCGTCCGGGCGTCGCCGCAGGCCGCGGATGCGCGGCCACTGCTCTACCGGCTCGAACGCATCCGCTCCGGCGCGCACGAGCTCACCGAGATCGACCTGGTCGACGCGCTGCACGCCGGCGGCCTCGACCTGGCCGACGACGCGCGACAGACCGCGGAGCGACTGCTCGGGGCGTCCGGCATCGAGCCCCGGGCCCGGCTCGGGCTGGCCGGTGACGCCGGGCCGCAGGAGGTCGCCGCGGCCGCGGCGGCGCAGCTGGAGTACTGGCAGCGCCGCGCCGCGCACCCGGTGGCCGGGAAGGGGGAGCGGGACGCGGCGAGCGTGCTGGTCCGGACGTGCGAGCAGCTGCTGGCCCGGGCCGCCGCCGGGTGAGCGCGTCCGGCCCACGCCGCGCAGAACCCGGCCGGCCCTCCGCATCAACGGGGCCCGTCCTGGGCACCTACATGCGCACGGGAGAGCGAGCCGAGGAGCGGCCATGGACTACGAGGACTTCCTGAACACCCTGCAACAGGTGGCGGGCATCTCGGGGGAGCAGGCCGAGCACGTCGCCTGCTTCACCCTTCAGCTGCTGGCCCGGCGGATCTCGAAGGGGGAGGCCGAGGACCTCGCCCCCCGTCTCCCCGAGGAGCTGCGTTCGTGCATCGAGTACCCGGGCCCGCGCGAGAAGTACCACCTCGACGACTTCCTGCAGCGCATGCAGCAGTACCTGGCCGCCGATCGCCCGACCGCGGAGAAGGCGGCGAAGGGGATCTTCGCCGCGCTCTGGCGGGCCGTCGGCACCAGGGAGTTCGCGGACATGCGCGCACAGCTGCCAGGGGATTTCCAGCCCCTGCTCGACGACGCGATCACCTCCGCGTCGGCGCCGCCGTTGGAGGACGAGCAGCCGCCCGCCAGGTTCTCGCTGCGCGACTTCCTCGACCGCATCACCCAGCGCGGCGTCGAACGCGACCGCGCGCTGCAGGCGGCCGAGGCGGTGCTCGAGGTCCTGGCCATGCGCATCACCGGCGGTGAGGTGGAGGACCTGATCCCGCTCGTGCCCCGCGAGCTGCGCCCGGCGCTGCGCCGCGGCGTGGCGCGTACCGAGGGCAGGGGCTCGCGGATGTCCCTCCCGGAGTTCCTCGACGAGATCGCCGAGCGGGAGGGCGTCTCCCGGGACGTGGCGCTGCAGCACGCGCGCGCCGTGCTCGCCGTGCTGCACGAGTCGATCGGGGACGAGGAGTTCTCCGACACCGTCGCGCAGCTGCCCAGGGAGTACCGGTCGATGCTGCTGCTGGAGTACGCCTGACCTGGCGCCCACCCCGCATCCGGCAGCCGATTGCGGTTGCGCGCCCTCGCGGGCAGCATCCAGCGGGCTGGTTGTCGGAACGAGCGGGGGCAGGGTGGATCTCGGGATCACGGGGCGGCGGGCCGCGGTGGCGGCGGCCAGCAGCGGGCTGGGCTACGCGAGCGCGGCGGCGCTGGTGGCCGAGGGCGCGCGGGTGACGATCTGCAGCTCGGACGCCGGGCGCGCCCAGGCCGCGGCGAAGCGGCTGGGCGGCGGCACCGGGTGGGTCGTGGCGGACCTGAGCGACCCCGACGGCGCCGCCGGGTTCGTCGAGGACGCCGCCGAGGCGATGGGTGGGGTCGACATCCTGGTGGTCAACGGGCCGGGGCCCGAGCCGGGCACGATCGACGAGACACCGGTGACGGCCTACCAGGAGGCGCTGGACGGCAGCCTGCTCGCGGTGGTGCGGATGTGCCTGGCCGCGACCCCGGGCATGCGGGCCCGGGGCTGGGGCCGGATCGTCGCGATCACGTCGCTGGGCGTGCGGCAGCCCTTCCCCAACCTCGCGCTGTCGAACACCGCACGGGCCGGCGCGACGGGCTTCCTGCGCACCCTGGCCCGCGAGATCGCCGCCGACGGGGTGACCGTGAACTCCGTGCAGCCGGGCCTGCACGAGACGGAGCGGGTCCGCAGCGTGTACGGCCAGGGCGCGGCCCTGGAGCGGCAGCTGGCGACGATCCCGGCCGGCCGGGCGGGCGACCAGGCCGACCTCGGTGCCATCGTGGCGTTCCTGTGCTCGGAGCAGGCGAACTACCTCACCGGCGCCTCCATCCCCGTCGACGGTGGCGCCTACCAGGCCCTCCTCTAACCCCCTAACCC
>NZ_JAAXLA010000096.1 GCF_012911935.1 Pseudonocardia acidicola | reverse complement strand
GTCCGCGGCCAGTGCGGCGCCGATGATGATCGGACCGAGGATGCCCCCGACCCGGCCGACCCCCAGCGCCCAGCCGACCCCGGTGGAGCGCATCGGCGCCGGGTAAAACACCGCGGCCAGGGCGATCAGGCTCTTCTGCCCGCCGCTGATGCAGCAGCCGGCCAGGAAGTTGGCGGTGAGCAGCACCCACAGCGGGGCGTTGAACGCCACCCCGGTGAGCGCGACGAACACGAACCCCACCAGGTAGAGCGCGCCGAGGGTGCCGTAGGCGCCGAGCCGGTCCATCGACGGCCCGGTGATGAACGCGGCCGCGATGCCGCCGACCGTGGTGAGCGTGGTCGCGGTGACCACCGTGCTCATCGAGTAGTTCAGGTTCGTCATGATCGTCGGCAGCCAGCTCTGCAACGCGTAGAACTCCGCCAGGTTGATCGCGAAGACGAACCAGAGCAGCACCGTGCCCAGCACCCGGTTGCGGGTGAACAGGCTGCTCAGCGCGGCCCGCTTGCCGGTGTCCTCGGCGTCGACGGTGAACGCCGGCGCGGCGTGCTCGGGCAGCGTGCGGTCGATCCGGCGGAAGATCCGGTAGATGTGCCGGGGATCCCCGTTGCGACGGATCATGAACACCGGCGATTCGGGCAGGAACCGCAGCAGCAGCGGCACCAGCAGCAGCGGGGCCGCCGCGCCCACCACGAACATCGAGCGCCACCCGTGCGCCGGGATCAGCCACCCGGCGGCCAGCCCGGCGACGACGAAGCCGAGGGAGAACCCGCAGTAGATGACGAGCACGAACGTGGCGCGCAGCCGCTTCGGGCTGAACTCCCCGGTCAGCGCCACGCAGCTGGGGGCGGCGGCACCGAGCCCGAGCCCGGTGAGGAAGCGCAGCACGATCAGTTCGGGGACGGAGAACGCCCAGATCGCGGCCAGCGTGCACAGCGCGAAGCCGATGGTACTGGCGACGATGACCCGTTTGTGCCCGAACCGGTCGGACAGCGGGGACAGCGCCAGGTAGCCGACCATGAGTCCGACCAGCGCCGAGGAGAAGATCGGGGCGAGGGTCTGCGGGGACAGGCCCCATTCCTTCGCGATGTGCGGGGCCATGTAGCTGATGGCCTGGGTGTCGAACCCGTCGATGAACATGACCAGCCCACAGAGGGTGATCACGCCGTACTGGAAGCGGCTGACCGGGCGTTCGTCGACGAAGCCGGGCAGCTGCAGCGGACGTCCTTGGAGAGACATCGATGGCCTCGATCCGGGGTCGGCGATGACCCCTGGTGTGGTGGGAAGGGAGAGGTGAGGGGAAGCTCGGTGATCAGGCCGGTCAGCGGGGCGCGACGGGTTCCGCAGCCCCGGACGGGACGAAGGCGTCGCAGAAGAAGCGGTCGGCGGGCAGTCCGGCGGTGCCCACGAACTCCGCGCGGGCCGCGGCGGTCATCGCGGGGTTGCCGCAGGCGTAGACCTCGTGGTGGCGCAGGTCGGGGTGGTCGGCCAGCACCGCGTGGTGCACATGACCGGTGCTCCCGGCCCACCCGGCGCCGGCCGCGGACAGCACCGGGGTGAAGGAGAACCAGTCGTGCCGGTCCGCCCACTGCTCGGCCAGGTCGGCGAAGTAGAGGTCCTCGTGGCGGCGGGCGCCCCAGTACAGGTGCAGCGGACGGTCCTCGCCGCGCTTGATCTGGTCCTCCACGATGGACTGCACCGGGGCGAACCCGGTTCCCGTGGCCACCAGGACCACGGGCCGGTCGGACTCGTGGTCGAGGCTGAACTCGCCGAACGGCAGCTCGACCTGCAGGGTGTCGCCCTTGGCCAGGGAGTCGAGCAGTTCGCCGGAGAACCGGCCACCCGGCACCCGGCGCACATGCAACAGCGCACCGTCGTTGCGGTGCGGCGGGTTGGCCATCGAGTAGTTGCGGCTGTCGCCGTCGGGCAACGCCACGGTGAGGTACTGCCCGGCCCGGAACTTCGCCCGCACGCCGGTCGGGAACCGCAACTGCAGCACGGCGACGTCGGCTGCCGGGTGGGTGATCTTGTGGACCTTGGCCGTGACGGTCTTGCGGGCCGGCGGTTCCCGGCGCGCGATCCGCTGCGGCGCGATCTCCAGGTCCGAGCGCGGCCGGGTCTGGCACAGCAGGACGCCGTCGGCCGGTCCGTCGATCCCGCCGCGGCCGCGCACGTCCGCCGCGCCCGCGGTCAGGCCGCCCTCGCAGGTCGAGCAGACGCCCTTGCGACAGGAGTAGGGCATGGTGAACCCGGCGCGCTCGGCGGCGTCGAGCACCGTCTCGTCCGGCTCGCAGCCGAAGACGATCTCGGTGCCGGCGACGCGGACGTCGTGGGTCATGCGGTCACCTCCGTGCGGCGGCCGGCGCCGCCGACCAGACGGACGGCGCGCAGCACCGCCTCGGGGTCGGCGACACCGCGGCCGGCGATGTCGAACGCGGCACCGTGCCCGACGCTGGAGAACGTGAGGCCGGCGCCGATCGAGAGTGCCGACGCGGTCCGGCCGGCGAGCAGCTTGACCGGGATGTGCCCCTGGTCGTGGTAGATCGCGACGCACGCGTCGAACTCGTCGCGGCGGTCGGGCCCGAGCAGCAGGTCCGCACCGAGCGGGCCGGTGGCATCGATCCCGTTGCGGCGCAACGCCGCCACCGCCGGGACGGTGACCCGCTCGTCGTCGTCGCCGAACAGGCCGCCCTCCCCCGCGTGCGGATTGACCCCGCACACGCCGATCCGCGGGGCCCTGGCACCCGCGGCGACCAGGAACCCCGCCGCAGCGCGGGCGGCCGCCTCGACCAACTCGGGGGTGAGCCGGTCCAGTGCGTCGCCGAGCCGCTCGTGCAGGGTCGCGTGCACGATCCGCAGGCCACCGCCGACGAGCATCAGGAACACCCGGTCGCGGGGCACGCCGGAGAGCTCGGCGAGCAGCCCGGGATAGCCGTCGAACGGGATGCCCGCGGCGTTGACCGCGGTCTCCGAGTGCGGGCAGGCCACGATCGCCCGGCCGAGGCCGGCACGCACCGCGTCCACCGCGGCGCGCAGGTAGGCGACCGTCGCCGCCCCTGCCTCCGCGCTGACCGTGCCGGGCAGCAGTTCGCCGTCGGGGAGTGCGGCGACCGGCAGCACGTCCAGCACCCCGGCTCGGGGCTCGGCGCGCCCGTCGGTCTCCCGCAACTCCAGCCTCGCCCGATCGGCCCAGGGGGCCACGACGTAGGGATCCGCGACGACGACGGGCGCGAGCGCCGGGTCCCCGGCCAGCGCGGCGGCGGCCTTCACCGCCAGCTCGGGGCCGACCCCGTTCGGGTCGCCGACGGTGAGCAGCACCCTGCTCATAGGGGCAGCGCCAGCAGTGTGTCGATCCGCGAGCTGTCGCAGACCACGACCCGCTCGGCGAGCTTGGCGTCCTCGCCGTCGAAGAGGTACCGGTCGAGGTAGCGGCCGGACGCGAACAGGTCGCTCGCCCCGTCGCGCATGATCCGGACGACGAGGAACGGCGTCTCGCTGCGGACCTCGTCACCGTCCTCGGCGAGGATGAACGGCTGGCCGAGGATGTGCCGGTAGCCGTGCCGCTCGTAGATGTTGGCCTCGCGCAGCGCCGACACCCGGTCGGTGAGCATGCCGCGGGTGTCGGCCCAGATCAGGCCGGCCTCCAGGCCCTCACGGTGGTTGTCGGCCGTGGTGACCGTGTAGAAGCACTTCTCGGTGAAGAAGTCCGGCCACTCCTCGAGCCGGTCCGAGTCGATGCAGCGGGCGTAGGCCGCCTGGGCCTGGCCGATGATCCGGAAGACGTCCCTGCTCACGTTGCCTCCTCGCCGACGCTCGCCAGCTGCGCTCGCCGCGCTGCTGTGTCCGATGGTGGGCTCGCTCACGCCTGTGCCTCCTGACGGATGCCCATGGCGGCCAGGTACGCCTTCCAGAACCCGCGGATCGAGGCCTCGGTCACCCGGCTCTCGCTCGACTCGGCGCTCGCGCCGCCCATCTCCAGCACCGCGGTCTGATCGGGGGCGCCGGCGACGCCGCGTTGCACGAAGCCGCCCACGCAGCCGTCCTCCATGGAGATGTAGCCGGCGGAGCCGACCAGGTTGGCCTGCTTGAGCCGCACCCGGCGCTGCTCGGGGGTGTCCTCGGCGAAGCCCAGCAGCGTCCAGTTCAGCTCGGTGCGGTCCACCCCACGGGGCAGGATCTGCCGGACCGCGACGGAGTTCTGGATCTGTTGCAGGACGAAGGCGGGGAAGGTCGACAGGATCTGCAGCGTCGTGTCGTCACCGACCTCGCTGAAGCCCTCCAGCAGCGACGGGTCGGCCAGCCGGTAGCCGCTGTCGGAGCGGATGTTCTGCTCGGTGTAGGCGGCGTCGCGCTCGGCCTCGCGGTCGATCGCGGAGTAGCTGACGTGGTGTCCGCCGTTCTCGCTGACGATGATCGCGCCGCTCTGGGACAGCCGGTTGATCTCGAAGGTCGTGAAGAACAGATGCAGGATGCTCGCGTGGTAGGAGTCCTTGACGTTCTCCACGTAGAGCTTCCAGTTGTTGGGCAGCATCTGGGTGAACCGGCCGATGACGACCGGCGTGCGCCCGCCCAGCACCCGCTCGATGCGACCGAGGATCTCCTCACCGAGGTAGTCCTCGATGTCGTCGACGTCGTCGGAGAAGCTGCCGAAGACCAGGCCGTGCACCACGGCGAGGCGCAACTTCCGCGGGCCGTGGGCCTCCATGCAGAACGACTCGGGCATGCCGCCCTTGCCCTTGATGCCGTCCTTGAACGCCACCCCGGTCAGGTCGCCCTGCAGGTTGTAGGTCCAGGCGTGGTAGACGCAGGTGAAGTCCTTGGCAGTGCCCTTGTCGTCCAGGGCGAGCAGCGCCCCGCGGTGTGCGCACCGGTTCTCGAACGCGTAGAGCTCGCCGTCCCGGTCCCGCGTCACGATCACCGGGGTGTCCCCGAGGAAACTGGTGCGGAACTGCCCGGGTGAGGCGACCTCGGCCTCCAGGCACAGGTAGTTCCAGTGCGGGCCGCGGAAGAGGTTCTCCTGCTCCGCGGCGTAGACGTCGGGTCGCTGGAAGACCCAGTACGGAACCCGGGTCAGCCCGTCGGGCCACTCCGGGAGCTCGGCCGTGCGCTCCAACTCGTCTCCTCGTGCCGGTGCGGTGCCTTGACAGGCACCAGAAGTGTTCGTATAACGAACTCATGGCTGTTTCTCGAACAGTAGAGACGGGTGGATCGGACGGTGTCAAGGACTCCGCCCCGGCCCGCGCGCCCGAGGGCATGGCCGGACTGGCCAAGGGACTGGCCGTGATCGAGGCCTTCGGGGAGACGTCGTCGCAGCTCACGGTGGCCGACGCGGCCCGGCTGACCGACGTCACGCGGGCCGCCGCTCGCCGCTGCCTGCTCACGCTGACCGACCTGGGCTACCTCACCCACGACGGCAAGTACTTCCGGCCCACGCCCCGGATGCTGCGGCTCGGCGGCGCCTATCTGGACACCGCGTCGCTGCCGGTACTGGCGCAGCCGCACCTGGTCGCCGCTCGCGACGCACTCACCGAGTCGGTGTCGCTGGCGGTCTGGGAGGACGGCTGGTCGGTGTTCGTCGCCCGGGCCGAGGCGGAGCGGATCGTGTCGACCGGCGTGCGGGTGGGCGCGCGGCTACCCGGGCACTGCTCGGCGACCGGACGGGCACTGCTCGCCGGCCTGACCGACGACGAGGTGGCCGCATTCCTCGCCCGCGGAGGCCGGGAGCGGCGCACCGTGAAGACCCTGATCGCACCGGAGGACCTCACCGCCGCCGTCGAGGCCGCCCGTGCCGACGGCTACGCGGAGAGCGACGAGGAACTCGAGCTCGGGATGCGCGCGATGGCCGTCCCGGTCAAGGACGCCCGCGGACGCACCGTGGCCGCGATGAGCGTGAGCGCGTCGAGCGCGCGAGTGAGCGTGGCCGAGATGCGCCGGGACTTCCTGCCGGTACTGATCGAGCACGCCACAGCACTCGGCCGGATGCTCTGACCCCGTCCGCAGGCTCGGCCCGGGCGGCTACTCGAAACGCGGCGGCGAGCGCCGTCGGCGCGGACAGCTCGCCCCCGGGCAGGCCTCGACGACCGCGTCGAGCGCGGTCTGCAACCGGGCACACTGCGCCTCGTCGACGTGACGGCGAGTACACCCAGCGCCGCCCGCCGGCCCGGCCGGCCCGCCGCGCTCGTCCCCGTCAGGGCGGGACGACCGGGATCATGGGGCAGAGTGCGGGAGGAAACCGGCGAGCGGCCGCCGCTCCGGCCGGTCGAGGCCCGCACGTCTCTTGCGTCGGTCAAGACCTCGGCCCCAGAGACAATGTTTAGGTAAAGAGTTGGTCACGCATTTGCGATAACGGGCGTAGTACGCAATGCTGAACCAGTCCGACGAACACCTCGGAAGTGCGATCCGAGTGCGTGGTATCGCTGCCGAGCACCCGAGTGTTAGCCCCTGTCGGCCCCCTGATTGAAATCTTCGGGATTTGCCCGCACTCCCCCTACGAGAAGGGGGCCGAAACCCGCCAAGCGGGGCCGGTCGGACTGTGAGTGATCCCCGATTCCCCCGATCGTGTCCCGCCATAGCGTTCCGATCACTGAGAGCGACCCACCCGGGTCTCTCACATGTCGGCCCACTCCGGGCTCCCCCCGACATACTGGAGATAACGTTGGCGAACATCTCGCTGCTCGAACTGGTGTCCAGGCTCTCTTCCAGCCAGGACGCCAAGGCCGCCTTCACCCAGGACCCGCGCGGCTACCTGCAGAGCTGCGGGCTCGGGCACGTCTCCACCGAGGACGTGCGTGACGCGATCGCGCTGGCCGGCGACCATCAGCGCGCGGATTTCAACCGGGACTGGCAGCACGACACCGCTCACCGCCAGGTCGTTGACAGCGACCACCGCTTCGACGTCCGCTACGAGCGCGACGTGTTCACCGAGAAGTCGGTGCGCGAGCACGACCACCGCTTCGAGCACGACCGCAGCGTCACGGTGATCGACGACGACCGTCACACCGAGGCCGACCGCGACCGGGACCGGGACCGTCGCACCAGCACCGACCAGGACCGCGACCGGGACCACGACCGGGACCGCGACCAGGACCGCGACCACGGCCGCCACACCGCCACCGACGCCGACCGCGACCGCCGCCCTGGCACCGACCAGGACCGCGACCGGGACCACGACCGGGACCACGACCGGGACCGCGACCAGGACCGCGACCAGGACCGCGACCACGGCCGCCACACCGCCACCGACGCCGACCGCGACCACGACCGCCGCCCTGGCACCGACCAGGACCACGACCGGGACCGCCGCCCTGGCACCGACCAGGACCGCGACCGGGACCACGACCGCCGCCCTGGCACCGACGCCGACCGGGACCACGACCGCCGCCCTGGCACCGACGCCGACCGCGACCACGACCGCCGCCCTGGCACCGACCAGGACCACGACCGGGACCGCCGCCCTGGCACCGACGCCGACCGCGACCACGACCGCCGCCCCAGCACCGACCAGGACCGCGACCACGGCCGCCACACCGCCACCGACGCCGACCAGGACCACTCCGGCAACGGGCACGTCGACAACCGCTTCGGGCACGTCGAGCAGCACGTCGACAACCACTCGGTCGTCGCCTCCGGCGCCGGCTCGGTGGCTGCCGGTCGCGGCATCGACCACAGCACCGTCACCACCGGCCACGACAACGTCGTCGGCCAGCACGACAACGTGGTGCACGGCGCCCACGACACCACTGCCTTCGGCAGCGGCTCGGCGGCCAACCTCGACCACGTGACCGCCGACCACGGCGGCGCGGTGTCCGCCGGCGGCAACGCCACCGGCTACGACCAGGACAGCCACAACGAGCTGAACAACTTCGGCAAGGGCGCCGTCAACACCGCCGACCACGGCAGCACCTCGAGCCAGGTCGTCACCGACACGCACACCGACAGCCACAACAACTCCAGCGTGCACGTGGACAACCACAGCACCACCGACACCCACACCGTCACCGAGATCGGTTCGCACAACGACACCGACACGACCACGGCGCTGGACTCGCACAACGACACCCACACCGAACTGGCCTCGCACAACACCAGCACGGTCGACTCGCACGACACCAGCCACGTGGTCTCCGACAACCACCTCCACTTCTGAGACCCGGACTGCACAATCCGACGCCCGGCCCGCGCAGTGCGCGGGCCGGGCGCCCGGCTTCCATGGCCGGCGAATCCGCGACATCGGCTACGCCCGGCAGCTCACGAGCGCTGAGAATGTCCGCCAGTTCGCCGTTGCCGGCCCGCCGCGCTTCCACGACCGGCGCCGCTCGAACAACTCGGTCGAATCGACATCGGGCCCGGCCTCGACATCGAGGTCCGGTTGACGGTGCTCGGACACCGCGTGACCCACAGCGGGACGAGTCCAGCCCCTGCATCGGCTGTCGCTACCCACCTTCCGCCGGAACGGCGCTCCGGCGACGATGTCCGGAAACGACATCTCGAACACCGACACGCTGCATCTCGTAGATGCATTCCGGCCTGTTCATGGCCTACGCCGAATGGGACCTCGATGCGATTCCGGGCCCCGCCCGGCGCGGACCGCAACCGAACCGGCTGCCTGACCGGGAACGTCACCGACGGCGGGGTAACGCCCGATGTCGCTTTCCCGACGGGAGCGGCCGGTCGATCCCACTCCGTGTAGTCGATCATGTGACTACCATCTGGCGGATGCAGGATCGGCCGCGGCGGGTGCGACCCGGCTCGCCGACATCGCTCAAGAAGGCGAACCAGGCCCTTCTCGTGCGAGCACTGCAGGTCGCGGGTGCCCTGACCCAGGCCGAGATCGCCCGCGTCACCGGCCTCGCGCCGTCCACGGTGTCCAACATCGTCCGCGAACTGTCGGCGCGCGACCTGATCACCGTCTCCCGCGCCGAGCAGCATGGCCGTGCCGTGCAGGCCGTGCGGCTCTCGCGCTCGGCGGGGCTCGTGGTGGGGATCGACTTCGGCCATCGGCATCTCAGAGTCGCGCTCGCGGACCTGGCCTACGAGGTACTGGCCGAGGAACGGGTCCCCCTCGACGACGGGCACAAGGTCACCGATGGGCTCAGCGAGGCCGGCCGCATCATCGATGCCCTGCTGGCCGAGGCCGAGACCGACCGCACCCACGTCATCGGGATCGGGATGGGCCTGCCTGCGCCGATCGACCTGCGCACCGGCCAGGTCGGCGCGCCGTCGATCCTCCCGGGCTGGGTGGGCGTCGACGCCGCGACAGTTGCGTCGGAGCGGCTCGGCGCGGCCGTCCGCGTCGACAACGACGCCAACCTCGGTGCACTTGCCGAGGCCCGCTGGGGCGCCGGCCGCGGCGCGGAGAGCCTGGCCTACCTGAAGCTCTCCGACGGCGTCGGCGCCGGTCTGCTCATCGGCGGCCAGCTCTACCGGGGGCGCAGTGGGACCGCGGGCGAGATCGGGCACGTGACCATGAACGACTTCGGCCCGGTCTGCCGGTGCGGGAACCGGGGCTGCCTGGAAACGCTGGTGTCCACCGGCGCGGTGCTCGATCTGCTCGAACCGGGCCACGGGCCCGGCCTCACCATCGTCGGCGTGGTCGCGCTGGCCCGCGACGGCGACGTCTCCTGCCGCCGGGTACTGGCCGACACCGGCCACCATGTCGGGATCGCCGTGGCCAACTTGTGCAACGTGGTCAACCCGGACCGCATCGTGATCGGGGGCGAACTGGCCCAGGCAGGTGATCTCCTGCTGGACTCGATGTGGCACACCCTCAACCGGTACGGGATCCCGAGTGCCGTGCAGACGGTGGACATCGTGCTCGCCGAACTCGGGGCCCGCTCACAACTGCTCGGCGCCCTCGCGCTGGGTCTGCAGGGCGCCGATCCCGTGATCGCGGCGCTCGTGCGCACCGCGCCCTGAGGGCCGTCTGCACCAGTCCCCTCGGCGACGTGGATGCAGCCGATCAGGGGAACGGGGACGTCGATCGTGAAGACCGGTGCGCCATGTGGCGGGCTGTTGCCTTCACCTCTTGACGCTCCTTGTGACCCCGAACACACTGCGGCCGGGGGCGAGGCCGCGTCGTGTGCAAGCCCGATTGAAGGCAGAACGGGTCTCCCCCTCAGAACAGCAGGGAGGCTCCGGTGGCCACGACCCCAGACGACGTACCCCAGCAGACCGAGCAGGATCAGTCCATCCAGACAGCCGGACCGAGCACCGGGCGGACCGTTCTGGTCACGGCGACCGCAGCACTCGGCGGCTTCCTCTTCGGCTACGACACCGCCGTGATCAACGGCGCGGTGAAGGCCGTCGGGGAGCACTTCCACACGTCGCCCCTCGTCCTCGGGTTCGCGGTGGCCGCGGCGCTGATCGGGTGCGCGATCGGCGCCTGGTTCGCGGGCGGGCTCGCGGACCGGTCCGGCCGGATCCGGGTGATGGTCCTCGCCGCCGTCGCGTTCGCCGTCAGCGCCCTGGGCTCCGGTTTCGCGTTCTCGATCTGGGATCTCGCGTTCTGGCGGTTCGTCGGCGGATTGGGCGTCGGTGCCGCGTCGGTCATCGCACCGGCCTACATCGCCGAGATCTCCCCGGCCCACCTGCGCGGCCGCCTCGGGTCGCTGCAGCAGATGGCGATCGTGGTCGGCATCTTCGTGGCCCTGCTGGTCGACTTCGCGCTGGTCGCCGGGTCCGGGAGTGCCACGGCACCGCTGTGGTTCGGCCTGGAGACCTGGCGCTGGATGTTCCTGTCCCTGCTGGTCCCCGCCCTGGCCTACGGCGTCCTGGCATTGACGATCCCGGAGTCGCCGCGCTACCTCGTCGCGAATCAGCAGCAGCAGAAGGCGGCGGAGATCCTGCGCCGGTTCGTCGGCGGCGACGTCGACGGGCGGATCAGGGAGATCGGCCGCACCCTGGCCGGCAAGGCCCACCGCGGCAGCTTCGCCGCCATCCGTGGTCGCAGCCTCGGCCTGTTGCCGATCGTCTGGGTCGGCATCGGGCTGTCGGTGTTCCAGCAGTTCACCGGCATCAACGTGATCTTCTACTACTCCTCGGTGCTGTGGCAGGCGGTCGGGTTCACCGAGAAGGACGCGCTGGCGATCACGGTGATCACGTCGGTGACGAACATCCTCACCACGATCATCGCCATCGCCCTGATCGACCGCATCGGCCGCAAGCCGCTGCTGCTGATCGGTTCGATCGGTCAGTTCGTCTGCCTGGGTGTCCTCGCCTTCCTCTTCGGAACCGCGCCGGTCGTCAACGGCACCCCGAGCCTCGGCGCGGCCGCGCCGATCGCGCTCATCGCCGCCAACCTCTATGTCGTGTTCTTCGGCGCCACCTGGGGCCCGGTGGTCTGGGTACTGCTGGGTGAGATGTTCAACAACCGGATCCGGGCCATGGCCCTGTCGGTGGCCGCCGCGGCGCAGTGGGTGGCCAACTTCCTCATCTCGACCACGTTCCCGGCGCTGGCCTCCGTGGGGCTGGGCCTGGCCTACGGCGTCTACACCTTCTTCGCGCTGCTCTCGATCTTCTTCGTGATCAGGTTCGTCAGCGAGACCAAGGGCCGCGAGCTGGAGGAGATGGTCTGACCGATGACTGCGCCGGCGTCCACTGTTCGGGACCTACCGCACGCGCTCCGCGACGCCGGGCTGTTCACCCGGCGGGTGGCTGGGCGCCGGCCGGCCGTGTTCCTCGACTACGACGGGGTGCTGACACCCATCGTCGACCGGCCCGAGGACGCGGTCATCTCCGCCGGCATGCGCGACACCGTGCGGGCCCTGGCCCGGTGCCTCCCGGTGTGCGTGGTCAGCGGCCGTGACCGGCCGGTCGTCCAGCAGTTGATGGGCATCGACGACCTGGTGGTAGCAGGCAGCCACGGTTTCGACATCTGGAGCCCGAAGGAGGGCACGATCCAGCACGACGCCGCGTCCGGTTTCGAGGACCTCATCGAGAAGGTGACCGACCGGCTGCGCGCGGAGGCGGGGTCGATCCCGGGGGTGGTGATCGAGCCCAAACGCGCCTCGGTCGCGGTGCACTACCGGCTCGTCGACCCGCAGGAGCACGACCGGATCCGGGCAACGGTGGACGCGCTGCTGGCGCAGTACCGCGGCCAGCTCAAGGTCACCCCCGGGAAGATGGTCTACGAGCTCCAGCCCAAGATCGACTGGAACAAGGGCCGGGCGGTGCTCTACCTGCTCTCCCGGCTCGGTCTCGATTCCCCCGACGTCGTGCCGGTCTACCTCGGCGACGACATCACCGACGAGGACGCATTCCGGGCGCTGCGCGGGCGCGGCATCAGCATCATCGTCGGCCACGCCGACGACCCGGAGGTCGGCGACCGCGCCACGGCGGCCGACTTCGTCCTCGAGTCCACCACCGAGGTGGAGCGGTTGCTGTCCACACTCGCGCACTGACCATGCCCTACGCCGCTGGGAGGGACCCGTGCAGGACTTCACGCTCAGCTACGACACGTTCGAACCCGGCGCCGAGACTCTGCGCGAGGCACTGACCTCCACCGGCAACGGCTACTTCTGCACCCGGGGGGCGGCGGAGTGGGAGGACGCCGGGCTCCTGCACTACCCGGGCACCTACGCCCACGGCGGCTTCAACCGGGAGACCACGATCATGGGTGGCCGCCCGGTGCTCAACGAGGACCTGGTCAACCTGCCCAACTGGCTGCCGCTGAAGCTGCGCATCGAGGGCGAGGATGCGGTCCGCCTCGACAACGTCGAGATCCTGTCCTACCGGCACTCCTACGACATCCACCTCGCGCTGGTGCAGCGCGAGCTGCGCTTCCGCGACCGGGCCGGCCGGGAGACGAGCCTGCGCAGCCGCCGGTTCGTCAGCATGGCCCACAGCCACCAGGCCGGCATCGAATGGACCCTGACGCCGGAGAACTGGTCCGGCCGCGTCGAGGTGGTCTCCGCGCTGGACGGCCGGGTGACGAACCACATGGTGGCGCGCTACCGCGAGCTCGAGGGGCGACACCTCAACCCGGTCTCCCCCCGCACGTTCGGCCCGGAGACCATCGCGCTGAAGGTGCAGACCCGGCAGTCGAACATCTACATCGCCGAGGCGGCCCGCACCCGGGTGTTCCGCGGCGACGACCCGGTCGAGGTCGAGCGCAGCCTTTACCAGATGGAGGACTACATCCAGCAGGTGCTCGCATTCGACGTCGAGCGGGGCCGGCCGGTGCGCGTCGAGAAACTGGTCGCGCTGTTCACCTCCCACGACAACGCGATCAACGAGACGCTGGGCGCCGCGGGCCGGCACGTGCAGCGCTACCCGGACTTCGCCGAGGCACTGGCCGAGCACGAGTCGGCATGGACGGAGCTGTGGGACGTCTGCGACATCGAGCTGCCCCACGAGCCGCGCGCGCAACTGCTGCTGCGCCTGCACGTCGCGCACGTGCTGCAGGTCTGCTCCCGGCACACCGCCCGGCACGACGCGGGCGTCCCGGCCCGCGGGCTCAACGGCGAGGCCTACCGCGGGCACGTGTTCTGGGACGAGCTCTACGTCTACCCGTTCCTCAACTTCCGGCTGCCGGAGATCACCCGCGGGCTGCTGATGTATCGCTACCGCCGGCTCGAGGAGGCCCGGGAGGCGGCTCGCCAGGCGGGTTACCACGGCGCGATGTTTCCGTGGCAGAGCGGCAGCGACGGGACCGAGGAGACCCAGATCGTCCACCTCAACCCGCTGTCCGGGCAGTGGGACCCCGACCTCAGCCACAACCAGCGCCACGTCAACGCGGCGATCTTCTACAACGTCTGGGAGTACTACAAGGCCACCGACGACCTGGAGTTCCTCCGCGACTACGGCGCCGAGCTGATGCTCGAGATCGCCCGGTTCTGGGCCTCGATCGCGCACGTCAACCCCGAGCGTGACCGCTATGAGATCCACGGTGTGATGGGGCCCGACGAGTTCCACGAGCGCCACCCCGGAGCCGACGAGGGCGGCCTGCGCAACAACGCCTACACCAACGTGATGGTGGCGTGGATCGCCGACACCGCGCCGCGGGTGCTCGACCTGCTGCCGGCCAGCCGGCGCGCGGCGCTGCGCGCCAAGCTCGGGCTCGGCGACGAGGAGCTGCGCACCTGGCGGGCCATGAGCCGCAAGATGTTCGTCCCGTTCCACGGCGACGACGTGATCAGCCAGTTCGAGGGCTACGGCGACCTCGAGGAGCTGGACTGGGAGCGCTACCGGGCCGCGCACGCGAACATCCAGCGGCTGGACCGGATCCTCAAGGCCGAGGGCGACGACCCGGACCGCTACCAGCTGGCCAAGCAGGCCGACGCGGTCATGCTGTTCTTCCTGTTCTCCTCCGACGAGCTGCGGGAGATCTTCGAGCGGCTCGGCTACGCCCATGACCCGGGCCTGGCCCGGCGGACCATCGACTACTACGACCGGCGTACCTCGCACGGCTCCACGCTGAGCCTGGTCACCCACGCCGGCGTGCTCGCCGGGATCGACCCGGAGAGCTCGTGGGAGCGGTTCATGGTGGCGCTGGAGAGCGACGTCGGCGACGTGCAGGGCGGGACCACCAAGGAGGGCATCCACATGGGCGTCATGTCCGGCACCCTGGACCTCCTGCAGCGCGGCTACCTCGGCGCCAGCGTCAGGGACGGGGTGCTGCACTTCGAGCCGCGGCTGGTCGACCGCCTGGACGGTCTCGCGCTCTCCATGCAGTTCCGGGGGACGTCGATCCGGGTGTCGATCAAGGGCGACGAGCTGACCGCACTCGCCCGGGTCGAGGGTTTCCGCGCCCCGGTGCGGATCGCCGTCGGCGGCCAGGTCCGCGAGCTGGGCGCGGGTGACGGCTGGGTGTTCGCGCTGCCCCCGCTGCCCGCCACCGCGACCAGCTAGAGCACGGCTACCGGAAGGGAGCGATCATGCCCACACGGGGATTCGAGGGAGCCATCTTCGACGTCGACGGGGTCCTCGTCGACTCGCCGCACGAACGGGCGTGGCGGGACTCCCTTCAGGAGTTGATGGAGACCCGGTGGGCCGGGATCCGCGACCGGACATCGTGGGCCCCCGACCGCTTCACGCCGCAGGTCTACCAGCAGGTGATGTCGGGCAAGCCGCGGATGAGCGGGGCGATCGCCGCGCTGGAGCACTTCGGGGTCCCTGACGCCTCCGCCCGGGCCGAGGAGTACGCGGCGCGCAAGCAGGACATGGTGGTCGAGCTCATCGAGGCCGGCCAGTTCGAGGCCTACCCCGACGCGTTGCGCTTCGTGCTGGCCGTCAAGGCGGCGGGGATCCCGACCGCGGCGGCCTCGTCGTCGAAGAACGCGGGCCTGTTCCTGCGGCAGATCCGGCTCGACACGTTCGCCGAGGAGCAGGGCCTGCACTACGACGTCGTCCGGCCCGGTCTGAGCCTGCTCGACTTCTTCGACGCCGACATCTCGGGGCGCGACTTCAAACAGGGCAAGCCGCACCCGGAGATCTTCCTGACCGCGGCCTCCGAGCTGGGGGTGGCACCGGAGCACTGCTTCGTGGTGGAGGACGCAGCCAGCGGCGTACAGGCCGCCAAGGCCGGCGGGATGGCCGCGCTGGGCCTGGCCCGCGCCGACGACGAGCAACTGCTCGCCGACGCGAAGGCGGACCTGGTCGTCACGTCGCTGGACCAGGTCGACGTGGCTCTGCTGGCCCGGCACGAATTGGCGAGGCGGACGTCATGAACGCGGGCGCCCGGGCGATCGGCGTCGACATCGGCGGGACGAAGATCCTGGCCGGTGTCGTGGACCAGAACGGGACGATCATCGCCAGTTCCCGCCGGGACACCCCGGCCGACGACCCTTCGAAGACCCTGTCCGCGATCGCCGACGCGATCCGCGAGCTGACGGTCGAGCACGCCGTCGCCGGGATCGGGCTCGGCGCCGCGGGTTTCGTCGACGAGAAGCGATCCACCGTCATGTTCGCCCCCAACCTGGCTTGGCGCGACGAGCAGCTGCGCTCCTCGCTGGAGGGCCGGCTGGGGCTGCCGGTGGTGGTGGAGAACGACGCCAACGCCGCGGCCTGGGCCGAGGCCCGGTTCGGTGCCGCGCGCGGCGAGTCGCACGCCGTGGTCCTGACGATCGGGACCGGCATCGGCGGCGGCATCGTGCTGGACGGGAAGCTGCTGCGGGGGCGCTACGGCATCGCCGCGGAGGTCGGCCACCTCAACGTCGTCCCCGACGGCCGGCGCTGCGGCTGCGGCCTGCAGGGCTGCTGGGAGCAGTACGGCAGCGGACGTGCCCTGGTGCAGGAGGCCCAGGAACAGGCCGCCGTCTCCCCGGCGATGGCCGTGGAGCTGCTGAAGCTCGCCGACGGCCGGGCGGAGAGCATCACCGGGGAGATGGTCACGCACGCCGCCAAGGTCGGCGACGTGGCGGCCCTGCAGTGCTTCGACGAGCTCGGCCGGTGGCTCGGCCGGGGCATCGCCCAGCTGGCCGCGATCCTCGACCCCGGTGTGTTCGTCCTCGCCGGGGGCGTGTGCGCGGCGGGCGAGCTGCTGCTGGCGCCCATCGAGGCGACCTTCCGCAAGCACCTGACCGGCCGGGGCCACCGCCCGACCGCGGAGGTCCGCATCGCCGAGCTAGGGCCGGAGGCCGGGCTGGTCGGAGCCGCCGACCTCGCCCACCACCGGTGACCCCCGGGCGGGCACCGCCGGCGCCGTGCCCGCCCGGCCGGCTCGGCGTCGGGTTCGCTCAGTGCGGCGTGTGCTGGGCGGTCCGCACCGCGTCGAGCATGCCGTGCAGGTGCGCCGCGGCGCGCTCGATGTCCACGTACTTGCGCTGCCCGGCGCGCGACTCCGCGGCCAGCACCCCGCACCGGTGCACCTTCACGAAGTCGCCGAACGGGAACCGGTACCGGGCCTTGGTGTCCTCGGGCTCCGCGTCGTCGATCCCGAGATGCCACCTGCCGTACTCCCGGTAGCCGTGCTCGGCGATGAAGTCGTTCTCCTGGCGGGTGGAGGGCTGGTGCTCGCTCCAGTCGTCCCGCTCGTCGATGACGTACTTCCCCGCCTCGATCAGGCTCCGGGCGTAGTCGTACGCGCTCTCGTGCAGCTTCACGGTCATGGTCGTCCCGTTCCTGGCGTCCTGGCGCCGCACCACGGCGTGCCCGGCTGAGCGTGACGGGGCACGCGCGGTCCGCACCTCGGCCTCGCGGGACCAGCGTCGGCCGCCGCGTCACCCTCCGATGACGGATTCCCCTTGTCGATCGCCGCGGCTGCTCGCCGGGAGGGGGTGGTGAGCGGGATCAGAGCCCGGCGTCGAGCCCCGACGGCGGCAGGGCCGGCACACCCAGGTTGCGGCGCACCCCGCGCACCACCTCGGCCGGGTCGACGAACGGTGACGGGCCGGGCCAGATCCGCTCGGTGATCCGTACCTCCACGACCCCGGGCTGCTCGATCGACTTGAGCGTGGCCCGCAGCGCCTCGACCGAGTCGACGACCGCGCCGGCCAGCCCGTCGAGGGCATCGGCGACCTCGGCCAGCCGCAGCGCGGGCGGCACCGGCTGCCCGCCGGTGATCGAGTAGGCACCGTCGGCGAGCACCACCACGACGAGGTTCGCCGGCCGGCAGGCCGAGACCGACCACAGCGTGCTCGCGCCCATCAGGCAGTCGCCGTCGCCGAGCAGCGCCACCACCTGACGGTCCGGTACCGCTTCGGCCAGGCCCAGTGCGGCGGCCATGGCCGAGCCCATCGCAGCGCCGAAATAGAAGTGCGGGCCGTCGTCGGTGACCAGTCGCGTCGCCGACGTCGCAGTGCCCAGCGACGAGACGATGACCGCCTCTGCGAAGACCTCCACGACGGCCCGGGTCGCCTCAACGATGTTCACGGCCACCTCCGAGCTCCGGCCCCAGCAGGATCGCCGCGGTCTCCTGCGCGCCGAAGGCCAGTCCGAGCACCCCGTCGGTGATGGCCGTGGCGTCCTCGGCGCGGTGCAGCGGGAAACTCTGGACGCCCAGGGCGTCGAGCAAGGACCTGGTCGCCCGGCCGATCGGTACCTGCGAGGGGTTGCGCTCCCCCAGCGTGCCGCGCATCGAGATGACCAGCGGCAGGCCGAGGCGGTACGGCACGGCGAGCGAGCCGAGGGCGTTGAGCGCGTTGCCGACGCCCGAGCTCTGCATGAGCACGACCGGCTGCCGGCCGGCGATCCGCTGGCCTGAGGCGTAGGCCACGCACTCCTCCTCCCGGGCCAGCGACCGCAACGGCAGCCCGTGCTCGCCGAGCCGCTCCAGCACCCCGTTCAGCCGCGAGTCGGGCACGTAAGCGGCCACGCCGACCCCGCCGGCGACGAGCCGGTCGGCGATCGTGACCTGCCAGTCCAGACCGCTGGGCACGCTCACCCCGCGCGATGGTGCCTCGGTCATTGCCATCTCCTTCGACGGTGCGGGGCGGGGCCGGTCATGAGGCGGAGCGGTCGGCTCCGGCCGCCCCGGCTGCGTCGTAGGCGTGGATCCAGCCGAATCGCTCGACCAGCTGGGTCAGGTCCCGGTCCCGGGCCTGGGCGGCCGGCCCGTCGGGCAGGTGCAGCAGGGCCGAGGTCTCGAACGAGCTGCGCTGCACCAGCCGGGTACGTGTCCGGCGCAGCCGTTCGTAGCGGCGGAACGCGTCCGCGTGGCCACCGGGTGCGGCGCCCGCGAGACATGCGGCCAGCGTGACCGCGTCCTCGACGGTCTGATTCGCGCCCTGGCCGTGGTGGGGCAGCATCGCGTGCGCGGCGTCGCCGAGCAGCACGGCCCGGCCGCGGCTCCAGTGCGTGAGCGGAGGCAGCGTGAACAGCGCCCATCGCTCGCTCTGCGGCACCGCGTCGATCATCTCGAGGACGGCGGGATGCCAGCCCGCGAAGTGGGCGGCCAGCTCACCCGGTGCGGCGTCCGCGGTCCCGGTCGGCGACGTCCATGTCGCGGGGCCCTCGACGACGGCCAGGAAGTTGATCGTGTCGCCGCGGCCGATCGCGTAGTGCAGCAGGTGCGCGCCGGGACCCATCCAGAACTGGATCGCCATCGGGTCGGGCAGCGAGGGCACCGCGTCGACCGGAACCAGTCCGCGGAAACCGCTGGTCCCCGAGTAGACGGCGGGCGCGGCGCCGGCCACCCGGCGCCGCACCGCCGAGTGCACCCCGTCCGCGCCGACGACGAGGTCGGCCTCCGCGCTCGTCCCGTCGACGAACTCGAGCCGGACCCCGTCCGGGCTCTCGGCGACGCCGGTGACCGCACGTCCCAGGTGCAGGGTCTGCGGCTCGACCGCGGCCATCAGGATCCGCTGCAGCTCCGCGCGGTGGATGCCGTGGAACGACGCGCCGAACCGGTCCCGGTAGGCGTCGCCCAGCCCGACCGGGTGCGAGACCAGCCGGCGGTCGTCGCGCCATCCCCGGTAGACGAGCTCGGTGGGCTCCACGGAGACCTCGCGCAGCGCCGGTTCGAGGCCGAACCGCTCCAGCAGCCGCGACGCGTTGGCCGCCAGCGCGACCGCCGCACCGACCTCCCGCAGCTCCGGCGCCTGCTCGTAGACGTCGACGGCGATGCCGTACCGGCGCAATGCGATCGCCAGGGTGAGCCCGCCGATCCCGGCACCGACGACGGCAACCCGCAACGGCCCCGGGCCGGCCGAGGCGGAGCGGAGATGATCACCCGACATGTGTCCGATGCTGCCACTGCGGCGGTGCGCCGCGCCGGTTCTGTTCCAGATCCCGACACATCCCGGCCGGATGGTCAGGTATCCCGGGCGGTGAGCTGCAGCGCCCCGCCGGCGACGCCGACGACCACCCGCTGCCCGGCCCGGGCTTCCCCGCCGATGAGCATCCGGGACAGTCCACGGTCCAGCTCGCGGCTGATCGTGCGGCGCAGCGGCCGGGCGCCGAACTCCGGACGATGGCCGCGCTCGGCGAGCCAGTCGACGGCCGCGTCCTCGACCGTCAGGTCGATGCCCTGGGCGCGCAGCCGGTCCCGGGTCTCGTCGAGCAGCAGCCCGGTGATCCGCCGCAGATCGGTGTGGTCGAGGCCGCGGAACAGCACGATCTCGTCGATGCGACCGGCGAACTCGGGCCGGAAGTGGCGGCGTACCAGGGCCAGCAGCGGCTCCCGGACGTCGTCCACCAGCCGCCCGGACGCGGTGACGGCGAGCAACTGCTCGGCCCCGAGATTGCTGGTCATGATCACGACCGTGTTCGTGAAATCGGCGGTCCGGCCGTGCGCGTCGGTCAGCCGGCCGGCGTCGAGCACCTGCAGCAGCGTGCCGGTCACGTCCGGATGCGCCTTCTCGATCTCGTCGAGCAGCAGCACCGCGTACGGGGACCGGCGGACGGCCTCGGTGAGCTGGCCGGCATCCTCATAGCCGACGTGGCCCGGCGGCGCGCCGACCAGCCGCATCGCACTGCTGCGATCGCCGAACTCGCTCATGTCGAACCGCAGCAACTGGTCGGGTGAACCGAACAGGGCCTCGGCCAGCGCGCGGGCCAGCTCGGTCTTGCCGACGCCGGTGGGCCCGAGGAACAGGAACGACCCGACCGGCCGATTGGGGTTGCCGAGCCCGGCCCGGCCCGCCCTGATCGCGTCGGCGACCGCCTCCACGGCCTCGTCCTGCCCGACGATGCGCCGGCGCAGCTGCTCCTCCAGGTGCAGCAACCGGCGCCGCTCGGCGGTGGTGAGCCGGGCGACCGGGATGCCCGTGCTGCGCGAGAGGGCCTCGGCGACGTCGTCGGCGGTGATCTCGACGTCGCCGCGGGAGCGGCCGCGGGCCGACCCGAGCTCGGCGAGCGCCCGGTCGAGCTCACGGGTCAGGATCTGGGCGCGCTCGTAGTCCTCGGCGTCCACCGCGACGTCCCGGGCCCGGCGCAGCTGCTCGATCCGCTGCTCGCGCTCCGCGCTGCCGCCGTCCGGGGCGACCGCCCGGATCCGGGCCCGGGCGCTCGCCCGGTCGATCAGGTCGATCGCCTTGTCCGGGAGGAACCGGTCGTGCAAGTAGCGGTGGGAGAGCTGGGCCGCCGCGACCGTCGCCGCGTCGGTGATCCGCACCCGGTGGTGCTGTTCGTAGCGCTCGCGCAGTCCGCGCAGGATCGCGATGGTGTCCTCGACCGACGGCTCGGCGACTCTGACGGGCTCGAAGCGGCGTTCCAGGGCCGGGTCGGACTCGATGTGCTTGCGGTACTCCCCGGCCGTGGTGGCCCCGATGAGCTGCAGGTCGCCGCGGGCCAGCGCCGGCTTGAGGATGGTCCCGGCGTCCATCGCACCGCCCTCGGCGGCGCCCGCGCCGACCACGGAGTGCAACTCGTCGACGAACACGACGACCGCCCGCCGGGCCTCGACGATCTCGTCGACCACCCCGGTCAGCCGCTGCTCGAAGTCGCCGCGGTAGCGGGTGCCGGCGACCATGCCCGCCAGGTCCAGGGCGACGACCCGCACCCCGTGCAGCGCGTCGGGGACCTCCCCGTCGATCACCCGCTGCGCGAGGCCCTCGACGATCGCGGTCTTGCCCACGCCGGGATCCCCGACCAGCGCCGGATTGTTCTTCGTCCGCCGGGCGAGCACCTCGAGCACCTGCTCGATCTCGGCCTCGCGGCCGATCACCGGGTCGAGCTGCCCCTCGGCCGCCGCCGCGGTGAGATCACGGCCGAATCGGTCCAGCCGCGGGGTGGCCGAGCGCCCGCTCGTCCCGGCTCGCGGCGCCGTGGCGCCCAGGGACGACTCGAGGTTCCCGACCAGCCGGCCGACCAGGTCCTCCAGCGGCCCGAACCCGGAGCCGAATCCGTCGTCAGGCATGCCGACCTCCTCGCTTGCCTCCGCAGCAACCGATGGTCCTCCGCTTGCGGGCAGATCGCCGTCTCGATCTCGTGGCGTTACGAAACCGATTTCTCACCACATCCGGCGGAACCCGACCGGCGGCCCTATCATTTCGCCGCTGTGTCCATGGTGGACCACCGGGAGGTAATATGATCATCCTCGGTTTGATTCTTCTGGTGCTGGGTCTCGTTCTCGGCATAAGCATCCTCACGACCCTCGGAATCATCCTGCTGGTCGTCGGGGTCGTGCTGGCCGTCCTGGGGAGCACCGGGCGGGCGGTCGCCGGGCGACGGCATTTCTTCTGATCAGCTCCCGGCAACCGGGAACCGTCCCGGCCGCTCGTCACCGGCACGGTGACGGGTGGCCGGGGCGGCCGGTCTTTCGGGCCGGCAATCCGGTCTCCGCAGCGCTGCCCCGGACAGCACCTGGAAAAGGAAAAGATCACAGATCGTCATGTCCGCGCAACCGATGATCGGCATTCGCCGGGTCAGCGCGCCACCGCGTGGATCAACCGGCCGGCCACGTGCCCACCATCCAGCAGACGACCCATTCGCTGCTCCTGCTCGTGAGCCTGGACCCACCGTGGGTCGTCGCCGTGCGCTGCGGCGAGGGCCTGCTCGACACGTTCCTGGCGCCGCTGCCAGGACGGCGGCGCCGCGGCGAAGTCCGTGGCATCGGCCTGCGCCACCAGCTCGAACGCCGCGTCGGCCAGCAGCCCGGCCACCTCGGCGTCGGTCGGGAAGTCGTTGCCGTCCGGGGCCTCCGGCAGCTCCGGCGTGACCTTGGCGAACACCAGCATCCCGAGTCGCCCGCCGCGGGTCAGCACCCGACGCAGCTCGGCGAGCAACGCCGCCTTCTGCTCAGTCGTGCACAGCACACCCAGGCACCACGCCGCGTCGAACGAGTCGCCGGCCAGCGGCAGCCGCTCGCCGGCCCCGGCGACGACCGGGAACCCGAACAGCCGCATCGCGGCACGACAGGCCCGGGTCATCGGCTCGACGAGCACCGGGCGCACCCCGAACCGTTCGGCCGCGTAGGCCGCCGGTCCGCCGACGCCCGCGCCGGCGTCCAGCAGCCGGGTACCGGTGGCGAGGCCGAGGGCCTCCCCCAGCCACGCCAGTACCGCCGGGCTGCCGCTGCCCCGGCACCCGGCCGGGATGGCGTACCCGGGCCCGAGCTCGGCGACGACCTCCTCGGTCCAGCCGGCCACGACGTCGAACTCGGCCTCCATCGGCTCGGCCTCGGCGGTCTGCTCCACCTCGGCGCTCATCGGGCGCCGTCGCCGATGATCTCCTGCCCGACCGAGGCCTTGACCTGCGCGGCGAACATCTCACCCCGTTCCGAGGCGAGCCCGGACAGGTTCACCCCGACGACCCCGTCGACGGCGAGCAGCGCCCGTGCCTCCGCCACCGCCGCCTCGATCCCGGCCGCCACCGGGTCCGGCGCACCGAGCACCCGCTTGACCTGCTCGCGGTCCAGGTGCAGGCCCGGAAGGTTCGCCAGCACCTCCGCCGACCGCTCGTCGGTGTAGACGGCCACCCCGGCGATCAGCGGGATCGTCACGCCCGCAGCCCGGGCCCGCGCCGCGAACCGGGCCAGCCGCTGCGTCGAGCCGACGTGATTGAGCACGCACAGGTGCGCGCCCGCCCGCTGCTTCTGCCGCAGCCGTGCCGGGCGCACGGCCCGCGGCCGCGCATCCGGAGCCTCCGGGACGGCGACGAGCAAGCCGGCCGCCGCGGCCATCGCGGCCAATCGGGTGCCGTCGAGGTCGAACACGTGGGTCACGCCCGGACGTACCCCCGGGGCCCGCCCGTCACCCGTCACGCACAGCACACCTTCCGCGCCGGCCAGGGCCAGGCCGCCGAGTTCCTGGGAGAGAACGAGCCGGTTGCGGTCGCGGCAGGCCAAGGTGACCCACGGGCTGCCGCCGGCCCCGCGCACCAGGGCGGCCATCAGCGCAGGCGGGAAGCCCGGCCGGTTCTGGTGCTCGCCGACCAGCAGCCCGTCGCACGAGCCGGCCAGTGCCCCGGCCACCTGCTCGACGCTCGCCCGGTCGAACGGGCGCACCGTGAGGTCGGTCAGCACCACCGGGCGCCGCGCCGCCGTCGCCAGCAACCCGGTCGGTGGGGCGGTGACCGGGTCCGGCGGCGAGCCGCCCCACGGCACCGCCTCGCGGCGCGCCGCGAACGGGCAGGGGACGGGCGCCATCTCGCAGGTCAGATCCTCTCCGACGCCACCGCACGGCCCGTACACCATCCGTTTCGGACATCCCGGTTCACCTTCGGCCGACACGAGCGGCAACGGCTCAGACATGTCCGCATTCTCGCCGCGAGACCCGCCGCGGCGCCCGCGCAAGCGCATCACCCCGGCCGGTACCGTGTGCGACGGGCGGTCGCCGGGTACCTGCATGTCATGGCCGACACCGCCGTCTTCGACGTCGACGGAACGCTCATCGACACCAACTACCACCATGCCCTGGCCTGGTACCGCGCCTTCCGCAGGCACGACATCACGCTTCCGGTGTGGCGGCTGCACCGCGCCATCGGCATGGGCGGCGACCACCTCGTCGCGGCCGTGGCCGGCGAGGACGTGGAGGCCCGGCTCGGCGACCGGCTGCGCGCGGAGTGGGCCGAGGAGTTCGAACCGATGCTCGGCGAGGTCCAGCCGTTCGCGGACGCGCGGTCGCTGCTCGAGGAGGTTCGGCGACGCGGCTTCGCGCTGGTGCTGGCCAGCTCGGGCAAGAAGCACCACGTGGACCACTACCTCGACCTCATCGACGGCAAGTCCGTCGCCCAGGCCTGGACGACCGCCGACGACGTCGATCACACCAAGCCCGCGCCCGACCTGCTGCTGGCCGCGGTGGCGAAGGCGAACGGCACCTCCGGTGTGGTCGTCGGCGACTCGGTGTGGGACTTCGCCGCCGCGGACCGGGCCGGCTGCCCCGGCTATGCGGTCCGCACCGGCGGCTTCTCCCCCGACGAGTTGTGCTCGGCCGGCGCCCTCGCCGTCTACGAGTCGCTCACCGAGCTGCGCGACGACCTCGACGACACCCTGCTCGCCAAGCCCGAGCCCACCGGTTGAGTCCCTGGTTCAGCCCCGGCCGATGAACGGCATCGTCGTCGCGGTGATGGTCAGGAACTGGACGTTGGTGTCCAGCGGCAACCCGGCCATGTACAGCACCGCCTCTGCCGCGTGGGCCACGTCGAAGGTGGGCTCGGCGACGATGCTGCCGTCGGCCTGCCGGGCGCCACGGGCGATACCGGCGGTCATCTCCGTCGCCGCGTTCCCGATGTCGATCTGTCCACATGCGATCCCGTAGGGGCGGCCGTCCAGCGACAACGACTTGGTCAATCCTGTGATGGCGTGCTTGGTGGCGGTGTAGGCGATGCTGCCCGGGCGCGGGGTGTGGGCCGAGATGGAGCCGTTGTTGATGATGCGCCCGCCCTGCGGATCCTGCGCCTTCATCGTGGCCACCGCCTCCCGGGCACACAGGAACGCGCCGGTCAGGTTGGTGTCCACGGTGGCCTTCCAGTCCGCTACGGAGATCTCGTCCGCAGCGCCCGACGGGCCGAAGGTGCCGGCGTTGTTCACCAGCAGGTCCACCCGGCCCCACCGCCGTCGGGCCGCCTCGAACAGCGCGGACACCGAGTCCGGCGATGCGACATCGGTCGGTACGACGAGCGCCGCCGGGTCGCCCTGGGCCGTCTCGTCCAGTGCCTCGGGGCGCCGACCCGCCAGCGCCACCCGGTAGCCGGCCCCGAGCAGCGCGCGGGCCACTGCCC
>NZ_JAAXLA010000095.1 GCF_012911935.1 Pseudonocardia acidicola | reverse complement strand
GTCCAGGAAGACACCAGCCCCCTCCTCGTACTCGGTGGAGTGGAACTGGTCGAAACCCTTCATGTGGATCGTGTGCTTGATCCACGACTCACCCGCGACCAGGACGCGCAGCGGGGGTGTGCTCAGGTTGTCGGGCACATGCCCTCCTCTCGGCTCGGAATTTACTATAAACGATTCTTGCTGCGGGCTGACGACACCCGCCCGAGCGGGTCACGCGTCGGCCGGTGGCCGCCTCATAAGCTCACTCCCGAGAGCACGAGCAGCCGCGATTCGGTGTAGTCCTCCATCGCGGCCCGCACTCCTTCGCGTCCGATGCCGGACTCCTTGACCCCTCCGTACGGCATCTGCTCGGCCCGGAAGGTTGGGATGTCGCCGACGATGACGCCTCCGACCTCCAGCTCCCGATGTGCGCGGAACGCCGTCTGGATGTCGTGGGTGAAGATCCCGGCCTGCAGGCCGAAGCGCGAGTCGTCGAGCGCCCGCAGGCCCTCGTCGACGCCGTCCACCGCCGCGACGGTCAGCACCGGACCGAAGGCCTCGTCCTGGCAGACCTGCGCGTCGGCCGGGGCGTCGACGAGCACGGTGGGAGAGACCAGCGCGTCGGTGACCTTCCCGCCGGTCAGAACCCGGGCCCCGCCCGCGACGGCTGCGGTGACCCACTCCCCGATCCGCTGTGCAGCTGCTCGGTTGATCAACGGCCCGACGGTGGTCGCCGGCGACCAGGGGTCACCCACGACGAGCTGCTCGACCTCGTCCACCAGCACGGGCAGGAACCGTTCGTACACAGTCCTGTCGACGAGGACGCGCTGCACCGAGATGCAGGACTGGCCGCCCTGGGCGTTTGCGCCGGTCGCGATCCGCCGGGCCGCCTGCCGCAGGTCGGCATCCGAACTCCAGTCCGGACAGATCAGCACCCCGGCGTTGCCGCCGAGCTCCAGAGTGACGTGCTTGCGGGGCACCGCGTTTCGGATGGCCCAGCCGACCGGTCCGGACCCGGTGAAGGACACCACGGGCATCCGCGGGTCGGCGACGAGACCGGCAGCGACCTCGTCGTCCACCGTGAGCACCGAGAACGCGCCCGCCGGTAGCCCGCAGTCGGTCAGGATCTCGCCCAGCAACAGGGCGCTGAGCGGCGTCTTCGGCGCGGGTTTGAGCACGATGGGCGCGCCCACCGCCAGGGCGGGCGCGATCTTGTGGGCGGCCAGGTTCACCGGGAAGTTGAAGGGTGTGATGCCCAGGACCGGACCCCGGGGGAACCGGCGCTGCAGGGCCAGGCGTCCGTCTCCGCCCGGCTCGCTGTCCAGTCGCTGGAGCTCACCCGACCACCGCACCGCCTCCTCCGCCCCCCACCGGAAGGTCAGGGCGGCGCGCTGCACCTCGGCTCGCGACCATGTGATCGGCTTGCCGCTCTCCCTGGTGATCGTGGCGGCGACCTCGTCCATGCGCTCGACCAGACCCGTGGCCGCCTGTCGGAGAGCGTCTGCGCGTCGGTGGGCGGGAACCGCGAGCAGGCTGCCGGCCGCCTCGTGGGCCAGTTGCAGCGCCTGCTCCACGTGCTCGGGGTCGGCGAGGGCGACCTCGGCCACGAGCTCGTCCGTCCAGGGGTCCCGGACCGGCAACGTCCCGGAACCGGACACCGGCTGCCCGGCGATCCAGGCCCCCGCCCGCCGGACGGCCGTGGTGCCGGTCATGGTGCCGCCCACCCGGCGTCACGGGTGCTGGCGAGGGCGGTGGTGTCCTGTGGTCTGCTGAAGCGGACGAAGACGTCGTTCATGGGGCTTCCGATCAAGCGTGGGAGGGGGTGGGACGAGGACTCTGCGGGTGCGCTACGCGCTGCCACCCGGCTTCTCCTCGAGGACCATCGTCTTGTTCTCCAGGTAGGGCAGCAGCCCTGCGACGCCGCCTTCACGGCCGATGCCGGACTGTTTGAACCCGCCGAAGCCGATGCCGAAGTCTGCGCGGTTGTCGTTGTGGCCGACGGTGCCCGCCCGGAGCTGCCGGCCGACCGCTAGCGCCTTGTCCACGTCTCGGGTGAACACCGAGGCGTTGAGGCCGTAGATGGAGTCGTTGGCGATGCGGATGGCATCCTGCTCGTCCTTCGCAGGAATCACCGTCAGCACGGGACCGAAGATCTCCTCCTGCGCGATCCGCCACGAGTTGTCCACGTTCCCGAAGACGGTCGGTTGGACGAACCATCCGCGGTCGAGGCCGGCCGGTCGTCCACCTCCGGCAGCGAGGGTCGCTCCCTCGCTGAGCCCGATGTCGACGTAACCCTCGACTCGTTCCCGCTGCCGTTCTGTGGCAAGCGGACCCATCTGCACGGCCGGATCGAAGGGGTCCCCGACCGTCACCTGCGAGAACACTTCGGCGAGACCCTCCACCATCTCGTCATGCCGATGGCGGGGCACGATGATCCGGGTCAGGGAGCCGCAGATCTGGCCGGTGAGGAAACACTCCGCCCCGGCCAGGACGCGGGCGGCCTCGGCGATGTCCGCATCGTCCAGGACCACTGCCGCAGACTTGCCGCCGAGCTCGAGCGTGAAACGGCCGACCCGCTCGGTCATGATGCCGGCGATGGCCTTGCCCGCGGCGGTCGATCCGGTGAACGTGATCTTGTCCACCCGAGGGTCTCGGACGAGGGTCTCGGAGACCTCACGATCGGCGGTGACCACATTCAGCACGCCCGCGGGCAGCCCGACTTGCTCAGCGATCTCGGCCATGATCAGCGCTGCGCCCGGCGCCTCGGGGGAGGCCTTGAGGACCACGGTGCAGCCGGCCAGCAGGGCGGGGGCGAGCTTGTAGGCGATCAGCGTCATCGGCACGTTCCACGGGATGATCGCGCCCACGACGCCGACCGGCTCCCGCACGATCGTCCCGTATCCGCCACCGCCGGACGGGGTGGCGGGCTCCTCGAAGGGGAACGACGCCGCGAGCTCGGCGTAGTAGGAGTACGCGCCCGTGACCTCCCCCATCGCCGCGCGTGCCGCGCCGGCGAGGATTCCCGACTCTCGCGGCCAGATCTGCGCGACGTCCTCGACGCGGTCCTCGACCGCGGAGCTGATCGCCCGGAGGTACTCGGCGCGCTGCCCGTGCGTCATGCGCGGCCAGGGGCCGTCGTCGAACGCCGCCCGTGCCGCACCGACCGCGGCGGCGATGTCGGCGTTCCGCGCCTCCGCGACGCTGAAGTACACCTGCTCGGTGACGGAGTCGACGACGTCGATCGTGTCCGAGGACGTCGGGGCGACCCATCGGCCGCCGATGTAGAACTCGTCCGGCCGGTCGAGGGGTACAGCGCCGGCGGTCGTGATGTCCACTCGCTATCTCTTTCCTTCTCTGTCGGCCCGTCGTGACGCCGTCAGGTGCGGGGTACGGGTCAGGATCCGGACTTGACCGGGGGGACGTAGAACGACACCTTGCGGATGGTCTCGATCGTCCGCCAAGTGTCCGTGTCCCCGGCGAACAGGCGGACGACGTCCCCCGGCCCGATCACGATCGTCTCTCCGGTGCGGTGGAAGGTGACCTCCGCCTTACCCTCGAGCACCACGAAGATCTCGTCGGCTGTGACGCCCTCGTACTCCCCGACCTCGGCTCCCCAGACGTCCACGGCAGTGTCAGCGGTCAGGCCGTCCAGGTAGCGGGCGCCGGTGCGGAATGTCGGCGTCTTCGGCTTCCAGTCGAGCTCGGCTGAGAAGGCGTTTCCCAGAAGCTGACTCACAGTTCTCCTCACAGGTGTACAGGCTCTCGTTCCGAGAGGTCAGTGGTCGGCGTGCGCGCCGCGGGCCGCCGTGAACAGGCGCCGGGGGTTGGCGGTGAGCAGGCTCGCGGTCACCTCGCCCGGGACGCCGTGGCGTTCCAGCCGGGGCAGGAAGAAGCGGGGCACGTAGCCGTAGCCGTTGCCGCCGTTGCGGGTCCACATCGCCTTCGTGGCCATGTCGTGGCTCAGTAGCAGGCGCTCGGCGTAGCCCGCGGCGACGAGCGCGGCGACGGCGTCCGCGGTCTGGTGCGGCGCCGGGCACTGCCCCTCGCCCGCGTAGAAGAAGGGCATGCCGATCATGTCGAACTCCAGCCAGACGCCGCGCTCGGCGACGGCCCGCTGGTAGTCCCGGTCCTCGCCGGAGGGGTCCATGTGGCACAGCACGACGGCCTCGGGCCGGACCCCCTCCTCGTCGAGGACGATGTCGAGGACCTCGTGGGCGCGCCGCTGCCAGCCCGGCAGGTGGACGAACAGCGGGACGCCGAGCTCGCGCTGCGCGCGGGCGGACGCACGCAGGTGCGTCCGTTCGGCCTCGGTGAACTGCGGGGAGACCCCGATCTCGCCGATGATCCCGGGCCGGATGCCCGTGTCCCCGACACCGTCCGCGAACTCGGCGAGGATCTCCGCCACCAGGTCGTCCACTGTGGTTTCTGCGCGGCGGGCGGAGTGGAAGATGTGCACGTACCAGCCAGAGCCCATGATCACGTTGAGCCCGGTCCGCTCCGCGATGTCCCGCAGCGCCAGGGGGTCCCGGCCGACGTCGCCGTTGGTGCAGTCGACGACGGTCCGCCCGCCCGCCTCGACGAAGTTCGCCAGCTCCGCGACCGTGGCGTCCGGGTCGTCCTGGGTGGCGTTGTCCCGACAGCAGCGGGGGTCCTCGCGGAGCACCCACTGCATCGACGGGCTCACCTCGGCGTGGAACAGCGCGCGCTCGGCCGGGTCCTCGGGCTCGGCACGGGGCCTGCCGGACCAGTCGCTGAGCAGGTGCTCGTGGGTGAGCGTCATCCCGAGGGCGTCCACCGGAACCGGGCCGCGCACAGTACTGACCAGCACGGTCGGGTCATCCATCGGGTCAACCTCTTTCGTTCGCGTGGGGTCCCGGCGCCCCCGCCCGGGAAGGTGGGGGCAGGGGCGCCGGGTGGACGACGTCAGGCCGAGACGGCCATCTCCGAGGAGACGGTGCGCATCTGACCGACGTGGTCGATGTAGTAGGACTCGGGGACCTCCTTCTCGCTGTTCGCGATCAGCTCGGTGAAGTCCCACTTCTTGAGCAGCTTGCCGTTGCGGAACACCGGCTGCAGCACGTTCTCGGACTCGGGGATGGAGCCCTTCGGCACCGTCGTGTAGACGCCGTTCTCGTGCTTGAGCGCCAGCCGGCCCTTCTTCGACACCTTGAACGAGGCGCCCGTCGGCGACTTGGCGATGTCGCGCCACTCGCCGTCCACACAGACCGCGGACGCCTTCTGGCCGAAGTTCATCGTGTCGCGGTTCCAGTGCTGCAGCAGACCGCCACCCATGCCGAACACGGCGTTCTCGGCGGAGAACCCGCGGCGCTCGAGCTCCATGTAGACCTGCGGCAGCGAGTGGAAGTTCACCCCGTCGCCCTGCACCACCCGGACGAACGGGGGCAGCACCTTGAAGCCCTTGGAGTTCACGGTGTAGCCGAAGCTGTCCATCAGCCAGCCGGTGGTGTCGGCGGTGACCTGGACGATGTCGCCCGAGTCGGGCCGGATGCCGACGAGGCCGGGGAAGTTCTGGATCTGCTCCTTGAGCTCGCCGCCGATGATGTTCTTGACGCAGTTCTCGTGGTCGTAGGTGTCGGTGAGCAGCAGCGCGCAGCCCTCGGGAGCGTAGACGTCCAGCATGTTGCGCAGGGCGTCGACCTCGTGCTCGCGGCCCCAGGCGCAGAACCCGGCGTGCTCGGAGTTCGGGCCGGAGTTGGAGACCTTGCCGGCGTTGTAGAAGCGCTTCGCGGCAAGGATGCCCGGCACCGTGTCGGACTGGTCGAAGTTGACCAGGTGCGCCAGGCCGCCCAGCGCCGCCGACTGCTGCGAGCTGACGCCACGGGCGCCGTAGTCGTGCAGCATGTTGCGCAGCCCGGCCGTGCTGTCGGCCGTGCGCTCCAGCGCCTCCTTGACGACCATCTTGGACAGCCAGCTGACGGTGCCGATCGTGGTCGGGTACCACACGGCGCGCAGCAGCGCGGTCTCGAAGAAGCTGGTGGCCCAGTAGTACTTCGGGTCCGTGTTGATCACCTGGACGAGCACGTTGCGGGCCGGGAGGACCGTACCCTCCGGCACCGCCTCGATCTCCACGGGCAGGTAGCCGCCGTGGTCGTTGAGGATGCCCAGCCAGTTCTCGCGATTGAAGTGCATGCCCTGCTCGCGGACCACGAACTCGGCCTCGTCGATGTCCTCGAGCGTGATCGGCTTCATCAGCTTCTCGCGCAGGTAGACCTGCAGACCGACGAACTGCGTCACCGGGAACAGCCCGCCGCGGGACTCGATGTAGCTGGACACGTACTCCGTGCCCTTCGGGTACAGCGGGTAGTGGCAGTGCTTGTAGTTGTCCGTGTCGATGATCAGGTTGTCGAGATAGCCCATCGATCCGCCTTCGTGAGAGTCGTTTCTACTGGTGGACTTCGTGCGCGTTTTCGGGCCGGTTTCGCACCGGCCGGCCGTGAGCGTCGCTCAGATCGGACGCCCCGTTCACACCCCGGAGAGCCTGGCTCACCGAGCCCGTCGAAGCTAGGGGTCGCAACCGGAGTAATACGATCGTAACGTTTCCACTCCGGCCGAACCTAGCTGACCTGGGGCGATTCCGGAACGCCGCGATACCGGACAGCCTTTCGGGTGACCCGGCGACCGCCCGTCGCGCGGTGCTGTCGGACCTGCCCGCGACCAGCACAGGCTGGTGACCCCAGCCGCCGAGCCACCCACCAGCCACGCGACGGCCGAGAGGGTTGGATGGACTCGATTCTTCAGTGGGCACAGCTCGCCCCGTCCAGGACGCGCGGACCCGTTGGGCGAGTACTCCAGCACCTGGACCGCGTCCAGCACCCGGTTGCGCCGCTCCAGCGTGACCGGTCCGGAGTCGGCGAGCACATAGGACACCGTGCTCGCCGACACCCGGGCGTGCTCGGCCACGTCCTTCATAGTCGGCCGCTTGCGCCTGCGGTCAGACTGCGTCACGTCGCGCTGCCTCCTACCCATCTCACCGAGGCCTGCAGGCGTGCCGCTCAGGACGGTATCGAGGTCCACAGGACGGCGTAGTGCGACCACCCGACGAACTCCGGCAGCGCCCGGTGCGGAGCGAGGTCGGAGGGCGAAGGAGACCGTGCGATCGACGTCCGCAGTTGTCGCCGAGTGCGACCGTCCCGATCGGCTTCGCGGTCGACGGGGCGAGCACGTCCAGGGGGCCGAGCTCAACGGCGCGATCCACTCGCCAGCGGGGCGAAGAAACGATCCGACTTCACCTCTACCTCCCTTCCACCGCCGAAAACCTGCACTCAGTCGGCCATGAAGCGGGTGTACGGCCTTCGTCGACCAGGCATAGATTGGAAACGATTCTGGTATCGTAGGTCACCTCGCGCTGGCAGGTCAAGCAACGGGCACGGGCAAACCCTTCGTCCGGGAGTGGCGCCCGCGCGGGAGAGACGAACCTCGATGACAGCGACCCGGACGAGGCGGTCGCCCCGATCAAGCCGTGCCTCGACGCGGCCTCAACCACCTTGGTGTGCCACAGCCCGGCCACCATTGCCGACGCGCACAACCGCCGAGCGCGATGTCGGACCCAGCCCGCTGGGTCGGGAGGCGGTGCTGTCGTTCCGCGCACGACGAGCTGCGGACCGCGGGCTGTGTCTTCGGGTTCGCGCTCGGGAAGGTTGAGCCGCTCGACCAGCACCTACTACCGCAACAGCGGTTTGATCAGTCCGGTGGTCGTTCGCCGCGGCGCCGGTAATGGCAGTCGCGGGCCTGCTGCTGGCGTTCGCGTCGCCAGGTCGACCGGTGCATGACGTGGTCGATGCAGGCTTGCGGGGCGAGGACGAGCGCGGCGAGGAGGCGGCGCGGCTCGTTGCCCGACAGCGGGATCAGCCGACGGTGGCCGGTCGTAGGTCCCCCTTCTCGGCCTCGCGTCCGTGTTCGGTGGCGCGGGTGACGGCGAGGCGCACGGTGCACGCCGACGGAACGGGCGGCTTCGCCGGCGCCTATCCGTGGATCGTCAAGACGACTGGGGCGGGTCAACCACTTCTACGTCTACGCCGTCGACGCAGACTTCGGAACGTTCTTTGTCAAGTTCTGCTCCTACTTCCCCTACAACGCAAAGCTGTGTCTCAACGGGCACGAGTGGGCTAAACGCCAGGCGGCGAAGGCGGGCCTGGGGTTCACCGTCCTGAACAACGGCTTCGCCACCTGCGCCGACGCGGAGGCGGCGCAGGCGATCTGCGATGCGGGAGATCGGCCTCTCCGCCCACCGGCGCCAGCTCGGCGTCCAACGACTCAGCCATAACCCGATCCGCGCCGCCGAGGCCTTCACCGCCGTCCACCAGCCGAACCTCACCCGCGACGGGCACCGCGTCGCCGGACTACGCCTGGGTGATCACCGCGCGCAGGCGCTGCTGCAAGTGCTGCTGGTGTTCCGGCTGCTCCCACGCGGGTTCCGCAACCCCGACCTGCGCGAGCTGCTCGGCCTCGCCCCCACCGGGCCATCGGCCGGGCAGGTCAGCTACGACCTGCGCCGACTCCGCGCCCACGGCCTCATCGCGCGGGCCCCCGGCAGCCACCGCTACCGGGTCACCGACACCGGACCGGCCCACGCCACACTGATCACCGACATCCACACCCGCCTCCCCGAGCCCGGGCCGGCCCAGTTCACCGACCCCGACCCACCCGCACCCAGCGCCCTGCGCGCCGCCGCCCGCAACTACCGGCACGCCCTCGACCACTTCACCCAGCAGGCCCGCTTCGCCGCATGACACCCAGACCTTGACTCGATCACACCGACTTTGTCGTTCCTAGCCGAGCTAGGCGCCACACTCGGTCAGCGCGAGTCCGCACGTATGGATCGATGACTCGTCCTCCGCCTGCTCATGGCGCAATAATTAGGGCTTACCGTTTCAGGCAGTCGTCGAGAATCCGGTGAAATCGCTCACTGTCGGCATGAACAGCGAAACGTGCGTTACCCACCGTTCCGCTGCTCCCGTGCAGGTAATCAATGGTTGTCCGACCGTAATTCTGGGGGCTCACCGTTTCGACGTCGACGGTGACCTCCGTCAGCTCGAGAACGGCCGGTTCAATAGCGTAAGCAACGCAGAGCGCGTCGTGGAGAGGGGCAGAAAGAAGAGCCCCTATACCATGAGGATCGGTTGCGTAGTAGCTGTCGATGTAGTACTCCGTGACAGCCGAGACGACGTGACCGGCGCTGGTCTCAAGCTCTCGGTAGCGCCGCAGGTCGTCACGACTCACGAGCACCTCGTGCGTAGCGTCGAGAGGCACGACGGTGAGGCGCTCGATGCCGGCTCTAAAGACGACATCGGCCGCCACGGGGTCGGCGTAGATGTTGAACTCCGCTGCTGGTGTCCGGTTTCCGGACTTCTTCCATGCGCCGCCCATGACGATGACCTCTTCGACCGAGTCGAGGACGTCGGGTGCCACCGTCAACGCGGCTGCGAGGTTGGTCAGAGGGGCGACCTGGATCAGGGTGATCGGATGAGTCGCGCGGCGCAACGTTTCGACCAGCCATTCCACGCCACGCCAGCTGTGCGGTGTGAGCCCCGCCACCCCGACTGGCAGCGTGTCCTGGTGGAACATTCCTTCCGCCGGGTTGGGTGCGGACGGGTAAGGACTCGGTGCGAAGCGGCGGGCCAGGCCGGCGTGAACCTCGACCTCGCTCTTGCCGATCGCGTGTAGGACACGCAGCGTGTTGTCGGTGGCTTGATCCCGCGTCAGGTTCCCGACCACCGTCGTGCACCCGACCAGTTCGACATCCGGGTGCATGGCGGCCATCGTGAGCGCGACTGCGTCGTCGTTGCCGGTATCGACGTCCAGGATCACTCGCCGGGGCATCCGCTGTCCGCCTCTCGCATCGGGGCCGACCAGGCCAGGGGCGCCGGCGGGCGCTCGCAGCGGGATAACCACGTCATGAGCCCGACTCCGACCAGATGGACACCTTCCGAAGCCGCTCGATGGTCCGCCAAGTATTGCGCTGGCCCTTATTGAGGCGGACGACGTCGCCGGGTCCGATCTGGATCGTTTCCTTTGTGTCGTCGAACGTGACCTCGGCACGTCCTTCCAGGACCACGAAGACCTCGTCGTCGGTCACGCCCCTAATGAGTCCTGGCTCCGCCTCCCACACGCCGATCTCCGCCCCATCGACAGTGCCGATATGGTAAGTACCGGTCGGTACCGTGATGCTGGCGTCCTCTAGTGATTCGTACCCTTCAGGCTGGAGCTGGTAGCGGAACACGTTTCCGAGATGCTGCGTCATTCTATGTACTCCCTTTCGCGGTATTCTTACTTCTTTGGTGCAGTCCCGAACGCCCATCCGGGGCCGGGATCACCCGACCGAGGCTCATGACTCATCGCGGGTGACTTCGCCCAGTTCTGCTACGGGCTGACCGATGCATCGGTCGAGGCTTCCACGGAGCGCAGGGCGCCGCGCTTGATCTTGCCGGTCGCGGTCTTGGGACGTCGTCGACGATGTAGATCCGCCGGGGGTACTTGTACGCCGCGAGTTGCCCTCGTGCGACGCCTTGTCGCTCACTTGTGGACATCGACGACGACACGCCCGTGTACCCGGCCTGCCACGACATCCTGCGACACGCTCGCCGCGTCCTCGAGCCCCACGACCGAAGTGATCGAGTCGAGCAGCTCGTGGTCCACGTTCGCCACCCGGTCCCATGCTCGCCGCCGTCGGTACTCGGAGGCGTAGACGGAGTCGATACCGAGCAACGAGACCCCTCGCAGGATGAACGGCAGCACCGTCGAAGGGAGATCGATCCCTTGTGCGAGACCGACCGCGGCGACCACGCCTCCGTAGCGGGTGGCGGCCAGAGCCGAGGCGAGGGTCGTACTGCCGACGGAGTCGACCACCGCGCTCCAAGTGGGAGTCGCCAACCCGTCGCCGGCCTCGGCCGGCAGTCGGCCGATGATCTCGCGCGCCCCCAGCCGGAGCAGCGAATCCCGCAGCTGGTCTGCCCGTCCGGTTGACGCCACGACATCGAAGCCGGCCTGTGCCAGCACGGCGATGGCGATCGTTCCGACGCCACCACCCGCGCCGGTGACCAGAAGCGGCCCGTTCGAGGGCCTCACACCAGCCTCGAGGATCGCCTCAACGGCCAGCCCGGCGGTGTACCCCGCAGTCCCGATCGCGGCGGCGCGCCGCTGATCGAGCCGCGAAGGTAGTGCCAGCAAGAAGGCCCCCGGAACGCGTGTCCGCTGCGTCAGCCCCCCGTCACGATCGGTCCCGAGACCGAAGCCATTCGCCACCACCTCATCGCCGACCGCGAACAGTGGACTCGAAGAATGGGTCACCGTTCCCACGAAGTCGATACCGGGAACGATGGGAAGGTGCTGCGGGATGGGCGAGCCCGCCTCCATCACCTTTCCATCCTTGAAATTGAGATCCGAGTAGGAGACGTCGACCTCGACATCACCCCAGGGCAGGTCGTCGTCGGTCAGCTTGTCAACCGAAACCCGGGTCGAGTCGCCGACTGGATGGATCCGTACCGCATGGAACTCGCGCCCATCACTGCTGCTCAGTTCTTATCCCGCTCATCGAACGAACTCGCGTCGACCAATCGCCGCCTCATCGACTGCACCAATGGGCCCTCCGCCTCGCTCGCGCGAAACACGGCGATCCACTCCGGGTCACGGACGAACTCGCCCCATTTGCGCTCCATGTCTGCGACATCTGTGAACCGGAGCGTGTAGACGACCTCGTTGAACGAGTGATCGCCCACCGAGGTCACGCCGATCTGAACGAGGTCCATCTGATGTTTGTCGAACAGGCGGAATGTGTGCTCATTGAATCTCGTGATGAGCGACTCAAGGCGGCCGGGCGTGGCGACGTACTCTCGGACCTCGTATAGCATTCTCTATCCTTCTCTATCGATTGCGCTATGATTCGACCGCCACTGGAACTCGCACCGGCACGTGCAACAGCGACCGCCGCGTTCGCTTCCTTGCCGCCGCCGTAGCGCCCTGTGCTGGCGCCGACGACGGCTCTGTCCCGGCCCGGGAAGTTCGTCGGTCGAGACGACGACGTCGACATTGACGGCGCCGACGACGAGCACCCGGGCAGTCATGTGCCTTCCCTCGGAGGGCACACCGATTCGCGCAGCTGCACGGTCGCCGGCAGCACACCGAGTGCTTCGGACTCGTCGTTCTCGAGTAGATCGAACAGCGCCGACGCCGCGCGGGACCCCATCTCGTGCGCGGGCTGGCGAACGGTGGTCAGCCTGGGCGTCAGCAGCGCGGAGACGGGGAGATCGTCGAACCCGACGATGCTCACGTCCTCGGGGACCCGCAGACCGACTCGTCTGCAGTACTCCATGGCGCCGATCGCCATGAGGTCGTTCGTGCAGAGCAGTACCGTCGGCCGTGGGCGGGACGCCAGCGCTTTCGCCGCAAGTTTCTCGCCCGTGGCCTGTCGGTAGTCGCCGGGGAAGACCGGTACCGAATCTGGGTCGAGTCCTGCTCCCGCAAACGCCTCTCGGTAGCCCGCGAGCCGCTGCTGGGACGTCCAGAGCGACGGTGGACCGCCAATCACGGCCACCCGCCGGTGCCCCTGCTCCAGGGCGTGCGCGGCAACCTCGCGAGCTCCCTTCCGGGAGTCGCAGACCACCGCAGGCAGATCCATACCGGAGAGCTGCTCATCGACCAGCACGACGGGGCCTGAGCGGGCCAGCCGGTAGAGCGACGCCGGCATCGACCCGGTCCCCGACAAGTAGACGACGCCGTCGATCCGCTGGCTCCGCAGGAGCTCCGCCTGCTTCTCCTCCGGCTGTCGCGTCGCATCGGGCACGACCAGCACGACGAGTACGTTGCGCTCTGACGCCACCTTCTGTACGCCTTCGGCGACCATCGCGAAGAACGGATTGGTCAGCTCCGGCACCACCATCCCGATCGTCGAGGTGCTGCGCAGCTTGAGGTTGCGGGCGGACTCGTTCGGCGTGTACTCCAGGACCCGAACCGCATCGAGCACCCGACTCCGCCGCTCGGGCGCGACCGGACCCGAGTCGTTGAGCACGTAGCTGACCGTGCTCACCGACACACCCGCATGCTGGGCGACATCCTTCATGGTGGGCCGCTTACGCGCACGGTCGGACCGCGTCATGACCACGCCCCCCGGCACCATGTCACGTGCGCGCACTCATACGAATCGGCCCTTTGTGTAGGGGGGACGGGTTCGACCGTGGCGATCTCCCGAGGCTTCCCAACTGATCATTATGTCCGACCCCGGCGGGTTGCCGTGTCGCCGGGCGGCCGGGCCGGGCTCAACTTTCGGGTTCGTGGTCCCCCACGACCCGGCCCCTGTCGGCCCAACACCTGCCCTATGGCCTGCGGCCTCGATCAGTGAGTATCGAACGCCGGGGCCGGCCGGCGGGCCTGCGTTACTCATCAGCCACTCTGCCTTCCTCTGGCTCTCCACAGGCAACCATAAACGATTCTGCCGGGTGTGGAGACGGCCGGCTGAGTGATCCTCGCCAGGTCGTGTCGACGCAAGTGGGCGACAGCAGGCGACGGCCGATCGAGTATGCCTCTCTCAGGTCGGTGCCGACGTAGCTTGCCGACGCTAGCTGGGCGATGGCCGGGCTCGGGTTCACCCCGACGGCGTGCGGCAGCCAGGTGAACAGGTCGAGATCCGACGACGAGTCGCCGTAGGCGACACACGCCTGCGCCGTCAGGTGATGCCGGGTCAGAGCATCCTGAGTGATCTTGACCTTCGCCTCCGGTAACAGGGTGGCCCCATCCGGCAGCGGCCGGCCGACCTCGACATCCGAGCCGTAGGTCTCATGTGCGCCCCAACGCTGCAGCCTGCGGGCGAAGAAGGCCGGGGACTGCGTGATGACGATCGCGATCTCACCTCGGGCCCGAATATCGGTGAACACGTCGACGACGCCTGTCATCCAGCAGGCGCCCTCGAACGCAGCGTCGAGATCGGCCTCGGTCGCCTCGGCGCAAATATCGAGCAAAATCTCCCAGAATGCCTGGTCCGAGATGGAGCCAGCAAGCCACCGAGACTCGATGTCCTGACCGACGGTGAGCTTCCCGAAGTGTCGGGCTAACTCGATCGTTGCGGCACCTCGAAGGAGGGTGCCGTCCATGTCGAAGACATGCAGACGTCGGCCATGGTCCGACTTGTCGGCACCTGGGCTCTGCGACATGAGCTCTCTTTTCAGGGAAGGCCACACGGGACGATGCCCGCGGGATGCCTACAAGGGTTATTGGGTCAGGCGTCACTCGACAGAAACGAATCGCCGAACCGTCGGGCCGCGGGAAAACGAAGACCTTTCCGGATCAGGACAACGTCTCGAGGGGGACGACACCCGGCGCCGGGAAGGCGCGATCCAGGACCTCGAGTTCCTCGTCGGTGAGCTCGAGGTCCAGTGCTGCAGCGTTCTCCTTGACATGGGCAAGCCGGACAGCCTTCGGAACGGCGATGACGCCCCCACTACGGACCGACCAGGCCAGCGCGACCTGCGCCGAGGTGGCTCCACGCTCTGTCGCCACGCGGCGGAGGTCGGGATGATCGAGCAACGCGCCCTTCTCGATGGGCGAGTAGGCCATGATCGCGGCGCCCACGCGCTCACACCAGGGGAACAGATTCGCCTCCGGACCGCGACGGGTGAGGTTGTAGAGGATCTGATTGCAGGCGGGGACGGCGCCCTCCGGCAAGTCCTCCAGATCGTGCAGGTCGAAGTTGCTGACCCCCCAGGCCTGGATCGAACCCTCCTCGCGCAGCTTCTCGAGCCCGGCCACCGTTTCCACGAGGGGAACCTCACGGCGCCAGTGCAGCAGGTAGAGATCCAGCCGATCGGTCTCCAGGCGCCTGAGACTCGCATGGCATGCGGCGACCGTGCCCTCGGTGGTCGCATTCTGCGGGAGCACCTTGCTGACCAGAAAGACCTCGTCGCGTCGGCCACGCACCGCCTGACCGACGACCTCTTCTGCAGCCCCGTCGGCGTAGAGCTCGGCCGTGTCGATCACGGTCATTCCGAGATCGATACCGGTCCGCAAGGCGGTGATCTCGGCCGGGCGGTCCGCACCCATACGCCAGGTGCCCTGGCCGATCGGTGGAACATCCGCTCCGGCCAGCCGAACTGTATTCAGGGTCATATCAGAGGGTCCAATATCGTAGCTTCTTCCTTGACCGAGAACATCACAACCACGAAAACTCCATCCGCGGGTTTTCGTCCTCCGGTGTCCGAGGTCGCTCGCAGCTCTACCGGCCCGGCCATCCCCGAGCACGCCCTGGCGCTCGGGACCGTGATCGAGCGGTCGGCCGCGCACCTGGTGGGCAGGCTGGGTCGCACGGGGGCGGGACCGACCCAGGGGAGCACGGGTCGGTCCCGCAGCGGCCGGCCTCAGTGCACGCCGGCGACTCCCTGTACGACGCCCGAGTAGTAGCTCTCCGGAGTCGGCCGCTCGCTCCGCTCGATGAGCTCGGTGAAGTCCCACTGGCGCAGCATCTTGCCGTCACGGAAGACCGGCACGAGCTGGTTCTCCTCCGCCGGGATGGAGTCGCGGGGGACGGTGGAGTACGTGCCGTCGGTGTAGCGGAGGGCGAGCCGGCCCCCCTTCGACCGCTTCATCGCGCTGCCAGTCGGGGCCTTCACGGTCTCTCGCCACTCGCCGTTGATGCGCATAGCGCTGGCCTTGAACCCGAAGTTGAGCGTGTCCCGGTTGACATGCTGCAGCAGGCCGCCACCCATCCCGCAGAGCACGTTGTCCGCCGCCAGGCCCCGCGCCTCCAGTTCGGTGTAGATCGCGATGTAGGTGTCGATGGTGAGCCCGTCGCCCTGGATCACCCGGATGTTCGGAGGCAGGACCTTGAACCCCTTGCCGTTGGTCTCGTACCCGAAGCTGTCCATCAGCGACTCGACGGTGTCGACCGGCACCTTGATCGGATCGCCAGAGTCGCACCGCACCGCGACGAGACCCTGGAACTGGCTGATCTCGTCGTGCAGCTCCTTACCGAGGATCTCCTTGACCGCCCGGTCGTGGTCGAACGTGTCGACCAGAAGGCCGGCCACGACGACCCCGGGGAACTTCAGAAGGCTGCGGAACGTGTCCGCCTCGCCATCCCTGCCGGCGGCCGCCACGGTGGAATGCTCCTGGAAGACGGCGCTGCCGTTCGGGGCCGCCGCGTTGTACCACTGCCGGGCGGCGACGTACGCGGGAACCGTGTCGGTTTGGTCGAAGTTGACCAGGTGCGCCATTCCGCCGAGCCCGGCCGACTCCAGCGAGCTGACCCCGCGATTGCCGTAGTCGTGCAGGTACATGCGGATTGCCTCGGGGTGATCGGAGGTGCGCTCCAGGAACCCCTTTATCAGCTGCTTAGCCATCCAGCTCAGGGTTCCGACCGTGGTCGGGTACCAGACGGCCCGGAGCAGGGCGGTCTCGACGAAGCTGGTGATCCATGGGTAACGCGGATCGGTGTTGATCAGCTGCACGAGGACGTTGCCGGTCGGGAGAACGGTGCCCTCCGGGACCGCCTCGATCTCGATCGGGAGGTAGCCGTCGTGGTCGTTGATCAGGTCGATCCAGTTCTGGCGGTTGAACGGGATGCCCATCGGCCGGTGCACGGCCTCGGCCTCGTGGATGTCGTCGAGGGTGATCTGCCGAGTGAGGTACTCGCGCAGGAAGGCCTGGAGCCCGACAAACAGTGTCGCGGGGAAGCGGCCGCCACGTGATTCGACGTAGCTGGAGACGTACTCGGTGCCGTCCGGGTACATCCCGTAGTGCGCGTTCTTGTAACTATCGACGTTCACAATGATGTTGCGCCACAGCGACGATTCGCCCATGTCAACTCTCCTGATCGTATGCCTACAGGTAGGGGGCCTGGTCAGAGGCGAACGCGGACCAAGCCGAGGACTGTGTTCGTTGACTCACCCCGCCCGCGCCGCCTCCGGTGGTCATGAAGCGGATGGTGGTAAGCCGCTCAACCGGTGGTCAGCGGCCCACCCTTGCCGTCGTCGGGGCCATGGAGGCGGTCTCTCGATCCGAGCAGGCCGGCCTCGATGAAGGAATCAGCTTCCGTTCACCACGTGGTCAGGGAAGCGAAGGCGTTCCTGGATCGGAGGCTGAGGCAGCTCACGCATATCCCAACCATCGACGCGCTCAGGAATGATCCGGTACCAACGCCGCGCCGCTACCGCACCCGCACTGAAGTAGTACTCGAGGTGCGGGTGACCGACGTGGAACTACTTCTCAGCCACCAGATCCAGGAGCTGCTCGACGAGCTCCGGATCGTCAACCTGATTGGCTGTCCCTTCAAGCTGAACCACACGCACGTTGGAAATCTCGTCCCCCTCGTCGATCACCGCGGACACCCGGCCACCCGCGTCGATGACCTCCATGTGGCGGGCGTCAGGGGTCGTGCTCTGTCCCGGATCACCAAGGGTCGGCTCGAGAGACACATAGACGGTCTCGTCTACGACGACGAACCACGCCGGCGAGACATTGATCGCCCGTTTGGAAGGGCAGGCGCAAGCCTGAGCCGCCGAGCCCTTTCCGCGAAGGCCTGGCACTTGACGCCTTCGAGGGGAGCAAGCTCCCGAGGGAGGTAGCCATGTGGTCGTCCTCTCAGTCCAGGGCAGCGAGTGCTGGCCCACGCCGAATGAGATGTCGCCGTCTGACCCAGACGGCGGACGCCGTCCGCGTGCCGATCTCCGCTGCGACCCGGGCTTGAACAGCCGAGTGCTCGCCGACCGCGGTCTAGAGCGACTGGTCGAGGCCCTGTCGCCTTCTGTGGTTCCCGTCCCGAAGCCGCCCGACAAGCGAGCGGCTGAATCGTTTCTATTCCTTGGACAACAGATCTACCTCCGTAGTGTCGGGCGCTGCGAGTGACCATAGCGACGTAGGCTGCGTCACAGCAATACTCAGAACGTTTCCATCCTGTTAGATGGCCGAGCCCATAGCTCCCCATCACCGCCGGAGACGCCGTGATCGACAGCTCAGCCTTGAACCGATCGAGCGCCGGCGGCGGGCGTCTGACGAGCACAGAGCGCGGCGTTGCCAGCCGCGACTGTGGGCTCGCGATCCCCGGCGGCCGAACCGCGCGTAGCCCTCTCTACAGGTGTTCACATGGCGGAGACCTCGAGGTTGCCGGCACGGGCAGGCGGACGCAGGCCGCCGCGGTACGGCAGTGGACAACGGCCGCACCGCCCACGCGTTAGCGACACGTGCGGCACAAGCTCCCCCGGATCGACGATGGCGCGGCATCCAGTCCGGGCCTGCGCCCGGCACGATCCCGACACAAAGGAGAACCCAGATGGCTTCAGCGGTAGCCGACCAGGCCGTGCAGGTGAACACGGTTCGAGGCCCCGTATCGGTTGACGAGCTTGGTATGACCTTGACCCACGAGCACCTCATCAGCGACTTCACGAAGCGGTTCATGCCGCCCGAGGGCGCCGCCGAACGCAAGCTGTATGGCAGCCCCGTGGGTCCGTCGATGAACTGGCTACTTGCCGATCGTCCGTTTTGCTGCTTTGACAACGGGTGCCAGGACGACCCGCTCGCCACGGCCGCCGAACTTGGGAACTTCAGTGAGGCAGGCGGACGGACAGTCATCGATTGCACAAACGGAGACATCGGGCGGGACCCTCTAGCACTCAGAGAGATCTCCGACAGGTCAGGAATCAACGTCGTGATGGGCTCCGGCTGGTATGTCCACGGATTTCACGACAGCAGGACCGCCTCCGCCGGGGCCGACCAGCTCACCGAGGAACTCCTGGCCGAATTCACCGACGGAGTCGGCGACACGGGACTTGCGCCCGGAGTCATCGGGGAGATCGGGGTCTCGCCTGACTTCACTGACGCGGAGAAGCTCCGGCTGCGCGCTGCATCTCGTGCCCAACGCCAGCTCGGAGTTCCGCTCATGATCCACCTGCCGGGCTGGCAACGTCGAGCCTTCGAGGTACTCGACATCGTGCTGGGCGAGGAGGGAGTTACCCCTTCGGCAGTCGTCATGTGCCACATGGATCCGTCTGGCCATGACGTGGAATACCAGCGCGCCGTTGCCGATCATGGCGTCTGGCTCGAGTTCGACATGATCGGGATGCCGTTCTATTACCATGGGGAAGGTCAGTCTCCCGCCCCTGACCAAACCGCAGCCGCGGTCGCCGGCCTAATTCGGGACGGGTACTCCGCACGAATACTGTTGAGCCACGATGTGTCCGCCAAGAGCATGTGGACCTGCAATGGCGGGAACGGATTCGGCTACGTCCCAAAGTTTTTCTTGCCTCGCCTGGAGCGTCATGGAGTGACGCCCGACGTGGCGGCAGAGCTGATGACCGCGAACCCCGGACGCCTATTTGCGGCTTCGCGCACCTAGTGCTTCGTCAGGCAACGTTGGGTAGGTAATCGGGTCTGCGGATCTTGGAGTCGACGGCGAAGCGCCGTTTGGGTTTGGCGCGCTTGTTGGCCCAGCGGATGTAGCCGGCGATCGCGGCTTCCTGGGCGGAGTGGGAGGGGTAGTCGCTGCCGTCGAGGGTGACGTGGCGCAGCGCGGTGAACTCGCACTCGATCCAGTTCAGCCAGCACGCGTTGGTCGGGGTGAACACCAGCTCGATGTCGTGGGCGGCGCACCACGCCTGGGCCTCGGCCTTGTGGTGGGAGCCGTAGTTGTCGCACACCAGGTAGAGCGGCCCGGCCGGGAAGCGGCGGCGCAGCCGGCGGCAGAAGTCGAGGAACTCCTGCCAGCGGATGCCGGGGTCGCGCAGGATCGCGCGCACCGTCTCGGTGCTGATGGGGATCCGGTGATGCTCGCCCAGGTGCTCCACCAGCTTGGACAGGCTCCAGGTGGTGAACGGCGGCCCAGTTGCTGCGGCGGGGTCTTGGCCACCCGGCAGACGATCTCGCGGGCGGCGAGGCCGAACCTACGGGGCCGGCCCCCGCTCCATTGTGGGTCCAGCGCCGCGAACCCCTTCTCGTCGAACGCGTGGATCACCTCCCGCGCGTACTGCGGCGTGGCGGCGAACATCGCGGCTGCTTCCGCCGCGCTGCGCCCCTGCACCGAGGCGAGCACGATTCCGGCACGCCGCAGCCGCACCCGGTCCCTGGCCGTCCTCGTGATCTTGACCAGACGCTGCGCCTCCGCCGGTTCCAGCGCGCGGACAAACACCTCAGGCTGTCGAGGCGATCGCGCAGCCGGCCGCCGAGGGCCTGATCGACATCGCCCCCAACCGCACCCGGCACGTCACCCGGGTGACGCAGAACAGCGCGCTCGAGCTGGTCGACGTGATGGCCGTGCTGGCCTGCGCGGGCTTCGAGTGGGGCGTGCACAACCTCACCGATTCGCACCTGGACCAGATGCGGCTACACCTCGACGAGTTCATCGAGAACCTCAGTTCCGGCAACGTAACCGCCGCCGGGGCGGCCGGTGCCGACTTCAGCACCATCGCCATATCGGCCAGCGGCAACCGCGAGCTGCAGACCCACGTCGACCTCGTCGTGACCCGCACCCTGCGCCTGCTCGCGCTCACCGCGGACAGCGACGTCTGGCAGGTCTGGATCGACGGCTACCGGGAGACGCTCGCGCTCCTGCGTGCCGACGCCCGGGCCGCCGCCGTCACCCGCTACCGGCAGATCTTCACCCGCGCGAGTCGGCACTTTCGGTCGTGCGAGTCGCGGTTCTCCCGCGCATCACCACGACCGGGCCATCGGGGTGACCGCGGCCAGCGGGGCCGCGGGGACCGGCCACGCAGCAGCCCTCGGTGCAGCCGGGGTGTGCGCCAGGACCGCCTCGCAGCTACGGACCGCAGCGCGGTAGGCCTGCGCGGTCACGACGTCGAGCACCGGATGCTCCAACCGGTCCCGCCAGAACCGGACGGCGCGCAGTGCGGTGTCGCGCACCTGAGCCGGCGGCGCATCCCGGGGCAGGCCGAGCCGTTGCGTCGCCGAGGTACCGGCGCCGCCGAGGACGAGCTCCAGCGTGTCCCGGATCGGCTCCGGCAGCTCCAGCACGTGCAGCCCGGACAGCACGCGCAGCTCGACGAACGCGTGCCTGTCGGCGAGCAGCCGGTCCGTCGAGCGCAGCAGCCGACCGGTGCCCGGCCTGCGGTGGCGCAGCAGGATCCGCCGCAGTGACCGCAGCGCCGCGTGCGTCTTGAGCTGCCCGTTGCGCTGGCCGAACCGGATATCCAGGCTCCGCCGGAGCTCGTCGAGGCCGCTGCGGCGCACCAGCTCGGCGGCCAGTGCGGACGCATCGGCGGCGCCCGACCGGATCGCCGACACCGCGACGCGGATGCCGAACACCCCGAACGTGTCCAGCAGCTGCGCGCGGCGCGCCGCCGAAACCGGCAGGTCGCTCTCGGGCCGGGTGAAGCGCGAAGTGGAGATCATCGCCGTGGCGAGGGTGTCCTCCGGCACGCCGGCCAACGCACGCAGCGCGGTGAACTCGCTCTGCCGCAGCGTCTGACCGCGCAGCGCCAGCAGGCCCGACACCGGCACGAAGTCCTGGTGCAGCCCGTCCAGCTCACGCGCCGCGCGGAGCTCCCCGCGGACCCGGTGGGCAGCCTCCAAGGAGGCGCCCCGGCCCCCGTCGGTCTCGTCGGCGCGGGACAGGACGCCGACCACGCCCAGCGGCCCGGCGCCTGCGCCTCGGTGCTCGCGCAGCCGGCGGAGAAACTGCACGTCGGAGTCGTGCAGGTTCCGCATGAGGTAGACGATCACGTCCGCCTCGCACGGCCCGTCCTCGGGCTCGAGGAACGCGAGCGTCCGCTCGGACACGTCGCGGGAGTTCGACGACGTCCCGGGGGTGTCGACGAGGGTGTAGCGCTCCAGCAGAGCCGATGGCCACCGGACCTCGAGGCGGCCGACCCGGTCGGCCGTCACCGCCCCGAGATCCAGCGACAGCCGGCCGCCGGCGCGCAGCACGGGCAGTGAGGTCACCACTCCGCCGTCGTGGACGAGATCGATGCGCGGTGCCGCGCCGCGGCTGAACCACGTGACGACCCGGGTGCACTCCGTGGCGTCGGTCGGCGCGATCTCCTCCCCGACGAGTGCGTTGAGCAGCGTCGACTTCCCGGACTTGAGAGCCCCCGTGAGTGCCACGCGCAGCGGTTCGTCGAGGCGCTGCTCGCAGGCGCGAAGCTCGGCGTCCACCCGGGGATCGCCGCCGAGCTCGGTGCGGGTCGCGCGGATCAGCGCGCGGGCCTGCTCGACGCCGGTCATCGGGTTGCGCCCGGCACCGTCGCGAACCCGGCGGCCCGCACACGCAGCTGGCGCAGCCGGCTGAGGCTGTCCTGAATCTCGTCCATGCGAGCCGCACGGCGGTTCTCGTGGATCTGGTTCGCCTCCTGCGCCGCGCGCAGTGCTTCGTCGGCCGACCGCAGCATCTCCCCCGCGACCTCGGTGAAGTGGTCGCGCAGGGTGCGCTGCACCTGACGCAGCCGGAACTTCGACTCCTTGCTCACCTGAAAGACCACGTCGTCCATCAGGCGGGCCACCGCGACCTTGGCCTCGGCCTGCCGCCGGGCTTTGAGTGCCTTGCGGTCCTCGTAGAACGTGTTGGCACCGAGGAGGACGCCGGCCCCGATCGACCACGGGTTCACCAGCGCGAGACCGGCGAGGCTCGTCAGCACACCGACCATCAGGATGCCGCCGTAGGAGCCGCGCATGCTCGTTATGACCCGCTGGAGGATCCCGGCCTTGCCGCTCTCCAGCGCCTCGAGCGACTGCACCGGATCGAGTACCGATCCGGTGTCGGCGATGTGCAGCTCCGGCAGCGGCACGTGCCCTTCCTCGGCGAACGTAGCCGCGACCTCGTCGGCGAGCGCCATGGAGCGGGTGTGCGCCATGACGAAGTTGTCGCACACGCACTCGGAGATGCGGCCGTCGAGCCAGCTGCCGAACGCCGCCCAGCGCTTGGCCGGGTCCGACTTCATGATGTCGGCCTCCGCCTCGCGGACGACGGTGCGCAGCCGGTGCCGCAGGTCGTGCTCGATATCGACCACCAATTCCGTCACGCCGTCACCGAGCGTGTACTGCCAGTTGGCCGTTCGCTGCCGCAACCGGTCCGCGGCGTCCCGGGCGGTGCACATGCGTTCGACCAACTCGGCGCTGCGGCGCGGGTCGTTGAGCGCGTCGAGTTCGGTGTTCAGGGCCAGCGCGACATGGTCGGAGACCACCCGGACGTCGTTGACGACCGCGTTGCGGGCGACGGCATCAGCACCGGCGATCACGGTGTCGCGCAGGAAGTTCAGCAGCTGCGGGACGCCCGATTCGACATCGAGCTCGGCGTCGCCGGTCCGGGTGGCGAGCTCGCGCATCGCGGACGAGACCGGCAGCAGCGGCAGGTCGAGCCCGGCGTCGTTCAGGTGTTTGCGGTTGGCCTTCTGGATGTCGGCCCACCGCGGGTAGACGTCGATCTTGTTGATCACGCAGATCACCATCGGGCAGATCCGGCGGATCTGGGAGAGGTAGGCGATCTCCGGCGCGGTGTACTCCCGACCGGCGTCGGAGACGAACAACACGGCGTCGGCCGTGGGCAATGTCGCGAGGGTGGACGCGGCGCGGCCGGAGTCCTCACCGGACGTCCCCGGCATATCGACGAACACCACACCGTCGGCCAGGATGCCGCTCGGGAACGCGAGCTCGGTGACCTCGCCGGAGCCCGGGGACGTGACCAGCCGGGTCGACTCGGTCTCGCCGTAACAGACCACGACGGGCGTCCCGGGCTGCGCCACAGCCGTCATGTCCGCCCCGACGATCGAACCGACGAGGCTGCTCATCCCCTTCCTCGATTCGCCGGTCACTACGATGCGCAGGCGCGGATCGCAGACCCGTTCCCTGGCCAGCGACAGGCGCGCGTCCAGATCAGCTCGGCCTGCGGCGGCGGTCAGCGTCCGGAGCTCATCGAGCAGCTCGGCCGGTGACTCCGTGAAGTCGGTGTTCTTTACTGTCCTGCCGGCGACATCGGTTGTAGCGGACACGATCCGCTCCTTTCTGGGGACCACGCGGGAGGTGGGGTGCACCGGCCCGCACATCGGAATCCGATGTGCGGGCCGGCCCACCCGTGGCGACCCTCGGCTCAGTGGTGCAGCTCGGTGGTCGCGGCGGGACTGTGGGTGAGGGTGGAGTGGTCCGTGGTCGCAGTCGTGTCGGGGGCCAGCCCGTTCGACAGGCCGCTGCTCGTGGCCGAGAGACCGGTGTGATCGGTCGTGGTCGCGGCGGCGGTGGGGTCGGTCGTCGTGACGTGCGGGGTGGTGGCCGCTGTCGAGGAGGTGTGGGACGTGTCGGTCGCTGCCGGGGTCACCGGCGTGGCCGTCGATACGTGGTGCGCTGTGGTACCGGCGGTCGACGCGGTGGCAGCAGTCGAGCCGGTGGCAGCGGTCGAGCCGGTGGCCGCCGATACCCCACTCGGGGCCGTCGTGCTCGCGGTCGGGGTGTGAGCCGCCGTCGAACCGGCGCCGGTCGACGTGCCGGTGACGCCGGTCGCAGCGGTGCCGGTGGACGAGCTCGATAGCAACGCGCTCACGTTGTCGCTCGCGTGGGTGGCGCCGGTCGAGGACGAACCGAGATCCGCGGTCGGCGCGGACGTGCCGGCAGCGGTGGCAACCGACGCCGCGTGACCGGTTGCGCCGGTGGCCGCCCCGTCGGTGGCCGGGGTGGCGCCGGTCGTGGTAGCGGTGGCGGCCGCGGTCCCGTTGTGCGCCGCCGTGTCGCCCCCGGCGATGCCGTTGGCACCCTGGGCGGGGCCGTTCCCGCTCATGGCGGCGCCGTTTCCGCCGGTGTAGCGGGACGTGCCGGTCTCGTCCGCCGTGTCCGACGCCGTGGCGGCGGCCGATCCGCTGTGCGAGATCGTGCTCGTGGTCCGATCGCTGGCGAGCGCCACGGACGTGGTTCCCGTCGACACTTCCTGGACGGTGCTGGTCAGCGGCTGCGACGTGACGTGGTAGCTCGCTGTACTCACCGGGGTCACGTTCACCGGCGTCGTGGCCACCGGCTGGGCCGTCGTGGCCACCGTGGCCGCGGCGGCCGTCGTGGATGACGCGGGCGCCGCGGAGAACGTCACCGACTGGCTCAGCGAGGTCGCGCCGTACGACAGACCGGCCGAGCCGCCTGTCGCGTACAGGCCGTTGGAGGCGTTGACGGGCTGGCCAGCAGCCGCGGGCTGGCCGAGACCGGCAGGCTGCCCGGCACCAGCGGACTGACCGACGTTGTGCTGGTCGTGGGACCCGGCACCGAAGGACAAGCCGGCTGCGATTTGTGCGCCCGTGACGGGACTCCCGTGATCAGCAGCGTCGGCGTACTGGATGTGCGGGCCGGCCTGGTGGGCGTGGTGGTTCTGGTCGGGAGTGCGGTTGTGATCGGTTTGCGTGCGGTGATCGCCCCGGTCTGCCTGACCCTGGTGCGCACCCTGATCACCCTGACCCTGGTGGTCACTCTGACTACTCTGACCACGGTGGTCACCCTGACCACTCTGACCCCGGTGGTCGCCCTGATCGCCCTGCCCCCGGTGCTCGCCCCGATCACCCTGACCCCGGTGCTCGCCCCGATCACCCTGACCCCGGTGCTCGCCCCGATCACCCTGACCCCGGTGCTCGCCCCGATCACC
>NZ_JAAXLA010000094.1 GCF_012911935.1 Pseudonocardia acidicola | reverse complement strand
CCCCACCCCCTACCGGGTCTACGGACAGCAGCCCGTCCCGCCGACCGAGCGGGCGGTCCCGTGGCAGGCCGCGATCGACAAGCTCCGCGAGCAATGGCCGCAGCTGCAGAAGTACCCCGGCTTCTCACGAATGATCGAATCAGTCGCCCGATTCGCGGTAGGACTCGACGACCGCAGCAACAGGATGTGGTTGCCATCGCGGGGGTGGAGTAACTCGCCCGCCACGGTGCACCCCACGAGCGCGGCCACCGCCGCGCAGCAGGTCTTCCACCGGCCCGGTCCATCCTCGGCCCCGCCCTCGCCGCACAGTACCCAACCACCACCACGAGCACCTGCGCCGCCGCGTCGTGAGCCAGGGCGCGGACGGAGGCAGCTGTAGAAGCCGTGGGGTGGGGCCCCGGATCCGCGACATGAATCCCGGGCGAGGCCGCTGTGCTCGCCGCGCCAAGCGCCGTCATTCTGCGCGATACCGTCACGGACAAGTACCTCGCACTTGCCCAGCGGATGCCATCGCGACCCGCCGCCTTAAACCTCACCGCGGCCAGCATCCCCGCCCGCCCATCGACCTGCGCGCCCGGCAGGTCATCGACGGCGGAAGGCCGGGCACGGCGCCCAGTGGCCTGAGTCCACCCACCTCCGCTGCGGCTCACCTACTACGGGCCGGGGTACGGGCCATCCCGACAGCGGTAACAACGTTCGGCAACAGGTGATCAAGACGAGAACCACAGCAACACCGGTAACCACAGGGTTTCTGCGGTACTCGGCGGCTGACCTTGCCGCCGAGTGGGCGAGTGTCACTCTGGTTTGTTTGCTGAACACCGGCCGTAGGCTTCTGCGGTGTCCGAGCCGCTGGCCTACATCGACGAGTCCTTTCAGGAGCACGACGCGGAGGGCTTCTACGTGCTGGCGGCGGCCGTACTCACCCAGGAAGCCGCCGAGATCGGCACCGTGCTGCAGGGGCTGGCGGGGCACCGGTCACCGGGCAAGCTGCACTGGACGGAGTCGAGCGCCCGGTACCGGCGGGCCGCCGTCGAGCGGATCGCCGCCCTCGATGCCCTGCATGTGATCGTGGTCGGGGCCCTGGTGGCCGCGCGCAAGCAAGAACGCGCCCGGGCGATCTGCCTGCGCCGCCTCGCCTTCGAGCTCACCGGGCTCGGCGTGGCGCAGCTGGTCGTCGAGTCGCGGCAGCAGGTGCTGGACCAGCGCGATGTCCGGACCGTCCAGCAGGCCCGGTTCGACCTGCCCAAGGGAACCCTCCTGCGGGTCGAACACCGCCGCGGGGCAACCGAGCCGCGGCTGTGGGTGGCCGACGTCGTGGCCGGCGCGGTGCGCGCTCACCACCTGGGGGACTCGACCTACCGCGACCGGCTGGGTGCCCTGTTGCACCTGATCGAGGTGCCCACAGCAGACTGAGACCAGGCCTCAGACATGCGTAAGGCCGTGCTCCCGGTATCCCCCAGGTCACACGGCCTCGCGACTCGCGGCACGCCCACGACGTCCCGCTGCCGCTCAGGATACGTGCGAACCCGGCACTGGACAACCGCACAGCGTGCGGCCGCCCGACGCGGCGGGGACTCACCGACCCGGTGGTGTGACCCCGCGGGGGAACGCGGCGCCGGCGGGATCATCAGGGGCCGGCCGGGACGTTGGAGCAGCCGTGGCCGAGGACGAGCAGGCGGACAAGCCGCGGACCGTACGCGAGCGGGCGATGGCGGCGAAGCTGGACCTGGAGCGGTTCGAGTCGATGCTGGCCGCGGGCCGGGTCCGGCTCGACGGGGCGCCGGTGACCGATGGGACACCCCGGCGCCGGAGGGCACTCGATCATGTACGGCCCTGCTGCGCAGGGGGGCCGGCAGCGCCTGCGGAGTTAGCTGACGCGGCGATAGCGGATGTGGGTGGTCAGCGGTGAGTGAAGCACCTCAGCGGGTTCGAAGCCGAAGGATTCAACCCCGTCGAAGATTCGCTCGCCCGAACCGAGCAGGACCGGTGCGATGTCGAGGGTGAGCTCGTCGATCACGCCGGCGATCAGTGCCTGTCGGACGGTCGAGGCCCCACCGGCGATGTCCACGCCGTTGTCCCCGGCGGCCCGGCACGCTGCGGAGTAGGCCGCATCGAAGCCCTCGGTGACGAAGTGAAAAGTCGTCCCGCCGTCCATCTGGATCGGGTCATGTCCGTGATGGGTCAGCACGAACACCGGCGCGTGATACGGCGGTTCGGGGCCCCACCACCCGGTCCACTCCTCATCCCAGTCCCCGCGGATCGGGCCGAACATGTTCCGACCCATCACATACGCGCCCCGCGGGCGCATGAGCCACTCGTTCGCGACCTTGTCGGCATCGTTGGCTCGCGGGTCGCCGATGTGCCAGCCGTGCAGCTCCTGCCCCCGCTTGCCCAGGGGGTCCTCGCGGCTCTGGTCCGGCCCGGCGACGAAGCCGTCCAGCGAGATCGACATGTGGCAGGTTGTGTCCGGCACGGCGAACCTCCTGAGTGATTGCGACCTGCAAGCGGTCGTGCGGACGGTAGCCGATGATGGCAAACCGCGATTGCTATCCACGGGATGGTGACGCGGAGGTCAGACCAACCGCGCTCGGGCGGCGCGATCAACGCCGCGGGGGAGGTGATCAGCGACCGCTGGTCGCTGCTGGTCCTGCGCGATGTCATGTTCGGCAACCGGCGACACTTCCGCATCCTGCAGGAACGCTCCGAAGAGGGAATCGCCTCGAACATCCTCGCCGACCGCCTGCGGCGGCTGATCGCCGACGGTCTCCTCACCCGGGCGCACGCCGGCCGTGGTCACCGCGCCGAATACAGCCTCACCGAGGCCGCGATCCAGCTCGTCCCGGTCATGGCCGCACTCGGCAGGTGGGCGCACGCCACCGCCCCACAACGCCATCGCTGCGAGTGCGGGCCGAGCTGCTGGCTGACGGCGGGCCCGATCTTTGGGATGACTTCATGACCGAGCTCCGTGCCGAGCACCTCGGGGCGCCGCTCCCGTCGCGCGCCGGGCCGACCACGGCCGAACGCCTGGAAGCCGCCTGCGCCGCAGCTCTCGCCGTCGAAACAGGCGAGAGCCCGGGGAACGAGGACACAGCTCGACCAACCTGACGGTGGGCCAGTTGCCTCCGTCCAGGACGGCGGGTAGTGCCCACTCCACCGGATCACCGCGGCGGTGGAGAGGGCCGCGGTGGCCGCGGTGAGTGTGATCGAACCGATCTGGATCGTGAGCAGGCCACGACCCAGGGCGGGGTGGACCGGCAGGCGCCTGCGGTGGCGCTCCACCGTGCGGCGACGGCGAACGCGTAGCCGTAGTAGAGGTTCTCGATCAGGAAGAACAGCGCCACGCCGGCGACTCCGACCGGGGCGGGCTGCCCGGCGGTGCCGTTGGCCAGATCGGCCACGTCCTCGCGCAGCCCGGCCGGGATGGCGGTGGCGTCGGCCAGCATCGCGGCGATGACGACGGCCAACGGTATGAGCTGGCGGCGGGCCGAGCGGGCCACCTCGCGGCGGGCCCCGATGGTCGAGGTGATGAAAACCAGCAGGCAGTAGGTGGCTATCAGGCGCAGCACATGCTCGACGGTGCGCGCGCCCAGGCTGTCGAGCCCGAGCCACGGGGCGTGGTCGTTCGCGGCTACCCCGAAGGGCCACGAGGCCAGCCAGAACACCAGCAGCCCGACCAGCGCGGCCAGCCGCGGGTTGCCGGGCTGGCGGGCCAGCTGCCCGACCAGCCACGGCGGACGTGGACCACGCATCGGGTGGTCTCGTACCGGTTGTGGGCGTAGATCAGGCCCTCTGGCGTGGCGTGTTTGAGCTGCGCGCACACGGGACAGTGGGCGTAGCCGATGCCGGCGGCAAGACGCGTCGCGGTCATGCGACTCTCGCGGTCTGGTCGGTGTGCGCGAGGTCGGCGAAGCGGCTGTAGTGCAACTGGTGGGCCACCGTGATCGTGGTCGTGGGCCCGTTGCGGTGCTTGGCCAGGATCAGGTCGGCCTCCCCTGCCCGCGGGTCGTCGCGTTCGAACGCGTCCGGGCGGTGCAGCAGGATCACCATGTCGGCGTCCTGCTCGATCGAGCCCGACTCGCGCAGGTCCGACAGCATCGGCCGCTTGTCGGTGCGCTGCTCCGGGCCACGGTTGAGCTGGCTGATCGCCACCACCGGCACCTCGAGCTCCTTGGCCAGCAGCTTGATCTGCCGAGAGAACTCACTGACCTCCTGCTGGCGCGACTCCACCTTGCGCCCCGAGGTCATCAGCTGCAGATAGTCCAGGATGACCAGCTTCAGGTCGTTGCGCTGCTTGAGCCGCCGCGCCTTCGCCCGGATCTCCATCAACGTCAGGTTCGGCGAGTCGTCGATGAACAGCGGCGCCTCGCTGATCTCACTCATCCGCCGGGCCATCCGGGTCCAGTCGTCATCGCTCATCCGGCCCGCCCGCATGTCGGCCAACCGGATCCGCGCCTCCGCCGACAACAACCGCATCACGATCTCGGAGCGGCTCATCTCCAGGGAGAACACCGCGCTGGTCAACCCGTGGCGCACCGAACACGACCGGGCGAAATCCAACCCCAGCGTCGACTTCCCGAGCCCGGGCCGCGCCGCCACCACGATCATCTGCCCCGGATGCAGCCCGTTGGTGGCCGCGTCCAGGTCGGCGAACCCGGTCGGCACCCCCAACGCCACCCCACCCCGGGAGGCGATCGCGTCGATCTCGTCCATGGTCGGCTGCAGCAGCTCCTCGAGCGCGACGTAGTCCTCGCTCGTGGACCGCTCGGTGACCTCGTAGATCGCCGCCTGCGCCCGGTCCACCACGTCGTTGACCTCGGCCCCGTCGGCGCCGTGATAGCCCAGCTGCACGATCCGCCCCTTCTCGCAGCGATGGGGGCGGCGGTGGTGTCGGTGCGACCGGCCATTCCGGACGCAGAGTGTGCCGTGAGGCTGTAGGTGCCGGCAGAGGCCGTGGTCGCGGGGGTACAGCAGCCGTTCAACCCCGCGGGTTCGGGCGCGTGCCACGAGGCCGCAACACATCGACCCGGTGGTCAACCCGGGGGTTCTTGTGCGCGTCCGGTGCCGGGTCGGGGCGGGTCGCCGCCCGCCGCGGTGCCGTGCGCCGGCTGCCGCAGCAGCGGGCGTGAGGCGCCCAGGCGGACGTTCCGGACCCCTTCGGAGAAGGGGACCACGGGCTCGCCAGCTGGTGCGGGCAGGCCGACGGAGTTCGCCAGCGTCTCGGAGAACTGCTCGATGACGCCGGTGGACAGCGGCCATGGCTCATGCTCGACCGGGGTCTCGAACAGAATCCCGAAGCGGCGGGTGTAGCCGCGCCATCGACTGGTGAGCCAGATGTCCCGGTCGGAGGGTTGGATCCGTTCGCCAGGTCGGATCACCAGGTGGTAGGACGGCTCGCCGCCACGGCGGGCACCCGCGTACACCAGGGCGCCGCCGTGCTCGGACACGCTGAGGTCGCCGAGATGGTAGGGGGCGCCCACGGCGTAGCGGGCCGTCAGCATCACCGCGCTCGCCACCTCCAGGGACAGGAGCCACACCCCGTCCCGCCCGTCCGGGCGACGGACGTAGGTGCGCAGATTCGTCTCCGGAAACGTCGTGGAGCGCGGTGCCACTGACACACCGGCAGGTCGCACGCCGGCCATCAGCAACGGAGTCAGGCTCACCCAGGCCATGTCGTCGAACTCGTCCACCAGCAGCCCGCGGGGCAGAAGCCGCTGTACGTCCGCTGGCCGGAACGGCCAGTGCACGAATGTCAGCTTGAGCCACGCGGCCTCGAGCACCGGAGGCCAGGCACGCACGTCGGGGGGTGACGGATGGCATAAGCCCCCGAGTTCCCCGTCAGTCCACGACGAACCGTCGGGCCGTAGCGCGGCGGCCGCCTGTGCGGCCCGATTCCGCTCCGTCTGCATCAGCAGTGCGATGTGATCCGGACTGGAGGCCACCGGTCCGCTTCCCCGGCCCGACATCCACGACGACCTCGAGGCCCTGCTCGCCGTGCTGGGCCGGGGTAGCCGGTCCTCACCGCGCCACCCGCGCAGGGTGGCGTTGGAGATCGTCCCGGGCGCAGAGATCTCACGGCCGGCCCCACCTCCGTGGGCGTCGGGCAGGGGTGGCTCGTCCGGTGGGTACACCCGGGGGCGTGAAACGGATCAACCACAAGTTGTTGAGCTGGGCCTCGATCTTGGAGGAGGGCACCCGGCAGCAGGCCGAGCTCACGTCCGAGCGGCCGTTCATCCGCCCGCACGTGGCGCTGATGCCCGACGCGCACCTCGGCAAGGGCGCCACGGTCGGCAGCGTGATCCCGACCGAGGGCGCTGTCATGCCGGCCGCGGTCGGGGTGGACATCGGCTGCGGGATGATGGCCGTGCGCGCCCAGTTCAGCCTGGACGAACTCACGGCGGCCGGTTGCCGTCACGGCCTCGCCCCGTTGCACGACGCGATCGCGCGCCGTGTCCCGCTGTCGGCCGGGAGATACAACCGCGCGCGTACGCGCACCGCGCGCCCGAGGCTGCGGGAGCTCCGGGAACTCGCCGATGCGGCCGGGTTCGACCCGGCCGACTACGCCTCCAACTGGGAGCTGCAGCTCGGATCGCTGGGCTCCGGCAACCACTTCATCGAGGTGAGCGCCGACGAGCAGGACCGGGTGTGGCTGTTTCTCCACACCGGCTCCCGAGGTGTCGGCAACAAGATCGCGCAGCAGCACATCGACGTGGCACGGCAGGAACGCGCCCACGAAGCGCTGCCCGATCAGGACCTCGCGCACCTGTCGGAGGGCACCGAGTCGTTCGCCGCCTACATCCGCCAGATGCGCTGGGCGCAGGAGTTCGCCCGCCTGAACCGTGAGGAAATCATGGACCGCGTGGTCGACGCGCTGGCCGATTGGATGCGCACCGACGTGGAACGACTGGAGACGATCAACACGCACCACAACTACACCGTCCGCGAACACCACTTCGGCCGGGACGTGTGGCTCACCCGCAAGGGCGCGATCGACGCCGCGGAGGGCGTCCGCGGGCTCATCCCCGGCTCGATGGGTACCGCGTCCTACATCGTCACAGGCAAGGGCAACGCGCTCTCGCTCAACTCGAGCCCGCACGGCGCCGGGCGCAACTTCTCCCGGACCGCGGCGCGCAAGCGGTTCAGCCGCGAGTCCCTCGACAAGGCCATGCGCGGAGTCGCATGGGGTCACTCCACCGCCTTCCTCGACGAGCACCCCGAGGCCTACAAGGACATCGACGTCGTGATGGCCGACGCCGCCGATCTGGTGACGGTCGACCACACCCTGCGCCAGGTCGTCAACGTCAAGGGCGACTGAGCCACCTCGCCGGGCAACCATCCCGGCCGGCGCATGGCGGCCGAGCCGTCCCGGGGCGGCCGAGCTGGAGCTGCGCCGGACCTGGCCGGAGCAGTGGCACCTGACGCCCGCTTTCCTCGGCGAGGCCGACGCGGGACCGGTTCCTCTGCCACCTCCAGCCGATCCCGGCCGGCGCAACGATGACCGATCCGCAACGACGCCGGCAGTGCCGCGGCCGTTTCCGCGATCGCAAGAACAGATTTCGCGGCGGCGACGGATCGAAGCGTCAGGAGCCCGCCGCTGGGTACTCGCCTCGCCGAGCTACGCGGCACTCCCAGGGGCCCTCGAATGGGCCGCGGTGTGCTCGACATGACGCAACTGCCGCGGCTACGCGGTGGCGGGCAGGCGCTGTCCCGGATCGGCGGCGGCCGGGTGGCCGGTGGGCCGGCATCGGGGTCCGCGGTCCCGGCGAGCAGCGCCTGGAATCCCAGCGGCGTCGGCTGCGACAGCGGATGACCTTGCTGCGCCGTCAGATCGCGCAGCTCGCGCGCAGGCGGGAGACCACTCGCCGTCGTCGCGCCCACAACCGCGTGCCCTCGGTGGCCATCACGGGTTACACCAACGCCGGCAAGTCCGCGCTGCTCAACCGGCTCACCGGCGCCGACGCGCTGGTCGAGGACGCCCTGTTCGCCACCCTCGACCCCATCGTGCGTCGCGCCCAACTCCCGGACGGCTCGCCCCACACCTTCGCCGACACCGTCGGCTTCGTCCGCCACCTGCCCCACCAACTCGTTGACGCGTTCCGCTCAACTCTCGACGAGGTCGCCGCCGCCGACCTCGTCCTCCACGTCGTCGACGCCTCGGCCCCTGATGCCATGGAGCAGGTCACCACCGTGCGTGGTGTTCTGCATGAGATCGGCGCAACGCACAGGCCCGAGCTGCTCGCCCTCAACAAGATCGACGCTGCGCCGAGTGAGTGGGTCGAGGCCCTGCAGCAGGCCTATCCGGACGCCGTCCGGGTCTCCGCGCGCACCGGCGAGGGTCTGGATCAGCTGCGACAGGAGATCAGCCACCGCCTTGACGGCACACGGTGAGCCACGTCACGCGGCCGCGGTTGTGTCGCCCCGGCATCCCGGCCGAGCACGCCTCACCACCGTCCCTGAACCAGGATCGGCCCAGGTGGTCACGAGCGGCACTCTCCCGACGCCCGAGCGGCTGCGTCCTCGGCGGTGGGAACCGGCTCATGTCCGGGCCGATCTCGGCCAGGATCACCTCCGCCCACGCGGGACGTCCCGGCCGGAAGGCGTTCATGTCCGGCGAGCGCAAGCAGAACACCATCAAGACCCCACCCTCAGCGACGCGCCGTCGAACTCGCCCAGCAATGCGAGCACCTGCACGCCGGCAACCCGGGCCCGCACACGAGGGCGACGCCCAGCTGCTCGCCCAGCTCGCCGCGGCCGGCGCCGAGTAGCAGCTCTAACGGGCCGCCCGACCAAGCCCGAGGACCCGGCGCAGCCCGGCGTCGAGCTGATCGAGCAGGTCGGTCGGCAGGTGGCTGACCGGTCCGTCCAGGTGCGCCTTGTCCACGCACACCAGCGCGGTCACGTTGGCCACCGAATCCTTCGGCAGCCCGGACGCCACGGCGGGCAGGAACACGTTGCCCGGCGCCGCGGCCAGCGCGGTGTTGCTGGTGATGACGACCCCAAGGGTGGTGGCCAGCCGGCTGCGGTTGTACGGATCGGCCTGCACGATCACCAGCGGGCGGCGCTTACCCGGGCCGCTGCCCCGCGGCTCGCCCAGATCCGCCCAGCAGATGTCCCCGCGGCGGATCACCACTCCTCATCGGTGGCGGCCAGCACGCTGCGCCCGTGCTCGGCGGCCTCGCGGTTGCTGGCGTCGGGGCCCCCGGCCGCCTCGAGCGCGGCGTCGAGCCGCTGGGTGATCGAGTCGGCGTCCAGCTCGTCCAGGTAGCGCTCGGCGGCTCGGGTAAAGATTTCCGACCGGGACACGCCGAGCCGGCCCGCCGCGTCCTCCACCCGGGCAAACGTGTCGTCAGGTAACGAAATGGCAGTTTTCATGCGGCCAGTATAACCTGGTATTACCGGCCCTTGGCTGCGCTCCGCGTACGACGATCTGGCCGCCGACGCCGCGTAAGACGGCGTCCTGCTCGAGCTCGGCGCCGCGCGAACGCCTTGACCCACGCTGGCCGCCGAGCTGGTGCGGCACCAGCCAGGAGTCGCCGGTGCCGCACAGCCGGCCCTGCTCAGGTCCCGCGGACGGCGCGGTCCAGGCCGAGGAGCTCGACCTCGTCGCAGCTCAGCGGCTGGGTGGGGTTCTCACGCCGGATCTGAGTTGGCGCATCGCGAGCGGAGAAGCGCCCAGCGCAGTATCGCGCACCGGCGGGAAGCCCTGGTGCGATCACGCTACGTGGATGTGCTGTTAACGCAGCGCTATCGTGCAGAGTGTCAGGCTGGCGCTATGACGATCAATGGGCCGCGGGGCTTGGCCGCCTCACCAGGGCGACAGATGTTGAACAAGGTCCCGGAAGTCACCATCTACTTCTGGATCATCAAGGTCCTGGCTACCACGGTCGGCGAGACTGCCGCAGACTTCTTGAACACGAACCTCAATCTGGGCCTGACCAACACCTCCTACGTCATGGGCAGCCTGTTGCTCATCACGCTGGTGTTCCAGTTCAGGACCAGGAAGTACGTGCCGGGAATCTACTGGCTCGCGGTCGTCCTGATCAGTGTCGTCGGCACGCTGATCAGCGACAACCTGACGGACAACTTCGGGGTCGCCCTGGAGACCACCACCACCGTCTTCAGCGTCGCACTGGCGGCCACCTTCGCGGCGTGGTACGCGAGCGAGAAAACCCTGTCCATCCACACCATCCACACGACCCGACGGGAAGCCTTCTACTGGTTGACCATTCTCTTCACCTTCGCCCTGGGCACGGCAGCGGGCGACCTCGTGGCGGAACGCCTCAATCTCGGCTACTGGGTTTCAGCACTGCTGTTCGGCGGACTGATCGCGGTCGTCGCCGTCGCCCACATCCGCTTCAGGCTGAACGCGGTGCTGGCCTTCTGGATCGCCTATATCTTGACCCGTCCTCTCGGCGCCTCTGTCGGTGACCTCTTGTCACAGCCTCACCACGACGGGGGCCTCGGCCTGGGGACGACCTGGACCAGTGCACTCTTCCTTGTCACCATCTTGAGTTTGATCATCTACCTGAGCATCACCAGAAAGGACGAGGCTGCTCCCGAGACCCTCACCTCCTGAGCAGACGAGCAGAGCCGGCGGCGTCGATCCGTCCTGACGCGAGTACGTCCGCAGCGAGATCTCGGCGACCGCTCGACCCCCGGCCGCGCTGAGACGCTCGACCACCTTGCGGGGTCAGCGCGTGCATCGCGAGATCGGACAACCCCGAGTGTGGGTCAATTCAGGAGGTCGACCTCCAGTTCGGACAGGCCGCGGCCGTGTCGCTGGCTCGCCGCGTTGTCGACCTTGACCGGGCGGACGTTGTACCCACACGGTCGACCGGCACGCGAGTAACCCTCGGCCAAAGTGCTGACGTCGACGCTGGGTACCTCGACGGTCAGCAGGCGATCTACAGCGACCGCATCGATGGACTGATCGCCGAATGATTCCGGTATGACCGCAGTCCCGGGCCGTCCACAGCAAAATTCCACGATGGACGCCCGGCCTCCTCGTACTCCGTCCCGGACCGGCCTCGATGACCGTTCGTGCTGGTCAGGGAACCATTCCGGCTGGCCGCGGAGCTGAATTGGCGGCGGTCCCGGACGCGCAGGCTCCAACACGGCGATCGATCTCGAGACGGGTCGGCTGCCGTAGGCGTCGGCCACCCGCGCCATCCCCGCCAGGGCCAGGAGTTGCCATGGGCGTGGGCCATCCCGCGAGGGGTTTGAGGCTCTTGGGCGATGCCGGTGCTGCCGGCGAGGTGGTCTGTCAGACGCGCCCGCATTCGGCGGAGTCGACCTGCCGGGCGCGGACAGATCCGGTGCTCCGCGGCCCCGGCGGTTCAGCGCCGGTGGGTGCCCCATCCGGGCCCGGGCGGACCTCGCCGCCCGGGCCCGGTGAGTGTTTGGCGTCAGCCCTGCGGACCGGTCTGGTGGTCGACGTTGCCGGGTGGGTCGGCGTGACCGCCGGGGCCGTCGGCTGCGTCGGGCTGCTCGGCCCCGGCAGCGGTGTCCGCCGGATCGCTCACGCCGGACCTGTCTGCCGCATCGGGGGTGTCGCCCGCCTCCGGCTGGTCGACGGACTGGCCGGTCGACGAGGCGGTGGGCGGCGGGGTGGGGGTGCCGGCGAATGCGGTGCCGGCACCGATCCCGGTGAGGGCCAGGGCACCGATCGCGGTGGCGATCAAGGTGGGTTTGAGCTTGCGCATCGAATGTCCTCGTTGTGTCGGTGAGGTTCGGACAGGCCAAAGCTGCGCGACGCCGATGAGATGGGCGTGTATGGGCGGTGTGCGCGGCTCTCACCCCAGTCGACCAGGGCCGTCGGCCGCGTTCTCATCGAGTTCACATACGACCTGGCTACGGTCGGGCCCGTGCGGGTGCTGGTCGTGGAGGACGAACTGCGGATGGCGGCGCTGCTCAAGCGCGGGCTGGAGGAGGACGGTTACGCCGTCGATGTCGCATCCACGGGCCCGGACGCGGTGTGGCAGGCCACGGAGTTCGGCTACGACGTCGTGTTGCTGGACGTGATGTTGCCGGGCCTGGACGGGGTTGAGGTGTGCCGGCAGTTGCGCACCGCTGGGCGGTGGATGCCGGTGTTGATGCTCACCGCCCGCGATGCGGTCGAGGACCGGGTTCGCGGCCTGGATGTCGGCGCGGACGACTACCTGACCAAGCCGTTCAGTTTCGCGGAGCTGTCCGCGCGGGTGCGGGCGCTGATCCGCCGCGGCACGGTGGAGCGGCCCGTCGAACTGGAGGTGGCCGACCTGCGGCTGGATCCGGCGACCCGGCGCGCTTGGCGGGGTCAGGCCGAGCTGGAGCTCTCGACGAAGGAGTTCGCGCTGCTGGAGTTGTTCCTGCGACATCCCGGGCAGGTGCTGACCCGCACCCGGATCCTGGAACACGTGTGGGACTTCGCCTATGACGGTGTGTCTAATGTGGTCGACCAGTATGTGCTCTACCTTCGGCGCAAGATCGACCGTCCGTTCGGGTTAGAGCAGCTGGAGACGGTGCGCGGCGCCGGCTACCGGCTGCGGGCCGAGCCCGCGCAGCGCACCCCGGGCGGGTCCGCGGCGGATGCCGGGTAGGGCCGAGCCATGCCTCTGCGGCTCCGGCTGGCGCTGCTGTTCGCGGTCGGCACCGCGCTGGTGATCACGGTCGCCGGACTGGGGTTTCTGCTGCAGTTGCGGGTGAGCGTCGACGCCTCGTTGGACACTGGTCTGCGGTCCCGCGCAGCGTCGGTGGCCCGCGAACTCGCCTCCGAGCCGGCCGCGGCTCCACAGGTGGGGCAGGCCGACCAGATCACACAGGTCCTCACTCCGGCCGGGCAGCTGCTGGCCTCCTCGGCCGCAGCGGGCCCGGCCCCGCTGCTCGATCCGGCGCAGCGTATGCAGGCGCTGGCTGGGGAGATCTCGTTCATCGACATCGTGGCTGGTGACCGCAGCCGGTTGCTGGCCACCCCGGCGACCGCGGGCGGCCGTCGGCTGCTCGTCGTAGTGGGCACGGGCACCGATGTCTCGGATGCCGCGGTGGATCGGGTTCGATCCGCGCTGCTGTTGGGTGGGCCGCCCGCGGTGCTGCTCGCCGGATTCGGGGCCTGGCTGCTGGCCGGCGCTGCGCTGCGACCGGTGGAACGGATGCGCCGCGAGGCTGCCGCGATCAGTGAACACGACAGCGGTACCTGGCTCGCGGTTCCGGACACCCGGGATGAGATCGCCGCGCTGGGCGCGACCATGAACGCGTTGTTGGCACGGCTGCAGGGGGCGCTGGCCCGGGAGCGGGGTTTCGTCGCGGACGCTGGTCATGAGTTGCGCACCCCGTTGGCGATCCTGCGTACCGAGCTGGACCTGGCAGCCCGCCCGGGTCGTAGCCGTGAGGACCTGATCGAGGCGATCGGTCACGCCGGGGAGGAGACCGACCGGTTGATCCGGCTGGCCGAGGACCTGTTGCTGCTGGCCCGCGCCGATAACGGGCAGCCCTTCCTGCGGCCGGCCCCGTTGTCGCTGCCGGATCTGCTCGCGGCTGCCGCCCGCGGCGCTGCCGCCCGCGCTGCTCCCCGGCAGGTCGGCGTCGAGGTGCACGGCCCGACCGAGCTGCACGTCCGGGCTGACGCCGACCGGCTGCGCCAGGCCGTGGACAACCTGCTCGACAACGCCATCCGCTACGCACCATCGGGCGGCGTGGTCGAGCTGAGCGCCTCGACCCGGGCCGCACCAGGCGGCTCGTCAATGGTCAGGATCGAGGTCGCTGACCGCGGACCGGGCTTCTCACCCCACTTCCTGCCGCACGCCTTTGAACGCTTCCAGCGCGCCGACGCCGCCCGCAGCCGAGACGACGGCGGCGCCGGCCTGGGCCTGGCCATCGTCCGAGCGGTCGCGATCGCCCACGGTGGCGACGCCATCGCCGCCAACCGACCCGGAGGCGGCGCCGTCGTCATGGTCGACCTTGCGGCCGACACGGCCGAGCCGCTGGACGGCGACCCGAACCAGCCGCACGGCCACCACCGTGGCGCGGGGAAGCCACAGCGCACCGCGACGCGGTGGAATCAGGGCCCGGCGTAGCAGCGTCATCCTGCTCACGCGCGGTTGGTCACGGGGCGAGACCACCGTGTCGCAGCCACGCCGCCGGGTTGCCATGTCCTCACGGCCGGCCAGCCGAGGCGCCTCGGTGCCCACCGCCTGCCGTGTCCGACGGGCGGTTCGGGGCGGCACAAAGGCTTGCCGCGCCTCGGCGCACCGACGGCGCCGGCAGATCGGCTCCGGCTGACCGCTGATGTGAGGCCTCACATCCAGCTCTCATCATGGCGACACCGCTCGGCGCGCACCGTGAGCAGGTCCCATCGACCACGCCGGTCTCCCGGAGGCACCGCTGATGCCCATCATCGACCCCCAGGAACTTTCTCGTCACAGTCCCGGCGGGGAGCGTCCGGAATGGTCCCCGCAATGGTCATGGCGCCGCGGCGACGGGGATCTGCACGGCCCGCGGCCGTTGCGGGTGCCGTTGCTCGACGGTCGAGCGGTGGGCCGGTACCGACGCCGCGGCCGGTGGGCGATCACCGCAGGGGGGGTCGCCGCCGAGCCGCGGGACGCGGAGTTGGCGTTGTCCAACTATCTGGACGTGCTGCGGGAACAGCGGCTGCGTCCGCTGTTCGTCGGGGTTCCCGATCCGCGCCCGTTCGCCCGCCGTGGCCTCTACACCTGCCCCCTCGCCCAGGAGGCTGCGGTCATCGCTCTGCGCCGCTTCGACCTGGCAGACCCGGCCATGGGCGTGGTGCGGCGCGCTGTTGGGGCCGCGGAACGAGCAGGGCTACGAATCCTGGCCGCGGACGCCGAGGATCCGGCCACCGAGTGCCGGGTCGCGGTCGATGCCACGGGGAGGCAGCTGGCCTCCGTGCAGTGGTGTCGGCGCGGTGCCGACGATGGCGTCCCGCTGGAGTTGGTCAGCTGGCGCTGCAACGACGAGGACGGCCCCGCCGGGCCGACCTTGATCGCGCTGATCGCCGCAGGTCTGGCCGATTACCGCGCTCGCGGAGTCGCCTCGATCAGCCTCGGGCCTGGGCACCGCGACTGGTGGCCGCGCGGGGCGCCCCGAGCTGACCGGGCACTGCCCGGGCCGGTCATCGAGGCGTTCGGCCCCCGGTGGCGCACCCGCTGGCTGGCCATGCTGTCGGGCTGGCAGCTCCCAGCTGCCTGGCACGCCCTGCACTGAGGCGGCACCACACCCCCATGAAGCACCACCCGAGAAAGGAGCAGCTCGTGCTGCGCCGGGCCCCCCGACAGTCTCCCCCCATAGGCCTGCGACGTCGGCCACTGCTGCGCATTGCGGCGCTGGTGGCCGTCGTCCTGGTCACCGCGGTCGGCGTCTCCTACGCCCGGGCGTTGACGTTCCCGGGCAACGCCAGTTGGCCGGCCCGAACGGTCGGCTGGGTCCGCGACCACGGAGGCGGTGGTCTGGTCGACCTGCTCGAGTACTGGAGGTACTCGCACAACCAGCCCACCGGGGCCGCGCCGGCGGCTGCCGCGCTGCCGCACGCGTCCGCCGCGCTCCCGGCCGGGTCAGCAGGCCCGCGCCCGCTACCGCTGCTGGCCGGGGTCCCCGCCCTGCCCGGGGAGGGGATGTGGACGGCCGGCCCGCGACAGGTCGGCGGCCTGCCCGGGCTCTACACCGGATACTTCCGGCCCGACCCGCGCTATCCCAGCCTGGTCGTCGGGGCCGCCTGGATGGACCAGGCCCTCCTGAGTACCCGGTTGATCGCGGGTACCCGCGAGCCCGGCGGCGCCGGCTGGCCGTCCGGCTCGCAGGTACCCACGGCGCTGCGCTCGATACTTGCGGCGACGTTCAACTCCGGGTTCCGGCTCACGGACGCCCAGGGGGGCTACTACGCCCACCATCGGACCGCCGTGCCGCTGCGCGACGGCGCCGCTTCACTGGTTGTTGACAACAATGGTGTTGTCTCGATCGGGCAGTGGGGTCGCGATCTCGCGATGGGCCCGACCGTCGCCGCGGTCCGGCAGAACCTGGCTCTGCTCGTCGACCATGGCCGGGTTCTGCCCGGTCCGGGCTACCCCGCGACCGACGCATGGGGCAGCATCCGCAATCAGGTGCAATACACCTGGCGATCCGGGCTGGGCACCGACGCGGCCGGGCATCTGATCTATGTCGCCGGGGACCAGCTGAACCTCACCGGCCTCGCCCACGCCATGGTCGCCGCCGGGATCACGCGCGGGATGCAACTCGACATCCATCCCGGCATGGTCGACTTCACCAGCTACGGGCCGGGGCCCGGCCGATCCTTCGGGCTCGCGCCAACGAAGCTGCTGCCGGCGATGCCTGGCTCGGTAGACCGTTACCTGACCCCCGACCAGCGCGATTTCCTCGCTGTCACCGTGCGGCCCGCCCCTGTACCGGCAACCAGCGGTTGAGATCGACACCGGATCGCCAGGGGCGTCCGCGGTGTCCGCCCGCACGGCGCTGCGGGTTCTGCTGGGGCACCTCCCTCTCGACCTGGCTTTGATCGTCTTGGCTGTGATCGTCATCGACCGGTCGTGGCCACGGGCGGGCCGCTCGAGCGGCTCGGGGACCCTGCGCTCCGGGCGGTCGGGGGGAGCGGCAGCTGCCCTTCGCCCCTGCCACGGGTGCGCGGTGGCGACGCCGCCGGGTCGCTCGGGTCGGTGCTCGCGGTCGGGATCGTCCCCGCTGGTGGACGCTGGTCCAGCGGGAGGTCGCCGACCCGATCGACCCGCTACCGCCGCCTCCGCAGCAGGGTCCGGCGCTGCGTGGCGGCGAGGTAGTGCGCCCGGAGTGCGGGCAGGTCAGGGAGGTCGAGAGCGGGGAGGGGATAGCCGATCACCTGCTGGAGAAGGTAGTCGGCGAGAGTCGGGTTGCGGGCCAGGACCGGGCCGTGCAGATAGGTGGCGATGACGCGGTCGGTGACGATGCCTTCCGCGGCTGGGCCGGCGCCGTTGCCGATCCCGGCCACCACCTGGCCGAGCGGCTGTGCCCCGGCGCCGAGGCTGGTCGCACCGCGATGGTTCTCGAACCCGGTGAGCAGCCCGACGCCGGGCAGTGAGCAGCGGGTGAGGATCTGGCCGACGGCGCGCTGGGAGCGGGGTGCGGTGGTCAGGTCGAGCAGCCCCAGTCCGCGATGGTGGTGGCCGGTGGCGTCGGTCATGGTGTGGCCGAGGATCTGCATGCCAGCGCACACGGCGAGGATGTGGGCGCGCGTGTCCAGGGCGTGCCGCAGGCCGCGGTGGCGCTGCAGCCAGGACGCGGCGTAGTACTGGGCGATGTCCTCGCCCCCGCCGAGCAGGTAGATGTCGCAGCCGGCGGGTGGGGTGTCGCGGGCGGTGACCCGGTGGACGTCGGCCGGGATGCCGCGCCACCGCAACCGTTGGGCCAGCACCGTCGCGTTGCCGGCGTCGGAGTAGGTGCCCAATACGTCGGGCAGCAGAAGACCGATGGCGACCGCGGAGTCAACGGTCATGGCGCAGGCGGCGGCGTAGCTGGTGGAACGCGGTGTAGTTGGCGACCACGTCCACTTCTCCGGCGGGGAGCAGGGCCAGGGCAGCTAACGGGTCGGGCGCGGTGTGGTGGTCCAGCCCGGCGTAGCTCAGTCGCACGCCCAGGTCGGCCGCGTGCTCGCCGGCCGCCGCCACGGGGCGGGCGGTGAGGGCCTCGAAGTCGACATCCCACAGCCAGGAGGTGTCACGCCCGTCCGCCTCCCGGGCATTGACGATGACCAGCAACGGCCGGGGCCGATCGAGCAACGTCAACGTCTCTGCCCAGCCGGCCGGATTCTTCGCCAGCAGCAACCGCACCGTGTGCTGGCCGTGGCGCACGACGGCATAACGGCCGCCGATCTCGTCCAGGTGGGAGACCGCGGGGAGGGTCTTTTCGACACCCACTCCGAGGGCGTGCGCCGCGGCCAGGGCCATCAGGGCGTTGCCGGCGTTGAACCGGCCCGGCAACCGCAGTCGCAGGGCGAAGCGTCCGCACGGGCCATGGGCGGTGCTCGCCTGGTACGACCAGCCGGGGTGCGGCCGGCGCACGCGGCACCCGGTGCAGCGCCAGAGCTCGCCACGCCCGCGATCCAGGGTGCGCCCACACTGTGGGCAGATTGCCGCATCGCCCTGCCACGTCGCGCCCGCGCCGATCCAGATCGGCCGCCGCGCCGCCCTGCCCGCGGCCCAGACGGTCAGCGGATCGTCGGCGTTGGTGACCACGAAGGCCTTCGGATGTCGGGCCAGCACGTCCCGGATCTTCGCTGCGGTTGTCCGCACCTCCGCACCCCGGTCCAGTTGATCGCGGGTGAGGCTGAGCAGCACGATCCCGGCTGGGTCGACGGCTGCGGCCACCCGGGGCAGGTGCAACTCGTCGACCTCGAGCACCACATATCGGGCGTGCGGTTCGGCCGCCAGTGCGGCGACTGCCCCGTCGGCCATGTTCGCCCCGCTGAGGTTGTGCGCGGTCGGTCCTGCGGAGCGCAGAGCCGCCGCCAGCAGGTGGCTCGTGGTGGTCTTGCCGTTGGTGCCCGACACCAGCACCACGGTCTTGCCGGCGGCCAGCCGACCGAGCAGGCCGGGATACAGCAGCAGCGCCACCCGCCCTGTGATGATCGAGCCCTGTCCCAGGCCCAGCCGGCGGGACAACCACGCCGCCCCGCGTCCGGCGGCCACCGCGAACCGCGCCCACCAGCGATCGGCCGCCACAGCGACGCTCACAGCTCGCGCAGGATCCTGACCGGGGACCGCCGAGCGATCCGCAGTGCGCCGGCGGCGGCACCACCGAGCGCGCCGACCGTGACCAGTACGACGGCGGTCAGGTAGATCCAGGGAGTGCTGAGCAGCGACGGCGGGGGGTCGAACACCCCCGTCAGCACCGCGACGAGGACCTGCGAGAGCAGCCATCCCAGCGCCGCGCCGACCAGGAGGCCACCGACCGTGAGCGCTGTCGCCTCTGCCGCGACCAGGCCACGCAGCTGCCGCGGGGTGGCGCCCAGCGCGGTGGTGATCGCGAAGGTGCGGCGCCGCTCGGTCAGGCCGAGGGCGAGGACGAGCCCACCGGCCGCGGCGGCCAGCACCAGCGCGAAACCGAGCTCGACCCGGGTGAGCCCGGCGAGGTCGACAGCGGTGAGGCTGGAGCCGACGCTGGAGCGGGTGTGGGCGATGTCGGTGACCGCGGCGGACGTCCCCACCGTGGTCTGGATCTGGTGCGCGATCGTGCTTGTGTTCTGCCCACCGGTATCGACGAGGAACGCGCCGATGGCATCGCTGCTGGTCTGCGCGGCGACGTAGTCGGCGTTGGCGACGAAGAAGCTGTCCTTGGGCGCGGTCGGGAACTCCTTGACGATGCCGGCGTAGTGGAACGCCACCGTGGTCAGCTGCTTGGTGGCACCGTCCTGCAGGCGCAGGTTGAGCAGGTCACCGGGGTGGAGCTGGAAGTCCTTCACGGTCTCCGCGCTGACCAGAACCGAGTCCGGCTGCGCGGCGAGCCTGTCCATGAGTTGGCGCGCGCTGCCGCCCTGGAAGTAGGTGTCCTGCAACGCGGTTGCGTTGGTGATCGTCCCCGGCCGAACCCCGTAGAGGTCCTGCAGGTCGGCGCCGACATAGGCGAAGCGGTGCTGGATGGGTTCCACCGCACGCACCCCCGGGATCGCGGCGAGGCGGGACGCGGCGCCGGGCCCGACGGTCACCCCCGGTGACTCGGTCACGGTGACGTCGGCGCCATTGGTCAGCTGCGCGTCGGCCTCGGCCTGGGCCTGGTAGGTGGCGTTGAAGGTGGCGGTGGAGCCGGCGAAGGCCAACGCGAGTGCGAGCAGCACGATCGAACGGGCCAGCGGGCGGCGCTGCCGGGCCATCATCGCCGCGGCAGTCGCGGACAGTCGCCCAGCGACCGGACGCAGGCCGCGGCCCACCAGGCCACGCCCGCGGCCGAGCAGCAGGTCCACCAGCCGCCAGGCCGCCAGCCCGGCGCCGACCCAGAGCAGGGCGGGACCGGCGAAGGCCCAGTAGGACACCGAGATCGTGGGCACCCCCTCGGGGGCCAGGACGAGCTGGTAGCCGGTCCTGCTGGTCACCCACACCACGACCCCGCCGGCCGCCAGCAGCACGATGTCGACCCCGTAACGGGCCCACCACGGTGCCGTGGCCCGCCCAACGGGCCGGCGTCCGGCGGCCACCGTGGACCAGCGCAGGTCGCGGAAGGCCGGCAGCAGCACGCTCGCCGCGGCGATGACCAGCCCCACGACCGCGGCGGCGAGGATCCAGCCGACCGCGGTCGCGGTGGTGGTCCCGAACCGCGCCGACCCGAACGCGACCTGCCCCACCAGCGCCGCAGCGGCCAGGCCGACCAGGCTGCCGGCCACGCCGACGAGCGCGGCTTCCACCGCGGCGAGCCCGACCAACTGCCCGGTGGTGGTGCCGCGGGCGCGCAGCAGCGCCTGCTCGCCGCGGCGCCGGGTCGCCCCGGCGGCGGTCACCGCGCCGGTCAGCAGCCCGGCCAGCACCGCGCCGGGCAGTCCCAGGAACAGGAAGAGCACCTGGGCGTAGGCGGCATCCGAGCGCGCGGCACCCAACGCCGCGCCCAGGTTGTCCCCGACGGTTCCGGCCCCGGCGGTGCGAGCCTCGAGGTTGTGCGCCGCGGCGGTCACCTCGGTGTAGGCGGCGGCCGGATCCGAGGGCAGTTGGTGGGTCCGCGCCGCATGAACCTGGGTTGCGACGAGGTCTGGCCGGGCGCCGGCGAGCGGGTCGAACAGGGTGTGCCATTGCGCGTCGGGCAGCAGAACCACGTTGTCCGGTGGCGCGACCGGCTGCGCACCCACCGGGGCGCCGACCTTCTGGAACAGCGAGTCGGCCTGCGGCAGATCGACCACTCCGGCCACCTGGACCTGCACCGGTGCGAGCCCGGCACGACCGATCTGCACCACGTCACCGGGCCGGGCGTGCAGGTTGGCCGCGGTCTGCTGCGCAAGCAGCACGCCCCGGTCTGCGCCGGTCAAGGAGCGGATCTCATGAGGAAACACGCGTCGGTATCCGTCGGGCAAGCCCAACACCACCGCTGCCCCGGTGGTCTGGGTGCTGCCGCCAGCACTCGCCGACAGACCCGTGCTCTGCGCGAAGCCGACCGGCAGGGCGTCGCGAACCTGCGCCGAGGCGCGCACAAGGTTCAGCACCGCGGCCGGGTCGGCGCCGGGCTGCACCTGAACCTGCCAGTCCACCGCCACGTCGCGGACCGCCCGGGCCGTCATCGAGCCCTTCGACGCGGCGAGGAAGGCCCCCAGCGAGGCCAGCAACGCCACCGCGACCGCCACGCCGCCGGCCGTGGCGGCCAGCCGGCCCCCGCGCCGGCGCAGCAAGCCGCGCAACCAAATTCCGATCATCGGGGGCCTTCCTCGACCGGGGCGGACCCCGGTAGGTCGTCGGGTGTGACGGTGAGCCGGCCGTCGGTCATCTGCCAACGGTCGCGCAGCCGCGCGGCGACGCGGGGATCGTGCGTGCTCACCACGAGCGCGGCGTCCAGCTCGTCGGCGGCCTCCAGCAGCACCGACACGACCTGGTCACCCGCCTCGTGGTCGAGCTGCCCGGTGGGCTCGTCGGCCAGGATCAACCGCGGACGCCGGGCAAGCACCCGGGCCACCGCGACCCGCTGGGCCTGCCCACCGGAGAGTTCCTCGGGCAGCTTGGGCCCCAGCCCGCCGATCCGTAGCCGGTCCAGCGCCAGACAGGCGGCCTCCACCGCCTCGTTCTCGTCCACCCCCGCCAGCAGCAGCGGCAACGCGACGTTCTCGATCACGTCCAGTGCGGGGATCAGGCTGGGGCCCTGGAACACCACGCCGATCGCGGACCGCCGCGGCGCCCCGTCCGTACCGGGCCGAACCGGGGCGGGCCGGTCCAATCCCGGCCAGCTCACCGAGCCGGACGTGGGGGTCTCCAGCCCGGCCAGCAGGTGCAGCAGCGTCGACTTTCCTGACCCCGACGGCCCGGTCAGCGCCACCCGAACCCCGGGGGGCACGACACAGCTCGCCCCGCGAACGGCGTCCACCGAGCGCGGACCGACACCGAACGCCCGACTGGCGGCAACGCATTCCACGAGAATCCCGGATCGGGCATCGACCGCATTCCCATCACCGGTAGTGACCATCCCGGCGCTCATCCGATCACCCGCCCGTCGGCCAGGCGCACCGTCCGGTCCGCGGCCTCCGGGACGGCAACGCTGTGGCTGGCGGCCAGGACCGCGACCCCGCGTCGAGCGGCCGCGACCAGCAGCTGCAGGACCGCGGCCTCGGTCACGCTGTCCAGCTCCCCGGTGGGCTCGTCGGCCAGCAGCACCACGGGATCGTTCGCCAGCGCCACCGCCAGCCCGGCTCGGGCCGCCTCCCCGCCGGAAAGCTCGCTGGGATAGGCGCTGGCACGGCCCTCGAGCCCCACCGAGGCGAGCAGCTCGGCCCGCGCCGGCCCACCCGACCCCGGGGACAGTGCCTGGACCAGGGCGAGGTTGGCCTCGACGGTGAGGTGGGCGATCAGGTTCGCGGACTGGAACAGCACCCCGATCCGGTCCGCGCGCAGCCGGGCGCGGACCGGTTCCGGTCGATGGCTGATCCTTTTCCCGGCGACCAGCACCGCGCCACCGTCGGGTTCGTCCAGCCCGGCCAGGCACGCGAACAGGGTGGACTTGCCCGATCCCGAAGGGCCGACCACCGCGACGAGCTCCCCCGAGGCCACGGTGAGGGAGACCCCCTGCAGCGCGAGGGTCTCTTCCTCACCGGCCCGGAAGAACCGGTAGAGCGAACGCGCTTCGATCGCGGACACCGCGCCGTCCTGCGTTTCACCGGTGTCCGGTCCGGCCGCAGTCGCCCTGCTCACCGGTTCCACCGGAACGAGTCAGTGATCTTCTTCCACGGGTCGACGTTGTCCGCACCTTGCGCACCTGAGAGCGTCAGTATGACCTCCTGGCCACCCTTCCAGAACTCGTACCGTTCCACCGCCTCCACCGCGGACCTGCCGGTCACCGCGTTGGACGCGGAGACCGCCTGGTAGGTGACGAGCACCGCGGCGCCGGCCGACCGTTGTGCGGTGCTGACGTCGCCGAGCTTGAAACCGGTGACGGAGCCCTGCAGCCGCGGGACCTCCTGCGCTCGGGCCGAGGCCACGTCCGGCGCCGTGGGTCGAGGCTGAGCCTCGATCCGAACACTGTTGAGCTTGTCGGTGAACACCACGCCCGAACCCGAGGCCGAGCGGGACCAACCCTGCGGCACGGACACCGTGAACAACCCCCCGGGGTCGCTGTAGGGCACATAGACCTGGTTGTCGGGGATGTCCCCGGCCGCGTTGACCTCCGGGCCGTTCGGGTTCGAGTTCGCCGACTGTCCTGCGGGTGCCGATCCCGCCGAACCCCCGCACGCGCCCAGCAACCCCACCAACACCATCACCCCGAGCGCCCACGCCCCCGCCCGCCGGCGCCGGACCCCTCCCGCGGAGGCCCGCCTACGCCGGCTCCCGTTCCCCGGCATCGCACCAACTGACCCGATCTGCGGGCGAACACGGCCAACCACGACCACGACACGAACCTCCAGCAGCAGGGACCAGGCGGGAGGAGCCTGGACCGCCGCCGATGTGCCGACGATGTGCGCAAGATGAGACCATCCACATCTCCGATGCCGCGCGCTACCCCGATTTGTTCCTCGCCGGCCGGCAAGCCCTGCTTCCGCGCCCTGCCCGGGCTATCCGCAGTTCTGCGGCCGACACAGCCGGGCCCCTCGACGGTGGCAGAGGGTTTCGGCTCGGTCACCTACGTCACGTTCTCGGTATCCGGGCGGATCACGGCGCCCCGGGGGCGGGTTCATCGATCTGTGCGCCAGCCCACCGGCACAGTTGACCGGCGAACTCACCATCGCAGACAGGGACGCGGATTGACGGCGACCCCGCCCCATGGATCGCTAGCCCGGACGGGATCAGGGTTTCATGATGTTGAAAGTTCGGAACGGACCCGGCCCAGGAAATTGTCCAGGTCCACCGAGACAACGCGCCCCGACTACGTCTCACTGAACCCGGACCATCCGCTGACCGCTTCGTCTCATCGAAGTTGGCCAGTGCCCAGGACGTACAGGCTTCGGCTGTTCAGCTTGGATGAGAACCGACTCACAGGAGGGCGGCGGTGGTCGCCGCCGCGGTTGCGGTGGGGTGTGTTCCACGGAGCCGTTCGAGGCAGACGCGTCGGTGCGGTCGTCGGGTTCGCTGCTCGGCCCGTTGTCGGTGCCGTTTCGTGGTAGCCGTTGTCGGCGATCACGCGCACCCCGGCGGCACGTAGGGCTTCGAGCAGGCCGTGTTCGCGGGCTGCGCCCATGTCGTGACGGGCGCCGGGCAGTGCGGGCGAGGCCCAGATCAGCCTTCCGGCCGGGTCGGCGACAACCTGCAGGTTGACTCCGTGACACTTGTGTTTGCCGGAGCGACAGTAGGGCCGGTCCCGGGCCCGATCTCATGCCGACTCGGTCGATCCTGGGTCCCGTCGATGATGACGAACGCTTTCCTCATCGCGACGGCCATCGCGTCACGCAACGACGGGGCGAGCGCGGCGAGCACCTCGATCGCTTCGCGGATGTAGCGGAACGCGGCCGGCGTGCCGATGGCGAACCCGGCGGCGAGATCGGCGTAGGTCTCGCCCTTGCGCAGGTGCACGACAGCGAGCAGGGCCTGTTCCCCGACCGTCGGGCGCCGCCATCGGGTCCCGACCGCGGCGCGTCGGTGGCGCAACGCGTCGGGGAGGGTGATGAGGGCGTGGTTGGACATGGTGAACCCCGCGGGGTCGGAAGGCACCCGAAGCTCCTGGCCAGGCGGATTGATCCAGGCAATCGCCCGACTACCAGGAGCTTCACTCATCTCGGTGATGCCACGCCGCACCCGCAGAGCCGACCGCGGCCAGGTTGGAAAGCATCTCAGTGACGGACGGGTGCCCGGGCCAGGCCCGGCCGAGCCCTTGCCAAGACTTCTGAATAAGTTCAGAATGGTTGGCGTGACGACCGAGGTGCAGTGGAGCGAGTTGCAGCGCGATCCGAAGGGGGTGGCGGCGCTCGCCGACCGTGGGGACGTGCGGGTCCGGCGCCGCGACGGGGTGCCGTTGCTGTTGGTGCGCGAGGACAGTGCCAGTTCCGCGGCGGACGGGGCGTTGAGCGCGGCGCGGGCGCTGCGCAACGCGTTGGCTCACCTGTCTGCTGATGCCGCTGCGGACACGCTCATGGAGGAGTTCCCGTGGGTGGATCTGCTTCCGCAGGCGGATCGTCGCCGGTTCGTCGCCGATTTCGTCCGTGCTGTTGGAGCGTCGGCGGAGTTGGGCCGGTGGTCGGTGCTGGCGCAGGTGCTCGTCGAGTGGAAGGCCACCGCGGCGATCCATGCGGATCCGGCACTCCTGGAGGAGTTGACCCGATCGCTCGATGAGGACCTCGGGCCGGTGCCGCCACCGGACGGGTCCTGAGCGGTGCCGGCCAAGCGTGGCGATCGCGTCGATCCGCCGGCGCGCCCGGATGGTTGGGAGGCGCGGTTCGCGACGTCGGAGGCCGCGAAGGGCTGGGAGGAGCTCTGTCGGGTGGCGCGGGCGAACACCTGGGAGGCATGGGTCGTGCTGACCGAGCGGCCCATGCGTCCGGAGAACCCGGCGCGTCAGCACCGCTTACGCGGTCAGTTGGCCGAGCGCCAGATCGGTGGCCGGACGTTCGAGCAGTGGCAGTACGAGGTGACCGCCGGAGGGCGGATCTGGTACTGCCCGGATGAGGCGCGGCGGGTGGTGTGGGTCGTTGCGGCAAGCCCAGCACACGGCTGCGTCCCCGGAGGTGGTGTACGAGTCCCTCGCTGGTGAGCGGCGTGGCGTCGTGACGTGAGACGGCCACCGCGTGATCTTGATGAGTACCGACCAAGGAACTCACCGAGAGGATCACGACGAT
>NZ_JAAXLA010000093.1 GCF_012911935.1 Pseudonocardia acidicola | reverse complement strand
ATCGTCGTGATCCTCTCGGTGAGTTCCTTGGTCGGTACTCATCAAGATCACGCGGTGGCCGTCTCACGTCACGACGCCACGCCGCTCACCAGCGAGGGACTCGTACACCACCTCCGGGGACGCAGCCTACCGGGGCGATCAGGCCGCGATCATTGGGGCAGCCCCAGCTTCTGCGAGCAGGCCGGCCAGGATCCGTAGCCGCCACGGGCGTCGCGGACCTTCTGCGCAACGGCGATCTGCTGATCCTTGGTGGCCTTGTCGGCGCTGGGTGCGTACCCGTCGCCACCGAACGCCTTCCAGGTGGCCGGATCGAACTGCAGGCCGCCGCTGTACCCGTTGCCGGTGGAGACGCTCCAACGCCCACCGCTCTCGCAGCCGGCGAGCCTGTCCCAGGTGCCGATGTCGGCCCCCGGGTCGGCGCCGGTGATGCCGGGGTCGGGGTGCGCCGCCGGATTCCCGGCCGGTGCCGGAGCCTGGGCGGGTGGGGGCTGCTCGGCTGCGCCTGCGTTGCCTCCGTCGCCGGCGTTGCCGGACGGTTGCGACCCGGCGGTCCGGTCGCCCTCGCCGGCCTGACCGGCACCGCCGGGGTCATCCGAGGCCTGGCCGCTCTGCCCGGTCTCCGACGAGCCCTGGTCGCCACCCCGGCTCCCGGTCTGGTTGCTCTGACCGGAGTTGCCGTTCCGGGCGGGCGGCGAAGGGTCGGCGATGATGCCGGCGCTCGCGAGCTTGTCGGTCAGCTCGCGAGCGGTCGGATCGTCACCGGCGCGTGCGAGCTGGTCGGCGAGCTCACGGGCCTGCTGCTCCCACCCCGACTGCTGCGCGCCGCCGGGCTGCTGGTCGTTCGCGCTCGAATCCGGGCTGTTGCCGCCGTCGGCAGACGCGGACCGGTCGGACCCCGGCCCCGCGGTCGACGCCTGCCCGGGGGAGCTCGCCGTGCCGGCGCCGGTGGCGTCGGTGGAGACACCGGTGTTGTCGTCGGCCTGGCGGCCGCGGTCGACGTTGTTGCCGTTCGAGCCGTCCGCCTGGTCGGTGGTGACGGCGTCGGGGCTGCCGGCCGGCGAGGCGGTGTCCGGCACCGGTCCCGGCGAGGTGGCCGGGGTGGAGCCGGTGACCCCGATCGCGGCGAGCTTGCCGGCCAGCTGCTCGGCCTCGGGATCGTTGGCCGCCTGCAGCGTGTCCACCAGGTCCCCGGCCTGCCGTTCCCAGCCCGCTGCGCCACTGCTGCCGGGGCCGGAGGTCTGCGCTGCGGCGGTGGGGCCGGAGGTCAGCAGCGGCGCGCCGGCTTGCGCCGCGCCGCCACTGACCTGGGTGTTGCCGGCCTGCTCCCCGGGGCCGGCGCCGCACACCTGGACCCCCGGCGACGTGTCCGAGGACGCGCCCGACACCGTGCTCCCGCTGCCGCCGTCGGAAGCGGTGGCGGTGTCCGGTTCGATGCGGCTGATCGCCCCGGCCGGCGTCGGACCGGTGCCCGCGGCGGCGGCGTTCGGCGAGGCCTGGGCAGGGTCGGGGACGGCTGCGGGCGCCGCGGGTCGCGGCGTGGACGAGGTGGGGACGGGGTAGAGCAGATCAGCCGGGGTGGGGGAGAAGCCCGCTCCGGCGAGGGTGACCGCGACCTGCATCGCCCGCGGGTCGCTGGAGGCGGACGTGAGCCCGTCGGCCAGGTCGTAGGCCTGCTGCTTCCACATCTGCTGCGCGCGGGCCGGGGTGATGCCCATGGACCGGATCTCCTGGCCGAGGTCGGCCGCGCGGTTGTCGCCCACCACGCGCAACAGCTCGGTGACCAGCTCCCGCGCCTGCTGCAACAGCTCGGCCGCCTGTTCCGGGGTCAGCTGCCGGGTGCCGCCCCCGTACGAGGACGTGTCCTGCCGGCAGACCGAGTACGCCGCTGATGCGACGGGAGCCGAGGTGGGGGCGAGCGCGGCGGTCGGTCCGGCAGCGAGCGCGGCGGTCACGGCCAGCGCTGCGACGGGGGAGATGGGCATGTCACTGCTCTCCTGGAGGTCAGGGTGTCCGAAGTAGACGAACAGGGCTCAGGAACCGGACGTGGACGAGTCGGCGCCGGCGGATTGCGGGTCCGGCGGAGCGGGTGCGCCGGAACCCGATGACCCGGGCGAGGTCCCGGAGGCGGTGAGCGGGTACTGCCTGACCCAGGCGACTTGCTCCTGGCCGCCGCCCTGGGCGGAGCCGTCGCCGGGGAAGTAGTCGAGCTGGATGCACAGGTGCATCGGTCCGGGCGGGAACTTCGAGGTGTCGGTTGTGGACCACCACTGCCGGCCGTCGACGAACGCGGTGATCTTCTGCGGGGTCCACTCCAGGGCCCAGTTGTGCCACTGGGTGGCGTCGATGTTCAGCTGGCCGTGGAGCTGGGAGTTGTCGGCGCCGTAGTGCATGAAGACGTCGGTCTTCTGCCTCGTGGGGTCGCCGATCTCCATGAAGTCGATCTCGCCGCCGAGCGGGAAGTTCTCCGCGTCGGGCCACAGCAGCAGCAGCGAGTGGTAGGCGGGCGCGCCGGCCGGGGACTTCACCCGGGCCTCCCAGCGGCCGTACTTCTGCCCCGGGGTCCAGGCCATGCCCTCCGACGTGCCGGCCGAGTCGCCGGTGATCGTGAGCAGCCCGTTCAACAGGTTGATCGCGCTCGGGGAGCGGCGGCCGTTGCCGGCGTGCCCGGGGCCGTCGTAGAGGCTCCAGCCGTCGGTCCCGGCGCCGGTGGTGAAGTCGGACGTCCGGTCCGGGGCGCCCCAGCCGAACGTCTCGGCGGCCGTGGTGCCGTCGCCGCCGGTGCCCGGGCCGGACCCGCCGTCGCCGCCGGTGCCCGGGCCGGACCCGCCGTCGCCGCCGGTGCCCGGGCCGGACCCGCCGTCGCCGCCGGTACCCGCGCCGGACGAGCCCGCCCCCGCGCTCCCCGGCGACGTCGAACCGGTGCCTGCGGACGCGCCGGTACTCCCGGAACCGGATCGGCACTGCTCGGGCAGGAAGTCCGGCCTGCCCACGCCGGAGTCGCCCAGCAGCGCACGCAGTTGCACCGCTCGACTGTTCGGCACGCCGGTGAGCTCCTCGTAGAGCCGCACCGCCGAGAGCCGCCACGCACACCCGGCGTCGGGCGCGGCATCGGCGGAGGGGGCGAGCGCGGCGGTGAGGACGAGCGCGGCGGTGGTGGCAGCGGCGAGGGTGCACAGGCGGGCGCGCACGGGTCAGCTCCGTCCCGGGGTCGAAGGGGTGGCCCGGCCTGGCGTGGAGGCCTGGGGGCATCCGGCGGTGATCATCCCGACGTGCACGTCAGCCTCGCTCCTCGGCGAAGCCGACCGGCACCGGGTAGTCCCAGCTGAAGGCCTCGGCGATGTGCGCGGCCAGAGTCAGTGCGGCGTCACGGGTGCGCTCGCGCAGCTGATCGAGTTGGATGAGCCCGCCTTCGGCCAGGTGCGGATCTCTCGGGATCTCCACCACGGCGCGGCAGCGGGCGGCGAAGTGCTCGATGACCATGGACCGGTCGATGCTGCGGGACTCCCGGTCGCACGAGAGCACGACCACCGCGTCGCGGACGAGTTCGTCGAAGCCGTGCGCGATGAGCCAGTCGAGGGTTTTGCTGGCCCGGCCCCCGCCGTCGATGGTCGGTGCGCCGACGATGACCAGGCTCCGGGTCGCCTCCAGCGCTCCGGCCATCGCGGAGTGGATCAGCCCGGTGCCCGAGTCGGTGATGACGATGTTGAAGAAGCGGCTCAGGGCGGCGAGCACCTTGCGGTACTCGTTGCGGCTGAACGCCTCGCTCATCGCCGGGTCCTGTTCGGAGGCCAGGACCTGCAGGCGGCCTGCGACGTTCAGGTAGGTCGAGATGTCGGCCAGGGACCGGAACGGGTCCAAGTCCTCGCGGGAGATGAGGTCCCGGATCGTGCACCGCACGGGATGGCCGAGCAGCCTCTCGGCCAGGGTGCCGGCATCGGGGTTGGCGTCCAGCGCGATGATCCGGTCTCCGCGGTACTCGGCCAGGGTCAGTCCGAGCAGGGAGGACACAGTCGTCTTGCCGATGCCGCCCTTCATGCTGGCCACGGTGATCGTGTGCCAGCCCGCGAGCGGGGCGCGGACATGCGCGAGCTTGGCCAGCCGATCCGCCTCCGCGGCCGACGGTCCCGGGTTCCATCGACCCCGGGTCGCCGTGTAGATCGCGCCGCGCAACCCCCGGCGCGGGCGGGTGCTGTGACTGCGGGCGAACAGTTGCCGCGAGAGCGCATCCGCGCTGTGCGTCAGGAACCCCGGGCCGGCCGCCGGATGAGCCGGTGGGGCGTTGCCGGTGGGGACCCGCCAGGGGCTGAGCGCCGGATCATCCGCCCACGACGACGCCGCCCGGCTGTGGATGTTCTGCATCATCTGACCTCGATCAGCCGTCGCCGCGGTCGGGGGCAGGGCCGATGTCCACCACCAGCCGCCCGGTGCGGTCGCGGCGGATGGGCGGTGCGATCCGCGCCCAGTGCGAGGCGCCCGGCCGCCAGCCCGCGGCCTCGGGTGGGGGAGCGCAGGACGGGCCGACGGCGCTGAGCGGCGGCTCGACGGGACCCGCCGGCGGCCCGGCGTCGACCGGGTGCGGGCAGGTGCGGAGGTAGCTGACAACCCGGGCGGTCACCTCGACGACGACCGCGCCGCCGGGGGTGCGCAGGGTGCGTCCCGGCAGCACCACCTCCGCGCGTTGCCTGCCCACGCCCGACCAGCCCAGGGCCGCCGTCGCGGGGTCGGCGAGGTACTCGCGCAGCACCTGTGCCCGCCGGGACGGGTCGTCCTCGTCCCAGGACAGGTAGTCCGCGGCGAACCGGGCCGCGAACGCCGAGGCTTCGGCGTCCCCGATCGGCTCCAGCGCGGCGACCGACCGCTCCAGCACCCCCTCTCCGCCCGAGGCCGTGCCGGCGGTGGGCGGCGCGACCGGTTCGCCGAGGTGTCCTGGTGCGGGTAGGCGCGGCGGCGTCGCCGCATGCGCCGCGTTGCGGCCGTTGCGGGGGCGGTCGGGGACAGGCCAGGGGCCCGCGGCCGGAGGGGTCCACAGCCGGGATCCGTCCACCCCGCCGATCGGGGTGCCGGCCTGCATCGGCTTCACCGGCATCACGCCGGCCGCCCACGCGGTGCGGTGGCCGGACGCTGCCGGTGGGTCCTCGGCAGCGGCATGGACGGGATCGGGCCGGACCCCCGGCAACGATGTCACCCGCATTGCGACCGGTTCCGGGGGCTCACCGGTCGGGCTGTCGTCGCCCTCCGGTGCGATGTCCCATCGCGAGGCCCCCCATGGCGATGCCTCCCGTCGCGAGGGCTCGCACCCGTCGCGCGGGTCGTCCGCAGCAGCCTCGTCACAGTCCGACCACGGATCCGGCACAGGCCTGACAGGCGGTGCGCTGGGGCCCGGAGCCACCAGCCAGGCCGGCGGCCGCGCAGGCTCGCGCCCGGCCCTGCGACCGAATCCTCTCACCATCACCTACCGCCCGCCTCGTCCTGTGACCATCTATGGCCACAACTGTTGGATCAGGAACGTATCGTGTGACAACGACTGTTGCCAAGTACGAGATCGGTCGTAGGCTTCGGCGGGTTGTGACGCCGGATGTGGCAGCGGAAGTAGGCTGAGCAGCCACGACCCCGCGCCCGCCGGAAGGGGAGGATCAGGTGCTGACGTTCGCGGATCGGCTCAACCTGCTGTTCCGCGCGTTCCTGCGGCCGCCGGACGAGCGGGGGGAGCGCAAGGAGTGGAGCAACCTGCAGGTCGCCCGCGCTGCGGAGACCGTGCACGGCCGGTCGGTCATCACCCGCGAGCACCTGAGGATGCTGCGCAACGGGGAGCGGCCCCGGCCCTCGGTCGAGACCGCGGCCGCCATCGCCCGGGCGTTCGAGTTCCTCTCCCAGTCCGAGCCCGAACCGGGCAGGGCCAGCGCGATCGTCGCCTACCTGGCCATCGACCCCACCGAGGCCAGCCCGGACGAGGTCGCGCAGGTCGAGTCGATCCACCAGCAGTTGGCCCGGGCGGTCGACATGCGGGAGAACAAGCTGCTCGGGCTGATGGCCCGCCTCGGTGACCTGGAGGACCCGGAGTCGCTGGACGAGATCCGGGAACTGGTCACCCGGCTGGAGGACAAGGAACGGTCCAGGCGCGGCGGGTTCCTGCGGCGCCACCGGCGATGACCGGACACGACCACCGGCGGGCCGGGTAGTCGATGCCGGCCGTGGTCGTCGAGAACGTCTACCGGGGCATAGCGGTGGCTCTCTGGGTCGCGGTGCTCCGGCGCGGGCTGCGTGCCTCGAAGCTGGGTGCGTCGTGGTGGGCGAGCGTGCTGCTGGCCCTGGTCGCCACGCTGAAGATCGGCTCGAATGCCGAGTTGTTCGACCGGCTCACCGGGCACGTGTGGCTCAGCGTCCTGGTGGCCAACCTCGCCGCCGCGGCAGCCGCCGCGCTGGTGGTCGGTTCCCAGCTGGTTGCCGCGCGACCCCCGGGTCGCCGTGGCCGCCGGCTGGTCGCCGTAGCGCTGGTCGTCGTGCTCGTGGTGATGGCCGCGACCTGGTTCGCCTCCCCGCTGCACACCCCGCCGGGGCCGGGAGAGACCTGGATCCCGCGCGTCGTGCTCGGTGATGCGGCGATGGCCACGCACTGGCTCGTCTACCACCTGTTCCTGCTCGCGCTCGCGGCCACCTTCCTGTGCGCCGGGGTGCGTGAGATCCGGGAGCTCCCGGCCGGGGTCTCGCGGCAGGCCCTGGTGCTGGTCGCCGCGTCCTCGCTCTGCGCGGCGGCCTGGGCCGGGGGCGCGGTGGTGGTGCAGGCCGGGGAGTTGCTCGGCCGCCCGTTCCCGCCGCCGGCGACGGTGCTGCTCAACGGGTTGCTGGTGGCGTTCTTCGCGCTGTTCCTCGCCGGGATCTGCCTGCCGGTCCTGCGCGCTGCGCGGCGGCGCCATGACCCCGAGCAGGTGCGCCGCGACGTCACGCGTCTGTGGCAGTGGCTGACCGGGCGGCCGTCCGGCGATCACCGCAGGATCATCACCGATGACGAGCTGTTCGGGCTGCTGGTCGAGGTCCGGGACCGGATGTGGTTGTTGCAGCAATGGGTCGGCCGCGACCAGCTCAGCGCCGCGGCCGGCGTGGCGCGCCGGCTGGGCCTGGTCGGCGAGCCCGGCCGGGCCTTCACTGCCGCGGTCTGTCTGGAGATCGGGCTGACCGCGCTCGCCGCGGACGCCGACCGAGCGGCCGACCCGGCCGACCTGAGCCGGCTCGGGGGCGGGCAGTCGGAGAAGCAGGAGGCCCTGTGGCTGGCCGAGGTGCAACGCGCCCGGACCCTGCACGACGCGGCGGCCGCGGCGGTCCTGCTGCTGCCCCCCGAAGGCGCCACCCGGTTCGCCCCGTCATGACAAGCTGGGCGGGCCATGACGATTTCCGATGAGGAACTGGTGCGCCGCTGCCGCGCCCGCCTGCGCGCGGCGCTGCCGGACCCGCCGGCCACGCTCGAGCAGGTGCGCACCGCCCTGCAGGACCACCGTGGCCGCGCCATCGACCTCGTCGTCGCGGAGCCCGACGGGCTCACTCTCCCGTCCGGGCTGTGGCTGCAGCTGCGTGACCGTGACGTCGTCTGGGTCGACCGGCGCACCAGCCCGATGCACCGCACCGTCGTGGCCTGCCACGAGTTCGGGCACATGGTCTGCGGGCACGAGCCCGCGTCGTTCGACGAGCAGGCCGCCGAGTCGCTCCGGACGCCGATCCAGACCCTGGCCGGTGAGAAGTTGCGGCTGTCCCCGGCCCACATCACCGCGATCATGGGTCGCTGCGGTGAGGCGCACCCACCCGGCTCGCCGGACTGGCTGCGCGAACGCGAAGCGGAGATCACCGGGCACCTGCTCGCCCAGCGGCTGCTGCGTCACCGGGGCGGGTTCGCCCGGTCTCTCGACGGCCTCTGATCACCGACGCGACCGTCGGCGACGGCTCCGCGGGATCGTCCGTGGGCGACGCCGCCCGGCTGTTCACCACGCCGCCGATCGGTATTCACCGTGCCGCCGCAAGTGCGCCATGCCGAGCCGAGTTCCGCCGGAACCGCCCGTCCCATGCTGTTCCCGCAGCGCGGACGAGGGCTGCTGCAAACGGGACTTCGACGACGGCGATCTCACGCGGAGCTACGGGTACGCGCACGCTCGGATCCCTCACAAGAGTGAGTTGCTCGTCCAGTGAGCGGTGCGGCTCCTACGTTTCGTAATGATCCACGTGCCGATGCAGAAAGTGTCGCTGAGCAGGGGATTTCTCCGTCACGCCCTCGTTCCGTTCACCGGGGAAATGAGCGAAGATCTTGCTGAGGAGTGGAGCCGTGCGCGGCGGAGGAGGAGACGTGGGCGAGCGACCGCAGTGCGCCCTGCCCGGCTGCGACCGTGTGGTCCCGGCCAGCGATGCGGGCCGTCCGCCGCGGCGCTACTGCTCCCCGGAACACCACGCCCAGGCCCGGCCGGTCGCGGGTGGAAGCGGCCGGTCCAGGATGGACTCGCTCACCGCCTTGAGCGGGTTGCCGCCGACATCGACGCGTCACCGCTCCGGCGCCGGCCGGCCGATGGCCAGCGCGCGTGACGTGGCGAACCTCCGGGACCAGTTGGCCGCCCGCGCCGCCCGTTCCCGTCGGCAGCGGCTGGTCGCCGTCGTCGGGGTCGCCGGCGTCCTGGTCGCCGGGGCCGGATGGTTCGGGGTCGACAAGGTCATCGAGCACCTGGACCCCGCCTATGCGCCCCGGACGGTTCAGCCCGCGACCTGGACCACCCAGGCACAGGTCACGCTGGCCTCGATCAACAAGCAGCTCGACACGATAGCCCAGACCAAGGTGGTGTGGGAGAGCCGGATCGCTCCCCGTTACCGGGGAACCGTGCCCACACAGGTCAGCCAGATGCTCGACCGGGAGGCGCTGCTCGAACAGCAGAAGGCCGCCATCGAGTCCCAGCTCGCGACCGCCCGCCAGGTCGGTCAGGTCCACAGCCAGCTCACCGACCTCGGCCGGCAGCTCGAGGCGATCGAGTCCACCCTCGACGAGCTGCCCCCCGGCAACCTCAGTCCCGACCAGGCGCTGGTGCTGCAGGCCCTGCAGAACCGCCGTGACCTGCTGCAGCAGGACCGGCAGGCCAAGCAGGCCGAGCTCACCCGGCTCGAACAGGGCGTGCAGGCGGCCGAGCGCACACCGCTGCCCGCCCCGGCTGATCAGACGACCCCGGTCACCCGGGCCGTGCTCGACCTCGACAAGCACGGCCCGGGCCGGCCCAAGCCGGACGGACCGCCGCAGCCCGAGGTCCTGGCCGCCGGCCGCGACGACCGCCGCCATCAGCAGACGGCCACCACCAGTCAGCCCCTCGATCCCCGTAAGGAGCCGATCCCCGACCGATCCAACATGGGTCCCGACGGCAAGCCGACCGACACGGTCACCACGGCCGTCCGTGACGTCGGCAGTTCGGCCAGGGACGCCGTCGGTGGCGTGGGCAACGCCGCGAAGGACACTGTCGGTGGCGTGCGCAACGCCGCGAACGACACTGTCGGCGCGATCGGCCACGCGCTCTCCGGGGGTGGATCCGGCGGTGGCGATGGCAGCCGCAGCGAGTCGGGATCAGGATCCGGTGGCGGTGGGAGCCGCTCGGAGCCCACGCCGAGCGGTTCGGCCGGCACGGTCGAGAGCACCGTCGACACGGTGACCACCCCGGTTCGTGAGGTGGCCGGCCAAGGTTCGAGCTCGGCCCCGTCGTCGAGCAGCCGGTCCGGAAGCAGCAACTCCCGGAGCACCCCCGGCGACAACGCTGGCAGCGGAGTGGGAGCTTCCGGGGGCTCGAGCGTCGAGCAGCAGTTGCGCATCGCCCGCCAGGTCGTCGATGCGGTGCCGGGAATGGCCTTCACGCCGGCGGACGCCGCGATCTCCTCTGCCGAACAGACGTACAACTCCGGTGGCAGCTCGTCATCGAGCCCCGGTGGCGACAGTTCCCCGGCCGGCGGCAACTCGTCGTCCGGGGGCGGATCCGGGGCTTCAGCCGGCAGCGGCATGTAGGTCGTGTCCTGCGGCCGGCCACCGTGGACCGGGAGGCCGCCGGGGCGGCGCCGGACTCCATGCCGTCATCGCGTCGTCGCAGCCGGCCACGGTGAGCCCGGATCCCGGTGATGATGGTCACCACATGGGCCGGAGTGCGCTGCGTTCCGGAAGGGTATGCGCGGGCCGGGCTCGGTCCGCATCCCGCGGCGACGCGGTGGTTCGAGCCGAAAGCCCTGGTCGGGGACGATGTCGGCGGGCGACGTCGGGCGCCGTGCGCCGCCGAAGGAACGTTCGCCTGTGCCACACGCAGGCGAGCTGGCACTTCGTTGAGCCAAGGCTCGGATTGCTGGCAGCCGGCTGTGGAATGCCTGAGGATGCCCGCCGTGAGTACCTCCTCCGTCGTGACGTCGGCCGCCGATGATCTGCCCACCGTCGAACCGCACGCCGCTGCGGTGTCGTCCCGGCTGAACTGGCTGCGGGCCGGGGTTCTCGGGGCCAACGACGGAATCGTCTCGGCCGCGGGCCTGGTCGTGGGTGTCGCCGCGGCCACCCCCGAGCTCGGGCCGATCCTCACCGCGGGCGTCGCCGGGCTCGTCGCCGGGGCGGTGTCCATGGCGATGGGGGAGTATGTCTCGGTCAGCACCCAGCGCGACACCGAACGCGCGCTGCTGGCCAAGGAACGCCGCGAGCTCGAGGAGGCGCCCGAGGCGGAGCTCGCCGAACTGGCCGCCATGTACGAGGCCAAGGGCCTGCGGCCGGAGACGGCCCGGACGGTCGCCGAGGAGCTGACGGAGCACGACGCGTTCGCCGCGCACGTCGACATCGAACTGGGCATCGACCCCGACGAGCTCACCAACCCCTGGCACGCCGCCATCGCGTCGGCCATCGCGTTCACCCTCGGTGCGCTGCTGCCGCTGATCGCGATCCTGCTGCCGCCGGTGTCCGCCCGGATCCCGGTGACCTTCGCTGCGGTGCTGGTCGCGCTGGCGCTCACCGGGACCATCAGCGCCCGGCTCGGTGGGGCCGGGAAGCGCCGTGCCGTCCGGCGCGTCGTCCTCGGCGGCGCCGTCGCGATGGCCGTGACCTTCGCCGTCGGACAGTTCATCGGCCACGTTGCCCTCTGAGCCGTTGCCTCGGGGTCTCGGGGATCAGGTGCCCGGTGCGGGCCGGGCGGCAGCGCCCGAGGCCGACCCGCGCCGTGCAGGGTCACAGTCGTTCCCCTGAGATGTGTTCCGGGGTAGTGACGAGATTGCTGTCATCGTAAACACTGTCACCCTAAATCAGGCGTGGGCCAGGGTGTGACAACTCGGAGGTGCGCGGCGATGCAAGGTTCCATGACCCTCCCGCGCGAGACGAGTGACCGGCTGGAGGTCGCGTTCGTCATCCCGCGCAGTGGTCCAGCCGGAATCTTCGGGCCGTCGTGCGAGGCTTCCGGACGCCTGGCTGTCGACGAGATCAACGATGACGGCGGGGTGCTGGGCCGCGAGGTGCGGCTGCGGATCGTGGACGGAGGCCGCGCGCCGGGCCAGGTCGCTCGCGAGGTGGGCGAGCTGGTCGGGACCGGCGCCGTCCAGGCGGTGACCGGCTGGCACATCTCCGCAGTCCGTCAGGAGCTTGCCCCCGTCGTGGCGGGCCGTGTGCCCTACATCTACACACCGCTCTACGAAGGCGGGGAGAACACTCCGGGGGTGTTCCTCGCCGGCGAGACGCCGGACCGGCAGTTGCTGCCGGCACTGCGCTGGATGTCGCGGGAACTGGGCGTGCGGACCTGGTGCGTGGTCGGCGACGACTACGTGTGGCCGCGAGCGTCCGCCCGGACCGCGCGCTGGTACGCGCGGATCTCACCGGAGGTACGGATTCTGGACGAGGTCTTCGTGCCGCTGGGCACGGAGGACTTCGGACCCGCGCTGCAGCGGGTCGTGCGCAGTGGCGCGCAAGGGGTGCTCATGTTCCTGGTCGGCTCGGACGCCGTGCGGTTCAACCGGGCGTTCGCGGCTGCCGGCCTGGACCGCTGCCATGAGCGACTGAGCCCGCTGATGGAGGAGAACATGCTCCTCGCGACGGGCGCTGAGAACACCCGCGGCCTGTACTCGGCGGCAGGTTTCTTCGAGACCCTTCCGACCGGCGCCGGGTTGGACTACTCACGGCGCTACATGCGACGATTCGGTCCGCAGGCTCCGGCCCTGAACTCGCTCGGGGAATCGTGTTACGAGGGGCTGACACTGCTGGCCCGGCTGGCGGAGCGGTCGCGGAGCATGGACCTGCCCAGGCTGTGCGGGGCCGCGAACGCGCTGACCTACGAGAGCCCGCGAGGCACCGTCCGCATGTCCGGGAACCACCTGCTGCAGTCCGTCTACATCGCACGGGCCGAGGGCTTGGAGTTCGATGTCATGGACGAGCTGACGCGCGGGGCAGGGTGACCCGCCGCCACCCTGCCCCGGCCCCACCCGCGGTGTCGTCGCCGAAGCTGGCACTGTCGGCCCATGACGAACGATCCCGCTCCTGCCGATCTCGCCGACCGCGCCGCCGCAGCACTGGCCATCCCGCTGCAGGACGCCCTCGGGGCGCGGCTGATCGACCCCGCCGACCCGACCGGCGGTCTCGTGTTCCCGGTGACCGGGCTGGCGATCAACCCCGGCGGAACCCTGCACGCGGGCGCACTCGGGGCGATCCTCGAGCTCACCGGCTTCCTGGCGCTGCTGCCCGAGTTGGCCGCCACCGAGCACGCGGTGACCCATCACATCTCGACCCAGATCCTGAGTGCCGGCAGGGAAGGGGAGGAGGTCTGCGTGACCGCGACCCTGGAGCGGCGGACCCGGCGGCTCGGGTTCGTCTCGGCGACGGCCATGGCGGGGGACCGGCTCGTCGCCCGCTCGCAGATCACCAAGTCGGTGATCGAGATCCGCTGACCGTCACCTTCCGACGGCCATGACCCACTCGTCGACGGTAACGACATCCGCCTGCCGGGGGAACACCTTCCCGGTGAGCACCCGGTGCACCTCCGGGTCGGGGTCGAGGCAGCCGTCCGCGAGGACGGTGAGGCCGAAGTCCAGGTCGGCGGCTTGGCGCAGGGTGGACAGCACGACACCGCTGGTGGCGATGCCGGTGAGGACGAGGCTGTCGATCTCGCCGGCCCTGAGCACCACGTCGAGGTCGCTGCCCGCGAACGCGCTGACGCGCTTCTTGGTGACCACGATGTCGCCGGGGCGGGGCGCGACGTCCGGGTGGATCTCGGCGCCTGCGTCGCCTTCGGCGAACGCGCCGGTGTGCGTGATCGCGCTGAAGCTCTTGTTGCGGGCGCTGATCTCCGGGTGCCCGGTACGGAAACCGATGACCACGTAGATCACCGGGACGCCGGCTGCCCGGCCGGCGTCGATCGCGCCGCGCAGGCGCGGCAGGTACCCGGCGTCCTCGAAGCGGTTCACGATGCCCCGCTGCACGTCCATCACGAGGAGGGCACTGTGCGCCATGCTTGCTGTCCTTTCACTGGTCCGGCAGAGTCGCCCGATCCGGCTGTGCGGTGGCGGCCGCGCAGTGCCGAGGCGAGCGCGGCGACGAGGGCCATCGCCGTGGCCACGCTGAAGACGATCACGAGCCCGTGGTGGAACGGCCCGGAGACGAGCTCAGGGAAGAAGCGCGTCCCGGTCAGGGTCTGCACATCGTGCGCGGGCAAGGTGTCCAGCACCCCGCTGGGCGCGAGCAGGTGGCTGATCGGGTTGTTACCGAGGAAGGTGGCGAACAACGTGCTCACCGGCGGCAGGCCGGCCACCTCCTCTGCCGTCCCTGCAGGCACCCCTTGTGCCTGCAGACCACTGCTCAGCGCGTGTGGCAGCGAGCCCGCGAGGCCGGAGATCAGCAGCGAGAACGACAGCCCGATCGACAGGGCGGTCCCGGAGTTCTGGAACGTCGAGCGCATCCCGGAGGCCACCCCGCGCTGCTCCGGCGGCACACTGCCCATGATCGCCGAGGTGTTGGGGGCGGAGAACATTCCCTGCCCGATACCGCTCAGCAACAGCAGGGCCGCGAACTGCGGGTACGAGAAGTCCACCGGCAGCATGAGCAGGCCGACGAACGCGGCGGCCACCAGGACCAGCCCGCTGGTGGAGAACAGGCGCGCGCCGAATCGGTCCGACAGGTATCCGGACACCGGACCCGCGATGAGGAACCCGACGGTCAGCGGGAGCATGAACAGACCGGCCCACAACGGGGTGCGTTCGAAGTCGTAACCGTGCAGCGGCAACCAGATGCCCTGCAGCCAGATGATCAGCATGAACTGCAGCCCGCCACGGGCGATCGCGGTGAGCAGCGCCGCCAGGTTGCCGGCGGCGAAAGCGCGGACACGGAACAACCCGAGCTGGAACATCGGCTCGGCGATCCGGGTCTCGGCGACGCAGAACACGACGAGCAGCAGCACCCCCGCGCCCAGTCCGCCCAGGACCCAGGGGTTGGTCCAGCCGGTCGGACGGCCGCCGTAGGGCTGGATGCCGTACGTGATGGCGGCGAGCACGGCAGCGGCCCCCGCGGTGAAGGTGGTGTTGCCGACCCAGTCGATGCGTCCCGGCTTGCGGGAGCCGATCTCGCGCAGGCTGCGATAGGACCAGATGGTGCCGACCACCCCGATCGGGACGCTGACCCAGAACACCGCGCGCCAGTCGATGGCGGCCAGCAGGCCTCCCGCGATCAGCCCGAGGAACATGCCCGCAAGCGCTGTGATCTGGTTGATGCCGAGGGCCATACCGCGTTGCCGCGCCGGGAAGGCGTCGGTCAGGATCGCCGCGGAGTTCGCCGTCAGCATGGACCCGCCGACGGCCTGCACGATCCGGAAGCCGATCAGCCACAGCGCGCCGCCGCCACCCTGCAACGGATCGAGGGAGAGCGCGAGTGAGGCGCAGGCGAAGATCGCGAAGCCCATGTTGTACATCCGGACCCGGCCGAACATGTCGCCGAGACGGCCCAGCGCGACCACGAGCACCGCGGAGACCAGCATGTAGCCCAAGATCATCCAGAGGAGGTAGCCGATGTTGCCGGGGGCGAGTGGGTCCAGACCGATTCCGCGGAAGATCGCCGGCAGGGAGATGATCACGATCGAGCTGTCGATGGTCGCGATGAGCACGCCGAGCGTCGTGTTGGACAGCGCGACCCACTTGTAGCGCCCGCCCGTGTCGCGCCCGGCGGACCCGCCCACCCACTCGGCCTTCACAGTCGCTCCGCGACCCGGTCGAGCAGCGGCAGTACCGCGAGCAGCGTCTGGCGCTCGGCGGGAGTGAGCTCCTTTTCGAGGACGCTGGTCAGGCGGCGCACCGATTCGGAGCGCCGATCGGCCAGCACCTTGCGGCCCGCGTCCGTCACCGTCATCACCGCGCGGCGGCCGTCGGCGGCGTCCTGCCCACGATTCACCAGGCCGCGTTCCTCCAGCGCGGCCAGGGTGGTCGCCATGGCCTGCGGGCGCACCCGCTCCAGCTCGGCGAGCGCCCCCGGGGAAGCGGCACCGTCGCGGTCCAGCCGGGCCAGCACGGACACCTCGGAGAGGGCCAGGTCCCCCACGGCGTGCGCCTGCCGCACCCTGCGGGCGATACGGCCGACGGCGAGCTTCAGTGCTGCCGCGACCTCGGCGGCGTCGTCCGTGACTGGTCCGACCGCGTCCATGGATACTAACAATACATTAATCAGTTGGTTGTAATTACCCGGCGCGGGTCATCACCCGCCGGCCCCTGAGGGCCTTACCGGTTCTCGTCCAGCCGGGCGCCGGCCGACGCAGCCCGTGACTGCGTGGCCTCGTCGCGGCGGTCGAGGGCGGGGGCGAACCCGACGACCGCCTGGTCGATGCGACGCAGCAGCCGGGCCGCGCCCAGCATCTCGGCGCGCAGTCGCGAGTCGGCGGTGTGCGCCGCGTCGGCCTCTGCGGCGTCGACGAGGTCCTCCGCGGACCGGAACTCCCCGGCCGCGCGGCGCAGCAGCACCTGGCGCAGCGCGTCGAGGTTGGCCCGGACGCGGTCGGCGGCCGGTTCCAGCGTCGGCGCCCAGCCGGGCACGCGGACGCCGTCGGAGAGCCGGGCCAGGCTGCGGGCGTAATGGTCGACGCCGCTCAGTACACGCAGTGCTCGCTGGTAGCCCGACCGGCCGCGCCGCCATGGCAGCGGGTTGTCCAGCGGCTTCGCCCGTTGCCGCAGCGTGTTGAGCGCGTCGTCCATCCGCCGGGCCAGTTCCACCGGCGGGGTGTCCGGCTGCCGCCCGAGGATCCGGTCGACAGCCGTGGCCAGCACGGCGTCGGCGGTGTCGACCAGGTCGTCGAGCGCCGCGCCGAACACCTCCCGGGTTCGCCTGGGCAGGATCAGATATCCGGCGAGCATGCCCATCGCCGCGCCGACGGCGGTCTCCTCGATGCGCAGGACCAGTGTTTCGACGCTGAACTGGCCGATCAACCCGTAGAGCAGCGCGAGCACCGCGGTGATCCAGAAGGCCATCAGCGCCTGCGAGATCCGGACCAGGTAGAGCGCAAGGAACACACAGCAGAACATCAGGAGCAGGGCCACCAGATGGTGGTCGCCGACCAGGACGGCCAGCGCCATCCCCGCGATGACGCCCCCGATGGTCCCGACGACGCGCTGCGAGCCGCGACTGAGCACGTCGCCACGGCTGGTGGTGCCGGCGAAGACGACGAACGCCGCGATCACCGCCCAGTACCAGCGGGCCGGCGAGATGAGCTCGCCGACGACGATCGCGAGGCTGGTCGCCACCCCGACCTGGACGGCCTGCCGGGTGCTCAGCGGCAGACCCTCGGGCTCGCCGGCACCGGTGTCCCGGGCCGTGTCGTCAGCCGCGACCGGACCGCCCGGTTCGTGATCGGTGTGGCCGCGGCCGGGGCGCGGCGGGGTCTCGTCGCCGGCCGGAGCCGCCCCGGCCGGCCGCCCGGCCACACCGAGCGCGTCGGCCAGCCGGTGCACCGCGAAGGCCACCCGCTGGGTGCGATCCTCGTGTCCCCCGGGCTCGGCGACCAGCGCGTCGACGCTGCGCTTCGCCCCGTCGAGCAGGGTGCTGACCATTCCGGTCCGGGCCCCGGTGGCCGACGCCGCGCCGAGGCCGTGCATGCCGGCCAGCAGGGCGCGGCGGCTGTTCTCGTCGACCGGGGTGTCGTCCTGGACCAGTCGCCGGGTGGCGGCGGCCAGGCGCTCCGCGGCGAGTTCGGCGTCGAGGATGCGCAGTGCGAGGGCGTCCCCGTCATCGCGGTCGCGCTGCTCCGGGTTGTCCTCCACGAGCAACGCGGTCTCGTTGAGCCGGGTGCGGCGGCGCCGGACGTCCTGCAGCGCGTCCTCGACGTCGTCCGGCGCGGCCGCCAGCACGTGCGCGACGGCCTCGACGAGCGCGTGCAGGTGGGCGCGGAAGGCCCGGACCAACCGGTCGAGGGTCCGCTCGGGCCGCTCGGCGAACACCCAGCCGCGTAGCAACAGCGTCGAGCCGACCCCGGTCGCGGCGGCGAGCAGCAGCCACGCCAGCTGGGCCGCGGTGGCCTGCAGGAACTGGGTGAAGAAGAACGGCATGAACACGGCCATGCCGAGCGCGAATCCGCGCGGGCCGAAGCGCCGGACGTAGACAGCGATCATCATCACGACGACGAACACGACGTCGGCGACGAGCCGGTGCGGCGCCAGCAGCGTCCCGGCCGTGATGGAGGCCGCGGCCGGTGCGATCATGAGCAGCGTCGTCACCCGCCGCCGCCGGAGATCGGGCTCGTTGACCGCCAGGTTGCTGATCATCGCGAGCACCGCGGCGAACAGCACGACGGTCACCGGCTGCCCGGCCAGTGCCCGCACCCCGGACATGACGGCGGCCGCGAGCACCATCGACGCCGTCGCGATCCCGGCCAGCCGCAGCCGGACCAGGCCCGGATCGATCCCGGTCAGCATGGTGCGGAGCTCCGCACGACTCACCGACCCCCGCACCGGCGCAGTGTCGCATGTAGGCGGACGGGCGGCGGGATGTCGCGCCGGACTGTCACACTGAGCCGCTCCGCGGCGATAGTCAGGCACGGAGCTCGGATGAAGGTAGGAGAGACGTGGTCGGACGAGGTGAGCGGGCCGCGCGGGTGCTGCGCACCATGCTGGTCGGGGTGGTCCCGGTGCTGGCCGGAGCGGGTGTCGTGGTGGCGATCGGACTGGTGCCGGTCGGACCGCCCGCGACGGTCACGGTCCCGGTCGGGCAGGCCGGACATCCCGTCACCGTCATGGTGCCGGTCGCTGCGCCCTCGACCGCTCACCCGGCGACAGCGACCACGGCATCCCCGCAAGCCGCGCCGGCGGCCCAGCGCTCGAGCACGACCACGCCGCCGAGCCCGGCATCGCCGAAGGGCGCGACGGTCGTCTACACCTGCGATCTGAACGGCCCGCCGGTGTTCGGCAACCCGGCGAACCCGGATGAGATCACCAACCGGGCATGCGGTTACCTCGACGGCCAGGGCCGGGAGCGATCGCGCGACCCCTGGATCGACGGCCAGCTCACCGGGAGACCGCGCTGAGGTAGAGCCAGCGGCCGCCGGCGCGGACGAAGCGGCTGCGTTCGCACAGCATGCCGGGACGGCCGTGATCCAGATAGTGCGCGCGGAACTCCACGGTGCCCTCGGCCTCCAGCATCCCGCCGCCGGTCCGGCCGAGGATCTCCAGCCGGGTCCAGCGCTGCTCGGGGTCGAGGTCGAGGCGCCGCGGTCGTGTCGTGGGATGCCAGGTCTGCCGCAGGTACGCCTCGTCTCCCACGGCGAACGCGCTGAACCGCGACCGCATGAGCAACTCGGCCGTGGGCGCGGCCGACACTCCGGCGTGGAAGCGGCCACAGCAGTCGTCGTAGGCCTGCGGGAGGCCGCACGGGCAGGGGCGGGGCGTTCCGAGCGGGCTGGGCACGCTCACATTCTCCGGGTCCGGGTCCTCCATGGGCGGAGTGCTCATCGCGCGATGAGGCTCTCCGCGGCGATGGGGTGGCCGATGAGGTGGGCGGAGCCCATGAGCTCGATCCAGAATTCGAGCTGTTCGGGCATGGGGGCGTCGATGTAGGTGCCGACGGTGACCGCGGCACTCAACTCCGGGGAGAGCCGGGCGAATCGCGTCTGCGCACGGACGGCCAGCTCCGGCTCCCGGTCCAGTAGCCGGATGCCGTCGTGCAGTGCTGAGCGGAACGACTCGGTGACGCTGCGGTTGGCGGCGATCCAGTCGGCCCGGCCCGCCACGAAGACGTCGAGCGTGGAGGCTCCGAGCTCGGCGAGGTTGAGCACGATGCGGCCACCGTCTCGCTGGAGCAGGAGCGGGAGCGGAAGCGGGGCGGCGACCGCATCGACGACGCCGGCCGACAGGTTGGCGCGCATCTGCCCGAGGTCCATGGGCACCCACTCGATCGCCGTGGTGTCCACCCCGAGGCGGCGCAGGAGCGCATCGGAGCCGACCCGCAGGTAGCCCCGCTGGCTGGACACACCGATCCGTCGGCCGGCCAGCCCGGCCGGATCGGTGATCCCGGAGCCGGTGCCGGCGACGAGGAACAGGCGTGGGTTCTCCAGCGTGTTCAGCGACAGGCCCGCGACGGCGCGCAGGGCGAGTCCGTCGTCGACCGCGGTGACCAGATTGGGTGTGGTGGTGACGCCGAGGTCGGCCTGCGACGTCGCGAGCAGCCGCGGCGTCTGGCCGGGTCCGTTGACCGGCACCAGGGTGATCTGCAGACCGTGTCGCGCGAAGATCCCCTCCTGCGCGGCCACCCACAGCGGTGCGGTGTCGACATAGGGCATGGTGGCCACCCGGACCCGCCGCACCGGGCGGGGCACTCGCCGCGGCGCCGGGACCGCCCCCGGCCGTCTCGGCGCGGCGCCGTCCACCTCGGCCAGTGCTCGGGCGATGACCTCGGCGGTGGCCGATACGAGCCCCGCGATGCCCGTCGCCGGGATTCTGCTCACCGAGATCGACACCGACACGGCGGCGATCACGGCGCCGCGGTCGTCGCGCACGGGGCACGCCGTGGTCGTCGTCCCGGAGACCGGGTCCCGCCCGTCGTGGGCGACGCCCTCGATGGCGATGCGGTCCAGTTCGCGGGCCAGGTGCTGTACCGTGCGCAGACCCGGTGCCGGTGACCCCGGCGATGGCGACCCCGGCGATGGTGCCGGGGCGCGGAGACCGCGCAGGAACCCGTCCCGAACCTGCTGGCCGGCGAACGCGAGCAGCACCCTGCCGAGCGCGCTGTCCTGGGCAGGTGAGTGCGCCCCCGGTGACAGCGACCGGTCCACGGCGTCGCCGACGGACTCGACGCACAACACCGAGTCCTGATCGAGGATCGCGAGTGCGACCGTGCCGCCCGTTCGCCCGGCGAGGTCCTGCATCGCCGGCTGCGCGGCCCGGCGCAGGGCCTGCGGCTCGGGTGCGGCCATGCCGAGGGCGAAGAGCTTGCGACCGAGTCGGTATCCGTCGTCGGTCCTGTCCACCAGCCGGATGGCGACGAGTTCGGTGAGCAGCCGGTGTGCGCTCGGCTTGGTGACACCGCTGCGGCGGACGATGGTGGCCAGCGACACGGAGGCCTCGTCCGGCCCGAACGCGGCGAGGATCGCGGCGACCTTCCCGAGCACGCTGTTGCGGTCCGGTTCGGTCTCGTGACCAGCGGCCACGGCCTCCTCCTGTCGGGTCGGTGGCGCCGGCGGCATCCGGATTCCGCCGGGCGTCTCGCCTACCGAGACGCAGTGATTGTCCACCTCTCGATCACACCGCAGGGTGACGGGTGCAACCGGAACGGAGCTGTCCGTCCGAGCCGGAGGACCAGCCGGAGGTGTGAGGATGGCGGACGTCGTGGGCATGGTGGCCCAGTCCCACTCGCCGTTGAGATGGGCGGCGCCGCCCGTCGGGGCGGCCGATCCCGGCGCGCACTTCGTCCGCGCGGTCGACAGGTCGCGCGAGATCGTCGCCGGGCTCGGCTGCGACGTCGTCGTCCTCTTCGGTCCGGACCACTTCCGGTTCGCCTTCTACGACCTGATGCCCCCGTTCTGCATCGGCGCCGAGCGGGTCGACGGGGTCGGCGACTACGGCACACCGAGCGGTCCGCTGCCCACCGCACCCGACCTCGCGCTGCACCTCCACCGCCACGTCAGCGCCGACGGCTTCGACCCGGCGCTGTCGTTGACCATGGCGGTCGACCACGGCATCAGCCAGACCTATGCCGCCCTGTTCCCCGCCCTGGACGTCCCGCTGATCCCGATCATGCTGAACACCAGCGCTCCGCCGCTGCCCTCGCCGCGCCGCAGCCGGGAGTTCGGCCGGGCCGTCGGGCGGGCCCTGCGCGCGGCCCCGGGCGACGCCCGGGTGCTCGTCGTCGGCTCCGGCGGCCTCTCGCACTGGCCACCGCGGCTCGACGCCTTCGACGCCGATCTCCCGGCGGAGGAGCGCGAGTTCCTGCTCACCGGGCGGTCCTCGGTCGCCGATCGGGAAGCCGGCCGGCAGGAGAAGGTCAAGGCGATGGGCCGGGCCAGCGGCCGGGTCAACGCGGAGTGGGACCAGCGGGTCGTCGAGTTGATCCGCACCGGCGGAGTCGATCAGCTGGCCGGCCTGTCCGAGAACGAGATCGATCAGGCCGCGGGCAACGGCGGCCAGGAGATCCGCACCTGGATCGCCGCCGCCGCCGCGTTCACCGAGGCGACCGGGCAGCCGATCAGCTCGTGCCGGATCGACGCCGACTACGAACCGGTTCCGGGCTGGATCACCGGCATGGGAACCGTCACCGCCGTGGCGACGCCGGACGCCGTCGCACGTGTCACTGGAGGTCTGTAGTGGGTCTGGAGAACAAGGTCGTCCTGGTCACGGGATCGGCCAGCGGAATCGGCGCGGCGTGCGCGCGGGAGGCCGCCCGCCGCGGCGCCCGGGTCGTGGTCAACTACAGCCGGTCGGCCGAGGAGGCCGAGCAGACCGCGGAGACGATCCGCTCCGGCGGCGGCGAGGTGCTCGTCGTGCAGGCCGACGTCTCCTCCGACGAACAGGTCCGCAGCATGGTCAGCCGGGTCGAGCAGGCCTGGGGCGGGGTGGACGTGCTGGTCAACAACGCCGGCTACACCTCCTTCGTCGATTTCGACGATCTCGACGGGCTGACCGACGAGGTGTGGACGCGCACGCTGGGTGTGAACCTGATGGGCACCTGGTATGCCACTCGCGCTGTCGCGGTGGGGATGCGTGCCCGCGGCGCCGGTGCGATCGTCAACGTCAGTTCGGTCGGTGGCGTCACCGCCAGTGGCAGCAGCATCGCCTACGTCGTCAGCAAGTCCGGCGTGCTCACGATGACCAAGGCGCTCGCCCGCACCCTGGGCCCGCAGATCCGGGTCAACGCCGTCGCCGCCGGTTTCGTGCAGACCCGGTGGTGGGGCCGCCAGGGCTACGGCGACGCGTCGCGGGTCGAGCAGCTGGCCACCTCGGTGGCGGAGAAGACGCCGCTGCGGAAGGTGGCCGCCCCCGACGACATCGCGGACGCGGTGCTCTGGCTGGCCGACGGCGCCGCCCTGGTGACCGGGGAGACGATCCTCGTCGACGCCGGCATGCACCTGGGCGCCCCGCCCGTCTCCGGCCGGCGCTGACCGCCGGCACCCCACCCGCCGTCTCGCGTACCTCCACGAGGAAGACCCATGTCAGATCAGCACAACTCAGGGCAGCACAACCGGGGTGCCTACACCCACGCCGATGTCCACGCGCTCGCCAAGCGGCTGTCCAACTGGGGCCGCTGGGGCGCCGACGACGAGATCGGCACCCTCAATCACGTCACGCGAGAGCGGGTCGTCCAGGCCGCCGGGCTGGTGCGCTCCGGCGAGATCATCAGCCTCGCGTTGCCGTTCGACGCCAACGGACCCCAGAACGGCTCGTTCGGCCGCAACAACCCGGTGCACTACATGACGGCCACCGGCACGGACGCGGTCGGCGGCGCCCAGAACCACATGCGGGTGAGCCGGCACGCCGACGACGGGATCGTGATGCCGCTGTCCTGCGGGACGCAGTGGGACGGGCTGTCGCACATCTTCTACGAGGGCCGGATGTACAACGACCGGCCCGCGGAGCTGGTCAGCGCGGGCGGCGCCGCGCGCAACGGCATCGAGCACACCCGCGACCGCATCGTGGGCCGTGGCGTGCTGCTGGACCTGCCCCGCTACCACGGCCGCCCCTGGCTCGAACCGGGCGAGGCGATCCACCCCGCGGACCTCGACGGCTGCGTGCAGGCACAGGGCGTGCAGATCCGCGAGGGCGACTTCGTGCTGATCCGCACCGGCCAGCTCGCCCAGGTCCGCGACCGGGGCAGCTGGGGCGACTACGCCGGTGGCCCCGCCCCGGGACTGAGCCTCGACTCGGCGGAATGGTTCGCCGAGGCGGACTTGGCCGGGTACGCCACCGACACCTGGGGCACCGAGGTCATCCCCAACGAGACCCCGGACGTGTTCCAGCCCATGCACATCGTGCTGCTGGTGCATGTCGGCCTGCTGATCGGGGAGATGTTCGACCTCGAGGAGCTCGCGCGGGCCTGCGCCGCCGACGGCCGGTACGAGTTCCTGTTCGCGGCCCCCACGCTCCCGATCACCGGGGCCGTGGCCTCGCCGACCAACCCGCTGGCGATCCGCTGACCCCGGCGGTCCCGTCCGTCTCGCACCTGATCCGGCCGCCCTCCCGCGGCCGGCCGCAACGACTCGAACGTCTCAACGGTCTCAAAGGTGAGGCAGCATGACCGAACAGGCTCTGGTGGAGCCGGCTCCCGCCGGGGAGATCATCGGCTCCCGCATCCCCAAGCACGACGGCGCGCAGTACGTGACCGGCCGGGTCACCTACGTCGACGACGTGACGCTTCCCGGCATGACCCACGTCGCCCTGGTGCGCAGCTCGTTGCCGCACGCCCGGGTGCTCGGCGTCTCGACGGTCGCCGCCGCGACGCTGCCGGGGGTGGTCGCGGTGGTGACCGCGGCCGATCTGCTCGGGATCGCCGGGCCGGTGCCGCACACCTCCGACCCGGCTGCGGTCGGCGGACGGCACGTCGAGATCCCGGTTCTGGCCGGCGACCGGGTCGGCTACGTCGGGCAGCCGATCGCCGCCGTGGTCGCCGAGACCGTCGCCGATGCGCGCGCCGCAGCCGCGGCGGTCGTCGTGGACTACGACCCGCTGCCCTTCGCGCTCGACATCGACGAGGCCCTCGCCGACTCCGCGCCCCGGCTGATCCCCGGCGGCGAGGGCAACGTGCTGGTCTCCGGCGGGTTCTCCGACGGTGACCTCGAGGCGGCCGAGCGGGCCGCCGACCACGTGCTGACCGGTGAGGTGCGACTGCACCGGGCCGGCGCGGCCCCGCTGGAGACCCGTGGCTACGTCGCCGACTGGGACGACCGCGAGCAGCGGCTCACCGTGTACGCGACCGTGCAGAACCCGCATCCGTTCCGCGGTGCGATGGCCACCGCGCTCGGCCTGCCGGAGCATCGGATCCGGGTCATCGCCCCGCACCTGGGCGGCTCCTTCGGTCACAAGACCCATGGCTATCCCGAGGAGGTGCTGGTCTGTGCATTGGCCAGGAAGCTGCGGCGCCCGGTCAAGTGGATCGAGGATCGGGCCGAGTCGTTGCTGATCGGGGGCCGGGAGATGCGCGGCCGGTTCCGGGTGTCCTGCACCGCCGACGGGCGGGTCCTCGGCCTCGGCGCGGAGATCGACGCGAACCTCGGCGCCCCCGCCGGCGCACCGGGCTGGCCGATGACGCTGATGGCCGCGCTCACCCTGCCGGGCGGCTACGACGTGCCGAACTGCGCGGTCGGCTGGCGCGCCGTGGTCACCAACAAGGCGCCCTGGAACGGCACCCGCGGCTACGGCAAGGAGGTCGCCTGCCTGCTCACCGAGCACGCGATGGACCTCGTCGCCGAGACGACCGGCATCGACCCCGGCCAGGTGCGCCGCCGCAACTGGGTCCGCCCCGAGGACTTCCCCCGCGCCACCCCCTCGGGGGTGAACCTGGACAGCGGGAACTACCCGGGCCTGCTGGACCTGCTCGACGCCCACGTGGACCTGGCCGCGCTGCGCGCCGAGCAGCAGCGGGCGCGGGAGCGGGGCGCGCTGGTGGGGCTGGGCCTGGCCTTCGAGGTGGTGCCGGAGCTGGTCGACCTGCCCGGCACCCTGCTCAGCGCGCAGGACACCGCCACCGTCTCGATGGACCCGGCGGGTCATGTGAGCGTGCTGACCGGGGTGACCTCACCCGGCGGCGGCAACGACACCGGCATCGCGCAGATCGTGGCCGCCGAACTGGGGGTGCCGATCTCCGCGGTCAGCGTGATCCAGGGCGACACGGACCGGTGCCCCTACGGGTTCGGCAACGTCAGCAGCCGCAGCACCGTCTCCGGCGGGGGAGCCGCCGCGCTGGCCGCCCGGGACGTCGCTGCGAAGCTGCGGGCCGTCGCCGCCGCGATGCTGCACGCCGGCGCCGACGAGATCGTGCTGCGCGACGGGCTCGCCCGGCCGGCCGGCCGGGCGGACGCGTCGGTGCCGATCACCGAGGTCGCGCACGCGGTCTACACGCTGGGCCTCATCCTGGCGGCCGGGATCGAGCCGTCCCTCGAGGCGACCCGCAGCTACCGGCCGGGCAACATCCGGCACACCCCGGATGCGCGCGGCAACATCCAGCCCTACGCGACCTACTCCAACGCGCTGCACCTCTCCCATGTCGAGGTCGACGCGGAGACCGGGGTCATCACGCTGCACCGGCACGTCACCGTGCACGACTGCGGCACCGTGATCAACCCGATGCTGGTGGAGGGCCAGGTGCACGGCGCCGTCGTGATGGGGCTGGGCTGCGCGCTGGGCGAACAGGCCGGCTACGCCGCCGACGGAACCCCGGTCGGTACCGGCTTCAAGACCTACCTGCTGCCCCGGTCGACCGACGTCTGTGAGCTGGAGGTGCTGCACCAGCAGACGCCGACGCCCTTCACGCTGCACGGCGG
>NZ_JAAXLA010000092.1 GCF_012911935.1 Pseudonocardia acidicola | reverse complement strand
GAGCCGCCGGGGGCGTGCCGAGGCGACGATCCGCGGTGGGCGCCCCCTGCTGCACCGGGCCGCCGATGCCCGCGGGCTGCACTGGACCCGGCGGCACGGGAGCGGCCTGGGCGGAACCGGGCCGGCCAGGAGCGGGCTGGGCAGAACCAGGCTGGCCAGAACCAGTCTGAGCAGAACCGGACTGGCCAGAACCAGGCTGAGCAGGACCGGGCTGGGCGCGGCCCGTATCGGCCGCGAGCACCGGCGCCGCGCCCGTCGGCGCGGTGGTGGGATGGCCGGGCGGCTGCGGACGCGCCGGCGCCGCACCGGCCGTGGAGCCGGGCGCGTCGGCGGGGCCGCGCCCGAGGAACGCCGGGCCGGACTCGGGCACCGGCCGAACCGGCAGCACAGAGCCGGACTCAGCCGATCGGACCGGCAGCGTGGCACCGGACTCCGCCGCCGACCGGGCCGGCAGCGCGAAACCGGGCTCAACCGGCCGGACCGGCAGCGTGGCACCGGACTCGACAGCGGCCCGGCCGGCGCCGGACTGAGTGGACGCCGCGGGGACCGCGAAGGCCGACTCGGCCATCGGCTGGGCGCGGGCCGGCAACGCGGGTGTGGCCTGCGGCGGCTGCACCGGACCGAACGGCTCGGGCCCGCGAGGCGAGGCGGGCTCGACCGGAGCCGGAGCCGGAGCCGGAGCCGCCGGGCGCGGTGCGAGGGAGGAGAGATCGACGGCGCGGAGTCTGCGCTGGATCCGGCGCAGACCCCGCTCCGGTCCGCTGACCAGCAGCGTCAGCACCAAGCGATCGCCGAGGGGGTCCGGGACGGGCCGCATCAGATGGTGCAGGCGGTCGCGGTGGCTCACCACGATCTCGGTCGGCGGGCTGGCCGGGAGCAGCGACCGGAAGGTGTCGACCGCCGTACGCACCAGCTCGGCGTGGCCTGCCGAGGCGTACTCCAGGTCGACCCGGGACCGCTCGGCGGCGTAGGTCTGCAGCGCCATCCCGCTGTCGTAGTCGACGAGCGCCGCGGCGATGACCCGCGAATCGTGCACCAGTCGGCCCAGGCTGGCCTCCAGGCCGCCGGGCGCCCCCGGCGGCCGTTCGTCGTGAGCAACCACGATGATCGCGCCCGATCCCCCTCAGGTCCTCAGCGCTGGCCGTTGGCGGGGAAGAACTGCCCCTCGCTCCCGGCCTGCGCCATCGGTCCGGGGCGACCACCCGCGGCCGGGTGCGCCATGTAGAACTCCTGCTCGATGACGCGCAGGTCACGCCGCGCCATGGCGAGGTTGGCCTGGGCCCGGTTGAGCACCAGGTAGAAGAACAGCTTCTCGCCCGGCAGGCCGCTGATCAGGCGAATCAGGTGGTACTGGGTGTCCAGCGTGATGAGGATGTCCTCGATGCTCTCGCGCAGGCCCAGCTTCTGGATGACCTCGAGCTTGCTGCGGACGACGTCGCTGTTTCCCGGGGCAGCCACGTCGAGGTCGAACTCGGCGCTTCCGCCGCGCGATCCGAGGGTCATCCCGCTCTCGTAGTCGACGAGCGCGACGGCGAACGCACCCTTGATGTTCGCGGCCATGTCGAGGGTTTGATCGATGTTAGTCATGCAGGCCTCCTGCAACTTCTGTGAAACACGACGGATGTCGTTGGCCGGGGGTCCCGGGGAACGGACGCCGAAGCGTAGCGCTTCGGTCGTGAATCGCAATCAGATACGGCCAGGAAACGAAAAGTTCTGTCGAGAACATCACACCAGCCGCCGCAGTCCCGCCACGAGCCGCTGCATGGTGTTCAGGTCCCGAGCCCATGCCTGGGTCAGCACCGACGACGTCCGTCCGCCCTGGTCGACGCGCTCTGCGGAGCGTTGCCGCGGCATGGGCGGAGGCGGCCGGGTGCCGGCGGTCCGGCGCGGCAACGGGAGCAACACCGCGTCCTCGGCCGGCCCGGGTGGCGGCACCTCCGGGACGGCACCGGGCGCCGGCGGCGACGTCGCAGCAGGCGTCCGCAGGTCTGCGACCTGGCCGATTGCCGCCACAGCCCAGTCCGACCGGGAGGCCGTCGCCGAGAGCATGCCGCTGAGCGTAGCGAGGGCGGGCTGCTGCGGGCCCGTCGCGGTGGCCGACAGCGGGGTCCGCGGAGCCGGTAACGCGACCGGGGAGCTGGGCGGCGCGGGTCGCGGCGCGGGCGACGCGACAGGCTCCGGCGCCGCCGGCGGCGGGTACCGCGGCGGGAAGGACACGACGGACGCGACGGGTTCGGGCGCAGGCTCCGGTCGCGCGGTCAACGCGTCGATCAGGGCGCGCTGAACCTGCGCCGAGGCCAGTTCCCGGCGGGCCATTGCCGGATTTGCCCGACCCCGCAGCAACCGGATGTAAACCAGCACCACGGGGCCGGCCGGAACGTCGATCTGCCGCAGCACGTGAAAGCAATGCCGCGAATTCACCATCAGGTCCTCGACACCATCGGCATCCGACCACGAGAACATATTTCCGGCATCTCTGCCGAGCGCCGCGACGGAACCGATGTCGACCGCTTCGCCATCGTTTCCGCCGATATCGCCGAGAACCCGCGCGGAATCACGCTCGACCACGCAGACATACGAAGCACCCGTCATCTCACGGAGCCTCGAGAGAACGCCACCGAGACCAGCCACGCGCAACTCTCTCGCATCGACCGGAAGCACTGGCGATCAGCCCTTCCGGCGTAATCGGCTCAGCTGTTCGGCCTAGCGAACGCGTCCCGGCCGACGCGGGAAGATCCAGAGCGGACGCCGTGTTAAATCAGGCGTGGTGCCTCTCTCCGTTCTCGATCTCGTCCCAGTCGGATCCGGCTCGACGGCGACCGTCGCGCTGGCGAACAGCACGGCCCTGGTCCGGCGAGCCGAGGAACTCGGCTTCCACCGCTACTGGGTCGCCGAGCACCACGCGATGCCCGGCATCGCCAGTTCGTCGCCCGCCGTGCTGATCGCGCATCTGGCCGCGGCATCGTCGAGCATCCGGCTGGGTTCGGGCGGTGTCATGCTGCCCAACCACCAGCCGCTGGTCGTCGCCGAGCAGTTCGGCACCCTGGAGGCGCTGCACCCGGGGCGGATCGACCTCGGCATCGGGCGCGCCCCGGGCACCGACCAGCGGACCGCGCGGGCACTGCGCCGCGGCTCCGGCCCGATGGACGCCGAGGACTTCCCCCAGCAGCTCAACGAGCTGGCCGCCTATTTCCGCGGCGAGGGACCCGTCGTCGCCGTCCCGGCCGCGGGCAACGCGCCGTCGATCTGGCTGCTCGGCTCGAGCGGCTACAGCGCGCAGGTCGCGGGGCTGCTCGGGCTGCCGTTCGCGTTCGCCCACCACTTCAGCGCGGAGAACACGATGCCGGCCCTGGCGCTGTACCGGGAACGGTTCCGCCCCTCCCCGATCCTCGACCAGCCGTACGCGATGATCGCGGCGAACGTGCTGTGCGCGGACACCGACACCGAGGCGCAGCGGCTCGCCCTGCCCGGCGCCCTGTCGTTCCTGCAACTGCGGCTCGGGCGGCCCGGGCTGATGCCGAGCCCCGAGGAGGCGGCCGCCCATCCGTACACCGACGAGGAGCGGCTCTTCATCAGCGACCGCCAGTCGACCCAGATCATCGGATCCCCGCAGACGGTCCGCGAGCAGGTGCTCGAGCTCGTCGGACGCACCGGCGTCGACGAATTGATGATCACCACCCAGACCCACGACGGCGCCGACCGGCTGCGCTCCTACGAACTGGTCGCCGACGTGATGGACCTGGCGCCGCTCGCCGCGTGAGGTGATCTGATGCAGCCATGACCTCTCAGACCCCCGAGACCAGGCACAGCCCGCCGGCCGCGGCGTTCCGGCAGGCGATCGAGAACGGCGACGTCGACGCGGCGGCGGCGCTGTTCCGTACCGACGCGGTGTTCCACTCCCCCGTGGTGCACAAGCCCTATCAGGGCCGGGAGGCGCTGCGCACGATTCTGGGCGCCGTCGTGCAGGTCTTCTCCGACTTCCGTTACCTCGCCGAGTTCGACGGCCCGGACGGGCACGTGCTCCAGTTCCGCACCCGCGTGGGGGACCGGGACCTCGAGGGCATCGACATCCTGCGCTCCGAGGGCGGCGAGCTCACCGAGCTGACCGTCATGGTGCGGCCGTACTCGGCGGCGACCGAGCTGCGGGCGCGGATGGCGGCGCTGCTCACCGGCTGAGCCACGGGCGGGCGGCGCGTGCCGCCCGCGCCGCGGGACCGCTCCCGGTTCAGTCGCCCGACGCCGGGGCCCGCTCCGGATCGGCCGGGCCGCCGGGCGGCAGGCCCGCCACCACGCGACCGTTCACCGCGGTGCCGCGCAGCGCATGTCCGTTCCGGATCGCCCCGGCCACCCGGCCACCCCGGTACCGCTCGTGCAGCAGGCCGAGGAACCCGTGCACCGCGCGCACGGTGTGCCCGGTCCGCGCCGTCGGGAAGGCGTCGAACCCGTGCTGGGCGTGTGGCAGCTCGGCGTAACACACCGGCCGGTGGCTGACCTCACGCAGCCGCGTCACCAACCGCCGCGACTGCCCGACACCGGCGATCGTGTCGGTGCTGCCGTGGATCACCAGGAACGGGGGCGCGTCCGGCCCGGCGCGATGCACCGGCGAGGCCTGCAGCCAGGTCCGCTCGTCCTCGGCGAGCGTACTGGTGAAGACCTTGCCCTCGAGCAGGGCGAACAACCCTTCCTCGTCGACGCTGAAGTCGTGCACGCCGTACAGCGGCACCGCCGCCGCCACGGAGGTGTCCACATCGGCGAAGCCCGGCTGGAACTCCGGGTCGTTCGGGGTGAGCGCGGCCAGTGCGGCAAGGTGCCCCCCGGCCGAGCCGCCGGTGATCGCGACGAAGTCCGGGTCCCCGCCGTACTCGGCGACGTGAGTGCGGATCCATGCGATCGCCCGCTTCACGTCGACGATCATCGACGGCCACCGCTCCCCGGGCCCCAGCCGGTAGTTGACGGTCACGCAGATCCAGCCGTTCTCGGCCAGGTGGGCCATCAGCGGCTGAGCCTGATTGCCCTTGTCCCCGCTGCTCCACGCGCCGCCGTGCACCTGCAGCAGCACCGGCGCCGCGCCGGCCCCCGACGCGACGACGTCCCGGCGGCCCCAGACGTCCAGCCGGTGGGCCGGGTCCGGGCCGTAGGCCACATCGACGGCGTGCCGGTAGCGGCGGCGGGCGCACGGGCCGGCCGGAGTCCGCCGGGCGCCGCCTGCCGATCCGTCCGCCGCCCGGCCGGCACCGGCGCCCAGCGGCGCCAGCGCCGCGGCGAGCACGTCGGCCGAGCGATCGGCGTCGCGCCGCAGATCGGCCAGGGCCGCCACCGCGGCCGCGTTCGCGACCGCCCCGGCGATCCCGGCCGGGCGCCGCCATCCGCCGCGCCGCAGCGCCGCGAGACCGGCCGCGACGTGCATCGCCGTCTGGACCGACGGCACCTCCGACGCCACCGTGCAGGGCGCGGCCTGGATGAGCGAGGCCGGCCACTGCCTGATCACCGGAGCGCGCGCACCGGCGGCCGCCAGCGTCCCGGCCAGGCCCAGCAGGATCGCTCCGCGCCGACTCATGCAGACCCCTCTCCCTCGGGCAGCAGCCGCCACCGGCTACCTACCGGACAGTACGCGCGCGCCTTGTGTCCGCTCGGGCGTTCTCAGCTACGCAGCGTTGCTGACCAGCTCCATCCGGCTCAGCGGCCCCCCCGATCGATGCCGTCATTCGGGTGATGTCGGTGGATCGAGCGCACCGTGAGCGCGGGAGCACCCGTTGACCTCACGACGTTCCCGCTCGGACATCCGGGGCCACGCCGGGCGGGAGACAGGCAATCAACCCGGGAAGGGAGAGCGTGCGGGTGCCAAGCGCACACACTCCGCCGCCCTCGCGGCTCGACGGGGCCGCCGCGAGACGGCGCCCCCCGCCCCCGCGGCCCTCCCGGCGCACCGCGAGCCGGCCGGCCGGGGTCGGTTGGTGGCAGCCACCGAAGGACGCCCGGCCCCGTCGCCCCGGCAGCCCACCGCCCGGTGCGGCCACCGCCGACGCTCCCACGCGGATCGATCCGCTCGCCCCCGGCAGGACCGCCCCGCCGCAGGCCGCGGCCCGCGCGGAGACCCCCGGTCGCCGCCGCGCCGCCCGCGCAGCCGGCCCGCTGGCGCAGCTCAGCAGCTGGATCGACCGGCGACGCGGCTCCCAGCACCGCCGCCCGCTGACCCCCGAGCAGCAGCGCATGCGCCGCCGGCGCCGGATCAAGTGGGCCGTCATCGGCTCGATCGCCACCGTCGTGCTCGGCCCGCTGCTCGCGTTCGCCCTCGGCTACATGTTCTTCTCGATCCCCACCCCGGACGACGCCTACAACAACCAGGTCGCGATCGTGTCCTACTCGGACGGCAGCCAGCTGACCCGGCTGGTTCCCGAGCAGGGCAATCGGATCAAGGTGCCGCTCGAGACGGTGCCGGTGCCGGTGCGGCACGCCGTGCTCTCCGCCGAGGACCGCAGCTTCTACTCCAACCCCGGCTTCGACCTGACCGGCATCCTGCGGGCCGCCTTGAGCCAACTCCGGGGTGGCGTCGGCGGCGGCTCCACGATCACCCAGCAGTACGTGAAGAAGACCCTGGTGGGCGACGAGGCCACGCTGTGGCGCAAGTACAAGGAGATGATCGTCGCCTTCAAGCTCTCCCAGGAGCACACCAAGGACCAGATCCTCGGCGACTACCTCAACGCCATCTACTTCGGCCGCGGGGCCTACGGCATCCAGTCGGCCAGCCAGGCCTACTTCGGCAAGTCGGTCGACACGCTCACCCCGAGCGAGGGCGCCCTGCTGGCCGGGCTGATCCAGTCCCCGTCCCGCTGGGACCCGGCGATCAACCCGGACAAGGCACTGCAGCGCTGGACGTTCGTGATGGACGGCATGGTCTCCCAGGGCTGGCTGAGCCCCGCGGACCGCGCCACGGCCACGTTCCCGCAGACGCTGCCTCGCAAGATCACCTCCAACGGTGCGCCCACGGACAACCGCGGACACCTCGTGAACGCGGTGAAGGCCGAGCTCGAGGAGCTGGGCATCTCCGACCAGGAGCTCGGCCAGGACGGCCTGCGGATCACCACCACGATCAGCCCCGAGCAGCAGCAGGAGGCGGTCGACGCGGCGCACGAGACCCTGGACGGGCAGCCCCCGAACCTGCGCACCGCACTCGTCGCGATCGATCCGGCATCGGGCGGGATCCGCGCCTACTACGGCGGGGATGACGGCATCGGCCTCGACTACGCACAGGTCCACAAGCAGCCGGGGTCGACGTTCAAGCCGTTCGTGGTGCTCGCGGCGCTGCAGCAGGACCCGCCGATCGGCCTCGGTGAGAAGTTCAGCGGTTCTCCGGTGGCCGGACTGAAGAACGCCGACGACGGTGCCGACTGCGCGGTGTGCGACCTCAAGCAGGCCATGACGATCTCCAACAACGTCGTGTTCAACACCCTGGCCCAGAAGGTCGGCCCGCAGAAGGTGGCCGACGCCGCACGGTCGGCGGGCATCACCTCACCCCTGGACACTCCCGACTCGCGCATCGCCCTGGGCAACAAGGAGGTGACCCCGATCGAGCTGGCCTCGGCCTACGCGACGATCGCGGCCGGTGGGGTCTGGCACCAACCGCACATCGTGTCGAAGGTGGTCACCGCCGACGACCGGGTGCTCTACGAGGCGCCGACGTCCGACGGTGAGCGCCGATTCCCCGAGCAGGTGGCGCGCAACGTCACCGAGGCCATGCTCAACGTGGCCCGGGCCGACGGCCTCGCCCTACCCGGCAACCGCCAGGTCGCGGCCAAGACCGGCACGGTGCAGTCCCGGTTCGAGGGCCAGAACAACGACGCCTGGATGGCCGGGTTCACCCCGTCGATCGCGTCGGCGGTCTGGATCGGGACCGACATGAACTCCCCGATCCGCACGGCCAGAGGCACCCCGATCGCCGGGCAGGGTCTGCCCGGAGAGGTGTGGCAGGCGTTCATGTCCGGCGCCGTGCGCGATTCCCCGCCCGAGAGCTTCCCGACGTTCCGCCCGATCGGCGAACCGCCCTCGTACCTGCCGCCGAACGCACCGGAGCCGACCTCGGCACCGCCGGCACCGACCCCGACCGCCGTGCCGCCGTCGGGCGCGGTGCCGCCACCGACCGGTCCGGACGGGGCGCCGCTCAGCGGAACCCCGATGTCCGGCACGCCCGATCCCAACGCGCCGATCCTGCCGGGTACGGACCCGCAGGCCGCCCAGGCCACCCCGGATCCGGGGGCCGCGCAGCCCGCCCAGCCGACGACGACCCGGCGGCCGGAGTGCGGCCTGTTCGCCTGTGGCTGAGAGCGCTGGCGGGGCTACCGGCGCCGAACCGGTGTGCCAGCCGTCGGTAGCCCGCTACCGTGGGTCGGTGACCAGGTCCGACGCCCCGCGGGACCAGCGGAGCTTCGATGTGGTGGCGTGGATGTCCGAGCGCCGGATGGTGCTCTACGTGCCCGAGATCGAGGCGGCCACCAGCGTCCGCGACATGGCCGACGCCGACGACGCGGCCCGGGAGCTCATCGCGGAGCTGACCGGCCTGGACGCCGCCACGATCAACTGCGACATCCGGCTCGGCAGGCCCGGTGGGGGCCCGGTCGGGCCGCCGGAGATCCCCTAGGGCGTCAGTCGACCAGCGCCACCGCGCGAGTCGGCCCGCCGTGCGCGCCCTGCAGCTTGAGGGGGAACCCGACGAAGGTGAACCGCCTGTTCACCACCCGGTCCAGGTTGGCCAGGTTCTCGTAATGGGTGATGTGCTCGCGGCGGCACATCATGTGGCACGGGTAGCTGGTGCTCGCCGGGTTGTCCGGGGTCGGGCTGTCCACCCCGAACGTCTTGACCTGCCGGCGCACGATCCACTCGCTGGCCGACTCCCCCAGCCCCGCGAAGTCGGTGAGGTAACGCTTGTCGCCGGCGTAGCGGTTCCAGGTGCCGGTGTGGAACAGCACGATGTCGCCGGGCCGCACGTCCACCGGGGACTCCGACTCGACCCGGTCCAGGTCCCCGGCGGTGATGTCGGTCTGCGGCTTGAAGTCGGAGACGTCCAGGCACACCGCGGTGCCGTAGAACAGCTCCAGCGGCATCTTCTCGATCGTCTCCGCGGTCGGGTCCGGATCCAGGTGGGAGAACGAGTCGACGTGCGTCGGGCCGTTGTCGTTGAGCATGAAGCCGGTGGTCTGGAACGAGAAGCCGCTGTCGAACCGCGGCGCCGTCTCCTCGTGGGTGGCGTGCTCGAACTGCACCGTCTTGAGGTGCCCCGGATAGACCTTCATGCCCTCGTAGATGTCCTGGGACAGGTCGATGATCTGCATGCGTGAGCTCCTTGCCTAATACATCACGACGCCGGCGGTGGCGTTCAGGTCCTCGCCGGTGATGGCGGCGGCGCCATCGGAGGCGAGGAAGGCGCACGCCCGCGCCACCTCGACGGGTTCGACGAGCCGGCCGAGCGGGGAGGCCTCGGTGAACGCGCGCAAGGCCTCCTCCTCGCTGACGCCGCGCGCTGTGGCCTGCTTGCGGATCACATCGTCGATGCGCGGCCCGGCGACCGCACCCGGGCACACCGCGTTGACCCGGACGTTGTGCGGGCCGAGTTCGACGGCGAGCGTGCGGACCAGGCCGATGACGCCCATCTTGGCCGCGGCGTAGGGGGTGCGACCGTGCAGCGGGCGCTTCCCGGTCATCGACGAGACGGCGATGAGCGAACCCTCCCCGCGCTCGACGAGGCCCGGGACGAACGCGCGGAAGGTCAGGAACACCCCGTCGAGATCGGTGGCCAGGCAGTCCCGCCACGCGTCGAGCCCGATCTCGTGCAGCGGAGCCGTCGGCCCGGCGATCCCGGCGTTGGCCACGACCGTGTGCACCGGACCGAGGCCGGCGGCCTCCGCGGCCATCGCGGCGACGGACGCCTCGTCCCGGACATCGCAGGCGAGTGGCACGGCGGTGCCGCCCGCCTTCTCGATCTCCGCGACCGTGTCGGCCAGGGTGGCCGGGTCCCGGGCGGTGACCACGACGGCGAACCCGTCGTCGGCCAGCGCGCCCGCGATCGCCCGTCCGATCCCCCGATTCCCACCGGTCACCACCGCGACCCGGCCCCCGTTCATGGCGACTCACCCTCCCGAAACTGCCGACTCGCGGGCCGAAAAGTGCCGACTCGCGGATCAGGGCCGGCTCGCGGACCGGGCGTCGCGGATGGCGGTGAGCAGGCGGTCCGGGGTCATGGGCAGCTCGGTGACGCGCACGCCGAGCGGGGCGAGGGCGTCGTTGACCGCCACGTTCAGCGCCGCCGGGGCCATCATCCGGCCGCCCTCACCACCGCCCTTGATGCCGTGCGGGGTGTACGGCGAGGGCGTCTCGGTGTGCCCGATCTTCAGCTCCGGGACCTCCATCGCCGACGGGATCAGGTAGTCCATGAAGCTGGTGGCCAGCAACTGGCCGTCCTCGTCGTAGACGAACTCCTCGTAGAGCGCCGTCCCGATGCCCTGTGCGGTACCGCCGACGATGTGCCCGTCCAGCGAACGCGGATTGACCAGGGTGCCGCAGTCGTGCACGGCGGTGTAGTCCAGGAACCTCACCCCGCCGGTCTCGACGTCGACCTCGACCACGGGCACGTGCACCGCGTGCCCGACGAAGGGGTAGAAGACGCCGAGGTTGGTGCGGTCGGCCGAGGGCATCGTGGTGTACGGATGGTCGAAGACCTTGCTCTCCTCGAGTCCGGACTCGACGTCCTCGGGGAAACTGTGCTTGAACAGGTGCAGCGCGATCGCGATGTCCCCCAACGACTTGCGCCGCTCCGGAACACCCTTGACCTGGTAGCCGCCGTCGACCCACTCGAGGTCTCCCGCGTCGATCTCGAGCAGGTGCGCCGCCGCGCGCCGCGCCTTGTCCTTGATCTTCGCCGTGGCGCCCTCGACGGCACCGGCCAGCATCACGGTGGTTCGCGAGCCGCCCGGCCCGGTGGCCGGCAGCCCGTTGCGGCTGCTCTGGTAGACGATCGACACGTCGTGCGGGTCGCAGTCGAACTCCTCCGCGACCAGTTGCGCCACCATCGTCTCCGGGCTGTTGCCCCAGAAGGCGCACGAGTAGAGCGTCGCGGTGATCCCGCCGGTCGCGTCGACCTTGAGCGTCACGCTCTCCGGCATGCTCGTGACCGGCGCCCCCGGCTCGTCGAACCAGAACCAGAACTCGGTCGCGGAGAACACGCTGCGCTCCTGCGCGGTGATCAGCCCGATCCCGATGTAGCGCCCCTCCTCCTCCAGCAGCCGCTTCTGTTCGCTGCGCCAGTGGTCGTAGTCCGACAGCTTCAGGGCCTGGTCGAGGACCGCGTGGTAGTTGCCGCTGTCGTAGACGTTTCCGGTCGGGATGAAGTAGGGGAACTCGTCGGGCTGGATGAAGTTCTGCCGGCGCAGCTGCACCGGGTCCAGCTCCAGCTCGCGGGCGGCCTTGTCGACCATCTGTTCGAGCATCCAGTTGTTGACCTCGGAGCCGAAGCCCCGGTAGGCGCCCTGCTGGTTCTTGTTGGTCAGCGCCGCGCGGAGCCGGTACCGCACGCTCCCGATCTTGTACGGCCCGGTGACCTGGGCCAGCGCGTTGCCGTGGTGCCCGACCCCGAACTGGATGTAGGCGCCGTAGTCGTCGACGACGTCGATCTTCAGGCCGCGCATCGTGCCGTCGCGCATCATCGCCAGCTCGACCTCGTAGACCCGGTCCGAGCCGTGATGGTCGCAGTTGGAGATGTTGTCGACCCGGTCCTCCAGGTAGACCACCGGGCGGCCGACCTCACGCGAGCACATCCCGGCGATCACCAGGGGCTTGGTCACGAACAGCTTGGATCCGAAGCTGCCCCCCGCCGGCACCGGGACGATGTCGAGCTTGTTCGCCGGGATCTTCAGCGTGGCCGCGGCCATGAACAGGTAGCTGGTGAAACTCAGCGAGTTGGTGTGCACGGTCAGCTGGCCGGTCGCGTGGTCGAAGTCGGCGATCGCGCCGACGGTCTCCAGCGGCTGACCGCCGGAGCGGTGCCAGCGCAGCCGGTCGCGGATGACCACGTCGGCCCCGGCGAAGTCGCCGTCCACGTCGCCGAAGTCGAAGCTGCGCTCGTAGGCGCAGTTCGAGCCGAGCGGCTCGTGCACCAGCGGCGAGGCCTCGGCGAGCGCGCGAACGGGGTCGACGACCGCGGGCAGCGGCTCGTAGTCGACCTCGATCAGGCCCAGCGCGTCCTCGGCGCGGTACCGGTTGTCCGCGACGACCACCGCGACGCCCTCGCCGACGTAGCGCGCCTTGTCCACCGCCAGGCAGCGCCACGTGTGGTTCGCCGGGTCCGGGCCGAAGTCGGGCAGCGGGTCGCACAGCTCGGCGGCGCGCGCCCCGGTGATCACGGTGTGCACCCCGGGCGCGGCCAGCGCCGCGGCGGTGTCGATCCGGGTGATCCGGGCGTGCGCGTGCGGGCTGCGCAGCACGGCCGCGTGCAGCATGCCGGGCTCGACGAGGTCGGCGATGTAGCCACCCTTGCCGCGCAGGAACTTCGGGTCCTCGACGCGGCGGATCGACTGCCCGACCCAGGTGCGGTTGTCCTTGTGGTGGCGTACCGGAGGCGCGGAGGGGTCCACGGTGGTCATGCCTGCGCTCCCGTGCTCGGGGTCGGCGCTTGCTCGCCGCTGCGCATCCGCGCGGCCGCGTCGACGATGGCCTCGGTGATGAACTGGTAGCCGGTGCAGCGGCACAGGTTGCTGGCGATCTCCGCGCGCACCTGCGCGCGAGTCGGGTCCGGGTTCGCCGCGATGATCTCGCGGGCCCGCATGAGCATCCCCGGCGTGCAGTAACCGCACTGCAGGCCCTGCTTGGCCCAGAACTCGTCCTGCAGCGGGTGCAGCTGCGCACCCTGGGCCAGGCCCTCGACGGTGCTGATCTCGGCGCCGTCGGCCTGTACCGCGAAGGTGATGCAGGACCGGATGCTGGCGCCGTCGAGCAGCACCGTGCAGGTTCCGCAGACGCCGTGCTCGCAGCCGATGTGGGTGCCGGGCAGGTCGAGGTCCTCGCGGAGGAAGTCGACGAGCAACCGGCGGGGTTCGACCTCCGCGGTGTGCGCTCGGCCGTTGACGGTCAGGGTGATCCGGTGCTTCTGCGGTGTGTCCGCGGCCGGTTCGGTCATGGGGTCACCTCCGGTCCTGGGCGCGGGAGATCGCCCGTTCGAGCGCGCGGCGGACGTAGCTGCGGGCGAGCGCGGTGCGCGTCGCCGCGCTCGCGTGCAGATCGCCCGCGGGGGTCAGGCCGGCGACGGCGGCGTCGGCGGCCGCCGCGATCGTCTCGGCGTCGGGTGCGGCGCCGACCAGGGCGTTCTCGGCGGCGGTCGCCCGGATCGCGGTGGGCGCGACACCGGTGAGCGCGATCGCGGCCCGGCGGACCCGGTCGGCGCCGACCTCCACCTGCGCGGCCACCCCGACCAGCGCGAAGTTGCCGTGGGTACGCGCGAACTCGACGAAGGCGTGCCCGCCTCCCCGCCGCGGGACGCGGATCTGGGTGAGGATCTCGTCGGGGCGCAGCGCGGTGCTGAACGGGCCGAGCAGGAACTCGGCGGCCGGGATCGTGCGGGTGCCCTCGGGACCGGTGGCGACCAGGTCGGCGTCCAGCGCCAGGGCGACGGCGGGCAGCTCGGCGGCCGGGTCGGCGTGCGCGATGCTGCCACCGATCGTGCCGCTGTTGCGGATCGGGGCGTGGGCGACCAGGCCGACGGCCTCGGCCAGCAGCGGCGCCAGCAGCGCCACCTCGGGCGAGCGCTCCACGGCCGCCTGGCGGGTCATCGCGCCCATCACCAGGACGTCCCCGTCGACCCGGATGCCCTGCAGCTCGGTGACGTTGCGCAGATCGATCAGGTGGCCGGGCTGGGCCAGCCGGAAGTTCATCAGCGGGATCAGGCTCTGCCCGCCGGCGAGCACCCGTGGCTCGGTGGCGGCGTGCGCCACGAGCAGATCGACGGCCTCGACCACCGAGCTCGGTGCGGCGTAGTGGAAGGGCGGCGGTTTCACATCGGCCTCCGGTACACAGCGGCCTCCTCGACGCGGTGTGGTGGCGGCGCGGATCGGGTGTGACCCACAGCACGCGCACGCCACATCGTGCTGCGTCGGGCCGGGGGCGGCCATGTGTCCGGACCCAGGAAAACCGCGCAGCCCCTGGAGCCCGGCACAGGTTCTCCACGCCCCGGCCCGGCATCGGGCCCGGGATGGCGACCTGAGAGGCTTCCGGCGCCAGGTGGTGACGATCTGTGACCGAATTGCACCGCAACGTCACCATCGTCCCGGCTCGATCAGGAAGGTTCCCGGGTGGGTTCTCGCAAGGTGGGCTCGTTCGTCGTGGCCACGGCCGTCGCGCTCTCGCTGTCCGGCTGCCAGTCGGCCGCGGCGTCGGCCTCTCCGCCGCCCACCGCGGCCGCCGGTGCCCCGCCGGTGGCCGCGGCCCTGGCGGTCGGCCGGGCCACGACACCGATGCCGACGCCGAACACCTGCCGGGTCGGTTCGCAGGACGGTCAACCGCTGCCCGACCCGTCGTGCACCCCCGGTGCGATCAACCCGGCCGTGACCCAGGCCGACATCCAGAGCACCATCTGCACGTCGGGATGGACCGCGACGGTGCGCCCGTCCACCTCGGTGACCAGCCGGATGAAGGCCGAGTCGGCCCGCTCCTACGGCCTGCCCGCCGGCGAGAAGGGCGAGTACGACCACCTGGTGTCCCTCGAACTCGGTGGGGCACCGGACGACCCGCGCAACCTGTGGGTGGAGCCGGGCCCGATCCCGAACCCCAAGGACGCGGTCGAGAACAAGCTCAACCAGGCCGTCTGCTCGGGGCTCATCCCGCTGGCCACCGCGCAGCGGGCGATCGCCTCCGACTGGGTCACCGCGTTCGACGTCGCCGGACTGCGCGTCGCGGGCGGGAAGGCGTGCCTGCGGTCCGATCCGACCCGCTGCGCCGCGGGTCGGCACCAGAGCACCACCGACGACTAGACCGGGAGCCCCGGCGGGCTGCTACGGCGTCTCGTCCAGCCGGACGATCTCCCGGATCGTGAGGGCGAGCTGCAGCTCGAGCCGGACCCCGGTGTCCCGCAGGCTGCGGCCGATCAGCTGCTCGATCCGGCCGAGCCGGTAGCCCACGGTGTTCGGGTGCACGACCAGCGCAGCCGCGGCCGCCGAGGTCGAGCAGCCCGCGGCCAGCCAGGCCCGCAGTGTGGCGAGCAGGTCGCCGCCGCGCACCGACTCGTGCGCGGCGAGGGGACGCAGCAGGCCGCGGGCGAAGCGGCGCAGGGCCTCGGGCGCCCCGGTCTCCAGCAGCAGCGCCGACAACCCGAGCTCCCGGACATCGACGAGACCACCGGGCCGGCTCGCCCGGCGCAGCCCGGCGGCCCCCCGCGCCACCCGGTAGGCGGCCGCGTAGTCGTCGAGGCTGCGGGCGACCGGGCCGGCGACGACGGTGACCGTGCCACGCGGGGCCAGCGCCGCTTCGGTGTGCCCGAGGATCCGGCGCAGCAGCTCCAGTGGATCGGGCCCGGCGGGCAGCAACAGCACCTGCACCCCGTCGTGCGGCCCCGCCAGCAGTCCGGCGTCCGGCTCGGCCGCGCCCCGGATCAGCTCGGGCAGCCGGACCGCGGCCGGCACCGGTCCGTCGACGGCCAGCACCGCGAGCGTGTGCGGCCGGGACAGGTCGTGCCCGAGCGCCGCGGCACGGTCCAGTACCGCCTGCGGCCGGGCCGGGCCGTCGGGCCGCAGCAGATCGTCGAGCAGGTCCCCGGACAGCCGGCCCGCCACGTCGACGAGGTGCCGCTGCTTGAGCAGCTCCATCCCGACGACCAGTGCGAACCGCTCGATCACCCGCAGCTGGACCGGCGCCGGGGCGGCCGGCGGCGCGGTCACCCACAGCCGGCCCACCAGCTCCCCGCCCAGTACCACCGGCGCCGCCCAGGCCACCTCCCCGGGCACCCGCCCCGGGGCGCCGGGCAGCACCGGGCCGGACGGCCCGACCACCGGGACCTGAACCACCTCGTAGCGGCGGGGCGGGCCGGCCGCGACACCCGAGGCCTCCAGCGCCATGCGGGCCGGGCGACGGCGCCGCGCCGCGGGGTCGGGCGGTGGCCGGTAGCCCACCTCCGGGGCCCGGGCGAGCAGCCGCCCTTCGGCGTCCTCGACGGTCACCGAGGCCTCCAGCGTCGCCGCCAGCGCGGTGACCAGCCCGGCGAGGCCGACCTCGTCGAGCACCAGCTGCATCAGCCGGTGGTGCTGTTCCTCGGCCCACTCCAGCACGGCCCGGCCCCGCCGCAGCTCCCCGTTGGCCCGGGACAGCTCCGCGATCACGGACTGCTGGGCGGCGCGCAACCGGGCCGTCTCCAGCGCCAGCGCGGCCTGCCCGGCGAGAAGCTCGATCAGCTCGATCTCCGGCGCGGTGAACCCCCGGGCCGCGGCCGAGTAGGCGACGATCACCCCCGCCAGCTCGTCCGAGGTGCGCAGCGGCGCCGCCAGCAGCCCCTGGTAGCCCTGGGCCGGCGCGAGCGACCGCAGCCGGCCGTAGTTCGCCGCCACCGCGACGTCGGGCACCGCGATCGTGCGGCCCTCCCGGAAGGCCCGGGCTGCGGGCGAGTCGAGCTGCGGGCCGGGCGGGCGGATGAGCAGCGAGCCGCTGTCGCTGACCAGCGCGACGTAGTCCGGGGACAGCCCGGACCAGCCGGCCACCTGTAGGTGCTCGCGGTCCGCGTCGGCCAGCATCACCGCGCAGTACTCGAACCCGATCAGCAGGCAGGCCTGCTCGGCGACCCGGGTGAGGACCACGTCCAGCGGCTCGGCCGCGTTGACGGCACGCGCGATCTCGCTCACCGCGGACATCCACGACCGCAGCGAGGCCGGCACCTCCGGCACGCCCACGCCGCTCACCCTCGTCCCGCGACGCCACGGGAGGCAAGGCCGCTACCCGGCCGCGGCCACCGGCCCGCCGCCGACGCCCACCGGCGCCGGTCGTGGCGCGCCGCCGGTCGACGGGTTCAGCCCGCCGGACACCGCCCGATCGACTCCAGCACCGCGCTCGGCACCACCAGGTCGGCCCGGTCCCGGGTGGCCTCGATGAGCTCTGCGTTCGGCCCGTCGACGTCGCGCACCCAGGACGCGGCGTGCGCCGGCGGCTTGCCGAACGCCTCGTGCCGGGCGGTGAGCCGCGCGATCCGGGTGTCGGCGCGCAGGTCGCAGAACCACACCTCGTCGAGGGCGGCCGCGACGGCGCGCCACCGTTCGCCGTCGAGCAGCAGGTAGTTGCCCTCGGTCAGGATCAGCCGGACGGCGCGGGGCACCGCGATGCTGCCTGCCACCGGCTGCTCCAGCACCCGCTCGAAGGCCGGCGCGTAGACCACGTCCTCGTCGTCGGCGCGCAACCGGCGCAGCAGCGCGAGGTAGCCGCCGGCGTCGAAGGTGTCCGGGGCGCCCTTGCGGTCGCGGCGGCCCAGCCGCCTCAGCTCGACGTCGGCGAGGTGGAAACCGTCCATCGGGACGTGCCCGACCCACTCCCCCGCGGTCAGCTCGGCGGGCGGGTCCGGGCGCAGGGCTGCGGCGAGCTCCTCGACCAGCGTCGTCTTGCCCGCTCCGGGACTGCCGGTGACACCGAGCAGCACCCGGCGCGCACCCGGGCCGACGAGCCGGCGGGCGCGCGCGATGAGGTCGGCGAACGTGGTCACCGTCGGCGGGTCCTCTCCTGTCGTGCTCGCCGCACTGTAGATCGACCCCGCCGGGAGCGCGGAACACGTGGGTCGGCACAGCGCACACGTGCGGTCCGGCACCGTATGGTTCCCGGCATGTCCACCGTCACCGCCGACGAGAGCCAGATCGATGAGAACGCGGCCCGCGAGGTCGCCGAGCGGATGGCCGCGGCCGCCGGGGCCTGGCTGGAGTCGCTCGACGCCGAGCAGGCCGCCGCCGCGCGCCGGGGCACCCCCGGCGCCGACGCCGAGGCCGACGCCGAGCGCCTGCGCTGGTACTACACCCCGACCGACCACGGCGGCCTACCGCTGAAGGACATGCGTCCGGCCCAGCAGAGCCTGGCCATGCAGCTGGTGGCGTCCGGGCTGTCGACCGCGGGTTACAACACCGTCGCCACCGTGATGGGGTTGGAGAACATCCTCGACCACGTCGAGGGCTGGAGCGTGGACTGGGGTCGCGAGCGCGGCCGCGACCCGGGGCTGTACTGGCTGCGGGTCTTCGGCGAGCCGGGCGGGAACGCGCCGTGGGGCTGGCGCTTCGGCGGACACCACGTGTCGCTGAACAACCTGGTCGTCGACGGTGCCGTACGGTCCACCACGCCGTGCTTCATCGGGTCCGACCCGGCGGCGGCGCCGCTGCTCGGGCCGAACCCGCTGCGCCCGCTGGGTGGCGCCGAGGACCTGGCCCGCGAGCTGGTCCGGTCGCTGCGTCCGGAGCTCGCCGCCCGCGCGGTGCTGCTGGACCGCGCGCCGTCGGACATCATCGGCGGCAACCGGACCCGCATCGGCGACGGCGACGAGATGCTGCACCTGCCCGACATCTGGCGCGGGCACTTCACCGAGCAGCGGCTGATCGACCGGGTGACCGCGATGGACGAGCGCGCCGAGGGCGGCTCGGGCTACGGCCCCGCCGACCATGCGGCGCTCGCGCTGACCACGGTGCCCAAGGGAGTGGCCGCGGCCGAGCTGGACACCGGACAGCGCGAGCTGCTGCGCACCCTGCTCCAGACCTACCTGGGCCGGGTCCCGGACGGGCTGACCGCCGTCCCCGGCGAGGCCGCGCTCGAGGCGGTGCACTTCGCCTGGGCGGGCGGGACCGCGCCCGAGGACCCGCACTACTACCGGCTGCAGGGGCCGCGGCTGCTCGTCGAGTACGACAACACCCAGCGCCAGGTCAACCACGCGCACTCGGTGTGGCGCGACCCGGAGGCCGACTTCGGCTTCGACGCGCTCGCAGCCCACCGAACCGCCCACCACTAGCGCCGGGCCCGGAGGGCCAGCACGGCGATGTCGTCACCGGTGTCGGCGGTGGTCTCGCGGACCAGGTGGTCGCAGAACGCGGCCAGCGGAAGTCCGGCCGCGTCCCGGGCGAGGCGCAGCAGCGCGGCCGTCGCGTCGTCGTCGGAGTCGCGGCGGCGCTCGACGAGCCCGTCGGTGTAGAGCAGCAGGGTCGAGCCGGGCGCCAGCTCGATCTCCTGGTCGCGGCGCGGCCGGGCGGGATCCGCCCCGAGTACCACGTCGACGTGGCCCGCGACGATCCGCGGCGTCCCGTCCGGGTCGACGATCAGCGGGGGCGGATGCCCGGCGTTCGACCAGCGGAACAGCCTGCGGCCACCGGCGCACAGCACCCGGCCGTAGAGCAGCGTGGTGAACCGGGTGACCCCGAGCCGGGACGCGGCCCGGTCGAGCCGGCGCAGCACGTAGGACGGGTCGCCCTCGCTGTCGAACGCGAGCGCACGGAGCATGCTGCGCAGCTGGCCCATGGTCGCGGCCGCGGACAGGTCGTGACCGGCCACATCCCCGACGGCCAGCGCCAGGTCCCCGCCGGGCAGCCCGAACGCGTCGTACCAGTCCCCGCCGACCTCGAGATCCGCCGTCGCGGGCAGGTACCGCACTTCCACCTCGAGACCGCCGATCCCGATCGCCGCGGGCGGCGGCGGCTCGGTGAGCATCGAGTTCTGCAACGCCAGCGACACCTGCCGGGTCTGCTCGAAGCGCAGCGCGTGCTCCACCGCCGTGGACGCCCGCGCGGCCAACTCGGTGACCAGCGCGAGGTCGTCGTCGGTGTAGGGCGACCGGTCGCCGCAGGCCAGGAACATCAGCGCCGCGATCACCCGCCCGCTCGACAGCACCGGGGCCACCAGGGTCGAGTTCAGCTCGGCCTGCCTGCCCCACGCCCACATCTGCGGGGTGCCCGGCCACCCCCCGCGGTCGTCGACCGGTGCGGGATCCAGCACCGGGGCCGCGCTGTGCACGGAGCGGGACACCGGATGACCGGCCGCGAACGCGAAGCGCTCGTCGATCGGCGGGGCGGGCCGCACGCCCGCCGCGACGCGGGTGACCGACCGCTGACCGGTCACCACGCCTGCGCCCGGTGCGACGGGGTCGATGAGGTAGACCCGGCACAGGTCGGCGAACGCGGGCACCACCGCGTCGGCGAGCGCGGTCAGCTCGGCCTCCGGGTCGAGAGCGGCGTTCACCGCGAGTGTCGCCCCGGCGAGCACGTCGAGGCGGTGCCGGGAGCGCACCTCGTCGTCGATGTCGGTCTCGGTGCCGACCCATTCCACGATCCGGCCCTCGGTGCGTACCGGGACCGCGCGGGCCCGGAACCAGCGGTAACCGCCGTCGGCGGTACGCAGGCGATTGGTGTGGGTGAAGGGCGCGCCGCCGGTGACGGCGGCGAGCCAGGCGGCCCGCGTGGGCGCCGTGTCGTCGGGGTGGACGGCGTCGAGGAACCCCCAGCCGCGGTACTGGTCGACGCTCTGCCCGGTGATCGCGCGCAGGCTCGGCGAGTCCTGCGACGCGGTGCCGTCCGGCTCGCGGATCCACACCGCTGCGCTGGTCGCCTCGACCAGGCTCTGGTAGCGGTTGAGCGCGTGCTGGCGCTGTGCAGCGGCGTCGGCGAGCTGCCGGCGAGTGCGCTCGGCCTCGGTCACGTCGGAGACGACCAGGCCGGCCCCGATGATCTCGCCGTTCGCGTCGCGCACCGGGAACTGGTTGAACGACCACTCCTGCAGCTCACCGCGCCCGTGCCAGAGCCGGCCCTGCAGAGCGACGTCATGGCGGGGCCTGCCGGTGGCGATCACCTCGCGCAGGCCGTCGGCGATCAGCCGGCCGCTCTCCCCGTGCACCTCCTCGAGCGTGCGGCCCAGCCGCTCCTCGGCGGTGCCGCCGTCGATGTCGAGCACCGCGCCGTTCAGCCGGCGATGGCGCAGCTCGGTGTCGAAGTAGACCAGGCCCACCGGGGCGGTCTCCCACAGCGCGTCGAGCAGCGCGAACGCCTCGCCGCCGGAGCAGACGCCGGCGGACACACCGTCCGGAGAGACCAACTGACCCCCACCCCCTGGACGCATGCCGCGTCGGCCGTTCATCGTAGGGGCCGGAGCGGGCCGCTGACCAGGCCCTTCGACGTCACCCGACGTGGTGGGCAGCGGGGCGGAAAGAGTCTGCCTCGCCCCGGAGAAGCTGCTCTCCCCGCTCGATGTGGCCTACGACGCGTGAGTGTTCGTTAACATGTCCCGGTGCCCGACCCCGCTCCCCCGCTGCCCCGCGTCGAGCTGCACGGTTCGGCGTTCGAGTTCGAGGACGTGCCCGGCGACCCCGCGCGGGCCCCGCTGCTGTTCCTGCACGAGGGCCTGGGTTCCGTCGGGCTGTGGCGTGGTTTCCACCGCCGGGTCGCCGCCGCGACGGGCCGCCGCGCCGTCGCGTACTCCCGGCTCGGGCACGGCTTCTCCGACCTGCCGGCGGGCAAGCGCACCAGGTCGTTCATGCACGACGAGGCCGCCGAGGTGATCCCGGCGCTGTCCGAGGCGCTCGGGCTCACCGACCCGCTGGTCGTCGGGCACAGCGACGGGGCGTCGATCGCGCTGCTGTACGCGGCCCACCACGACGGCAGGGCTCTGCCCGGGCTGGTCGTGCTGGCTCCGCACGTGTTCGTCGAACAGCTGGGCCTGGACGGGATCGCGGCCGCCCGCACGGCCTACACCGAGGGCGGCCTGCGAGCCCGGATGGCCCGGCACCACCGCGACGTCGACGTCACGTTCTGGAGCTGGAACGACATCTGGCTCGACCCGGGGTTCCGGGACTGGGACATCAGGCCGGAGCTGTCCGGCATCCGCTGCCCGGTCCTCGCCGTGCAGGGTGACGCCGACCAGTACGGGTCGATGGCGCACGTCGAGGCGGTGCGCGACGCCGCGGCCGGGCCGGTCGAGCTGCTGCGGCTGCCGTGCGGGCACTCCCCGCACCTGGAGATCCCGGAGCCGACCGAGCGCGCGGTGGCCGAGTTCATCCGGACCCTGCCGTAGCGACGTCAGCTCGCCGACCACCCCGCCCACCGCGCCGGTGTGATCACCACCAGCGGGCCGCGCGGGCGTGCCGCCCGGTAGGGCGGGTACTTCTCGGCCAGCACGTCGAGCGCCCGCTCCCGCAAGCCCCCGTCGCGCTGCACCTCGGCGGTGCCGTCGACCCGCACCCACCACAGCGACGACCAGTCGTCGTCGTAGCGGTCGACCACCAGCCCCACCCGCGGATCGCGCTCGATGTCGGCGAGCCGGGCCAGCTTGGCGCTGCGCTTGGGCTTGACCTCGTCGACGGCGGAGCAGATCAGCCCGTCGACCAGCGCGAACGTGATCGGCACGAGCCGCGGGGTGCCGTCGGCACGCAGCGTGGCGAGCCGGGCGACCCGCGCCGCGGCGAGCCGGCGGCGCAGGTCGTCGTCATCGAGGGCGGGCACTGGAGGCGGGCACCTCCACTCGTACCGCGAGCAGCTTCGCCTCCCGGGTGTCGCGGCGCTCGTGCTCGCTGAACCCGGGGGCGGTGCACAGGAACAGCGTACGGCCGTCGTCGCCACCCAGCGCGCAGGCGTAGCAGCCGGTCTCGCCGGTCGAGATCTCCTGCGCGATCTCGCCGCCCTCGCGGATCCGCACCACCCGGTTGCCCAGCGCGTCGGCCGCCCAGACGGCCCCCTCGGAGTCGGCCGCGATCCCGTCCGGGGCGAGGGTGAGCTGCGGTAGCGCCTCGGTGAGGTCGTCGCTGTCGGGCACGGGGCCGAGCGACGCCCAGTCCCGCCGGTCGGACAGGCTGCCGTCGGAGTTGATCTCGAACGCGCTCAGGCGGTGCCCGAAGCTCTCCGCGACGACCAGCGTGTTTCCGATGATCACCGCGCCGTTCGGGAAGTGCAGGCCCTCGGCGACGACCGTCGTCGACCCGTCCGGGTCGACGCGCACCAACGGCGCGGTCCGCATCGGCGCCCCGTTCATCAGGTCGAAGCCGAAGTTGCCGACGTAGGCACGGCCCTGGCCGTCGACCACCATGTCGTTGAGGACGCCGGTTGCGTGGCCGGACAGGTCGGCGTGCTCGACCAGGCTGCCGTCCTGCTCGCGACGCAGGATCTTGTGGTCGCGCATCGACACGATCAACAGCCGGCCGTCGGGCAGCCAGCCCAGGCCCGAGGGCTGTGCGGGTACCTCGGCCTCGACCCGGACGTCACTGCCGTCACCGCGGGCCGACACGACCTGGTGGGTGTAGAAGTCCGATACCCACAGCCGCCCGTCCCGCCAGCGCGGCCCCTCCAGGAACGAGTACTTCTCCAGCACCACCGACAGCTCGCTCATCGTGCCTCCTGACGTCGACCCGCACCCGGCCGCGTTGCCGGGCGGCCCCAGTCTGGCCGGGTCCGTCGCGCGGGGCCACCGTCTGTCCCGAACCAGGACGCTCCGAGCTTCCTGCCGCTGCGAGCGGCGGCGCTGGCGGGCGACCCCGGCGACCTGCACCATGGGCCGGGACCGCCGGACGGCGTCACCGCGGAGCCCGTCGCCCGGCCGGAGCGCGACCGGCCCGCCGGCGCGACACGACAGGAGCGCCGCGGCGCGGGCCGAACGACGGGAGCATGCCATGGCCGACTGGCCGGATGACGCCGACGACGTGGTCTTCGAGCAGCTGGACGCCGAGGACACCCTCGACGACCGCGGTCCCGCGGACCCCTTGGACGAGGGCTACTCGCCGCCCGAGCGCCCGTGGGCGATCGACGGATGGGGCACCACCGCCCGTGAGGAGGCCGAGGGAGAGAGCCTCGACGAGCGCCTGGCCCGAGAGCTGCCGGACGGTGAGCCGTTCGACGGCGACGGCCTCGGCGACGCCAGCGACACCGACGGCGAACTGCTCGACGACGAGGTCGGGAGTGTCCGCTCGGGGCGCCTGGTCGCCGCCGACCAGGGCGGCCCGTTCGACGGGGACGACGAGCTCTACGCCACCGACGTCGGCGTCGACGGGGCGGCGGCGTCGGCCGAGGAGGCCGCCGTCCACCGCGTGGAGGATGCGGCCGAGGACGTCTGACCTCGGGGCTCGGGTGACGCGGACGCCGTCTGCACATCACGGCCGGTCAGCGCTGGAAGAGCCAGAGGAACAACCAGATCACGACGTTCAGGGCGAGCGAGATGAGCAGCATCGACGTGATCGGCACGTAGATCCGGACGTTCCCGGTCGTGATCCGGATGTCGCCGGGGAGGTGTCCCAACCAGGACAGCGCCCCGGACCAGGCGAGCAACCCGGCGACGAGCAGCAGGATCCCACCGGCGATCAACCACGGCCCAGACTCTTTGACCATCCCACGACGATGCCCTCGGATGCCGGTCTCCGGGCCCGTCCGGGCGTGCTGGCGCCCGGACGGCGATCGAGCGCACCGTCCGGCGGCCGGGACGGACGTACTCCTCTAGGCTCCGCCGGCATGGCGCATCCCCCCGCGATCGAGCTCGCCCCGGGTGCCTGGCGGATCCCGACGGTCGGCAGCGCCCAGGTCAACTCGTTCGCCTTCGTCGACGACGACGGATCCGTGACCCTGGTCGACACCGGCCTGACGTCGGCCCCGCCGCGGATCGTCGCGGGCCTGGCCGCGATGGGGAAGCACCCCTCCGACGTCACCCGGATCGTGCTGACGCACGCCCATCCCGACCACGGCGGCGGCGCGGCCGAGATGGCCCGGCAGACCGGCGCCCCGGTCGCGGTGCACTCCGACGACGTCCCCTACGCCGAGCAGGGCCGCTCGCCGCGGCAGGACCGGTCCACCCCGGCCGGGCGGGTCTTCGCCCGGCTGCCCGGCGGCAGGTTCCCCCCGGTACCGGTCGGGGAGAGTCTCACCGACGGCCAGGTGCTCGACGTGGCCGGCGGGGTGCGGGTCGTGGCGACGCCGGGACACTCCCCCGGCCACATCTCGCTGCTGCACGCGACGACCCGGCTGCTGATCACCGGGGATGCGATCTTCAATGTGCTGGGTGTGCGGCTCTCACCCCGCCCGCTGTGCTCGGACTACCGGATGTGCCGGCGGACCGCGCACGTGCTCGCCGAGCTGGACTACGAGCTGGTCGGGTTCACCCACGGGCCGGAGATCCGCCACGGCGGCCGGGAGGCGATCCGTTCCTACCTCGCCAGGACCGTGGATGCCGACACCCCGGAGTAGCCCGGAACCGTCGGTGCCGGGACCGGGAATGGCGGGGATGAGAGTAGCGTTCAGGCAGGTAGTTGCAGACTCAACTGCTTGTGGAGGTGTCCATGCCTGCCGTCACCGTCTCCGACGTCACCGCTCTGCCCCGCGTGCCCGAGCCCGGGCCCACCGACGTCGACCGGCACGTCCGGTCGGTGACGACCGCGCCGTCGGGTTTCGAGGGCGAGGGGTTCCCGGTCCGCCGGGCCTTCGCCGGGGTCGACCTGCGCGACCTCGACCCGTTCCTGCACATGGACCAGATGGGCGAGGTGGAGTACGCCCCGGGCGAGCCGAAGGGCACGTCCTGGCACCCGCACCGTGGCTTCGAGACCGTCACCTACATCATGGACGGCACCTTCGAGCACCAGGACTCGCACGGCGGCGGCGGGGTGATCACGAACGGCGACACCCAGTGGATGACCGCGGGCGGCGGGCTGCTGCACATCGAGCGGCCGCCGGAGGCGCTGGTGGCCAGCGGCGGACTGTTCCACGGCCTGCAGTTGTGGGTGAACCTGCCCAAGGCCGACAAGTGGCTGGAGCCGAAGTACCAGGACCTCCGCGCCGGCGAATCGGCGCTGCTCACCACCTACGACGGCGGCGCGCTGATCCGGGTCATCGCCGGTGAGCTGGGCGGCCACCGCGGCCCCGGCTCGACGCGCACGCCGATGGCGATGATGCACGCGACCATCAGCCCCGGCGCGACGGTGGAGCTGCCGTGGCGGCGCGACTTCAACGCGCTGGTCTACGTGCTGTCCGGCGCCGGCACCGCGGGCCCCGAAGGGCGGCCGGTGCGCACCGGGCAGTTGGCCGTCTTCGGTCCCGGCGACACGATCACCGTGGCCGGCGCGGTCGAGCAGGAGTCCCGGCTGGCCGGGCTCGACGTGGTGATCCTCGGCGGGCGGCCGATCCGCGAGCCGGTCGCCTGGGGCGGCCCGTTCGTGATGAACACCAAGGCCGAGGTGCTGCAGGCGTTCGAGGACTACCAGAAGGGCAAGCTGGGCATCATCCCGGCGACCTACATCCCGCACGGCACCCTGGGCGGCTCCACACAGCCCTGACCACCGCCCCTCCGACCCACTCATCCATCGTCGAGAACGGCGTTACGGTAGGAAAACCCGCCACAGCGGGACCGTAATGCCGTTCTCGGCGTGAGAGCCGGGGGTGTCGGAGGGGGGTCGTAGGGTACGG
>NZ_JAAXLA010000091.1 GCF_012911935.1 Pseudonocardia acidicola | reverse complement strand
AGGTCACGGCCCCCTGCCCCGTGGCGACGCAGCAATTCCTGATGACTCACGGTGATCAACGGTAGCGGTACGACGCCGCCTCGGCACGTTTCGATCACTCGTTGGGAGCGGGCTCACGCCCGTCGAAGGGCCCGCGAAGGGATCTACAGATCGGCGGCGACGGTCTCGGCGATCTCGTAGGTGTTGAGCGCGGCACCCTTGCGCAGGTTGTCGCCGCACACGAAGAGCTCGAGGGTGTTCGGGAAGTCCAGCGCCTGCCGGATCCGCCCCACCCACGTGGGGTCGTCGCCGACCGCGGCGGCCGGGGTGGGCCACTCGCCGGCGGCCGGGTCGTCACGCAGCACGACGGTCGGCTGCTCGGCGAGCACCTTGCGGGCGCCCTCCACCGAGACCTCGCGGCCGAACGTGGCGTGCACGGCCAGCGCGTGCGTGGTGACGACCGGGACCCGGACACAGGTCGCGGACACCTTGAGGTCCGCGATGCCGAGGATCTTGCGCGACTCGTTGCGGACCTTGAGCTCCTCCGACGACCAGCCGTCGTCCTTGAGCGAGCCGGCCCACGGCACGACGTTGAGCGCGAGCGGGGCGGGGAACGGCGAGCCCGAGTCGGGCCCGCTGGCCAGCCCGGCCTCGCTGAGCGCCTCGGCGACGTCGCCGCCGCGCACCCCGAGCTGCTTGCCGGCCACTGCGGACAGCTCGGCGTAGAGCCGGTCGATGCCGGGCTGCCCGGCGCCCGACGCAGCCTGGTAGGAGGAGACGACGAGCTCGCGAAGGTCGAACTCGCGGTGCAGCGCCCCCATCACGGCCATCATCGACAGCGTGGTGCAGTTGGGGTTGGCGATGATCCCCTTGGGGCGGTTCGACGCGTCCGCGGCGTTCACCTCAGGCACCACCAGCGGCACCTCGGGGTCCATCCGGAACGCGCCGGAGTTGTCCACCGCGACCGCGCCGCGGGCGGCCGCGATCGGCGCCCACTCGGCGCTGACCTCGTCGGGCACGTCGAACAGCGCGATGTCGACCCCGTCGAAGACCTCGGGGGCGAGCTCGAGGACGGTGATGTCCTCACCGCGGACGCGCAGCAGCTTGCCGGCCGAGCGCGCCGAGGCGACGAGGCGGATCTCGCCCCACGGCACGGTCTCCCGCGCGTCGATGATCTCGATCATGGTCGAGCCGACGGCGCCGGTGGCACCGACGATCGCGAGGACCGGCCCCTGCCGGTTCGCGTCGCTCATCGCCCGGTCCCCGCGTGCACCACGGCCTGCTCATCGCCGCCGAGCTCGAACGCCTCGTGCAGCGCGCGCACCGCGTCGTCGAGCTGATCCACACGGCAGATCACCGAGATCCGGATCTCCGAGGTGTTCATGGTCTCGATGTTGATCCCCGCGTCGGAGAGCGCCTCGCAGAACGTCGCGGTGACCCCGGGGTGGTTGCGCATGCCCGCGCCGACCAGGGAGACCTTGCCGACCTCGGGGTCGTAGATCACCTCGGCGAAGCCGATCTCGGACTTCACCCTCTCCAGCGCGGCGACCGCGGTCGGGCCGTCGGTGCGCGGCAGCGAGAAGGTGATGTCGGTGTGCTGGTCGCCGGAGTGCGACACGTTCTGCAGCACCATGTCGATGTTGATCTCGGCGTCGGCGACGGTCCGGAAGATGCGGGCGGCCATGCCGGGGGTGTCGGGCACCCCGGTGATCGTGATCTTGCCCTCCGACCGGTCGTGCGCGACCCCGGTGATGATCGGGTTCTCCAACGGAATCTCCTCGATCGAGCCGGCGACGAGGGTCCCCGGCTTCTCGTTGTACGAGCAACGCACCCGCAGCGGCACGTTGTAGCGGCGCGCGTACTCCACCGCCCGCAGGTGCAGCACCTTCGCGCCGCACGCCGCCATCTCGAGCATCTCCTCGTAGGTGATGGTGTCGAGGTGCGCAGCGTCGGGGACGATCCGCGGGTCGGCGCTGAAGACGCCGTCGACGTCGGTGTAGATCTCGCAGACGTCGGCCTCCAGCGCCGCGGCGAGCGCGACCGCGGTGGTGTCCGAGCCGCCGCGGCCCAGCGTGGTGATGTCCTTGCTGTCCTCGCTCATCCCCTGGAAGCCGGCCACCAGCACGATCGAGCCCTCGTCCAGCGCGTTGCGCAGCCGACCGGGGTTGACCTGCACGATCCGGGCGTCACCGTGCTTGGAGGTCGTGAGCATTCCGGCCTGCGAGCCGGTGAACGAGCGGGCGTCCGCACCGAGGGCGTGGATCGCCATCGCGACGAGCGCGTTGGAGATGCGCTCCCCCGCGGTGAGCAGCATGTCCATCTCGCGGGCGGGGGGTGCCGGCGAGATCTGCCTGGCGAGATCGGTCAGATCGTCGGTGGTGTCACCCATCGCGGAGACGACCACAACGACGTCGTGACCCTCTTTGCGGGTCCGGACGATCCGCTCGGCGACCTTCTTGATGCGGTCCGCGTCCTGAACCGATGATCCGCCGTACTTCTGCACGACGAGGGCCACGCCGACCTCCTGTCCTGACGCCGCGACCTGTTGCGCGGCACCGTCTGGGCTTCCCGCCCCGAGTTCCGTCCACACGTGGCGCGGCACTCACTCCGGGCGCTGGTCGGGAGTCGAGCCTACCGGTGGACACAGGGCTGGATAACCTGCATGACCGATGCCACAGAGGCCGGTGTCACATCCCGCGCACCGCCTCCACACGACGGGGGTGAACGCGATCGGCAGCGCTGCCACCGTCCGGTCCGGGCCCGGCACCGGTCCCGGCCTGCGGCGGGACCCGCTCGCGGCGCTGGCGGCCACGCTCGCCCCGGCGGTGATCTTCGCGCTGGTCCGCGGCCTCGGGGTGATCGTGCTGGCGGCGCTGGCTGCGGCGAACGACACCCGATTGGGCACCGCACTCCGGGCCTGGGACGGCGAGTGGTTCCTCGGGCTGGCCCAGGGCGGCTACGACGGCGTGCCGCCGGGGCTGGCCGACGCGAACGGGATGCGCACCGCCGAGACACCACTGGCGTTCTTCCCGGGCTACCCGGCGACGACCGCCGCCCTCCGGTTCCTCACCGGGCTCCCGTCGGAGGCGGCCGGCGTGGCGGCCGCGACGCTGGCCGGGATCGCCGCGGCGTACGGCGTGTGCCGGCTCGGCCGGCTCGTGCCGGGCGGCTCCCGGCGGGTCGGGCTGATCATGGTGGCGCTGTTCGCCGGCACTCCGATGGGCGTGGTACTCACCATGGCCTACTCCGAGGCGCTGTTCTGCGCGCTCGCCGCTTGGTCGCTCGTCGGCGTGCTGTCCCGGCGCTGGGTGCTGGCCGGCGCGATGTGCGGACTGGCCGGGTTGGTCCGCCCTACCGCGGCGGCGCTCGTGCTGGCCGTCGGCATGGCGGCGCTGGTCGCCGTGGTGCAGCGGCACGACGGGCTGCGGCCCTGGGCGGGCGCGGCGCTGGCCCCGCTCGGGTTGCTCGGCTACCTCGGCTGGGTGGCCGCCCGCACCGGTTCGGCCACCGGCTGGTTCGACCTGCAGAACCGCGGCTGGGGCTCCCGCTTCGACGGCGGCGCCGCGACCGCGCAGTTCGCCGCGTCGGTCCTGGTGAGTGTCCCGTCGGCCTTCGAGGTGCTCACCGTCGCGGTGCTGGCCGGCGGGCTGGTGCTGCTCGCGGTCGGGGTGGTCCGGGCCGTGCGCGGCGGCCTGCCCTGGCCGCTGCTCGTCTACGGGGCCGGGGTGCTGATCATGGACGTGGGCAGCAACGGCCTGATGAACTCCAAGGCACGGCTGCTGCTGCCGGCGTTCACCCTGCTGCTCCCGGTGGCCCTCGGGCTGGCCCGGCGGCGGCCCGCCACCACGGTTGCGACGCTGGTCGCGGTGGCGCTGGGGTCGGCGTGGTTCGGCGCTTACGCGCTCACCGCCTGGCAGTACGCCATCTGATCGGCTCACTGATCGGCTCAGCCCGGGCGCGACCGGATCCGTAGCCTGCCGCCGGCCAGCCGCGCGGCGACCGACGACAGCACCCACGGGACCCACGCCGTCCCGGGGTCCACGAACGCCCACGGGATGGCCAGCAGCGAGACGGCCGGGATGGCCAGGGCCGTCCGGTGCAGGTACCGCACGGTGCCGAAGTCCACCGTGGACAGCAGCAGGCCGGCCCTCCGGATGTGCCGCCACAGCAGGACCCGGACGACACCGCACGCCATCAGGTTGGCCGTGTAGATCACGACGACCGACGCGGGCAGCCCGCCGATGTAGTGCCCGAGCAGCTGGGTGGAGAACGGCATCAGCACGATCGCCAGCAGGAACGACAGGTTGAGCACCACCAGGGCGGCGTCCCAGCTCCCGATCAGCCGGAACATCTGGTGATGGGCCGTCCAGTTCTGCGCGATCACCCAGAACGTGAGCAGGAACGCCGCGAACTCCGGCCACATGTCGATCAATGCCCGGTTGAGATCGGCCACCGGGACCTTCGGCGCGACCAGCCCCACCGCCACCAGCGTTATCGCGATGGCGATCACGGCGTCGCTGAAGTAGGCGATCCGGTCGAGCTCGACCGCGCCGCGCCCGCCCCGCCCGATCTCGAGCTGCCCGTCGCCATCCGGTTCGCCCATGGTCCACCTCCCGCCGTGCCGGGGAAAGCCTGGCGCGATCGGCGCAGCCGGACAAGGCCGGTGGCCCCGCACGGCATGCTGGAACGGTGGCCACCTTGGATCGGTCCGCCGCCGAGGCGCTCGACGCCGCCGACCCGATCGCGTTCCTGCGCGATCGCTTCGCGCTGCCCGACGACCTGGTCTACCTGGACGGCAACAGCCTGGGCGCACGGCCGGTGAGCGCCGAGCGGCGACTGGCGGCCGCGGTGCGCGACGAGTGGGGCACAGGCCTGATCCGGTCCTGGAACGACGCGGGCTGGTACACCGAGCCGGACCGGATCGCGGCGGGGCTCGCCCCGCTGCTCGGCGCGGACGCCGACGAGGTGGTGGTGGCCGACTCGACCTCGGTGAACCTGTTCAAGCTGCTGGTGGCCGGGGCCCGGCTGCGCCCGGGCCGCAGCGCGATCGTGGCGTGCGAGGCCGACTTCCCGACCGATCTCTACATCGCCCGGGCCGCCGCCGAGCTGCTGGGCCTCGAACTGCGCACGGTCCCCGGCCCGGATGCGGTGCCCGCCGCCCTCGACGCGGGCGTCGCGGTGCTGGCGCTGTGCCACGTCGACTTCCGCAGCGGGGCGATCGCCGACGCGGCCGGGCTGACCGCCGCCGCGCACGCCGCCGGGGTGCTCGCGCTGTGGGACCTCTCGCACTCCACCGGCGCCCTCGATGTCGACCTGCACGGCTGGGGCGCCGATCTGGCCGTCGGCTGCGGCTACAAGTACCTCAACGGCGGCCCCGGAGCACCGGCCTACGCCGTCGCCGCCCGGAAGCACCACGCCGGGCTGCGGACCCCGCTTCCCGGCTGGTTCTCGCACGCCGACCCGTTCGCGTTCGACCCCGGGTACACGCCCGCCCCGGGCGCCCGGCGGCTGGCCTGCGGGACCCCGCCGGTCCTGTCCCTGCTGGGGCTGGCCGAAGGCGTGGCCAGCCTGCAGGGGGCGACGCCCGAGCAACTGGCGGCCAAGGCCCGCGGGCTGACCGCTCTGTTCGTCGACCTGGTCGACCGGTACTGCCAGGAGGTCGAGATCGCCTCACCGCGCGATGCCCGGCGGCGCGGCGGCCAGGTCGCGCTGCGCCACCCGTGGGCGTACCCGCTGGTGCAGGCGCTGGCCGCCCGCGGGGTGATCGGGGACTTCCGCTCCCCGGATCTGGCCCGGTTCGGGTTCGCCCCGGCCTACATCCGCTACGTCGACGTCGTCGCGGCCGTCGAGATCCTGCGCGCGGTCCTCGACGGCGACGACCTGAGCCGGCCGGAGTTCGCCGTCCGGCAGGCGGTGACGTGACCCGGGGTCTCAGGAGAAGCGGCGGACGATCCGCACCACGATGACCGTGATCGCGTACCAGATGACCGCCGCGACCCCGTAGTTCAGCGTGACCCTGAGCTTGGGTTCGGTGGGCAGGAACAGGTCGTCGAGGCCCAGGTTGACCTGAGCGGCCAGGTCGGACACGAACGAGGTGAGCCCGTTCGCGGGGTTGGCGTCCAGCAGGGTGAGCACGATGTGCAGGACCAGGACGAGCACGATGATCATCCCGATGGTCCGCAGCAGGGTGCCCAGCAGGCCCGCGCCCCGGCGCGCCGTGGTTCCCACGCTCATGCGACCTCCTCACGCGTAGCGGCCGTCATCGTGGCATGCCCGGGCCGTTCCGACCGACCGACAGCCCCACCCGATCGGGTGTGTCGCAGCGAGCCGCTCGTCTCATTCCTCGGGACCTCCTTGCTCCGGCCCCGGCGCCCGGGGTTACTCTCGGGGCCATGGCGCGCCTGCTCCTTCGCCGCCGCGGCGGGGTCTGACCGACCGGCCCCTCGTCGCGGGTTGGCGCTTGCGCCGGTCACGTCCCTCCTCGACGAACCGGCCAACCCTCTTCAGGAGCATCTCCGCGATGACCACTTCGCCCGACGCCTTCATCTCGTCCTCCGCCGGCCGCCTGCGCACGCCGTCCCGACCGGCTCCGGAGGATCAGCCGGCCTGGAACCCGCAGCGTGGCTCGCATCTGCCGTTCCACCGCTACCGCCCGTTCCACGAGATGGTCGAACCGGTATCCCTGCCCGACCGCACCTGGCCGGACAAGCGGATCACCAAGGCCCCGCTGTGGTGTGCGGTCGACCTGCGTGACGGCAACCAGGCACTGATCGACCCGATGAGCCCGGCCCGCAAGCGCCGCATGTTCGACCTGCTCGTCCGCATGGGCTACAAGGAGATCGAGGTCGGCTTCCCGGCGGCCAGCCAGACCGACTTCGACTTCGTCCGCGAGATCATCGAGGGCGACGCGATCCCCGACGACGTCACCATCCAGGTACTGACCCAGGCTCGCCCGGAGCTGATCGAGCGCACCTACGAGGCCTGCGAGGGCGCGCCGCGGGCGATCGTCCACCTCTACAACTCGACGTCGATCCTGCAGCGCCGGGTCGTCTTCCGGTCCGACCGCGGGGGCATCGCCAAGATCGCCACCGACGGCGCCGAGGAGGTGCTGCGGTTCAGCGAGAAGTACCCGGACACCGACTGGCGCTTCGAGTACTCACCCGAGTCCTACACCGGCACCGAGCTGCAGTACGCCGTCGACGTCTGCAATGCCGTCAGCGAGATCTGGCAGCCCACGCCGGAGTCGCCGATGATCGTCAACCTGCCGGCGACGGTCGAGATGGCCACCCCGAACGTCTACGCGGACTCCATCGAGTGGATGCACCGCAACCTGGCCCGGCGCGACGGGATCGTGCTGTCCCTGCACCCGCACAACGACCGCGGCACCGGCGTGGCCGCCGCCGAGCTGGGCTACCAGGCCGGGGCCGACCGCATCGAGGGCTGCCTGTTCGGCAACGGTGAGCGCACCGGCAACGTCGACCTGGTGACGCTGGGGATGAACCTGTTCACCCAGGGCATCGACCCGCAGATCGACTTCTCCGACATCGACGAGATCCGCCGGACCGTCGAGTACTGCAACCAGCTGCCCGTCCACGAACGGCACCCGTGGGGCGGCGACCTGGTCTATACCGCGTTCTCCGGCAGCCACCAGGACGCGATCAACAAGGGCTTCGACGCGATGAAGGCCGACGCCGCCGAGGCCGGCGTCGAGGTCGACGACCACCGCTGGGAGGTCCCGTACCTGCCGGTCGACCCGAAGGACATCGGCCGCACCTACGAGGCCGTGATCCGGGTGAACTCGCAGTCCGGCAAGGGCGGTGTCGCCTACATCATGAAGGCCGAGCACCAGCTCGACCTGCCGCGGCGGCTGCAGATGGAGTTCTCCAAGGTCATCCAGCAGGTCACCGACTCCGAGGGCGGCGAGGTCTCCCCGAAGGAGATGCGCGACGCCTTCGACAACGAGTACCTGGACCGCGTCACCCCGCTGAAGCTGATCCGGCACCGGCTGACCAGCGACGGAGAGGGCACCGACGAGATCGTCGCCACCGTCCGGGTGGAGAACGACATCCACGAGATCACCGGCAGCGGCAACGGCCCGATAGCGGCTTTCGTCGACGCGCTGGCCGGGATCGGCTTCGACGTCCGGGTGCTCGACTACCACGAGCACGCGATGTCGGCCGGCGACGACGCCCGCGCCGCGGCCTACGTCGAGTGCGCCGTCGAGGACACCGTCCTGTGGGGCGTCGGGGTGAACGGCTCGATCGTGAGCGCCTCGCTCAAGGCCGTCGTCTCCGCGGTCAACCGCGCGATGCGCTGACGCACCCGTTCGCGGTAAGTGGTGCTCCGGCACCACTTACCGCGCGCGAGGCCGTCAGGCCATCTTGCGGCCCTCGACGAAGAACGCCATGACGGCGGACGTCGCGAGTGGGCCTGCCGGGACCTCGTCATACCGGCGGATCGCGCCGAACGGCGCGTTCCAGAAGGGGCCGCGGCACTTCACCCACGGCGCGACGTAGGCATAGGGCCAGGAGTAGACCGGGTCGCCCGCGGAGACCCCGTAGTTGATCTCGTCGAGCTGAACGCCGAGATCGAAGTGCTCGGGCCAGAGCACAGGTTCGCAGCCGGGGACGAAGTTCCGCAGCGCGTGGTCCCCGGCCGCGAACCACTCGGCGACCAGCTCCGCCGCGGCCGGGTCGACGGCGAGCTCGTCGTCGGGTTCGACGCCGGAGTGGTCCGAGTACAGGCCCTCCGGCGCCCCCGCTTCGACGCCGGCGACCTTCCCGAGGTCCCGGCAGCTGCCCCGCAGCGGGGCGCGGCCTCCCGAGCCGTCGTCCCACACCAGATCGGTGCCCTCCACCCGCAACCGGCCGGCGACCTGCCCGAACCCGCCAGGGGTGACGCGCAGCCGGATGGTGCCGTGCTCGCGGTACTGCGAGCCGGCCAGCAACAGCTCCGCGATCCCGTGCAGCGACCGTCGCGTCGCGGTCAGCACCTGCTCGTCCATGGCTCCGTGGATACCCCATCGTGGCGGCTCGTGCGCAACGATGCGGCCAACGGACGACACCGGCCCCGATCAGCCCGCCCCGTACGCGGTGAACGAGCACCAGTTGACGAACCCGCGCGGGTCGGCCCGGTCGACCGTGGCCCGCGCGGCGTGCAGCGCCTCGGCCATGCCGCGTCCCGCCGCCAGCCGCTCGTGCAGCGCCCGCATGAGCCCGACCGCCTCCCGGTCCCCGACCGCGACGACACTCGCCACCAGCCCGGCCGTGCCCCGGGCGAGCAACGCGGCGGCGAAACCGAGCAGCTCGTCCCCGGCGTAGCTGACGTCGGCCGCCGAATCGCACGCGGCCAGCACGATCCGGTGCGGTGCGATCCCGCGCAGATCCAGCTCGTGCACGGTGAGCAGCCCGTCGGCCAGCGCGAGCGCGGAGAACGTGGGGTTGTCGGTACGGAGGTGCCCGTGGCAGGCCAGGTGCGCGAGGTCGGCGGCCGCGAGTGCGTCGGCGGTGGCCGACACCGTGGCGTCCGGGGGGACGAGGACGGCGGGTGCGGGGTAGCAGTCCGCGACGGCGGCCACCTCGTGTTCGGCGCCCGGCAGGCCGGGGCCGGCGACCAGGACGACCCGCTGCTGCCGTCGGGCCGTCGCCCGGATCCTCGTCTCGGCCCACACCGACGCCGACGGGGCGACGACGACCGGGCCCTGGTGCAGCGCCGACCAGGGGATCCGGTGGGTGTCCGCCGTCGGCACGACGACCAGCGGGGCGTCGGGGTCCACGCCGAGCGGGCGGACCAGCGTCTCCGACAGCCGGGCCAGCGCGTGCTCCGCGCTGACCCGGGCGCTGTGCAGCGCGGGCCCCGGGCCCCGGCGGGTCAACCGGCGCAGCGCGAACAGCAGGGCGTCGGCCTCGAAGTGCAGCGGCGCGAGGGGCCCGAGGGCCACCAGCGTGCTACGCCGGCCGTCCAGGACCACCGCGACCAGGTCGTCGCCGGCCCGGGTGAAGGACACCAGGGCGCCGCCGTCGAGCAGCGCGCGGATCTCGTGCGCCGGGCGCCGCGCCCCGGGAGCGGCCTCCGGCACCCGGCCGTGCCAGGTCGCCCGCCGGATCCGGGCTTCGATCGCGGTCTGCCGGGCCAGCAGCTCGGCCGGCTCGGCCCCGGTCTCCCGCCGGGCCTCCGCCAGCTCGGCGTACACCGCGGCGAGTGCCGCCCGCTCCTCCTGCACCGCCTCCGGGGCGGGCGGCGCCGCGGTGAGCAGCGCCGCCGCCCGGGTGCGCTCGGTCCAGTCGAGCACCCGCAGCGGCGAGCCCGACCGCAGCAGCACCTGCAGTCCGAGGTGGCCGAGCTCCACGCCGTGCCCGGACGCGAGTGCGCGCAGCTCCATCGAGGCCAGCGCGGCCCGGTGCCGGGCCAGGTCGTCGAGCCCGGCCCGGCAGTGGGCCAGTGTGGACCGGTCGTCCCCGTCGATCTGCCCGGCGAGTGCTGCGGCCAGCCGGCCGCGCAACCGGACCAGCACCGGCCCGCGCCGAGAGTCCTGGTGGGCCGCGCGCAGGCGGCGGCGGGCCAACGCCGTGCGGCCGAGGGCGCGGCCCACCGTGCCGACCGCGAGATCCGCCGCGACGGCGCCGGACAGATTGCCGTTGCGCCGCAACACGTCGGCGGCTCGGCGGACCTGATCGAGACGCCGTTCGTCGGCCGTCCCGGCGCGCAGCCCGGCCTCGGTCGCCACCACCGTGGCCAGGGCGACCCATCCCGTCCGGCGCTGCCGGCGGAAGCCGGTGACGGCCTGCTCGGCCTCCACGAGAGCGGCCTCGTGGTCGCCGGCCAGCAGCGCGACCTCGGCCACCTTGAGCCGGGCCTCCGCCGCCATCAGCGGCACGTCGTGGGCCTCGAGCTCGCGGGCGGCCCGCACCGACAGCTCGCGCGCCTCGGGAAGCACCCGCAGCGCCGCGAGGGTCTCGGCGTGCTCGATGTACGCCTCGCCGAGCGGCAGGTCCGCGTCCACCATCAGGCCGGCCGCCTCGTCGAACTGCTCCAGGCTCTCGGCCAGCCGCCCGGCGTGGGCGAGCACGAGGCCCCGGCTGTGCGCGACGACGGCCCGGAACGCCGGCCCGACCTGCCCGGCCAACTCGAGCGCGAGGTCGATGTGCCGCAGCGAGTCCCGCGTGCGACCGCCCACCGCCTCGAGCAGGGCCAGGTTGTTGGCCGCCCGCGTGCGGATGTCGACGCTCGCGCCGTCGCCGTCGAGGATCCGCCGGTAGACCTCCGCTGCGGCACCGAGCCGGCCCAGATTGTGCAGTAGCGCGGCGCGCTTGAGGTCGAGATCCGGGACGGTCGCGGAGTCGACGAGACCGGCCGCTCGGTCGAGGTCGCGCATGGCGGCCCCCACCCGTCCGAGCTCCAGGTTGACCGCGGCCCGGGTCACCAGGACCTCGCCGTGCCGCCGGAGCAACCGGGAGCGGCGTGCGAGCCCGGCCGCCTCGTCGAGCAGCCGCAACGCCCGCAGGTTCGCCATCCGGGACCGGTCGGCCCACGCAGCGGCGCGCAACGCCACGACCAGCGCCTCGGCGTCCCCGGCCCGGCGGGCGGCGGCGGCGACGTCGAGCGCCACCGGGCCGAACCGCCGGGGGTCGCCGAGCACGCCGTCGTACGCGGCGATCGCACGTATCAGCAGGCCGCCGTTCGGCTCTTCCGTCGTGACGCCGTCCACCGCAGGATTCTGACCACGATGGAGCGGTGCGTCGAGGAGGAGAGACCGATGACCGAGAACGCGCCCGGAACGCCCTTCGGCGACGACTATCCCGATCCCCGCGACGAGCGGACCCGCGCCGCCGAACGCGCCGAAGTCGACAAGCAGGCCGCGAGCCTGGTGCGGCTGCGCACCGACCTCGGCTACTGGCGGGAGCGCGTGGCTGCGCTGCAGTTTCGCCGGGCAGGCGTCCCGGACGCCGTGCAGATCGAGACGGCCGCCGACGCCGGCACGCTCATGCTCGTCGCGGCCGGCCGGATCGTCGCCCGCACCCGCGACCTCACCGACGATCACCGCAGGGTGCTCGCCGAGTTCGGGCTTCCCTCGAACGGACACGGACGAGCGGCCGTGCCGGGGATCGAGGTCTTCACCGTCCGCGCCGGCCGGCCGCGCACCGATGCGGCAGGCGGCAGCGGCACGTTCGCTCGCGTCGCCGAGCTGCGGATGCGCGGTGTGCCGGTGGGGCCGGACCACATCACCCCGCTCGGCCCGGTGATGAAGGGCGAGGGCGGCCCGGAGCCCTCGGCCGGCGGTCGTCCGTTCCCGGCGGTCACCTACCCGATGGTGGGCGCCCCGCCCCGGGTCGCGGTCATCGACACCGGGATCAGCGACGAGGAGCGCGGCGACGGCTACCTGAACGGGCTGCTCGACCCCGGCGGCGCGAACGAGGACCTCCTCGACGTCCTGCCGCCGCCGGGCGACTCCTTCCTCGACGCCGGCGCCGGGCACGGCACCTTCGCGGCCGGCGTGATCGCCCAGGTCGCTCCGACCGCGACGCTGGACATCCGCCGCGCCATGGACACCGACGGGATCGGCACCGCGCAGCAGGTGGCCGCGCAGATGCTGCAGGCCGTCGACGCGGGCGCGACGATCCTCAACCTCTCGCTGGGCACCGAGACCGTCGACGGACGACCGCCGCTGCCGCTGCTCGAGGCCGTCGAACGGATCGCCACGGACCATCCCGATGTGCTCATCGTGTGCGCGGCGGGGAACTGCGGTGACGACCGCCCGATCTGGCCGGCGGCCTTCGCCGGGCCGGGCGGGCCGGGCCCGCACTTCCCGAACGTCGTCGCGGTCGCGGGCCTCGACCCCGACGGCAATCCCGCGGCGTGGTCGAGCCGGGGGGACTGGGTGACCTGCTCGGCCGTCGGGCAGGGCGTCGTGTCGACCTACGTGAGGGGCGCGGAGGACGGGGACCTGATCCAGGATCCGCACCCGGACACGTTCGGCCGCGACGCGTGGGCGACCTGGACCGGTACCTCGTTCGCCGCCCCGCAGATCGCCGGCGGGGTGGCGCGGATCTGCCACAACCAGGGCGTCACGCCACGGGAGGCGCTGGCGCTGCTGCTCAAGGCCGGGACGCCCATCCCGGGCTGGGGCCTGGCCGTCCGGATCCTCCCCGGCACCTAACCCACCCCGGCCGCCCGCATCGGGGTGGCTCTGCCGGCACTGAGCGTCAGCAGAGCCACCCCGATGGCGTTGTCGGGGGGAGAAGGTCAGAGGGTCAGCCAGGAGGTGTGGACCGTGCGGCCGTCCGCGAGGCGGCAGCGCAGGCTGACGGGCCCGCGGCCGCCGGGCAACGGCAGGGCGAAGCGGCCCAGATCGTCGGCCGTCCCGCGGACCGGCCCCGCCGACGGCGAGCGCAGCTCGAGCTCCGCCGCCTGTGCCGGCACCAGTTGGCCCAGCATCCGGCGCGCGCCGGGCGTCTGATCGATCTCCACCTCGACGGACAGCGCGTCGGCCTCGAACGCCAGGATCCGCGGCTGATCGGCGGCGCGGGCCAGCGCGGGCCCGTCGTCGAGCAGCGAGTCGTACCCGAGGGCCGCGAGTTCCGCGTCGACCGTCCGCCAGGTGAACGACTCCTTGGCCGCCTCGACCACCTCGCGTGGCGGGGACGTCCGCCAGCCGAGTGCGACGCCGAGCTCACGGATGAGGGCGTCGTCGGGATCGGAGCTGCCGGTCATCTCGGACATCTCAGCCACCTCACCGCCCTCCGGCGCCGCGCACGTCGACGGCCGGGTCCGTGGTCGCGAGCAGCCGGCGCAGCCGCTCCAGGCACCGTGCCCGGGTCGGGCCGATGCTGCCGATCGGCATGTCCAGTGCCGCAGCCACCTCCGCGTAGGGCGGGGAGACCACGACCACGAGTTGCAGCAGCTGCCGGCACCTGTCGGGGAGCCGGGCGAACGCCTCGCTCACCAGCCGGTCGCGTTCGCCGCCGAGGAACACGTCCTCGGGGGTCGGGGTGCCGGCCTGCTCCCGGTCCAGCCGGACCTCGTCGTGGGCCGGCAGTTCGCGGGCCCGGTGCGCCAGCAGCCGCAACGCCTCCCGCCGGGCCGTCGTGGCCAGCCAGCCACCGACCCGTTCGGGTTCCCGGATCCGGTCGAGGTTCTCCAGTAGCCGCAGCCATGTCGTCTGCACGACCTCGGCGGCGTCGGCCGGGCCCAGCCGATGGCCGGTGGCGACCGACCACATCATCCCGCTGAAGCTCTCGACCAGCGCGTCCCACGCCCCCCGGTCGCCGGCTGCCGCCCGCCGGACGGCCTCCGCCACCTCGCTCTGCTGCACCGAGCCCGCCCAGTGTCGTCGCGACCGCGCCGGTCGCGGTCGCGGTCAAACTAGCCGAAGCCGAAACAGTCATGGGGGACCTTTCCTCGCCTGCTGTGAGGAGCGGTGCAGCGGCGTGGCTGATACTGCGTCATCCGGGCGGTCCGGTTCCGCCGATGGATGCACGGGATCAACCGTCCGTCGGGCGGCACACCGGATCGGCCTTGCCGTCCGTTCACCCCGCGGCGGTTACTGTCGTGACCGTGTCGTTACCGGTGACTCCGATCGCCGCCTACCTGATGGTGCTGTTCTGGACGTGCGTGCCGTTCGCGCCGGCCGAGCCGATGGTGATCGTCGCGGGCGCCTACTCCGCGTCCGGTCCGCTCATCCTGGGGCTCGCGGTCGTCGCGGCGACGGCCGGGTCCTTCGTCAGCGACCTCGCGAAGTACGGCCTGGGCCGCCTCGCCGGGCCCGCCCTGTTGCGCCGGCTGCGCCGGTACAAGGGCGGGGCACGCGCGATCGACTGGATCGAGGCCCGGATGCTGCGCACCGGATCCGCCGTGATCGCGCCCGCCTACTTCGTGCCCTTCGGGGTGGTGACCGCGACGATCCTCACCGGCGCGCTGCGGATGCGCCTGCGTGGCGTCGTGCTCGCCTCGGCATGCGGCGCGGCTCTGTGGTCGGCCACGTTCATGACCCTCGGCTACGTCGGGGGCGCGCTCACCGGCAACCCGCTGACCGGGCTGCTCGTGGCGATCCCGGGCGCGGTGGTGGTCGGGATGCTCGCGCGGCGCGGCGCCGACCGCGTCAAACCGTCGGACGAACCGCGCGAACCCGCCGTCGTCAGCGGCCCAGGAGCTCGGTGACCGATCCCGGCTGCTCCGGCGGCAGGCCGGGGGCCGGCGGATCCTCCTCGCCGACCGGGAGGGGCTCGACCCGGTGAGGCTGGATCCGACCGTCGCGGATCGCCTCGGCGTGGTGACAGGCCACCCGGTGCCCGGGATCGGCACCCGTGATCACCCGTAGCTGCGGCCGCTCGTCGGCGCAGCGGTCGGGCTGACGCCACGGGCAGCGGTGTGGAACCGGCAGCCCGAAGGCGGAGCCGCCGGTGAGGGCAGGTCCCCGGTGAGCAGGATCCGCTCGCGGCGGTCCTCCAGCTCCGGGTCGGGCACCGGCACCGCCGACAGCAGCGCCCGGGTGTACGGGTGTTGCGGGTCGGCGTAGAGGTCCGGCGACGGCGCCTCCTCGACGATGCCGCCCAGATACATCACCCCGACCCGGTCACTGACGTGGCGGACCACGGCCAGGTCGTGGGCGATCACCAGGTAGGTCAGGCCGAGTTCGGACTGCAGCCGGCCGAGCAGGTTGAGCACCTGCGCCTGCACCGAGACGTCGAGCGCGGACACCGGCTCGTCGGCCACGATCAGGTCCGGTTCGACGCACAGCGCGCGGGCGATGCCGATCCGCTGGCGCTGGCCGCCGGAGAACTCGTGCGGGTAGCGGCGCAGCGCCCCGGACGGCAGCCCGACGGCGTCGATCAGCTCGTGCAGCCGGGCCCGGTCGGCGTCGGCGCCCTTGCTCAGCCCGTGCGCCCGCAGCCCCTCGGTGAGCAGCGACTCCACCGACTGGCGCGGGTCCAGGCTGGACAGCGGGTCCTGGAACACCATCTGGAAGCGCCGCCGCATCCGGCGCAGCGCCTCCCCGCGCAGCCCGGCGACGTCGGTGCCGTCGAACCGCACGCTGCCCCGCGTCGGATCGACCAGGCGCAGGATGGCCCGGCCCAGCGTGGACTTGCCGCAGCCGGACTCGCCGACCAGCCCGTAGGTCTCCCCGCGCCCGATGGTCAGCGAGACGCCGTCGACGGCGTAGACGTGCCCGACGGTGCGGTCCAGGATCACTCCCCGCTTCATCGGGAAGTGCACGGCGAGGTCGTCGACCTCGATGAGTGGTTCGCTCACGGGATCACTCCGCATTCGCGGGAACGGGGTTGTGGCAGCGCAACAACCGCCCGCCCACCACGTCGGAGGGCGGCGTGCGCTCCTCGCACGTCTCGACGGCCCGCGGGCAGCGCGGTGCGAACGCGCACGCATCCGCCCACGGCAGGTTGTCGTTGACCGAGCCGCGGATCGCGGGCAGTTCCTCCCCGGGTGGGGAGTCCAGCCGCGGGATCGAGCGCAGCAGGCCGTGGGTGTAGGGGTGGCGCGGTGTGGCGAAGAGCCGGTGCCGCTGGGCCCGCTCGACGATCCGCCCGCCGTAGAGGACGTTGACCGTGTCGCACAGCCCGGCGACGACGCCGAGGTCGTGCGTGATCATGATCAGCGCGGTGCCGGTCTCCGCGACCAGCTCGGCGAGCAGGCCGAGGATCTGCGCCTGGATGGTGACGTCCAGTGCGGTGGTCGGCTCGTCGGCGATCAACAGCCGCGGCCGGCAGGCCAGCGCGATCGCGATCAGCGCACGCTGGCGCATCCCCCCGGACATCTGATGCGGGTAGGAATCGAGCCGGCGCCGGGCGTCGGAGATGCCGACCCTGTCCAGCAGCTCCGCGGCCTCCCGGCGCGCCGGCTCCTTCCGCATTCCACGGTGCCGGCGCAGCACCTCGGTGACCTGCACCCCGATCGGCACCACCGGGTTCAGCGAGGACAACGGGTCCTGGAAGACCATGCTCAGATCCCGGCCGCGGCGCCCACGCATGGCCGCGGCGGACAGCGTGAGCAGGTCGGTACCGTCCAACCGGACCTCCCCGGTGACCCGGTTCCCGCGTTCGGGCAGCAGCCGCATGATCGCCAACGAGGTGACCGACTTCCCGCAGCCCGACTCCCCCACCAGGCCGACGACCTCGCCGGGGGCCACGTCGAAGCTGATCCCGTCGACCGCGACGGCATCCGGCTCGCCACGCCGGGTGAACGCGACACTCAGGTCGCGCACCTCCAGCAGTGGCGGTGCCACCGCCCGGTCGGCACGTACGCCCACAGCGATCATCGGTGCGCTCTTCTCGAGCTCGGCAAGCGACTCATCGGCGGCCCTTCGGGTCGAGCGCCTCGCGCAGCGACTCACCCAGCAGCGTGAAACCCAGGGCCACCAGGATGATCGCGATCGCCGGGTAGAACGCGAGCGCGGGACGGACGTCGAGATAGGCCTGTGCGTTCGCCAGCATGAGCCCCCATTCGGCACGGGCGGGGTCGCCGTCGCCCAGGCCCAGGAAGGACAGCGCGGCGGCGTCGAGGATCGAGGTGGCCAAGGTCAGCGTCGCCTGCACGATCACCGGCCCCAGCGCGTTGGGCAGCATGTGCCGCAGCACGATCGCGCGTCGGCGCACCCCCAGTGCAGTGGCGGCCAGCACGTGGTCGCTCTCCCGCTGGGCGAGCATCGCGCCGCGCAGCAGCCGGGCGAAGATCGGCACGCTGACGATGGCCACCGCGATGATGACCGTGGTCTGGCTGGGCTTCGCGGCCAGCGCGGCGATCGAGATCGCCAGCAGCAGCGACGGGATCGCGAGCAGCACGTCGGTGCCCCGCATGAGCAGGGTGTCCACCCAGCCGCCGAGTGCCCCGGCCAGCGCTCCGATCACCAGGCCGATCGCGAGCCCGACGAGCGTCGCGAAGACCCCGACGAACAGCGTCTGCCGGGAGGCCAGGATCATCCGGGAGAAGAAGTCCCGGCCGTTCTGGTCGCTGCCCAGCGGGAAGCCGGGCTGCGCGCCGGGGATCGAGTCCGGACGCAGGTCGGCGCGCAGCTGCTCGAAGCTCTCCCCGGCGTCGTGCGGGGCGAGGAGCGGCGCGAACAGCGCCACCACCACGAACACCGCGACGATCGCGGCGCCGGTGATCGCCACCGGGTCGCGGCGCAGCCGCCGCCACGCCTCCGCGCCGAGGCTGCGTCCGCCGCCCGCGGCGAGGTCGTCGACGCGTTGCCGGCGCCGCTGCGCCCATGTCGTGGTCACCGCAACCTCACCCGGGGGTCGATCAGCGCGTAGGACAGGTCGACGAGCAGGTTCACGATCACGTACACGAACGCGGCGAGCAGCACGATCGCCTGCAACCGCGGGTAGTCGCGGCGTTCGATGCCCTGCGCGAGCAGGGTGCCGAGACCACCCCAGACGAACACCTTCTCGGTCAGCACCGCGCCGGCCAGCAACAGCCCGGTCTGCAGCCCGATCGTCGTCGACACCGGCAGCAGCGCGTTGCGCAGCACGTGCCGGCCGCGGACGGTGCCCGGCGCGAGGCCCTTGGAGTTGGCGGTGCGCACGAAGTCGGAGCCGAGCACGTCGAGCACCGAGGCCCGGGTGATCCGGACGATGACCGCGAGCGGGATCGTCGCCAGCGCGATGGCCGGGAGCACCAGGTGCCATAAGGCGTCGAGGCCGGCGTCGAACTCGCGGGTGAGGATGCCGTCGAGCACGGCGAAGCCGGTGACCTGGGTGGCGTCCAGGCCGACGCTGATCCGACCCGACGGCGGGAACCAGCCGAGGTCGACGGCGAAGACCTGCTTGAGCAGGTAGCCGAGGAAGAACACCGGGACCGCGACGCCGACCAGGGTCCCGATCACGGTCAGGGTGTCGAGCGGACGGCCCCGGTGGCGGGCCGCGAGGTAGCCCAGCGGAATGCCGAGCACCACCGCGATGAGCAGCGCGGCCACGGACAGCTCGACGGTGGCCGGCAGCGCGCGGCCGATCTCGGCGAGCACGGAGTCGCCGGTGATCAGAGAGGTGCCGAAGTCGCCGGTGACGGCCCGGCCGAGGAACTTCAGGTACTGGACGGGGATCGGCTGGTCCAGGCCCAGGACCGCGTTCAGCGACGCGATCTTCTCCGGGGTGGCCTTGTCGCCGAGCAGGGCCGCTGCCGGGCCGCCCGGCAGTGCCCGCAGCCAGGCGAACACCAGGACCGACAGCACGAGCAGCGTGGGCACGACCTGGAGCAGCCGGCGCACGACGAAGCGCAGCATCGTTCTCCTTCGACCTGCAGGCGGTGGCGGCGCCGCATCCCGGCGGCGCCGCCACGCTGCAGGGAACGGGTCAGCCCTGGGTCTTGCTGACCGTGTTGAAGCGCTCGTCGGTCAGCGGCGAGGCGATCAGGCCGGAGATGTTCGACCGGACGACGATCGCCGGCGGCGAGGTGCTGATCGGGATGGCCGGCAGGTACTTGGCCATGATGTCCCGGTTCACCTGCTGGTAGGCGGCCGCGTGGGCCGCAGGGTCCGGGGTGGCGTCGGCTGCGGCGATCTCGTTGAACAGCGACGCGTCGGTGAACCCGAACTCCGCCTTCTCCCGCCCGAAGAAGGTGCCGACGAAGTTGCCGGCGTCGTTGTAGTCACCGGTCCAGCCGAGCAGGTGCAGATCCTGCTTGCCGGCCTTCTGGACGTCGTCCTTGTACCCGCCGTTCCACGGCCGCGGCACCGGGTTGATGGTGATGCCGACCTGCTTGAGGTCCTCGGCGAGGACCGAGAACAGGTCCGCCGGGTTCGGCATGTAGGGCCGGGTGACCTCGGTCGGGTAGTAGAAGTTCAGCGTCAGGTTCGACGCGCCGGCCTGGGCCAGCAGGGCCTCGGCCTTCTGCGGGTCGTAGGGGTACTGCTGGACGTCTGCGGCGTAGCCGGCCACCGTGCTCGGCATGAACTGGGTCGCCACCTGGGCGCCCTCGGGCAGCTTGTTCCTCACCAGCGCGTCGCGGTTGATCGCGTAGGCGATGGCCTGGCGGACCCGCAGGTCCTTCAGCGCCGGGTTGTTCTTCTCGTTGATGCCCAGGTAGAGGATGTTGAACGGCGGGCGGACCAGGACGTTCTGACCGTCGGACTTCAGCGCGGCGTAGTCGGCGGGCGAGGGCAGGTCGTAGCCGTCGATGGTGCCGGCGGCGAGTTCCTGCTTGCGCGCGTTCTCGTCCGGGATGACGCGGAAGATCAGCTTGTCGAGCTTGGCCTTCTCACCCCAGTAGTCGTCGTTGCGGACGAGGGTGACGGTGCCGTTCGCCTTGTCGTAGCTCTCGAACTTGAACGCCCCGGTGCCCGTCGGGTGCAGGTTCGCGTAGTCGCTGTAGCTGAACGAGTCGCCGCTCTGAGTGACCTGGTCCGCGTTGTACTTCGTCATCGCCGTCGGGCTGGAGATCGACAGCGAGGTCAGGCCGAACGCAGCGGGGAAGGCGCCCTTGTACTTGTTGAGCGTGACGACCGCGGTCCGCGCGTCCGGCGCCTCGCACTTGTTGTAGACCGGCTTGCCGGTGGCGTCGCCCTCGTTCTTGGCGAAGCCCTCGAAAACGTCGCCGTAGTAGATCATCTGGCTCTGCGCCGCGGCGCCGGACATGTTGTACCAGCGGTCGAAGTTGGCGCAGACCGCCGCGCCGTCGAGCGGGGTGCCGTCGTGGAACTTCACGCCCTCGCGCAACGTGAACGTCCAGACCTTGCCGTCGGGGCTGCTCTTCCACGTGGTCGCCAGGCCCGGGGCGAGCTCGGTGCTGCCCGGCTTGTAGGTGATCAGCGTGTCGAACATCTGCCGGATGGGGCGGAAGCTCTCGCCGTCGTCGTTGAAGACGGGGTCGAAGTTCTTCGGGGCGCCCGCGGCGCCGAAGACCATCGTCCCGCCGGCCGCGCCGGCTCCCCCGGACGCGTCGCGGCCGGATTGGGCGCAGGCGGCGAGGGAGAGCGTGAGCGCGCCGGCGGCTATGGCGGCGAGCAGACGTCGGGTGGTGGGCATGCGGGCACCTCGAGGTCGTCGTGTGCGTCGGGTGACCGCAGACGGTAATGAGATTGCCTACTGATGGGTAGGCCTTTACGTCACGGTTGAGCTACGGGTTGCTCAAATCCAGCTCAAGTTCACCGAGCGTGAGCACTTCGGACGATTCGAGAACGCGCCGGCCTTACTTCCGGCTCTATTGAGGACGGACGATCCGTGCCGCCCGTACGAGCACTCAGGCGGGGTCGAACTCGCCGTTCTTCACACCGGCGACGAAGGCCGCCCACTCCTCGGAGGTGAACACCAACGGGCCCTGCTCCCGGTTCTTGCTGTCGCGCACCGCGACGCCGCCTCCCGGCAGGACGCCGACCTCCACGCAGCTGCCGATGCTGCAGTAGCTGCTGACCTTGAACTCGATCACGGTGCAACCTTTCCCGGGGGAGCGTATTTCCGCAGGTAGAAGCCGATCAGCCGCCGCGACTCCTCGGGGTCGAGCGCGCGGTCCGCCACGTCGGCGAAGACGTTCTTGTAAAGCACAACGTCGGACTCGTTCTCGAGGTACGTATCACCGGCGTGGCCCTCGATATAGACCACGTCCGGCCCGACGAACTCCGGGAACTCAAGGATCACGAACTGCCCGGCGTGCGCCCGATGCAAACCCGCGTCCAAACGCAGCACCTGGATGGACACCATGGACAGTCGGCTGACGTCCACAAGGGCCTGCAACTGCTCGGCCATCACCGCGGGGCCGCCGACCATCCGCTGCAGTACCGCCTCGTCGAGCACCACGGACAGTTGCAGCGGCCGGTCCCGGCACAGCGCCTGCTGACGGCGGATCCGCAGGTCGACGAGCTGTTCGATCTCCCGCGGCTGGTGGTGCGGCAGCACCGCACTCACCACCGCGGTGGCGTAGGAGCGGGTCTGCAGCAGGCCGTGCAGGGTGGCCATGTCGAAGGAACGCACGGCGATCGCGTCGGTCTCCAGTGCCGGGTAGCGCGCCGGGGCGTCCATCACGAACCGCTCGGGATGGACACCCTCGGTGTAGGGCTCCCACCATCCCTGCTCCCGGCTGTCCTTCACCAGCCGCAACAGCATGTCGCGTTCGGTGTCGGAGCTGACCCCGTAGATCCGGATCAGCTCGCGGATGTCGGGCAGCTTGGGGATGCCCTTGCCCGTCTCCAGCCGGCTGATCTTCGACGTCGAGCAGTCCAACTGCTCGGCGACGTCCTCCAGGTTCAGCCCGGCCTTGCTGCGGAGTCGACGCAGCTCGGCACCGAGGCGACGCCTCGGGCCCGCCGGCCCCTGTGCAGCGACCATTGCAACTCCCCGTCACCAGGGCGGTGAGATCACCGAGCTGTCCACTACGGAGTGCGATCGATCCGCTGCTCCAGACAGGTACACCGTGCAATCCCACCGCCATGCAATTGCATCGTGTGATCCCGTGGGGCAATCTAAGCACAGGTGGACCCCAGAGGTCAGCACCATCTCCGCCCGGGGAGCCACACGGGAGAGGAGGCCGCCGTGATCACGATCCGGCTCGCGCCGCTCTCCCAGCTGCACGGTCGGCCCCGGCGAACCCGCCGCACCGCGGTGACGCACTCGTCCCGGTCGTGACCGGGAACTTCGACCCCCGGCGGCCGCCGGACCGAGGCCCGACGAAAGGAGTTCCACAATGGACAGCACACACTCGGCGAATCGCACCTCCCGAGCCGGCCGGGTCGCCCTCGTCGCCGCCCGCCGCGGCAGGTGGTCGCCATGATCACCGTGATCCTGGTGGGCTTCACCACCCTGGTCGCGATCGCCGCGACCGTCGGAGTCGTGGACGCAGCGAGCGCTCCGAAGCGGCGCTTGACCGCCACCGAGCGGCGGCACGAGTGGGAACGGCGCCAGCACCTCCACGGCCGGCCCCGCGGCGGTAACAGCTGGGCCGACGAGGACGACTGATCAGGGCAGCTGCCGGCGGGGGGCCGGTACGCGGTCCAGGCGGCCGCGCGATCCGGCGCGGCGGCCGCGGCACCACCCGTCCCGACGACGGTGGTGCGTTTCAGCTCTCACACCAGGCCACCCCTGCGGGAGGAGATCGTCGTGAACTGGACGATCGGATTGGGTCTAGTAGTATTGGTCGTTCTCTCGGTCGGCCTGGGGAAGATCCTCGCGGGCGAGCGCATCGAGGGGCAGCGCAAGCGCCTGGCGGCGAAGCAGTGGGATCTCTGGCTGTGGGAGCAGGAGCTGCTCAACATCGCCGAGTTCCGCGGCTGCCCGAGCTGCCAACTGCTCCGCCGCCGCGCGGACCTGCAGCGCAGCGCACCGGAGGTCTGAGGCCGGGACGGTCGTGCGCGGCAAGCGCGGTGCTGGAGCACCACTTACCGCGCGGACGCTACAGCGCCCGCCGGCCCGACAGCGCCCGGCCGAGGGTGAGCTCGTCGGCGAACTCCAGATCGCCGCCCATCGGCAGCCCCGACGCCAACCGGGTCACCGACAGCCCGGGGAAGTCACGCAGCAACCGGACCAGGTACGTCGCCGTCGCCTCGCCCTCGGTGTTGGGGTCGGTCGCGATGATGACCTCGGCGATCTCGGTCTCGTCCGGGGCCGGGCCGGTCCCGCCCAGCCGGGCCAGCAACTCTCGGATCCGCAGCCCGTCCGGGCCGACGCCGGCCAGCGGATCCAGCGCCCCGCCCAGGACGTGATAGCGACCCTTGAACTCGCGGGTCCGCTCGACCGCCAGTACGTCCTTGGGTTCCTCGACCACGCAGACGACGGTCGGGTCGCGGCGGGCGTCCGAGCAGAACCGGCAGCGCTCCTTCTCCGCGACGTTGCCGCACACGTCGCAGAAGTGCACCCCCTGCTTCACCCGCTGCAGCACGTCCTGCAGACGCGAGACGTCCGCGGGATCGGCGGCCAGCAGGTGGAAGGCGATGCGCTGCGCGCTCTTGGGACCCACGCCGGGCAATCTGCCCAGCTCGTCGATCAGGTCCTGGACCGGTCCTTCGAACACGTCAGACGCCGGGCAGGCCCAGTCCGCCGGCCGCGTCGCCCAGGCCGCCGGCGAGCGGCCCCATCTTCTCGGCCTGCATCTGCTGCGCGGCCCGGGTGGCGTCGTGGATGGCGCCGACCACCAGGTCCTGCAACGTCTCGATGTCCTCCGGGTCGACCACCTGGGGATCGATCCGGATACCGCGCACGTCGCCGGTGGCGGTCATGGTCACCTGCACCAGACCGTTGCCGGCCTGGCCGATCACCTCCGCCTCGGCCAGCTCGGCCTGCGCAGCCATCAGCTGCTCCTGCATCTTCTGCGCCTGCTGCAGAATCATTGCCATATCCGGCTGACCCGGTTGCACCAGCGCTCTCCTCGCAGATCCTGGGTGGTTCTCACGCGTGTTCGCGCGTGGACGGCACGGCCGCCAGGGTAGCCGTGTCAGGCTGTCAGCTGTGTCCGCCCCGCGCCGCTCGGTTCCGATTGTGCTGTCCGGCCTCTTCCTTGCCGCGACCCTGGGCAGCTGCGCCGGCGGGGTGGGGGGCGGGCCGGTCACGCCCGCGCTCACCGCCGCCACCGCGACCAGCGACGCCGCCCGCTCCGCCACCGACCCCGCCGGACCCGCGGCGCCGGGCGCCGCGGCGGCACCGGCGGCGCGGACCCCGGTCGTCGTGCTCGACCCGGGGCACAACGGCGGCAACGCGAGCAACCCCCAGGTCATCAACCAGCCCGTCCCCGACGGCCGCGGCGGCACCAAATCGTGCAACACGACCGGCACCGCGACCGATACCGGCTACTCCGAGCACGCCTTCAACTGGGATGTCGCCCAGCGGGTCTCAGCACTGCTCACCCAGCGCGGGATCCGGGTCGCGCTCACCCGGCCGGACGACACCGGTGTCGGCCCGTGCGTGGACGAGCGTGGCGCCGCGGGCGCGAAGGACGGCGCCGATGCCGTCGTCTCCATCCACGCCGACGGCTCGGCCCCCGCGAACCACGGATTCCATGTCGCCTACTCCGATCCGCCGCTGAACGCCGCGCAGTCCGGGCCGGCCCACACGCTGGCCGCCGCGCTGCGCGACCGGCTCCGCGACGCCGGCTTCCCGGTGTCGGACTACATCGGGCGCGACGGCCTGTCCCCGCGCCCGGACCTCGCCGGGCTGAACCTGTCCACCCGGCCGGCCGCGCTCGTCGAGTGCGCGAACATGCGCAACCCACAGGAGGCCGCGCTCGTGTCGTCCCCGGACGGGCGGGCCCGCTATGCCGCCGCGATCGCGGCCGGGATCGAAGCCTTCCTCGGCCGCTGAGCCGGGCCGGGAGAGCTGTGACAGGCTGCCGACGCATGGGGGACATCACGGCGGCGTTGCTCGAGCTCCCGACCTGGCGGGCCTTCGACGTCGACGACCAGGGGCGGGTGCTGGCCGGATCCGATGCCACGGGCAGCGTGCAGCTGGTCGAGCTCGCGGCCGGGCGGACGAGGGAGCTGACCGCGCTGCCCGGGGCGTGCCGGGGCCGGTACCTGCCCGGTGAGCGGGCCGTCGTCGTCGAGCACGACCAGGGTGGCGACGAGTGCACCCGGTTGTCGCTGCTTCTCCTCGACCCGCCGCCGGCGCAGCCCGCAGGGCTGGCCGGCCTCGTCACCCTCGTCGCCGATCCCGGCTACCAGAACCGGCTGCTCGAGGTGCTGCCCGGCCGGATCGTCTATGCGACGAACCGGCGCAACGGCGTCGACTTCGACGTGGTGGTGCGCAACGTGGCCACCGGCGCGGAGGAGACCGTGTACGCCGGGGGCGGCTACGTCGGGCAGATCGCGGTCGACGCGGAGGCGCGCCGGCTGGTGGTGACCGTGCCCGGCGTCCCCGCGATGTCGGACCAGCTACTGGTCGTCGACACCATGCCCGCGACCGAGGACGACCGGGTGCGCGCGCTGAGCGACGCCGCCGACCCGGCCCGCTACGAGCACCCGCAATGGTCGGGCGAGCAGATCCTGGTGAGCACCGACGCCGACCGGGACCTGATGGGGATCGCGGTCATCGATCCGGCCGACGGCAGCCGGCGCTGGCTGGCCACCGACGACGGCATCGACCTCGCCGGGCTGCTGACGCCCGACGGCCGCACGTTGCTGCTGCTGCGCGCCGAGGACGGGGTGGACCGGCTGGTGCTGCACGACGCGGCCAGCGGCGCCCGGCGCGGCGAGGTCGAGCTCCCCGGCGCGGGCGTGATCAGTCGGCCCGCGCCGGAGCCGGTGCTCGCGCCGGGGTCGCGGTATGCGGCGCTGTCGTTCACCGCGCCGGGGACCCCGGGCGACGTCGTCCTGCTCGATCTCGACGACGGCACCGCCCGCGTGCTGACGCATTCCGCCGCGGCCTGGGGCGGCCCGACGCTGGTGCGCCCGACGAGCCACCGGATCCCGGCCCCCGACGGCGAACAGATCCCCTGCTTCGTCTACCGGCCCGCCGACCCGGACGGCTCCGCGGTGCTCGTGCTGCACGGCGGACCGGAGAGCCAGGCGGTGCGCAGCTTCAGCCCGGTCGTGCAGGCGCTGATCGCCGCCGGGCACACCGTGCTGGTGCCGAACGTGCGCGGCTCCACCGGCTACGGCAAGCGCTGGTACTCCGCCGACGACGTGGAGCGCCGGCTCGACGCGGTCGCCGACCTGGCCGCGCTGCACGACGCGTTGCCCGGGCTGGGGTGCGACCCGGCCCGCGCCGCGCTGTGGGGGGCGTCCTACGGCGGCTACCTGGTGCTGGCCGGGCTCGCGTTCCAGCCGCAGCGGTGGGCGGCCGGGGTGGACATCGTCGGGATGTCGAGTCTGGTCACGTTCCTGGAGAACACGTCGGGCTACCGGCGCGCGCACCGCGAACGGGAGTACGGGTCGCTGGAGCAGCACCGGGCGTTCCTGGAGGAGGCCTCACCGCTGGCCCGGGTCGACGACATCCGCGCGCCGCTCGTGGTGATCCACGGAGCGAACGACCCGCGGGTGCCGCTGTCGGAGGCGGAGCAGCTCACCGCGGCGCTGCGCGGGCGCGGGGTGCCGTGCGAGCTGCTCGTCTACCCGGACGAGGGACACGGCCTGGCGAAGCTGCCGAACCGGCTCGACGCCTACCAGCGGGCGATCGCGTTCCTGGGGGAGGCGCTTCGCGCTCGTGCGCGGAAATAGTCGCCGGAACAGCGTTATCCGCGCACGAGCGCGA
>NZ_JAAXLA010000090.1 GCF_012911935.1 Pseudonocardia acidicola | reverse complement strand
GTGCGGGTGACGGGGCTGGATGACACCCCCGGCGGCCGGTTCCGCGACGCCGTCCGCCCGGTCTGAATCCGAGAGCGGGCTGCGGCCCAGGGCGGTGGCGATCAGTTCGGGGATCTCGCGCTTGCCGGAGCCGTCGGTCGCGACCACCACGTACACCGTCCGGGCCGCGCACGTGACCTCGTAGTCGTCGGAGGAACCCCGGCGCACCTCGAAGTCCAGCGCGAAGCTGGTGCGGCCGAGCCGGGCGGTCGACACGGCGATGACGATCTCGTCACCCCAGCCCACGCCGGCTTTCCAGTCGATCTCGGAGCGGACCAGTTGCACGTCGTACCCGGCGTCGGTCATGACCCGGTAGGGCAGGCCGCGGTCGAGCAGGAACGCGGTCATCGCGTCGTCGAAGTAGGCGAGGTACCAGGAGTTGAAGACGACGCCCTGGGCGTCGACCTCGAGGTAGCGCACGTTCACCGGGTGCGTGAAGAGATCGGCCACGCGCCGCAGCGTAGGCGCAGCAGCTCGGCCCGGGGGGAGCCGTTTGCGCAGGCGGATCCGCCCGCTCAGCCGATGCGTTCCCGAATGGCCCGGTTGACCGCGCGGCCGAACGCCGTGACCACGCCCTGCACCGTGAGCGGCTTGAGCCGGCTCATCATGGTGGCGAGCCGGCCGCGCTCCTCGACCGGGCGGCCGGCGTCGCGGTAGGGCTGCAGCACCTGCCGCTGGAACAGCGCCATCAGGTCCTCGGCCAGCGCGGTGGTGTGCTTCTCGATGAGCTCGTGGGAGTCGCGCAGCAACGACGCCGGCAGCCCGGAGTCGAGCATCTCCAGCCCGGGGCCGAGCGGCCCGTGCAGCCGGACCCGCCCGTCGTCGAGCCGTTCGACGGCGCCGAGGGCCTCCAGGGCGTCGACGCTCGTGTCGTCGAGGGGGCGGCCGGCGCGGCGATCGAGCTCGGTCCGGTCGACCTCCTCGAGTTCCTCGGGCACCCACGGGGCGAGGAGGGCCCGCTGCAGGGCGAGCTCACCCGCGCCCGCGGAGTGCGGCACCCGTTCCAGGTAGCGCTCGATCGCGGCGAGCGTGAACCCCAGCGCGGACAGTTCGCTGACCAACTCCAGCCGTGCCAGGTGATCGGGCCCGTAGAGCCCGGTGCGGCCGCGCAGCTGCGGCGGCGGGATCAACCCGCGCCCGGCGTAGAAGCGGATGTTGCGGACGGTGACGCCGCTGCGATCCGCCAGTTGGTCGATGGTGAGGAGCTCCCCATCGGGTGCAGATCGTTGCGGCGACTGCGCAGAGGACGGCACTGCCATGGGTGAAGGCTACGGCAGACCTTGACCTATGTGACAGTACTGCTGTAACAAAGACGCCGGACGGTGACCCGTGCCGTCGCGGTCGGCCGTGCGGCCCGCCGCAACCGTCACCTCCAGCATTCTTCGCCAGAGCAGACGAGAGGTTCGCATGAGCGAGATCCCCGAGGCGTACATCTACGACGCGATCCGCACGCCACGCGGCCGGGGCAAGGCCTCCGGCTCGCTGCACGAGGTCAAGCCGGTCTCGCTGGTCATCGGGCTGATCGACGAGATCCGCGCCCGGTTCCCCGAGCTCGACCCCGCCGTCATCGACGACGTCGTGCTCGGTGTCGTCTCGCCCGTCGGTGACCAGGGCGGTGACATCGCCAAGACCGCCGCGATCGCGGCCGGTCTGCCGGACACCGTGGCCGGTGTGCAGCTCAACCGGTTCTGCGCCTCCGGCCTGGAGGCGGTCAACACCGCGGCGCAGAAGATCCGCTCCGGCATGGAGGAGATGGTCCTCGCCGGTGGCGTCGAGGCCATGTCGCGCGTCCCGATGGGCTCCGACGGCGGCGCCTGGGCGATGGACCCCGATACCTCCTACCAGACCGGTTTCGTGCCGCAGGGCATCGGCGCCGACCTGATCGCCACGATCGAGGGCTTCTCCCGCGAGGACGTGGACACCTTCGCCGTCGAGTCACAGACCCGCGCCGCCAAGGCCTGGGCCAACGGCTACTTCGCCCGCTCGGTCGTCCCGGTCAAGGACCGCAACGGCCTGACCATCCTCGACCGCGACGAGCACGTCCGGCCGAACGCCACGCTGGAGTCGATGGCCGGGCTGCAGCCGTCGTTCGCGATGATGGGCGAGGCCGGCGGGTTCGACGCCGTGGCCCTGCAGCGCTACCACTGGATCGAGAAGATCGACCACGTGCACCACGCCGGCAACTCCTCCGGCATCGTCGACGGCGCGTCGCTGTGCCTGATCGGCACCGAGGCCGCCGGCAAGGCCGCGGGCATCACCCCGCGGGCCCGCATCGTCTCCACCGCGCTGTCCGGCGCCGACCCGACGATCATGCTCACCGGCCCCGCGCCGGCCAGCCGGAAGGCGCTGGCCAAGGCGGGCCTGACCGTCGACGACATCGACCTGTTCGAGATCAACGAGGCGTTCGCCGCGGTCGCGCTGCGCTTCATGCGCGACCTCGGTCTCGACCACGAGAAGGTCAACGTCAACGGCGGCGCCATCGCCATGGGCCACCCGCTCGGCGCCACCGGCGCGATGATCCTCGGCACCCTGGTCGACGAGCTCGAGCGCCGCGACCTGCGCTACGGCCTGGCCACGCTGTGCGTCGGCGGCGGCATGGGCATCGCCACGATCGTCGAGCGTCTCTGACCCTCCCGGCAGATCTGAAGGGATACGAACAACAGTGAGCGAGCAGAAGGCTGTCCGCTGGGAGCGCGGGGACGACGGGATCGCGATCGTCACCCTCGACGACCCGGGCCGCAGCGCCAACACGATGAACGACCGCTACGTCGCGGCGATGGGCGAGGTCGTCGACGCGCTGGTGGCGGAGAAGGACGACCTCACCGGCGTCATCGTCACCTCGGCCAAGAAGACCTTCTTCGCCGGCGGCGACCTGGACTCGATGTCCAAGGCGACTCCGGCCGACGCGCCGGCGATCATGGAGAACGTCGCCACGGTCAAGGCCCAGCTGCGCAAGCTGGAGACCCTGGGCAAGCCGGTCGTCGCCGCGATGAACGGCACCGCCCTCGGCGGCGGCCTGGAGATCGGGCTGGCCTGCCACCACCGCATCGGCCTCGACGCCAAGGGCGTCATCTACGGCCTGCCCGAGGTGACCCTGGGCCTGCTGCCCGGTGGCGGCGGCGTCACCCGGATCACCCGCATGCTCGGCATCGCCGACGGCTTCATGAAGGTCCTGGCGCAGGGCCAGCGACACAAGCCGGCCAAGGCTCTGGAGATCGGCATCATCGACGAGCTGGCCACCAGCGTCGACGAGATGATGGACTCCGCGCGGGCGTGGATCGCGGCGAACCCCGAGGCCGCGCAGCCGTGGGACCGCAAGGGCTACAAGATGCCCGGCGGCACCCCGTCGAACCCGAAGCTGGCGTCGATCCTGCCGGCGTTCCCGGCCAACCTGCGCAAGCAGATCAAGGGCGCGCCGATGCCGGCGCCGCGCAACATCCTGTCCGCGGCCGTCGAGGGCGCCCAGGTCGACTTCGAGACCGCGCAGCGCATCGAGAGCCGCTACTTCACCGAGCTGGTCACCGGCCAGGTCTCGAAGAACATGACCAAGGCGTTCTTCTACGACCTGCAGCACATCAACGGCGGCGGCTCGCGGCCCGACGGCCACGAGAAGTGGCAGCCCACCAAGGTCGCCGTCCTCGGCGCCGGGATGATGGGGGCGGGCATCGCCTACACCTGCGCGCTGTCGGGCTGGGAGGTCGTGCTCAAGGACGTCTCGATCGAGGCCGCCCAGAAGGGCAAGGCGTACTCCGAGGGCCTGGTGGCCAAGGGCGTGCAGCGTGGCAGGACCACGCAGGAGAAGGGTGACGCGCTGCTCGCCCGGATCACCCCGACCGCCGACTACGCCGACCTCGCCGACTGCGACATCGTCATCGAGGCCGTCTTCGAGAGCGTCGCGCTCAAGCAGGAGGTCTTCGCCGAGGCGGCAAAGGTCATCAAGCCGGACGCGCTGCTGTGCTCGAACACCTCGACGCTGCCGATCACCGAGCTCGCGTCGGGCGTGGACCGGCCGGCCGACTTCATCGGCCTGCACTTCTTCTCCCCGGTCGACAAGATGCCGCTGGTCGAGATCATCCGCGGTGAGCAGACCTCGGACGCCACGCTGGCCAAGGCGTTCGACGTGACGCTCGGGATGAAGAAGACCCCGATCGTGGTCAACGACAGCCGCGGCTTCTTCACCAGCCGGGTCATCGGCACCTTCATCAACGAGGGCATCGCGATGATCGCCGAGGGCGTCGACCCGCAGACGATCGAGCAGGCGTCCTCGCAGGCCGGCTACCCGGCCCCGGTGCTGCAGCTGATGGACGAGCTGACCCTGACGCTGCCGCGCAAGATCCGCGAGGAGACCAAGGCGGCGGTCGAGGCGGCCGGTGGCACCTGGGAGGCGCACCCGTCGGAGGCCGTGATCGACCGGATGATCGACGAGTTCGACCGCAAGGGCAAGAGCTCGGGCGCGGGCTTCTACGAGTACGTCGACGGCAAGCGGACCCGGCTCTGGCCGGGGCTGCGTGAGCAGTTCGGGGCGACGAACCACGACGTCGACCTGCACGAGCTCTCCGAGCGCATGCTGATCATCGAGGCGCTCGAGACCGTCAAGTGCTTCGACGAGGGCGTGCTCACCTCGGTGCCCGACGCCAACATCGGATCGATCTTCGGCATCGGCTTCCCGGCCTGGACCGGCGGCGTGATGCAGTACATCGAGGGCTACCCGGGTGGCCCGGCCGGGTTCGTGGCCCGCGCCGACGAGCTGGCCGCCAAGTACGGCGACCGCTTCGCCGTCCCGCAGTCGCTCCGCGACCGCGCCACGGCCGTCGCCGCAGCCTGATCCGACGCGAGAGTGGCTTTCGCTGCAGCAGCTGCAGCGAGAGCCACTCTCGGTTCTCAGCCGTAGTAGTCGTTGCCGCGGGAGAACTCGACGAACACGCAGGCCTCGTCGCCGACGGTCCAGGCGTTGTGGCCGGGCGGCAGCATCATGACCTGGTTCGGTCCGAACTCCTCGGTGCTGCCGTCGTCCATCTCGACGCCGAGGCGGCCGCTGAGCACGATCGCGACGTGCGGCAGCTCGCAGCTCTCGGTGCCGGCGTAGGACTTGAGGTCGTTCGACCAGCGGGCGCCCGGGTCGAACCGCACCCGGGTCACCTCGACACCGTCGAGTTGGGCGGTCTGTTTGCTGATCAGGCCGTGCACGTCGGGCTCGATCGAGTCGAGATCGGCCTTCTGCATGGCGGGGGACGCGGTGGAGGTCACGGGATCACCTTCGGAGGAGGGGCTTCGGCCGTCCCGGCCGGGCCGGGCGGCGCGAACCGGCCTCGTCGACGACCGCGCCGGCGTCCAGTCTCGGCGGCCGCCTGCGCCGCGGTGACCGCCGATCGGATGGATGCGGCCGCGGGCTCAGCGCCGGTGCGCCCACGCCGCCAACCGCTCGGCGATCTTGCCCAGGCCGATCGCAGGGTCGTCGCCATGCCCGGGTGATACCAGTCGTTCTCACTGGTCAGCGCGGGATCGTCGGCTGCAGCACCGCCTCGATGACGGCTTCGGTGCGCAGGTGCGTGCCCTCCTGGTAACCGGGGTCGCGCACCATGTCCGAGAACGCGCGGCGGCTGGGGTAGGAGACGAGCAGGACCGCGTCCCAGTCCTGTCCCTGCTCGGCGACGATCGGATCGGCGCCGTGCCCGAAGTAGACGACCGAGGCCCCGACCTTCTCCGCGAACGGGCGGAAGTGTGCGATGTACTCGTCGTAGCGCTCGGCGCCGCCCTCGGCGAAGCGCAGCAGGTTGAGCATGACGATCGGCTGGTCGGGGCCTGCGGCGAGGAACGCCTTCATATCGGCACCGGTCGGGTTCACGGCCATGGCGGCCATCCTGCCGAAGTGTGACCAGGAGCGCATCCTGCCGGGTGCGCGGCGGCGGAGCCGACAAATCGGGCACCATTGATCACGTGGCCGACTGGGTGTTCTCGATCGTCGACCGTCTCGGAGCCGCCGGGGTGGGGTTCCTGATCTTTCTGGAGAACGTGGTCCCGCCGATTCCCTCCGAGGTGATCCTGCCGCTGGCGGGGTTCCGGGCGCGCACCGGCGCGGTCGAGGTCCTGTGGGTCTGGCCGATGGCCACCGCGGGCTCGGTGCTCGGCGCGCTGGTGCTCTACGGGCTGGGTGCGTGGCTCGGTTACGAGCGGCTGCACCGGCTCTCGGCCAGGCGCTGGTTCGTCCTGTCCAGTCAGGCCGATCTCGAGCGCGGCCGCACCCTGTTCGACCGGCACGGCGGCAAGCTCGTGCTGGTCGGACGGTGTGTGCCGCTGATCCGCAGCGTCGTGTCGGTGCCCGCCGGGGTGGCCGGCATGCCGATGACGCGGTTCGTCGTGCTCACCGCGATCGGCAGCGGGGTGTGGAACGCGGTGTTCATCGGACTGGGCTGGATGCTCGGCGAGAACTGGGGCCGGGTCGAGGGCGCGCTCGGCCCGGCCGGCTACGTCGTGCTCGCCGGGGTCGCCGCGCTGGCCGGCTGGTTGATCGTGCGCAAACTGCGGGCCCGCAACGCGAACGTGGGCGCGCACCGGCTCCGCTGACGGCCCGCGCGTCTCAGCCTGCCACTGCGTCGGCCACGACGGCGCGCAGCTCACCCTTCTGCGTGAGCACCGTGCGCTGTCGCGTCGCTCCGGTGCCCCGGCGCAGCACCGCGTCGAGCAGTTCGCGCACGGTGCCCAGGTCGCCGGCGTCCTCCAGCGCGGGCCGGACGTGGTCGACCAGCCGGCCCAGCACCTCCGCGGCGGGCGCGGGCCGCCATGTCCGGGGAGCGAGCAGCTCCCCGTCGATCCCGGACCGGCCCGCGCGCCACGACGCGAGCCGCAGCACCTCGGTGCGCACGGGCGGCGGCGGGCCGTCGGCCCGGATGGCCGTCTCCACGAGCGCGCGGGTGAGCGCGGCGACCAGCACTGCGTCGTCGGGGTCCAGGCAGACGTCGGCGACGCGGATCTCGACCGTCGGGTGCAGCCGCGACAGCCGGGCGTCGAAGTACAACATCCCCTCGTCGAGCACCGTGTTCGAGCCGAGGATCGCCTCGACCGTCGCCCGGTAGCCGGCGGGCGAGCCGAAGGGTTCGTTCGGGCCCGCGGACGGCCAGCGCGACCACACCTGGCTGCGGAAGCTGGCGTATCCGGAGGCGGTGCCCTGCCAGAACGGGGAGTTGGCGCTCAGCGCGAGCAGCGGCGCCAGCCAGGGCCGGATGCCGTCCAACGCGGTGACGCCCTCGGCGTCGGAGTCGACGGCCACGTGGACGTGGCAGCCGCAGGTCAGCTCCTCGTCGACGGTGAGCCCGAACCGCTCGCGCATCTCCCGGTACCGCACCGACGGCGAGAGGGTCGGCTCCACGGCCAGCGGCGAGGTGGCCAGTGCGACGAGCTCGACGCCGACCGCGCGGGCGGCCTCGGCGGCCTCGGCCCGGGCCCTGCGCAGCTCTCGGCCCAGCTCGTCGAGGCTGTTGCAGGGCACGGTGGCGGTCTCCAGCTGCTCACGGTGCAGCTCCCCGGTGAGCTCCGTCTCGGTGCCGTCGTCGGCCTCCGCGATCCGCAGCACGGCGCCACCCACCGCCCTCGGCCGACCACTGACCGGGTCGATCAGCAGGAACTCCTCTTCGACACCCACGGTGCGCACCGACATGGCGGCAGTATCGCGGCCCCCGCTGCGGTTGCCCGGTGGGGCAGGCCTGGATAATCCTCGGCGAGGACAGAGCGAGGTGGGCCGTGACGACCGAGCAGGACTGGGCTGAGGACAAACAGCTCTTCGTCGACGGACGGCTGGAGCAGTTGGGTTCGATCTCCGCCGAGCCCGGCCCGCTGGCGGCCGAGTTCGTCGCGCTGGCCGGGGCGTTGCTGGACGCCGGCACGGTGCGGGAGGTCCTGCAGCGGGTGGTCCGGGCGGGCCGTGCGGTGGTGCCCGGGGCCGACCTGGTCAGCGTCACGATGCGCGCCCCCGGAGGGGGATTCCACACGCCGGTGGAGACCGACGAACTCGCGACCCGGCTCGACGAGCTGCAGTACCGGTTCGACGAGGGCCCGTGCGTCGAGGCGACCCGATCGGCCGGGAACGGGGTCACGTCCAGCAACGACCTCGCAGTGGCCCGCGAGTACCCGCGGTTCGGTCCGGCCGCGGCCGAGGCCGGCGTGCGCAGCGTGCTGGCCGTGGGCCTGTTCCCGAACGGCGACGCGCCCCGGATGGGCGCGCTCAACTTCTACTCGTTCCGGGCCGGCGGCCTGGACCACATGGACCGCGACGTCGCGCTGCTGCTGGCGGCGCACGCGTCGACGGCGCTCGCCGCCACCCAGGCGTGCACCGCCGCCGACCTGGAGGCCGCTCAGCTGCGGGAGGCGCTGCGCAGCCGCGACGTGATCGGGCAGGCCAAGGGCATCCTCATGGAGCGCCGCGGGATCACCGCCGCCGAGGCGTTCGAGGTGCTCCGCGCGGCGTCGCAGTCGCTGAACATCAAGCTGACCCAGGTGGCCGAGACGCTGGCGAGCCGCCGCGGCGAGCTGTAGCGCCGCGGCGAATCATCCGGGCCGGGGCGGGTACCGATCCGGCCATGGACATCGACCTCGGCGGCCGCACCGCGTTGGTGACCGGCTCCACCCAGGGCATCGGCTTGGCGATCGCGATCGAACTCGCCAGAGCCGGTGCGAGTGTCGTGGTCAACGGGCGGACCGCCGCCCGCGTGGACCACGCCGTGGAACTGGTGCGCGCCGAGATCCCGGATGCCGACGTCGGGGGGATCGCCGCCGACGTCTCCGACGAGGCCGGTGCCGCGCGGCTGCTCGACGAGCTGCCGCAGGTGGACATCCTGACCAACAATCTGGGGATCTTCGGCGCGCGTCCCGCGCTGGAGATCGACGACGCCCAGTGGCGGCGGTTCTTCGAGGTCAACGTGCTGTCCGGGGTGCGCCTGACCCGGGTGTACCTGCCCGGGATGATCGCGCGCGGGTGGGGGCGCGTGCAGTTCATCGGCAGCGACTCGGCGGTCGTGATCCCCGTCGAAATGATCCATTACGGGGTCACCAAGACGGCTCTGCTGGCGGTGGCACGCGGTTTCGCGAAGGTCGCCGCGGGGACCGGGGTCACCGTCAACACGGTGCTGGCCGGGCCCACCCACACCGAGGGCGCTGAGGAGTTCGTGAACGAGCTGCTCGGGGACGAGGTGCCGTGGGACGAGGCGCAGCGCCGGTTCATGGCCGAGCACCGGCCGCAGTCGCTGCTGGGGCGGCTCATCGAGCCCCGGGAGGTCGGGAACATGGTGGCCTACCTCAGCTCCGAGCTCGCCTCGGCGACGACCGGCGGGGCGCTGCGGGCCGAGGGCGGCTACATCGACGCGATCCTGCCCTGACGGTCGGCGGGGGGCCCGGGTGGCACCCGCTCCTGCCCCCCGGCCCGTCGGCGCCGGTCAGAGCGTCGTCGACGGTGCGACGTGGACCGGGTTGGCCCCGGCTGAGACCACCCGGACCAGCACCTCGGTGGGCAGTGGCTCGGGCCGGGGGACGGCGACGACGTGCAGGACCTCCGGCCCGCCGATGCGCTCCCGGCTGACTGCCCTCATGGTGGCCATGGATGGGTCTGTCCGTCCTCGGGGAGGCGTTCCGTCCCGGGGACCCGCGCGGCGGCGGCGATGATCGTCAGGTCGGGCACACGGCTGGGTGCCGGTGTGGCAGCCTCTGCTCTGACCGGTGACGCTCGGAGGAGACGACATGATCTGCGACGTGGTGGTCGGCCCGCTGCGCGAGTTCCGGCTGTCCGGCCGGCCATGACCGACCTGCTGCTCGCCGACGAGCGCGTCGCGGTCGTGCGCACCGCGCTGCGGATGACCACCGACCGCCTCGTGGTCGGCACGTCCGGCAACGTCTCGGTGCGCGCCGGCGACCTGATCGCCGTGACGCCGTCCGGTGTGGACTACGACCGGCTGACCGCGGCCGACATCCCGGTGGTGGATCTGGCCGGTGGTGTCGTCGACGGGGGGCTGGTGCCCACCTCGGAACTGCCGATGCACCTGGCCGCCTACCGCGACCACGGCGCCGGCGCCGTCGTGCACACCCACTCTGTGCACGCGACCGCGCTGTCGCTGCTGGTCGACGAGGTGCCCGCGGTGCACTACCAGCTCGCCGACTTCGGCGGCCCGGTCCGGGTGGCCGAGTACGCGACCTTCGGCACCGACGAACTCGCCGCGACCATGTCGGTGGCACTGGCCGGGCGTGCCGGGGTGATCCTGCGCAACCACGGCACGCTCACCACCGGCCCCACGCTGGCCAAGGCCTACAACCGGGCCGCCCAGCTGGAGTGGTTGTGCCAGCTGTGGCTCATCGCCCGCACCGGCGGGGAACCGCGGCTGCTGCCGGCCGCGGAGATCGAGCGCTGCGTCGAGGCGTTCGCCGGGTACGGCCAGGAGCCCGGCGGCACCCGGTCGGCGCAGACGCCGCCGACCACAGGCGGTTAGCGGAACCGTGACGACGGCCGGCTCGGCCATGCACCGGGGACGGGGCGCCCGGGCGTCGTCCAGGAGCTGCGTGGTGTCCTGTACCCAGCCGGCGGCCGCCGCGCGACCCGGTAACCCGACCGCATGGGGGTGGCTTCGCTGGCATTCAACGTCAGCAAAGCCACCCCGATGGCACGGTGGGACGGCGCGCGAGGTCAGTACTCGTAGGGGTCGGGTGGCGGGGGGACGACGGTTGCGTCGGTGACGGTCAGGGCCGGGGTGAAGCGGTTGGCCTGGGTCGCGCTGGCCGGCTGGACGATCCCGCGCACCCGCAGCCAGGTGTCCGACGCCAGGTCCGGCACATCGCCCACGAGTCGCACCGTGTACGGCCGGGCGTCCGCGGCGCAGCAGGCGATGGTCATCCGGGCGAGCACGGTGTCCGCACCACGGCGCACCACGAAGCCGGTGAGCGTGACCTCGCGGCCGTCGACCGACCGCGCCTCGTCCCACACCGCCCGATTCACCACCTCGCCCACCCCCAGTTCGAGCGGCCCCGGGGGCAGCGGCGGGTAGAGGTCGGCGCTGCGCACCGCGGTGCCGCCCGCCCGGTTCACCGCATCGGCGCCCAGCGCGGGCGGTGCGACCAGGGCGATCACCAGCACCGGCAGCAGGAGCAGCCACGGGCTCAGCGCGTGCCCGTGCGCGTGGCCGTGGTCGTGGCCGGGGCGCTCGCGCAGGTCCCCGATCAGCGCGACGACGGCCAGCAGCACCATCACCGCCCCCGCCGCGAGCAGCCACCAGCGGTGCGCGGGCCGCACGTAGCGCAGGTAGGTGTCGTCCGCGGCGATCCGGATCAACGCCCCGCCGAGCAGCACGAGCAGCACGTGCTGGGTGTCGCGCCTCATCGCACGCCGCCGAACACGACCAGCCCCGCACCGACGGCGCACAGCACCGCGACCACGAACGTGGCCGGGGCGAAGCGCAGCGCGAACGCGCGCCCGAACGTGCCGGCCTGCAGCGCGACGAGTTTGACGTCCACCGCCGGGCCGACGACGAGGAACACCAACCGGGGCAGCAGCGGCAGGGCAGAAAGCGACGCCGCGACGAACGCGTCGGCTTCGCTGCACAGCGCCAGCACGACCGCGAGCACCGCCATGAGCAGGATCGCGAGCAGCAGCCGCCCGCCCAGCGCGTCGAGCCACGCCGGCGGGACCAGCACCGACAGCGCCGCGGCGGCCAGCCCGCCGAGCACCAGGAAGCCGCCCGCGGAGACCAGGTCGTGTCGCGCGGTCTCCGCCAGCACCGCCCATCTGCCGGCGCCTGCCACCGCTGGGACGCGCTGCCGGACCCGGTCGGCGATCCACTCGGCCCGCCCGGCCCGCTGCCACAGCCAACCCATCACGCACGCCGTCGCGAGCGACCCGAGGAACCTCGCCCCGACCATCGCGGGCTCGCCCGGGAAGGCCACCGCCGTGGCGACCAGCACCACCGGGTTCACTGCGGGTGCCGCGAGCAGGAAGGTCAGCGCGGCCGCGTCCGGCACGCCCTGCCCGATCAGCCGGCGCGCGACCGGCACCGATGCGCACTCGCAACCGGGCAGGATCAGCCCCGCCACACCGGCCGCCGGGACGGCTGCGGCGGGCCGCCCGGGCAGCAGCCGGCGCAGCACCGCGGGCGAGGCGAACGCCGCGATCATCCCGGACAGCACCACGCCGAGGACCAGGAACGGCAGCGCCTGCACGCACACCGCGACGAACACGGTGGCCGCGGTGCGCAGGATGGGGGCGCTCAGCGCGCCGGTGATCAGCGGGCGGGCCAGGATCGCCGCGACGAGGACCCCACAGAACACGTGCAGCGAGGTGACGCGAGGGGCCCGGAGCACAGTCGTCACGGCGGCACATGCTGCCAGCCGGGCCGTCACGGCGGACCGGAACGGGGGATCAGTCGCCGTTGTCGACGACCAGATCGGCGCGCTCGCGGGTGCGGTCGGCGCGGTAGAACGCGTTCTCCTGGGCCGCCCACTGCTGCCGGTGCGGCGCATAGCCGGGCCAGTCCGCCCGGGCCCGCAGCCGCCGTTCCCGTTGCTCGACGGGAACGTCGACCCAGATCGCGGTGCTCGTGTAGGGGCGCAGCGCCGCGGCGCCCGCTCCGCACCCTTCGAGCAGCACCACCGCCGCCGGGGCGAGCGACACCCACTCGCCGCGGGCGCAGCGCACCCAGTCCCACCGTCGCCAGCGCGCCGGGCGACCGGCCGCGAGCGGGGCGGCGATCCACTCGACCGCGAGCGGGACGGCGTCGGCGAGCCCTGCCCAGCCCGGGTACAGGTCCTCCAGCGTGATCACCGGGGCGCCGATGGCGTCGGCGAGCCGCCCGGCCAGGTCGGTCTTGCCCGAGCCGGAGTAGCCGTCGATGGTGACGAGCCGGGCGCCGCCCGCGGTGGCCGGGGCAGCATGCAGTGTGGCCGCCAGCTCGGCGACGCGTCGGTCGTCCACGGGGTGCTCCTCCGGGTGCCTTCGTTCCGAGCTCGGCCTGTGCCGTGATCAACGGACCGGCAGCCGGAGCCGCGCCGACCGCGGCCGCCGGCTGCCGTCCGGTGATCATGCGTCGAGCAGCTCACCATCCTCCCCACCCGGGTCGCGCTCCGCCTCGCGGTGCCGGTCCCGGTACCCGAGCCAGCCGTCGAGTGCGAGGAACGCGAGCAGGCTGATCCCGAACAGCGGGGCGCCCCAGCCGATCGCGACGGCGAGCAGCACGGCGACGAACGCGGTCGTCTGGCCGGCCCGCCGCAGCTGCCCACGCGGCACCGCACGCCCGCCGCGGCCCGGGGTCGGGCGGCGCCGCCACCACATCCGGTAGCCGAGCACGATCAGCGTGATCAGCCCGAGGCCGAACACCACGAGGACGAGCTGGTTGACCCAGCCGAACAGCACCCCCATGTGCGCGTCGATGCCCCACCGGGCGAGCTTGGCCATCAGCGGGTAGTCGGCGAAACGCACCTGGTCGAGCACCGCGCCGGTGCCGGCGTCGATGGCGACGGCGTCCACCTGGGTCGGCCAGCTGCGCCGGATCTCGGTGACCGTCCACGCCCCGCCGGGCCGGGCCGGCAGCCGGACCTCGACCTGGGCGGCGTCGATGCCGGCTGCGCGAGCCGTGGCGAGCACCGCGTCGACGCGGCCGGCCGCGGCGACGGGGTCGGCGGGTGCCGGCGGGGGCCCTCCGTGTCCACTGTGGTCGGCGTGGGCACCGGATCCGGCGGAGTCCAGTGCCGGGGTGCTCCACCCCAGCGAGGCACGCAGCTCGGTGATGTTCGCGCCGGCGTAAGTGGACCAGGTCAGTCCGGTGGCGGACAGGAACAGCGTGCCCACCAGCAGCCAGGCGCCGAGCGCGCCGTGCCGGCCCAGGGTGCGCCGCCGCCCCGTGGCGCCGCGCTCCGGGAGGAGCAGATCGCGGGCGATGCCGCGGCGCCGTCGCCAGCGCGCGATCCACAGGGCGAGCCCGCCGAGCGCCACCACCCACAGCCAGGACGCGGCGAGCTCGCTGTAGAGCCGCCCGGGCTCGCCGAGCAGCAGGTTGCGGTGCAACTGGTCGATCGTGGTGCGCAGCGGCAGCACGCCGCTGGTGCCGTAGCTGACCAGCGAGCCCCGCACCGCGCCGGTGCCGGGATCGACGAAGACGGTCCGGCGTTCCGATTGGCCGAGACCGCCTTCTGTGAACAGCACCCGGGTCGTCGTCCCGGGTTCGGGCGCGGGCCGCACGGCGTCGAGCCGGCCGGCCGGCCCGGTGGCCAGTGCGGCCCGGACCTGATCGGCCAGCGGGAGCTGCTGGGCCGTGACGGGCGCCCGCAGCTGGTCGGCGTAGACCCAGGACTCGAGCTGCGGGGTGAGCGCGTAGAGCACCCCGGTGGCCGCGGCCACCAGGACGAACGGGCCGACCAGCAGGCCGGCGTAGAAGTGCAGGCGTAGCACGAGGCCGCGCCAGCCGGAGGAGTGGCGGGGGGCCGGGTCGAGTGGTGGGCTGGTGGTCGGGTCGGAGGTCGTTGACATGCGGGGCTCCCGATACGGCGTCGCTTGTGGACGGCGGGGCGCGGCCGGGCGCGACGACGGCCCGGTCGGTGCGACGGGCGCGCGCGAGCGCCCGGCCGGGTCGGCCCGGCCGGTGGGGTGGGGAGGGTCAGCAGACCGCCGGAGGTCCCCTGTGGACGATCGCGTGACGCAGCTGCGCAGCCGGGAAGCGGAGCGCGGGTGGAGCGGCGGGACGGCGCCGGGCGGGACGGCGGGCGGCGCGCGGCCGCTCGCCCAGCAGCGCTGCGACCAGCCGGCACAGCGCCGCCACCGCGCGCCGCGACATCTCCACGGCCCGGCGCTCGCCGCAGTGCAACCAGCCCCCGGCGACGGCCGCGGCGAGCAGGTGCGCGAGCAGCACGAGGTCGGAACCGAGGTGGCCCGGGGGGTGTTCGAGGGGGCTGCCCGCGGCGACCGTGAAGATCGCGTGACTGCCGAGCTGCGCGGTGAGCTGGGCCCCGGCAAGCCGTTCCCAGCCGCGCTCACCGCGGGCCATCCACCACGCCGGGGCGGCCATCGCCGCGGCGGCGAGCAGCAGCCCGATCAGCGTCGGCGCGACGCCGGTCGAGAGCAGGTGGCCTCCGGCGGCCGTCCCCAGGGCAGCGACGACGGCCGCCAGCGCACGGGCGGGACGGCTCTGCGGGAGCGCGCGATGGCGCCGGCTCGTGGCCACGTCGTCCGTCGTGTCCGTCTTCCGCGGGATGGAGCGGCGGGCCGGATCAGCGGCTGCGGTGGTCCGGGGCCGAGGCCTCGGCCGGACCGGAGAACGGGGCAACGGCCGCCGGGACGGAGCGCGTCACCACGCCGCATGCCACCATGCGCTGGACCATACGTGGGAACGGCGTGCGACTCAATCGTCGCTCGGTCGGGGGCGGCTGTCACCCCGTAAACCGGAACCGCGGCCACCCGGTATGGGACCGAAGACCCTGGCGGCGCCGTTCGGGACCGGCGAGCATCGACGATTCGTGTGTGCCGAGCTGACAGGAACGGGCAATGGGTCTTGGGGCGGTGCTACGACCGTTCGTGGCACCCGTGGCCCTGGTCCGCGGCGCGGCGCGACTGCCTGATCGGGCGCTGGCGTCCGTCCGGGGCGTCGTCACCGAGGCCTCCGAGGCCCGGCCGGGCGGGCGGCAGGTACGCCGCACCTGGACCGGCCACGGCCGGGCGCACATCGAACTGCGCGCGGTGCAGCAACCGGGCCGGGAGCCGTTGGCCCGGGCTGTCGAGGACGGGGTGCGGGCGCTCGACGGCGTCGAGTGGGCGGAGGTCAACGCCGCCCTCGGCCGGCTGATCGTGGCGTGCGACGACGAGCGGGTCGGCCTCGACGAGCTGCTCGAGGTCGTGGACGCGATCGAGGAGGCCCACGGTGTCGGCGGGGAACGCTTTCCCCGGGACCGGGCCGAGTACCCCGCGGATCCGCAGCCCCTGCATCGGCAGATCTTCATGGCCGGCGCGGACGCGGTCGGGCTCGGGGTGGCGGTGGGGGGCTGGCTGCTGCGGCTGCCCCGGTTGCCGCTCGAGATCGCCACCGGAGTCGGCCTGGTCGACGCCACGCCCCGGTTGCGCGGCGCGATCTCCGACCGCCTCGGCCGCGAGCCCACCGACGTGGGGCTGGGGCTGGCGAACACGCTCGTCCAGGCCCTCGGCCAGGGGTATCTGGGCCTGGCCGTCGACCTCGCCTACCGGACCGTCGTGGTCCGGGAGGGCACCGCGCGCCTGCACGCCTGGGAGGCGCGGGAACCCGACCTGTGCGCCCGGCCCCGCGGCGGTGCCGGTCCCCGGTCGTCGGCGCGGCGGCCCACGCCGCTACCGGCTGCGGGGATCGACCGCGTCACCGACGGCGCGGCCGCGGCGGCGGGGGTCCTCGCCGCGGCCACGTTCGTGCTGACCAGGGCTCCGCGCCGGGCCGTGGGCGTGCTGGCGGCGGGCACCCCGCGGGCGGCGCGTCTGGGCCGGGAGGCCTTCGCGGCGGTGCTCGGGCGGGCGCTCGCCGAGCGCGGCGTGGTCGTCATGGATCCCCAGGTCCTGCGCATGCTGTACCGGGTCGACACGGTCGTGATCGACGCCGACGCCCTGCTCAGCGGCACGGCCAGCGTCGCCTCGGTGACCCCGGTGGGCGGCGACGCCACCGCCGATGAGCTGTACGTACAGGTGGGCGGCATGTTCGACCCGGCCCGGCCGTCCGGGCGCGCGAAGCTCGACGGGTGGGCCCTGCAGCCGGTGGAGGAACTCCCGCCGGGCGATCGGGACCGGGTGCGCGAGTGGTTGCTGCCCGCGAGCGGGCGGCAGGTCTGTCTCGGGATCACCCAGGGGACGCGCGTCGTCGGGGTGGCCGTGGCCGAGCCGGAGCTGGACCCGCTGGCCGAGGCGGTCGTCGCGGCGGCCCGCCGGGCCGGGCGCGTCGTGCTGGCCGGGGCGGCGGAGGACGTCGGCGATCGCCTGCATGTGGACCAGGTGGAGCGGTCGAGCCGGTTGTCGGCAACGGTACGGGCGTTGCAGGCGGAGGGCCGGGTCGTCGCGGTGATCTCGCCGCGGCCGGGCGCATGGCACGCCGCGGCGGACCTGTCCGTCGGGGTGCTCCGGCCGGACCGGCCGGTGCCGTGGAGCGCCGATCTGCTGCTGGGGCCACAGCTGACCGAGGCCGTCCTGCTGCTGGAGGCGGCCGAGGAGGCCCGGAGGGTCGCCGCCCGCAGCGTCCGGCTGAGCCTCTACGGCTCGGCGGCCGGAGTCCTGCTGGCCTTCATCGGCCTGTCCGCGACCTCGACCAGGCGGGCCATGCTGGGCGTCAACGTCGCTGCGGTCGGCGCGCTCGCGAGTGCACTGTGGACTGGGCGGGAGCTCATCGTCCGGCCGCCGCCGCTGCCGATGGACCGGACACCGTGGCACGCCCTGCCACCCGAGACGGTGCTGGCCCGCCTGGGCACCAGCGCGGACGGGCTCACCGCTGCGGAGGCCGCACAGCGCCGCGACGGGTCACAGGCCGCGGGCGAACCCACCGGCATCGCCCGGGCGTCGCTGGAGGAGCTCGGGAGTCCGTTGACGCCGGCGCTGGCCACCGGGGCGGGGATGGCGGCGGCCGTCGGCTCGATCACCGACTCGCTGCTCATCGGGGCCGTGGTGGTCGTCAATGCGATGATCGGGGCGACGCAGCGGGTTGGGGCGGACCGCGCGTTGCGCCGGCTCGTGGCCGTGACCTCGACCCGGGTCCGGTTGTACCGGGACGGCGAAGCCGGCCTCGCGACCTCGGACGAGCTGGTTCCCGGCGACGTGCTGGAGCTGCAGGCCGGGGACGCCGTGCCGGCCGACTGCCGGATCCTGGAGGCGAACACGCTGGAGGCCGACGAGTCGAGCCTGACCGGCGAGTCGATGCTGGTGCCGAAGACGGCGACCGCCACGCCGGCCGCGACCGTGGCCGATCGGCACAGCATGCTCTACGAGGGCACGGTGGTCGCGGCCGGCACCGCCCGGGCCGTGGTGGTCGCGACGGGTCCCCACACCCAGGCGGGGCGCGGAGCCTGGGAAGCCGGAACCGGGCGTCGTCCGGGGGGCGTCGAGACGCGGCTCGCGGAGCTGACCCGAATCACGATCCCGATCACGCTCGGCGCCGGCGCCGCGCTCGCCGCGGGCGGCCTGCTGCACGGCCGGGGCCTGCAGGCCACGGTGGCCGAGGGCGTGGGGCTGGCTGTCGCGGCGGTGCCGGAGGGGCTGCCGCTGGTGGCGAACGCCGCCCAGCTGGCCGCCGCGCGCAGGCTGTCCCGGCGTGGCGCGCTGATCCGGCACGCGACCAGCATCGAGGCGCTGGGCCGGGTGGACGTGCTGTGCTTCGACAAGACCGGCACGCTCACCGAGGGGCGGATCCGGCTGCACGCGGTCAGCGACGCGCAGAACACGGCCGCCCTGCCGGATCTGGACGACACGCACCGCCGTGTCCTGGCCGCCGCGCTGCGGGCCAGCCCGGAATACGACGACGGGCGGCAGGCCCCGCACCCCACCGACCGGGCCGTCCTCGACGGCGGCGAGCGGGCGGGGGTCACCCGTGGCGAGACCTGGTCGGTCGTGGCCGAGTTGCCGTTCGAACCGGCCCGCGGCTACCACGCGGCGGTGGGCCGCTCGGCGCACGGAGCGGTGCTGTCGGTGAAGGGCGCACCCGAGGTGGTCCTGCCGCGGTGCACCACGTGGCAGCACAACGGCGGATCACAGCTCATCGACGCGGCGACGCTGCGGCATCTCGAGGACGAGATCGAGCGGCTCGCCCGCCGCGGGTACCGGGTGCTGGCCGTCGCCGAACGTGCCGCGTCGGATCGCACCGACCTCGAGGACGAGCGGGTGGCCCGGCTGGGATTCGTCGGTCTCGTGGCGCTGGCCGACCCGGTGCGTCCGACCGCGGCCGCGGCCGTGCGGGACCTGCGGCGCGGCGGCGTGGAGATCGTGATGCTCACCGGGGACCATCCGAGCACCGCGGAGTCGATCGCGGCCGACCTCGACCTGCTGGACTCCCGCAGGGTGAGCACCGGAACCGAGCTGGACGAGATGGACGACGACGCCCTCGACGCCGCGATCGGCAGGACGGCCGTGTTCGCCCGGGTCAGCCCGGCCCAGAAGGTTCGCATCGTGCGTGCGCTGCACCGGACGGGGCGGGTCGTCGCGGTGACCGGGGACGGGGCGAACGACGCCCCCGCCATCAGGCTCGCCGACGTCGGCGTCGCCGTCGGGCACCGGGCCACCGCCGCCGCCCGGGAGGCGGCCGACCTGGTGATCGCCGACGACCGGCTGGAAACCATCGTCGACGCTCTCGTCGAGGGGCGGGCGGTGTGGGGGTCGGTTCGCGATGCCATCTCGGTCCTGGTCGGCGGCAACCTCGGCGAGATCCTCTTCACCCTGCTGACCGGCGTGCTCGCGCCCGGCGGCTCGGCGCTCAACGCCCGCCAACTGTTGCTGGTCAACCTGCTCACCGACATGCTGCCGTCGATGGCGCTGGCCGTCCGCCCACCGCTGGGAAAGGCCACGGAGACACTGCTGCGGGAGGGGCCGGATGCCTCCCTCGGCGCCACGCTGAACCGGGACATCGTCATCCGCGGTGCGACGACGGCCGCCGCGGCCGGGGCCGCGTGGCTGCCTGCCCGGCTGACCGGGACCCCGTCCCGCGCCGGGACCGTCGCCCTCGTCGCGCTGGTGGGCGCCCAGCTCGGTCAGACCCTCGTCACCGGCTGGCGCAGTCCACTCGTCGTCGGGGCGACGGTGGTCTCGGCGGCGGCGCTGGTGGGCGTCGTCCAGACTCCGGTGGTGAGCCGGTTCTTCGGCAGCCGCCCGATCGGTCCGGGCGGGTGGATGATCGCCATCGGGTCCTCGGTGGGCGCGAGCGCCGTGGCCGCGGTGGCCTCCGCCCGCATCGTGCCGGCCCCGCAGCCCGCGGCCGCCCCGGCCACCGACGGGGCACGAGGAAGCGGTGTCGCCGCCCCGGACGCGATCCCTCAGGCGGTCGGCGCCGGGAACCGCAGGAACGGGCCGCGGGCCGGCGTGCCGGCGGGGAGCTCGGGCGCTGCTGCGCCGCGGTGACAGACCCCGTCCCGGGAGATCGTGCTGTCCGTCGCCGGGCTGGCCATGCTGATCCGGCTGATCGTGCAGCAGATGGGGACGCAACTGGTTGCCGGGTCGGATCCCGGGGTCCGGGTGCGGAGCCTGCTGACCTTGCTGGGTGAGAGCGGCGAGCCACCCCCGTCTCCGGCCTGATCGGCGGGGTCGGGCCGAAAGCCCCTGGGGGCCGGCCTGCCACTGAGAAATCGTGGGGGCCGGTGTGAAGCCGCGGCCGGGGTGCCTCCCGCGATCGGCGGCGACGACGGGGACGGACCGCGAGCGCGGGATCCGTAGCGGCTGAGGCGATCCAGACACCACCGACCGGAGGCGGAGGTAGTGGACCGTGGACATGGAGATCACGCTGTGGGTGGACGGGACGCGGTACCGGCTGGCCGTGGACACCCGGACCACGCTGCTGGACGCGCTGCGCGAGCGGCTGGGCATCACCAGCCCGAAGAAGGGCTGTGACCACGGGCAGTGTGGCGCGTGCACGGTGTTGCTCGACGGTCGCCGGGCCACCACCTGCCTCACCCTGGCCGTCGCACACGACGATGCGGAGATCACCACCGCCGACGGCCTGGCCGAGGGCGACGAGCTGCACCCGGTTGCCCAGGCGTTCATCGACCACGACGGCTTCCAGTGCGGCTACTGCACGCCCGGCCAGATCTGTTCGGCCGTCGGCATGCTCGAGGAGGTCAAGGCCGGCTGGCCCAGCCACGTGACCGAGGAACTCAGCGGCGGCGTCGAACTGGACGACGAGGAGATCCGCGAGCGGATGAGCGGCAATCTGTGCCGCTGCGGCGCCTACGCCAACATCGTCGCGGCGATCCGGGAGGCGGCCCGGTGATCCCGTTCGACTACCAGCGCGCCGACGACGCGCGCAGCGCGATCACGACCGTGGCCGCGCGGCCGGGTGCGGCGTTCCTCGGGGCGGGGACGAACCTCGTCGACCACATGAAGCTGGGGGTGGCCGCCCCCGACCTGCTGGTCGACGTGAGCCGACTGCCCTTCGACGCGGTCGAGCCGCTGGACGGCGGCGGGGTGCGGATCGGCGCGACGGTGCGCAACAGTGATCTCGCAGCCGAGCCGGTGATCCGGCAGCGCTACCCGGTGCTGGCCGCCGCGGTGCTGGCCGGAGCGTCCGGGCAGCTGCGCAACCTCGCCACCACCGCGGGGAACATGTTGCAGCGCACCCGCTGCGTGTACTTCCAGGACGTGACCACCCCGTGCAACAAGCGCCGGCCCGGCTCGGGGTGCTCCGCGCTCGAGGGCTACACCCGCGACCACGCGATCTTCGGCGCCTCGATGTCGTGTGTCGCGGTGCACCCCTCGGACATGGCCGTCGCGCTGACCGCCCTGGACGCCGTGGTCCAGGTGGAGGGCCCGACCGGGCCGCACAGCATCCCGATCACCGACTTCTACCGGCTGCCCGGCGACGAGCCGCAGCGCGACACCGTGCTCGACCACGGCGAGCTGATCACCGCGGTCGACCTGCCCGACCTGCCGCTGGCCGCGCGCTCGGCCTACCGCAAGGTGCGCGACCGCGCGTCGTATGCGTTCGCGCTGGTCTCGGTGGCCGTGGCGGTGGACGTCGTGGACGGCACGATCCGTGAGGCCCGGGTCGCGCTCGGCGGCGTCGCCCACAAGCCGTGGCGGGCCAGGCGCACGGAGGACGCACTGCGCGGTGCCCCGGTGACCGAGGAGGCGTTCCGGCAAGCGGCGGCGGTGGAGCTGGGCGAGGCCCGGCCGTTGCCGGACAACGCATTCAAGGTGGCGATGGCGCGCAACACGGTGGTCGCCGTGCTGCGTGGGCTCACCCGGGGGGAGGGCCGATGACCGGCCTGCTGGAACCGCACGCGATCGGCGCACCGCTAGAACGGCTCGACGGGCGCGCCAAGGTCACCGGTACCGCGCGCTACGCCGTCGAGCATCTCCTCGACGATCCCGTGTACCTGCACCCGGTCCAGTCGACCATCGCCCGCGGGCGGATCGCCGCGGTGGACCCACGCGCGGCGGAGGCCCTCGACGGCGTCGTCGCGGTCATCACCCCGGCCAACGTGCCTCGGTTGAGCCCCGGTGACGACCGCGAGCTGACCGTGCTGCAGTCCGAGGAGATCAGCTACCGGGGCCAGTTCGTCGCCGCGGTCGTGGCCGAGACCTCGGAGATCGCCCGGCAGGCGGCAGACCTGGTGGAGGTGGCCTACCACGAGCAGCCCCACGACGCGCGGTTCAGCGCCGACCGCGACGATCTGTACGCACCCGGCGTCGTCAACCCGGACTATCCGACCGACACCCTCGACGGCGACCCGGACGCGGCGCTGGCCGCGGCGGCGGTGCGCCTCGACGCGACCTACACGACGCCGATGGAGCACAACAACCCGATGGAGCCGCACGCCACCGTGGCGCTCTGGGCAGATGACACCTTCACGCTCTACGACTCCACCCAGGGACCGAACAGGGTGCGGGACAGCATCGCCGGGCTGTTCGGGCTGCCCTCCGACCGGGTCCGGGTGATCGCTCCGTACGTGGGAGGCGGCTTCGGGTCGAAGACGGTGCACCCCAACGTCGTGCTCGCCGCGCTGGCAGCACGGACGGTCGCCGGCCGGCCGGTGACGTTCGCGCTCACCCGTCAGCAGATGTTCTCCCTCGTCGGCTACCGCACGCCGACCATCCAGCGGATCCGGCTCGGTGCCGACGCCGACGGCCGACTGACCGCGATCACCCATGACGTGGCCGAGCAGACCTCGAGGATCAAGGAGTTCGCCGAGCAGACCGCGGTGCCCAGCCGCGGCATGTACGCCGCGCCGAACCGGCGCACCACCCACCGGCTGGCGGCGCTCGACGTCCCGATACCGACCTGGATGCGGGCGCCCGGGGAGTGCCCCGGCATGTTCGCCCTCGAGTCGGCGATGGACGAGATGGCGCTGGCGTGCGGGCTGGACCCGATCGAGTTCCGGATACGCAACGAGCCCGGCGTCGATCCCGAGACGGGGTTGCCGTTCTCCAGCCGCGGCCTCGTCGGCTGCCTGCGCGAGGGGGCCCGCCGGTTCGACTGGCAGCGCCGCGACCCCACCCCGGCGGCCCGGCGCGAGGACGGCTGGCTGGTGGGCACCGGTGTCGCCGCCTCGACGTTCCCGGCGATTCGCATCCCGGGTTCGGCGGCGACGGTCCGCCGCGTCCGCGACGGGCGGTACCGGGTGGAGATCGCGGCCGTGGACATCGGGACCGGCGCCTGGACCGCGCTCACCCAGATCGCCGCCGACGCGCTCGACGTGCCCGTCGAGGCGGTCGACCTCGAGATCGGCGACACCGCGCTTCCGCCGGGATCCGTCGCCGGCGGGTCATCGGGGACGGCCAGCTGGGGCTGGGCCGTGGTGGACGCGGCCCGGGAGTTCCGGGAGAAGTACGGGCCCGACCCCGAGGAGGGCGACGAGGCCGGCGGCGTGATGCCGGACAATCCGGACGCCGAGCGGTTCGCCATGCACGCCTACGGCGCGCAGTTCGCCGAGGTACGCGTGCACGCCGACACCGGGGAGATCCGGGTGCCCCGGTTGCTGGGCGTCTTCGCCGTCGGACGGATCATCAACCCGCGCACCGCCCGCTCCCAGCTCATCGGCGGGATGACCATGGGAGTGTCCATGGCGTTGCACGAGCACAGCGTCCTGGATCCACGGTTCGGTCAGGTGGCCAACCACGACTTCGCCGCCTACCACATCGCCGCCAACGCCGATATCGGCTTGATCGACGCGACCTGGATCGAGGAGGACGACCCGTACGTCAACCCGATGGGCGCCAAGGGGATCGGCGAGATCGGCATCGTCGGAACCGCAGCGGCCATCGCCAACGCGGCCTACCACGCGACCGGGATCCGGGTCCGGGACCTGCCGCTCACCGCGGACAGGTTCCTGCACTGACACACCCGGGAGGTCGTGCCCGGTCGCGGCGCCGGCGCGGATGGGAGCCCTCGGTCAGGGGCAGATCGTCAGCGCTTATCCGGCCGCCGGCAGCGAGAAGTGATGGTGTAGATCGACCGGGTTGCCGGGGAAGTCGCCCGCCGGCCGCGCGCACGATTGCCGCATTGTCCGGGAGTGACGTCGATGATCGTGCGGTGAACGTGAAGGTGGCCGCGACGCCGCCGGCTCAGGTGCGGATCGCGTCGAGGCCGGCGTGGGTCCGGCCCTCGTCGTGCACGACGGCCTCGTGGGTGAACAGTTGCCCGAGGCTCGGACCGACCTGGTGCTTCGGCGTGGTCAGGTAAGTGGCGACGGCGGTGGTCACACCGTTCGTGATCGGTACCGGCCGGTCGCGGGCTGGAAGCGGACTCACGTCCAGATCCGCCCAGCACGGGACCGTGGGGAAAGGAAGCTACTTTACAGACTCGGTCCGGAGCGGGTACACAAAGTAGGCGGTGCCGCGCTGTGGCGCTGCTTACAGCGAGTGTGGAAGCGCACGACGCGCGACGCGGTGTCCGGTCCGCTGTCGGTCTCGCCGGGGCGGTGCGGGCCGGGTGCGTGTTGTGCGGGGTTGGGGATGGACCAAGGGCGGTTCTCCACCATGAGAGATGTGCACCGACTCGAGCCCACGGCGGCGAGTCCGGGCCGGGACAGCGTGTTCGCGGCGTGGGAACGGTTCGTGCAGGGTGAGGATCATGTCCGGGGGGTGCGGCCGGAGGTGGCGATCTCCTGGCATCGGTGCCGGGAGCAATATCGGGTCGACCCGCACCTGAGCGAGGCGCCGGTGGCGACCGCGCGCATCGATCACACGCTCGAACACGACGTGGTGTTCACCGAGTTGGGTGGGCTGGCGGTGTCGGTGGCGCACGAGGTGGCCGGCCTCAGTGGGATCGTCACTGTCACCGATGCCACCGGCCGGATCTTGGCCGCGTGGGGTGATCAGGCCACGCTCGGCCGGGCCGCGGAGGCCAATCTGGCGCCGTGGTCGTGCTGGTCGGAGTGTGCCGCCGGTACGAACGGCATGGGCACGGCGCTGGAGGCGCACGGCCCGGTGCTGATCAGAGGTGCGGAGCACTGGTGTCAGGCATTCCACAACTGGGTGTGCGCGGGCATCGCGGTGCGCGATGTGGTCACCCGGGACCCGATCGCGGTTCTGAACATCTCCTGCTGGCGCACCCAGTTGCCCGAGGCCGCGGGCGGGTGGCTGTTCAATGCGGTGGCTACGACGCAGGGCACGCTGAAGCGGCGGGCCCGGGACAGCGGTGCAGAGCTGGTCGCCGCGTTCACCCAGGCCCGGGGCCGCTCCGGGGCGGCGCTCGCCGCGGTCGACACTTCGGGAAAGGTGGTGATCGCCGACGAGCGGGCCAGCGTGCTGATGGGGGTGCCGGCCTACACCCCGGCGGTGGACCCCGCGGTGCGCTGGAAGTCCGGGCTGCCGGATCTGATCGGGGCCGCCCGGTATGCCAGTAAGGTCGCCGCGCACAACCCGGATTGGGTCGGCTCGACGCAGATCTTCACCCACCTCGCCGAGGAACCGACGCCGATCAGCATCCGGCCGGTGTTCTCGGCCGGGCACCTGGCCGGGAACCTGATCTCGCTGGGCGCTACCGAGGGGGCACAGCTGCCCCAGCAGGCGGGGCCGGCGCCCGTGCCTCCCCGGGGGCAGCCACGCCGGCTGGTCGCGGTGCGCGAGGACCGGATGGTGTTGCTGCGGCTCGCGGAGGTCTATTTCGCCGAGTCCGACGGCAACGATGTGTGGCTGTCCACCGAGCAGGGGCGGCTGCACGCCGCCTGTCAGGGCCTGGACAAGCTCGACGGCGAGCTGGCCGATGCCGGCTTTTTGCGGGTGCACCGCCGCTACCTGGTCAACCTCAGCCACGTCCGGGAGATCGAGCGCGGGGCCAAGGGTGAGCTGGTGCTGGTCATGGGCAACCAGACGACCGACATGGTCCCGGTCTCCCGGCGCAACGCCCCGGCCGTGCGCCGGGCACTGGGCATCTGAACCGCCCCGCCGCGGGCACGAGGCCGAAGCACCCCACCGAGCCGCGGCGGACACCGACGAGGGGGCGAACACAACCGCGCTGCTGCCGCCTGCGGACCACCTGTCGGCCACTTCCGCACATGTCTGCGCAGACAAGCTCGGGAACGGCCGCGTTCGAGTTCGGGGTGGTCGATGCCGTCGGTAGTTGCCTTCCGGGTTCTTGACGGAGAATGGCCCGATTGTCTGGAATTGTTCCATTCCGGTGTGGCTGCCTCTGCTTGGTTGTGGGTCTTGCCTGGCTTGAAGTGCCGCCGGCGTGTTCACCACGCACTGTTACTGGCCACAGTGAGCTGAGGTGCCCTTGCGCGGTGGTATCGCCATACCTGTTCGGTGCTGGCCCGTTCGGCGGAGCCCGTTCATCGGGCTGGTTCGATGGTCGCCATCGCGCTGTGTCGTACCGGCTGCCCTCGGCCGGCCGGCAACGGAGCCGAATCGCGTACGAACGGTCGCTTCCGGTGAACGAACGGTCCGGGATGCCCCGGATTATTGATCAGCCTTGCCTGTGGGAATCATTCGGGCGTACAGTATTGGCTGCTGGATTGACGCAGAATGAGGCGGCCGAACGGCGCAACGTGGTGTCGGTCGATCAGTCGGGGGCGACAATGATCCGACGTGTCGCCGTACATCGGCAACATCTGGCCGATGCCTGCTGGCGGCGCCACCGGGGTGCGGTTCGGTCCGCTGACGCAGATCGGCATGGACGACATCACGGGCCGGCCGGTCGAGTCGATAATGCCGCCGGCGGGTATTCGCAGTCATGCCTGCGCGATCAATGCCGAAGCCGAGGGGTTCGACTGCAAGTATGTCCCGGACGGTGCCTTTCGAGTCGATCGTGGACAACTCGGACGGCTTCGCGGTCTTACTCGAGGCTCTGGGCGGCAAAGCGATCGCGACCGGCGTGAATAGACGAGGTAAAGATTCGGGATCAGGAGGCGAAGCCCGATGACGAGCACCGCGCATGAGCGATCCGACTTGATCAGCAAGCTCGGGTTGGACGCGCAGAACAAGGCGTCGCTGGGGCGGGTGTTGGCGACCGGGAATATCGGGCAGGCGACCGAGAAGGCGGATGGTCGCATGCAGGGCACGATTCGGATCAATCCGGATGAGTTGGTCTGGGATCCGCAGATTCTGGTCATGCCGCATGGGGGTGACATCGACCTGGAGATCATCAATGATGACTTGAACACGCATTGTGCGTTGTTGCCGAGCAATGGTGACAGGAAGTTCATCTGGTTGGTGAACCATTCGCGGGGGAGGGCGACGCTGAATCTTGATGGTCCGGGCTATTACTGGTACGGCTCGCCCACGGGTAACGATGAGGGTCGGGGGTTGACCGGGGTCATCGTGGTGCTGGGGGATGTTCCGCCGGAGGCTCGCCTCGACCGTCCCGACCAGCCGCGGCCGTAGAAGGGAGCCGGTGATGACCGTTGAGTATGTAGACGCGGGTGAGGCTGTCGATCAGGGAAC
>NZ_JAAXLA010000008.1 GCF_012911935.1 Pseudonocardia acidicola | reverse complement strand
CCCGGCTCGCCGGGGAGTACTGCCGCATCGCCCCCGACCTGCCGCCGGGCGCGCACACGTACTGATGCGGGAAAGCGCCGACCTGTCGCGGCTGCTGCGCGCGGTCGACATCCGCTGCACCTACATGGCGGCCGAGGGCCTGCGGGCGGCGGCTCGCCGAGCTCGTCCCGCAGGGACGCTTCGTCGCTGACCCGGCGAGGCTAGGGCCGCCGGTCGTTCACTGCGAGACCCGGCTCGTCCGCGGCGCGTTCCGGGCGGCGGGCGTGGCGCACCACTGCGCGGCGGCGGGTGAGAGGCCCCGGCGCGACGGGTCCCATGAGCCGGTGTCGGGCCGCTCACCCGGCGACCGCGGCGGCGCGGTCCGCCGGCCGCACACCTCGGTGTGCACGTAGGAGTGGATCCACTCGACGGAACCGTCGTTGTAGGCCCGCTCCAAGTGGGCGAGGCGCACGTAGTCCTCGCCGGGCGCGATCGGCGAGAAGCATCGTTCGCAGATGAGGATCATGGTTCTCCAGCCTGGGCTGCGCGGTCCGGGTCCGCACTCGGAGTCGGGGAAGGGCGCCGCGTCGGCGTCGACTGAACTCGGATCACCCGGCGACAGCACTCCCGCGGTGTCGCCGAGCAGCGCTGTCCTCCGGCCATTGTCATACCCAGCGCGGTTCCGGACGAACGTGTCCTTGCCCACCGCTGTGCGCCGTCCGGCGGTACCGGCCCGCACGTCCGGACCCGCGATCCGCCGCGGAGGTTCCCGGCTGTGCCACGTGCCCGTACCGTCGCCCGTGGTACCGGACCCAGCCACTCCCGACACCCGGGGGGTCGACCTCGTATGACGGCTAGCGGCGCGAACACCACGAACCGCACGTCGAGCACGATCACGCTGACCGTGAACGGCCGCGGCCACACCCTCGATCTCGACCACCGCACGACGCTGCTCGACGCGTTGCGCGAGCGGCTCGACCTCACCGGCACCAAGAAAGGATGCGACCACGGCCAGTGCGGCGCGTGCACGGTGCTGCTCGATGGCCGCCGGATCAACGCCTGCCTGACCCTCGCCGTCGCGGCCGAGGGCGCCGCGGTCACCACGATCGAGGGGCTCGCCGACGGCGACCGGCTGCACCCGGTACAGGAGGCGTTCCTCACCCACGATGCCCTGCAGTGCGGTTACTGCACGCCGGGCCAGATCTGCTCGGCGGTCGCGGTACTGGCCGAGGCGGCGGACGGGTGGCCCAGCGTGGTGACCGAGGACCTCACCGCGGACACCGTCACGCTGGACGCGGCGGAGATCCGGGAGCGGATGAGCGGGAACCTGTGCCGTTGCGGGGCCTACGTGAACATCGTCGCGGCGGTGTCCGAGGTGGCGGGGGACCGGCCGTGAGGGAGTTCGGCTACCGGCGGGCCCCCGACGTCGCGACCGCGCTCGCGCTGGCGGGGAACGGGGCGCGCTACCTCGCCGGCGGGACCAATCTCGTCGATCTGATGAAGCTCGGGGTGGAGACGCCGTCGTTGCTGGTCGACGTGACCCGGCTGCCGCTCGACGAGGTCGAGGTCACCGGTGACGGCGGGCTGCTGATCGGTGCGATGGTGCGCAACAGTGACCTGGCCGTGCACCCGCAGGTGCGTCGCCGCTACCCGGCCGTCACGCAGGCGATCCTCTCGGGCGCCTCCGGGCAGTTGCGCAACATGGCCACCGTCGGCGGCAATCTGCTGCAGCGGACGCGCTGCCCGTACTTCGCCGACGTGACCAAGCCGTGCAACAAGCGCGCCCCGGGGACCGGCTGCCCGGCGCGTACCGGCGAGCACCACAACCTGGCGATCCTGGGTGCGTCCGAGCACTGCATCGCGACCAACCCGTCCGATCTCGGGGTCACGCTCGCCGCGTTCGACGCCGTCGTGCACGTGCAGGAGGCGGCGGGACCACGCACGATCCCGCTGCGCGACTTCCACCGCCTCCCCGGCGACACCCCCGACCGGGAGGTCACCATGGCCGCCGGTGCGCTGATCACCGGGGTCGGCCTGCCGGCCCTGCCGATCGCCGCGGGGTCGCGCTACCGCAAGGTCCGCGACCGCGCCTCCTACGCCTTCGCGACGGCCTCGATCGCCGCGGCCGTCGATGTCGCCGACGGCCGGGTCCGCGATGTCCGGATCGGGCTCGGGGCCGTCGCCCCGGTGCCGTGGCGGGCGCACCGCGCCGAGGAGGCGCTGCGTGGCGGCCCGGCCACCGCCGACGCATTCGCCGCCGCGGCCGACGCCGAGCTCGCCCAGGCCCGGCCGCTGCGCGACAACGCCTACAAGGTGGAACTGACCCGTAACCTGATCGTCAGCGAGCTGACCGAGCTGGCCGGGGTGGCGCCGTGACCGCCCCGCCGCGGGCCGTCGGGGCCGCGGTCACCCGGCTCGAGGGACGGCTGAAGGTCACCGGCGCCGCCCGCTACGCCGCCGAGCACCCGCTGCCCGGTCTCGCCCACGGCGCGGCCGCGACCGCGACGATCGCCCGCGGCCGGATCATCGCCCTGGACACCGCCGCGGTACTCGCGATGCCCGGCGTGATCGCCGTGCTCCACCACGGCAGCGCCCCGCGGCTCGTCGACGCCGGTCAGGGCGACCTGATGCTGTTCCAGGACGACCGGGTTCCCTACCGCGGGGCGGCCGTCGCGCTGGTGGTGGCGCAGACCCCGGAGCAGGCCCGGGCGGGCGCCGACGTGCTGCGGGTCGAGTACGCCGAGGAACCGCACGACGTCGTGCTGACCGCCGACCACCCGCGGCTGTACGCCCCCGACCACGTCAACCCGACCTACCCGACCGATACGGCCACCGGGGACGTCGAGGCCGGTCTGACGGCCGCCGCCGTCGTCGTCGACGCGACCTACTCGACGCCGACCGAGCAGAACAGCCCGATGGAGCCGCACTCCAGCACCGCGTGGTGGACCGACGGCCGGCTCACCGTCATCGACTCCAACCAGGGCTCCTCGCTGGTCCGGGACACCCTCGCCACGCTGTTCGCCCTCGACCCGGACGCGGTCCGGGTGGTCTCCGAGCACGTCGGCGGCGCATTCGGGGTCAAGGGCAGGCCGTGGCCGCCGGTCGTGCTGGCCCCGATGGCGGCCCGGCAACTGAACCGGCCGGTCCGGGTGACCCTCACCCGCCAGCAGATGTTCGCCCTCGTCGGCTACCGCACCCCGACCATCCAGCGGGTCCGGCTCGGTGCGGACCGCGACGGCCGGCTCATCGCGCTGGACCACCTGGCCTGCGAGCAGACCTCGACGGTTGTCGAGTTCGCCGAGCAGACCTGCGTCCCGTCGCGGGTCATGTACGCGACGCCGAACCTGCGCACCCGGCACCGACTGGTCGCACTCGACGTGCCGAGCCCGCACTGGATGCGCGCACCCGGTGAGGCCCCCGGATCGTTCGCGCTGGAGTCCGCGATGGACGAGCTGGCGCAGGCGTGCGGCATCGATCCCGTCGAGCTGCGGGTACGCAACGAACCGACGGTGGAGCCCGCCGGCGGGCTCCCGTTCGTCAGCCGCAACCTGGTCCGGTGCCTGCACGAGGGCGCGGCCCGGTTCGGCTGGTCCGAGCGCGACCCGCGGCCCGGGATCCGCCGCGACGGCCGATGGCTGCGGGGCACCGGCATGGCCGCGGCGAACTATCCCGCGCGCAGCAGGCCGTCGACGGCGTCGGCGACCGCCGAACCGGACGGTCGCTACACGGTGCGGATCACCGCGTCCGACCTCGGCACCGGGGCGCGCACCGCGCTGACCCAGATCGCGGCCGACGAGCTCGGGACGCCGCTGGAACAGGTGCGCGTCCTGATCGGCGACAGCGACTTCGGCGCCGCCCAGATCGCCGGCGGGTCGATGGGCACGGCGTCCTGGGGCTGGGCCGTGGTGAAGGCGGTCCGGGAGCTGCGCGACCGGCTGGCGGGCAGCGCCGTTCCCGCCGACGGTCTGACCGTCCGGGCCGACACCACCTCCGACATCGAGGCGCTGCCCGCGGTGTCCCGGCACGCCTTCGGCGCGCACTTCGCCGAGGTCGTCGTCGACCCCGCGTCCGGTGAGGTCCGGGTTCCGCGGCTGCTCGGGGTCTACGGCGTCGGGCGCGTGGTCAACCCGATCACCGCGCGATCGCAGCTGATCGGGGGCATGACGATGGGGCTGGGGATGGCGTTGCTGGAGGAGGCGGTCGTCGACCCGCAGTTCGGCGACTACGCCAACCACGACCTGGCCGGCTACCACGTCCCGGCGAATGCGGACGTGCGGTCGATCGAGGCGCACTGGATCGACGAGGAGGACGACGGGCTCAACCCGACCGGGGTCAAGGGAGTCGGTGAGATCGGCATCGTCGGCACCGCGGCGGCGATCGCGAACGCGGTGTGGCACGCGACCGGGGTGCGCCACCGGGACCTGCCGATCCGGCCGGGGCGCTGACGCGCCCGTGCGCGGATAACGTCGTTCCCGCGACCATTTCCGCGCACGGGCACGTCAGTGCAATTGGTACTGCCAGTCGGCGGGCACCCGCCCGGCCGGGCCGGGCACCGGCTGGTCGACCGGGTGGTGTTCCGGCGGTGCCAGCGGTGGGCCCAGCAGTGCCTGCTCGTGGGGGTAGTCCCAGAACCAGTTCTCCCCGGGCTCGTAGCTGCGCACGATCGGGTGTCCGGTGATGCCGGCGTGCCCGGAGGCGTGCTGGCCGGGGGACGAGTCGCAGCAGCCGACGTGGCCGCACAGCGCGCAGCGGCGCAGGTGCAACCACCAGCCGCCGGTCTCGTCGCACTCGACACAACCGGGGCCGCTCGGGGGCACGGTCGGGTCGATGCCGAACAGGGGGACGGTCATGCTGCCTCCTCGTCCTCGCGCGGGTGCAGCGGCAGCCGCACCTGGAACCGGGTGTCACCGGGTTCGGATTCCAAACGCAGGTCCCCGTGGTGCCGGTTGACCACGATCCGCCAGGAGATGTCCAGGCCCAGCCCGGTGCCGTCGCCGACCGGTTTCGTGGTGAAGAAGGGCTCGAAGATGCGGTCACGGATCTCCGGGTCGACGCCCGGGCCGGTGTCGCCGATCTCGACCAGCGCCCGGTCCTCCTCACGACGGGTGCGCACGGTCAGCGTTCCGACACCGTCCATCGCGGCGACGGCGTTGTCGATCAGGTTCGTCCAGACCTGGTTGAGCTCGGCGGCGTAGACCGGGACCGGCGGCAGCGACCGGTCGTAGTCCTTGACCACGGTGACCCCGTCGCCGATCTTGCGGGCGAGCATCACCAGCGTGCTGTCCAGCAGGTCGTGCAGGTCGACGGTCTGGTACGGGCCACGGTCCATCTGCGAGTACTGCTTCGCCGCGCCGACCAGGGTCGAGATGCGGGTGGTCGAGTCCTCGATCTCGTTCATCAGCAGTTCGGTCTCGACGGTGTAGTTCAGCCAGCGCAGCGCGCTCTCCAGCGCACAGGCGAAGCCGGCCGCGGCGATCTTCGCGGCCACCTGGTCGAGCCAGCCGACGTCCAGACCCGCCGCGACGAAGGTCGGTGCGAGGCCCCAGCCGTCCGCGACGCCGCGCTCGTCGAGCCAGTCGGCGACGGCGTCCTCGCGGTCCCCGGTCTCGATCGGGGTGAGCACCGGCGCCTTGGCGAGGCGTTCCACCGCGTCCTCCTGGATCCGGACCAGCGTGTCCAGCGCCGACCGGTCCAGCGGCCCGGCGGCGATCAGGCCGAGCTTGTGCCGCATCCCGGCCACCCGCTCGCGCAGCGATGCGGTCGCCCGTACCGCCGCCGCAGCCGGGTTGTTCAGCTCGTGGGTGAGCCCGGCTGACAGCGACCCCAGCGCGAGCAGCCGCTCCCGCTGGCCGACGGCCTGCTGGGTGTTCTTGATCCCGAAGAACAGGCCCTCCAGCAGGTGCACCGCCATCGGGAACCAGGTGTGCATCATCACGCCGAGCATCTCGGCGTCGAGCACGAAGAACCGCGATGGCACGATCACCCGCAGCGAGTTGTTGTAGACCTGCGGAACTCGGTCCCCGAGGTAGGCGTACCAGGCCCCCGCGTACACGCCCGGCTGCGAGGTCCGGTCGACCTCGACGTCGTCCTCCCCGGCCCGGCGGGAGAGCACCACGGTGCCCTCCATGAGCACGTAGAAGCAGGTCGCGGGGTCACCCTCGCGGTACACCGGCCCGGGCTCGATCCACTCGACGTGGCCCTCGCGGCACAGCCAGGCCAACTGGTCGTCGCTGAGCTTCTCGAACAGGAACAGCTCGCGCAGCTCCTCGGGGGTGCAGGGGGTGTTCATCGCTTCTCCAGGTAGCGGTGCACGAGCGAGACGGCCATCGCGCCCTCGCCGACGGCCGAGGCGACCCGTTTGACCGAGTCGGCGCGGGCGTCGCCGGCGACGAAGACCCCGGGCAGGCTCGTCTCCAGGTGGTACGGGTCGCGGTCGAGCGTCCAGCCACAGGGCCGCTTGCCGTCCACCACCAGGTCGGGCCCGGCCACGACGAAGCCGGCGCGGTCCCGCACGACCAGGTCGTCGAGCCAGTCGGTGCGCGGTGCCGCGCCGATGAACACGAACAGCCACGACGCGTCGACGGTCTCGTTGGTGCCGGCCGCGCGGGCGCACAGTTCGAGGCGTTCCAGGTGGTCGGTGCCGTGTGCGGCGACGACCTCGGTGCAGGTGCGCACGGTGATCACGGGGATGTCGGCGATCTGCTGGATCAGGTAGTACGACATCGACGTCTGCAGCGAGGGGCCACGGACCAGCAGCGTCACCGAGCGGGCGTGCCGGGCGAAGTACACCGCGGCCTGCCCCGCGGAGTTGGCGCCGCCGACGATGAACACGTCCTGCCCCGCGCAACCGGCCGCCTCGGTGAGCCCGGACCCGTAGAAGACCCCGCGACCGGTCAGCTCCTCGGCGCCGGGCGCGGTCAGCTGCCGGTAGGACACCCCGGTCGCCAGGATCACCGCGTGCGCGTTGATCTCGGTGCCGTCGGCGAACCGGACGGTGCGTGCCGAGCCGCTGGCCGCCAACCCCACCACATCCCGGGTGGTGAGCACCTCGGCGCCGAACTTGGTGGCCTGCCGCCGGGCCCGGTCGGTCAGCTGGGCGCCGGAGACGCCGTCGGGGAAGCCCAGGTAGTTCTCGATCCGGGAGCTCTGCCCGGCCTGACCGCCGGTGGCGGTGCGTTCGACGAGCACGGTGCGCAGCCCCTCGGAGGCGCCGTAGACCGCAGCGCCCAGCCCGGCGGGGCCGCCGCCGATCACGACGAGGTCGTAGAAGTCGGCCGTGGGTGCGGTGGACAGCCCGACCCGTTCGGCGAGCTCGGCGTCGCTGGGCAGCACCAGCGCCGTGCCGTCCGGGGTGATCACCACGGGCAGGTCGAGGTCGTTCGCGCCGGCCGCGGCGAGCAGCCGGCCGCCCTCGGGCTCGTCGGCCAGGTACCAGCGGTAGGGCACCTGGTTGCGGGCCAGGAAGTCGCGCACCTCGTACGAGCGCGCCGACCAGCGGTGCCCGACCACCCGGGTCTCGGTGATCGGCCTGCGGTCGGAGCTCAGCCACGCCTCGAGCAGGGCGTCGAGGACCGGGTAGAGCTTCTCCTCCGGCGGATCCCACGGTTTGAGCAGGTAGTGGTCGAGGTCCACGACGTTGATCGCGTTGATGGCGGCGTCGGTGTCGGCGTAGGCGGTCAGCAGCACCCGGCGGGCCGCCGGGAACAGGTCCATCGCCTGCTCGAGGAACTCGATGCCGTCCATCCCCGGCATCCGGTAGTCGGCCAGGATCACCGCGACCTGGTCACCGCGCAGGGTCATCTCGCGTAGCGCGTCCAGGGCCTGCTCGCCCGACTCGGCGCGGACGATCCGGTGGTCGGAGCCGTAGCGGCGCCGCAGGTCCCGGGCGACGGCGCGGGACACGCTCGGGTCGTCGTCCACCGTGACGATGGCCGGGCGCATCGACGCAAGGCTCTCCGTCATGGCGTGCAGTCTGCCGAGAACCCGGCTCGAATGACACCACTGAGCACTCAGCGGCGGATGGCCAACTCCACTGCTCAACCCCTTCACCTGCAGTTACGCCGTTCAGCTGACAGTCCGCACCGCTTCCTCGTGCCCCTTGACAAGCCGGCCTACATATCAGTGCGTGGTGGCGTCCAGCGCGGCGCGCAGCCCCTGGATGAGGATGGTGGCTGCTCCGGTGTCCCAGAAGTGCATGGAGAACAGCCGCGGAGACTCATACAGCATGTGGTTGGGCAGCGAGATGATCGTGATGCCGTGCGCCTGTAGGGCTCGGATCACCGGGTTGACCTGATCGGCGGTCATCGCGACATCGCCGTTGATGGCCGCTCGGCCCCACCCAGCGGCTGCAACATCAGCGAGGTGGAGGCTTCCATCATCGGTGGCAGTGCGAGGTGGGCACGGGTGTCGGTGATGTGCTGGGCGACAGGGACGTGGAACGTGTACACGCCGTGCTCGTCCTCGCCGTTGACGCCGATGATGCGATCCAGGGCGGCGGTGTCGAGCGCCACGGGAGCCGCGGTCTCCGCGGGTTCGGTCAGGGGCATGCCGGTGAGGGCGAACGCGGCATGCATGGTGCGGGCGACGGCGACCGGTCGCCGTAACCGGCGTAGTGGATCCACCACAGCCGAGGAGTCTCGTCCTGTAGATGCTTGTGGATGGCGGTGACGTTCACAGTGCGGTCTTGCTCCGAGCGGGCGAGCACCCTGTTCAGCTCCTGGCCGGTCACCGTGGCCTCACCGATCATGATTGCCGCGCCGGGAGTGGGTGCTACGCCGGAAAGCCCCGTCCGACAAGGGCCGGTCAGTACCACAGCATGGGTCCGGTGCGTCGGCAGCGAGCCGTCGCAGCACAGGCAACCCGCTCCCGTCGCGCGCATTTCCGGCGTTATCCGGCGGCTTACCCGCCGATAGGGATTCGGGTACCGGCCCCCTCCTAGCGTCGGCGCCATGACCTCCACCCTCGCGCTCAACCCACTGGATCCGACGTCGTTGATCACGGCGTTCGGTACGTTCGGCATCTTCGCGGTGCTGTTCGCCGAGACCGGGCTGCTGGTCGGCTTCTTCCTGCCCGGCGACTCGCTGCTGTTCACCGCGGGTCTGCTCAGCTCGGCCGCGGCCACCGGTAAGGTCACGCTGTCGCTGCCCTGGGTGCTGGTCGCGGCGGTGGCCGGGGCGCTGCTCGGGGCGCAGGTGGGCTACCTGATCGGGCGCCGCGCCGGCGCGGCGCTGGAGAGCCGGTCGGCCCGGCCGCGGGTGCGCGAGGCGATGGCCCGGTCCCGGGAGCTGTTCGCCCGCTACGGCCACGGTCGGGCCATCGTGCTGGCCCGGTTCATCCCGGTGGTCCGCACGGTGCTCAACCCGGTCGCCGGGGCACTGGACACCCCGGCCCGCGCGTTCACCCTGTGGCAGGTCGTCGGCGGCGTCCTCTGGACGGTCGGCCTGGTGCTGGCCGGCTACGTCCTGGGCACCACCGTCCCCGGGGTCGACCAGTACCTGCTGCCGGTGATCGGGCTCATCGTCGTACTGTCCCTGATCCCGTTGGCCCTGGAGCTGCTCAAGGCCCGCCGCTCGCGCGCCACCCGCTGAGCGCCACGCCACGGTAGTTCGATCATGGTGTGCCTACCGTGGTGTGGCACTCGGCGCTACGGCGCGGAGCCGTGCTGCGCGGCGCCGGGCGGTCGTGTGCACGGTCTGCGGCCTGCTCCAGAGGACGTCGTCGTCGACGAAGCGGAGGGTGTCCCAGCCCAGGTCGGCGAGCACCGCGTCCCGGCGGCGGTCGCGCTTGGAGCGTTCGCGGGTGAAGTGGGTCGCGCCGTCGTATTCGATGGCCAGGCGGGCCTCCGGGTAGGCCAGATCCACCCGGGCGATGACGAAATCATGTTCGTCGCGGACGCGGTACTGCACCTCGGGGACCGGGAGGCCACCCAGCACCAGGATCAGCCGCAGCCTGGTCTCCATCGGCGACTCGGCACGTGGGTCGGCCAGCTCCACGACGCGTTCGACCGCCCGGCAGTTGCGGGCGCCCGGTTCGCGGCTGCGCCGGGCGAGCAGATCGGTCGGCGCGAACCGTCCGCGGGCCAGCGTGTCGACGGCGACGACCGCCTCGGTCAGCTCCAGCCGACGCGCGAGATCCCACGCGGTGCGCTGCGGGGAGGTCACCCGGCAGCCCGCCGCCATGAGCACGTCGGCAGGGTCGAGGCGCTCGCGTCGCACGAGCAGGCCCGGCCGCGCCCGGAGCGCCCCTGCCGGTACGACGACCTCGGCGGGCGCGTTTCCCGGAGCGCACTCCGCACCGAGCAGCGCGGCGGCGGAGTACCCGGCGAGGGCGCCGCCGCGGTGCGCGACGAGCAGATAGCCGGCCTGCGACCGGACGGCGAGTGTCGGCTCGATCTCCGCCGCCAGGTAGACGTCGGGGAACAGCCTCCGGTAGCGGGGCCCGCGCAACGCACCGGCCGTGACCAGCCCGCAGCCGATCGCCACCGACCCGCGGAACGGTCCCCCCAGCACCCGGCCAGCATGATCGACGCGGTCCGATCCCGAGGCCGATCGGCCGAACTACTCACCGAGTGCCACACCACGGCACTCAGGCCATGATCGAACTACCGCCGTGTGGCACTCGGCGGGCGGCGCCAGCCCAGCTCGGGATGCGCGAGGAGGTGGGCGATCAGCAGTTCGGTGCTCGCGGTGGCGGGGGAGTGGGTCACCGCGTGCCAGGGCCGCTGCAGCGGGGTCCCCGGCGTGGGCAGTTCGACGAGCGTGCCCGCCGCCAGCGCGGCCTCGACGGCCTGCCGGGAGACGAGCGTGACGCCGAGCCCGGCCATCGCCGCAGCGACGACGGCTCCGTGCGACCCCAGGGTCATCCGCGGCGGGTCGAGGTCCAGCGATGACCACAGCGCCTCCATGGTGGCTCGCACCCCCGACTCCGGCTCGCGCAGCAGCCACGTCGCCGCGCCGGGATCGAACCCGGTGGCGGCCGCCGGCGGGCCGACGACCACCAGGGTGTTGGGGCTGACCGCGCGCACCACGGCGTCGAACCGGTCGGGCGGGCGCCCGGCCACCACGAGATCGACCTCGTGCCGGGCCAGCATCGGCCACACGGCGTCGCGAGGGGCGACCTCCAGCCCGAGCGCGACGTCCGGGTGCTCGGCCCGGAACGACGCCAGCAGCGCCGGCAGCACGTGCTCGCCGGCCGTGGTGACCGCGGCGAGCCGGACCGTGCCGTGCTCCGGGTCGGCCTCGCCGCGGGCCGCCGCGATCGCCTCGGCGTGCAGCCCGAGGATGCGCCGGGCGTACTCGGCGTAGCGCGCGCCCGCGGGTGTGAGCCGCACGCCGCGCCCGTCCCGGTCGACGAGCGGGACCCCGACCTCGGCCGCCAGCGCGCTGATCGCCGAGGACACCGACGACTCGGTGACGACGAGCCGTTGTGCGGCGGCACGCACAGAGCCGGTGTCGGCCAGGCCGACCAGGGCGCGCAGCCGGGCGTTGGTGGTCACCGCGGCATGATCGCGGAGTGCCGGTCCCGGCTGTCAAGCACGGCCGGGACCGGTTCGCGGTTCAGCGCCGGGAGCGGCGGGGAAGCTTGCCGCCGCTGCCGTAGAGCAGCGTGGCCAGCGTGGCCATCGCCTTGTCGGCGGCGGCGGGCCGGGAGAACGTGGTCAGGTTCAGCGGGATGGAGAAGCGCTTGCGCGCGATCGCCTTGGCCGCGGTGAACTCCTTGAGCCCGTCGGGGCCGTGGATGCGCCCGAACCCGGACTGCCCGATCCCGCCGAACGGCAGCGACGGGACGGCGGCGAAGGAGATCACCGAGTTCACCGACGCCATCCCGGAGCGGATCCGGCGGGCCAGCTCGAGACCGCGGCTGCGCGAGAACACGGTCGCGCCGAGCCCGTAGCTCGTGGCGTTCGTGCGGCGCACGGCCTCGTCCATGTCCGGCACTTTGGCGATGGTCAGCGTCGGGCCGAAGGTCTCCTCGGTGACCGCGACGGAGTCCTCCGGCACGTCGACCAGCACGGTCGGCTGCACGAACCGCTCACCGACCGCGTCCGCCCCGCCGACGACGGCCCGGCCGCCGCGGGCCAGCGCGTCCTCGACGTGCCGGCGGATGACGTCGAGCTGCGAGGGCATCGTGATCGGCCCGATCTTCGCGCCGCGGTCGGCGCCGGCGCGGACCGCCTGCGCCCGCTTGGTGACCTCGGCGAGGAAGGCGTCGTAGACCCGCTCGTGCACGTACACCCGCTCCACGCCGATGCAGGTCTGGCCGGCGTTGGACATGCCGCCCCAGACCGCCGCGTCGGCCGCGGCCGCGATGTCGGCGTCGGCGTCGACGAGCAACGCGTCCTTGCCGCCGCCCTCGATGATGACCGGGGTCAGGGTGTCCGAGCAGGCGCGCATGACGTGCGTCCCGGTCTTCGCCGATCCGGTGAACGCGATCTTGTCGACGCCGGCCCGGCACAGCGCCTCGCCGGTCGGGCCGAACCCGGTGACAACCTGCAGCACCGGCGCTTCGGGTACGACCTGGGCGAAGGTGTCCGCCAGCCAGGTGCCCACGCCGGGGCTGTGCTCGCTGGGCTTGAACACGACGGTGTTGCCGGCCGCGAGCGCGTAGGCGATCGAGCCCATGGGCGTGAACACCGGGTAGTTCCACGGTCCGATCACCCCGACGACGCCCAGCGGCGCGTACTCGACGGTCGCGGCGTGGTTGGCCATGAGCAGCCCGGGCGAGACCCGGCGCGGGCCGAGGACCTTCGCCGCGTTCTTGGCGGCCCACGTGATGTGGTCGATCGCGAGCACGATCTCCAGTTGCGCGTCGGCGTGCGGCTTGCCCATCTCGGCGTGCACCACCTCGCACAGCTGCGGGAGCCGGCGGGTGATCACCCCGCCCCAGGCGCGGAGCCGCTCGGCGCGTTGGGCGAACGACAGCGACGACCAGAACGCGGCCGCCTCGCGGGCGCGGGCGACGGCCGCCCGCACCTCGTCCGGGCCGTGCACCGGGTGGGTGCTGACGACCTCGCCGGTCGCGGGGTTCAGCGAGTCGAACGTGGTGGTCCCACTCGTCTCCGGGACGTCGGTGACGGTCATGATCTGCCTCCGGTCGGGGGTCGGGTCTCGGGCGCTGGTCAGACGGTGGCGGCGGACGCGGACCGCCCGCGGAGCAGGTCGGCGGCCTTCTCCGCGATCATGATCGTCGGGGCGTTGGTGTTCCCGCGGGGCACGACCGGCATCACCGACGCGTCGACCACGCGGAGCCCCTCGGTGCCGCGCACCCGCAGGTCGCTGTCGACGACGGCGTCCTCGCCGGTGCCCATCGCGCAGGTGCCCACCGGGTGGTACAGCGTCTGGGTGTAGGCCCGGATGTGCTCGACGAGCTCCTCGTCGGTCGCACGCACGCCCGGCCCGGGCCGGAACGGCCGGTCCAGCAGCCGGGCCAGCGGTCCTTCCTGCGCCATCTCGAGCAGCCGCCGGCACCCGGCCAGCATCGCGTCGAGGTCGGCCGGGTCGTCGTAGTAGCGGACGTCGATCTCGGGCCGCCAGGACGGGTCGGCCGAGCGCAGTCGCAGCCGGCCACGGCTCGCGACCGACACCAGGGTGGGGGCGGCGGTGAACATGCGGCCGACGGGCTCGCGCAGCCCGTTGTCGTAGAACCCGGTCGGCGCGACGTGCACCTGCAGGTCCGGGGCCGCGAGCCCGTCGCGGCTGGGGAAGAACGCCCCGCCCTCGCCGATGTTGGAGGCGAGCGGGCCGCGGCCGAGCGCCTGCCACTGGACGAGCCGGGCCGGGTTCACGAAGTCGACGAGGTCGCTGGTGCCGCGGGTCTGCCACAGCAGCGGCACCGCCGGGTGGTCGTGCAGGTTCTCCCCGACGCCGGGCAGGTCGACGACGACGTCGACGCCGGTCTCCCGCAGATGCGTCGCCGGCCCGATGCCCGACAGCATCAGCAGCTGCGGGGAGTTGATCGAGCCACCGGCGAGCAGCACCTCGGCGGTGGCCTCGGCGACGCGCGGCGTCCCGTCGTGCAGGTAGGACACGCCGGTCGCGCGGTTCCCGGCCAGGTTCACCCGGGTCACGAACGCCCCGGTGTGCACGGTCAGGTTGGGCCGGTCCAGCGCGGGACGCAGGTAGCCGTCGGCGACCGACCAGCGCCGTCCCCGCCGGCAGGTGACCTGGTAGAGCCCGGCGCCCTCCTGCTCGGCGCCGTTGAAGTCGTCGGTCGGCTTGAGCCCGGAGGCCACGGCGGAGGCGACCCAGGCCTCGGTCAGCTCGTGGGTGTAGCGCCGGTCCTCGACGTGCAGCGGGCCCGAGGTCCCGTGGTACGGCCCGGAGAGGCGGGTGTTGCGCTCGGCCCGGACGAAGTACGGCAGGACGTCGGCGTAGCCCCAGCCCTCGGCGCCGTACCGGTCGCGCCAGCCGTCGTAGTCGGCCCGGTTGCCCCGGATGTAGATCATCGCGTTCATCGAGGAGCAGCCGCCGAGGGCCTTCATCCGCGGCCAGTAGGCGCGGCGGCCGTCGAGCTGCTTCTGCTCGGTGGTCTCGTAGTTCCAGTCCCAGCGGGTCTTGAACAGGTTCGCGAAGGCCGCCGGGATTGCGATCTCGTCGGCGTCGTCGGGCCCGCCCGCCTCCAGCAGCAGCACGGAGACGGTGGGGTCCTCGGTCAGCCGGGACGCGAGCACACAGCCCGAGCTACCCGCCCCGACGACGACGTAGTCGAAGGACTGCTGGTCGGTCATGCGGAACTCCGGGTGGTGTGGGGAACGGTGGCCTGCCGGATGTGGCCGCCGAGCTCGGCGACCGCGGCGGTGGCCTCGGGGAGCAGGCCGGCGTGCGCGTGCGCGACGTGCCAGAGCCCGTCGAGGCGGCGCAGGTCGGCGCGCACGCCCGCGGCGCGGGCCGCCTCGACGATCCGGACCGAGTCGGGGTAGAGGATCTCGTCGCTGCCGACGTGCACCCACAGCGGCGGCAGCCCGGCCAGATCGGCGTACACCGGCGACAGCTCCGGCGAGCGGACGTCGCGGCCGGGCGCGAAGCTCGTGACGCACGAGCGGATCCAGGTGTTCTGCAGCATCGGGTCCGCGGAGTCGTCACGGGTCTCGGTGGGCGCGAGGTCCACGACCGGCGAGATCAGCACGAGCAGCGCGGGCAGCGGGGTTGCGGCATCGCGCAGCCGGATGCCCGCGCTGAGGGTCAGCCAGCCACCGGCGGAGTCACCGGCGATGGCGATCCGATCGGCGGCGTATCCGCGCTCCAGCAGTTCTCGGTAGGCCGCGGTGGTGTCGTCCAGCGCCGCGGGGTACGGGTGCTCGGGGGCCAGCCGGTAGTCGAGCACGTAGGCGGTGGCTCCGGCGGCGTCGGCGAGGTGGGCGGCGAGCGCGCGGTGGCTGGCGGGCGAGCCGACGGTGAAGCCGCCGCCGTGCAGGTAGAGCACGGCCCGGCCGGGGTCGGCCCCGGGCGGGGTGAGGCGTTCCACCGGCCGTCCGGCGAGCCGGTCGCGGGTCACCCGGACCCCGGGCGGCAGCGGCGTCGGAGCGGTCATGACGTCCAGCCAGCGACGCTGAAAGCCCGCGGGGACACCCGCCGACAGCACGGGGCGCACGCCGTAGCGCACCAGGGCGCGCATCAGCGGGCGGGGCACGGCGGGAAGGCGCATCCGGGTCATCCCTTCACGAGGTCGAGGTCGCGGGTGGTGTGCACGCTGTCCAGGTCGGACGTGGTGCCGAACCGGTAGTCGGCCGGCTCGAAGTGCCGCAGCGCCTTCTGGAACTGCCAGGTGTACCCCGGCCACAGCGCCGAGGTGCCGCCGTCGGAGTCGAGGTACCAGCTCCGGCAGCCGCCGGCGGTCCACACGGTGCCGGCCAGCCGTTCGGCCAGGTCGCGGTTGAACGCGTCCTGCACGTCCGGGCGCACGTCCAGCGCGGACGTGCCGGTGCGGTCGAGGTGGTGCAGCGCCTGCAGGACGTAGTCGATCTGCGCCTCGAGGTAGAGCAGGACCGAGGTGTGGCCGGTCGCGGTGTTGGGGCCGACCAGCATGAAGTAGTTGGGGTAGCCCGCGACCGTGGTGCCGAGGTAGGCCTCCCGCCGGGTCGACCAGCGCTGCGCCAGCGGCACGCCGTCGCGGCCGCGCAGCGGGTCGGCAACCGGCATGACCTGGAAGCCGGTGCCGAGGATGAGCGTGTCGACCTGGTGCTCGGTGCCGTCGGCGGTGACCACCGCGTGCGGCCGGATCTCGCTGATGGCCTCGGTGATGACCGAGACGTTCGGCCGGGTCAGCGCCGGGTGGAAGTCGTCGGTGACGATGATCCGCTTGCAGCCCATCGCGTAGTCCGGGGTGAGCTTGGCGCGCAGTTCGGGGTCGGCGACCTGCTTGCGCAACCGCCGCCGCGAGATCCCCTCGATCACGCCGACCCGCTTCGGGCTCTGCAGCAGGAACGCGATGGTCTCGCGGTAGAGGTACTGCCGGGTGCGCGCCAGCCGCTGCAGCACCGGGAAGCGCCGGTAGGCGGCGTGCTCCACCGCGGTGATCCGGCGGTTGTTCCGCGGGAACGTCCAGCCCGGAGTGCGCTGGAAGACCAGCAGCCTGCCCACCTCGGGGGCGATCTCCGGCACGAACTGCGCGGCGGACGACCCGGTGCCGATGACGGCCACGCGCTCGCCGGTCAGGTCGTGGTCGTGGTCCCACCGTGCGGAGTGGAAGCTGTGCCCGGCGAAGGTGTCCAGCCCGGGGATGTCCGGCGGGACCGGGTTGCTCAGCGGCCCCATCCCGGAGATCACGAACTGGGCCTCGACGTCGCCCGCGGTGGTGTGCAGCAGCCAGCGCCCGGTGGTCTCGTCCCACTCACCGCCGGTCACCTCGTGGCCGAAGCGGACGTGGCGCAGCACGTCGTGCTCGGCCGCGATGCGTTTGATGTAGTCCCAGATCTCGGCCTGCGGCGAGTAGGTGTGACTCCATTCGGGGTTCGGCGCGAACGAGAACGAGTACAGGTGCGACTGCACGTCGACGGCGCAGCCGGGGTAGCTGTTGTCCCGCCAGGTGCCGCCGATGTCGTCCGCGCGCTCGAGGATCTCGAAACCGCCGATTCCGGCCTGCTGGAGCCGGATCGCCATGCCCAGCCCGGAGAACCCGGCGCCGATGATGGCGATCCGCACCTGTCGCGGGGTTCGCGAGCTGCCCATATCCGTTCTCCTCGATGAGACGTGGATGGATCGTCGGGTGTGGACCGCGACCGTACCGGCATCCCGACCGGGTATGACCACTGGTCATATGACCGGCGGTCACAGTAAGCTGCGCCACGTCCCCGGCGCAACGTTCAGGACTCGATCGGGGACAGAAGACGACGCCCTGGAGGAGGTGCCGGTGCCGACCGAGACGTGGTACCGGCTGCCGGCCGCGCGTCGCCAGGCCGTGCTCGACGCCGCGGAGGCGGAGTTCGTCGCGCGCGGGTTCTCGGGCGGCAGCCTCAACGTCATCGCGCGCAACGCCTCGGTGAGCAAGGGCAGCCTCTTCCAGTACTTCGCCGACAAGGGCGACCTGTACGCGCACCTCAGCGAGCTGGCCAGCGTGCGGATCCGGGCCGCGATGACCGAGCACGTCGTCGTCCTGCCCTGGACCGAGGACTTCTTCGGCTCGCTGCAGCAGCTGCTCGTGGCCTGGACCGCCTACTTCGACGGGCACCCGGTGGAGCGGGCGCTCACCGCCGCGGTCAACCTCGAACCCGACCCGGCCGCGCGCTCGGCGGTGCGCACCGTGGTCGACCGGCACTACATCGAGGTCGTCCGGCCCATCCTGGAGAGCGCCCGCGACGCCGGCCAGCTCGACCCGGACGCCGACCTCGACGTCTTCATCGCGTTGCTGCTCATGCTCATGCCGCACCTGGCCATCGCCCCCACGCATCCCGGGCTGGACCCGCTCCTCGGCCTCGCCGACGCGGACCCGGCGACGACGGCCCAGGCGGTCACCCGGCTGGTCCGCGTGCTGCGGACGGGCTTCGGGCGCGCGGGTGTGGCCGGGCCGGCCCGCGCCGGATGTCAGCCGCCCAGGTAGGACATCTCCGGTTTCGGGAGGTCCGCGGTGCCCGCGCCACGCAGTTCGGAGTAACGGTCGTCGCGAGCGCCCCAGATGGCGGCGATCGCGGCGTGCAGCGCGGCGTCGTCGATGCCACCGCGGAGCAGGGCGCGCAGGTCACGCCCGTGCGTGGCGAACAGGCAGGTGTAGAGCTCGCCGACCGCGGTGAGCCTGGCCCGGGTGCAGGTGCTGCAGAAGGGCATGCTCACCGACGAGATCAGCCCGAACTCGCCGCGCCCGTCGAGGTAACGCCAGCGCCGGGCGACCTCGCCGGGGCGTCCCGGGGCCACGGGTTCGGCCGGGTGCACCGCGGCGATCCGGCCCAGCACCTCGGCCGAGGACACGACCTCCGACGGGCCCCAGCCGTTGGTCGTGCCCACGTCCATGTACTCGATGCAGCGCAGCACGTAGCCGCCGTCGCGGGCGAACTCGACCAGGTCGAGCAGACCGGCCTCGTTCATGCCCCGGCGCAGCACGGTGTTGAGCTTGACCGGCGCCAGCCCGGCGCCGGCGGCCGCGGCGATGCCGTCGAGCACCTTCGACAGCGGAACCTTCGTGTCGCCCATGGCCGCGAACACGGCCGGGTCGAGGCTGTCCAGGCTGACCGTCACGCGGTGCAGTCCCGCGTCGCGCAGCCGCTGCGCGTGGACGGCGAGCAGCGAGCCGTTGGTGGTCAGCGCGACGTCCGTGATGCCCGGTGTCGACGCGACGAGCGACACCAGGGCGTCGAGGTCGCGGCGCAGCAGCGGCTCACCGCCGGTGAGCCGGACCTTGCTGACGCCGAGGTCGGCGAAGACCCGTACCAGCCGCCCGAGTTCTTCGTAGGACAGCAGCTCGCTGCGCGGCAGGAACGCGTGGCCGGGGCCGAAGACCTCGCGCGGCATGCAGTAGCCGCAGCGGAAGTTGCAGCGGTCGGTGACCGATATCCGCAGGTCACGCAAGGGCCGGGCGCGGCGGTCGCGGATCGCCGGCCCGACCGCGTCCCCCGGTGTGTTCGCCATACCGCAGCCTAGGCCCTCCCGGCCCTGGAAGGCCCCGCGTCAACCGATCGGCACGCGTGCCGTCACGGTGGTTCCACACCCCGGCCGGGAGGCGATGGTCAGCGACCCGCCGACGAGCTCCGCCCGCTCGGTCATGCTCTGGATCCCGTACCCGCCGGGGCCTTCACCGGTCGCGCCGGTGTCGAAGCCGGCCCCGTCGTCGGCGACCTCGAGGCGGGCGTGCCCGCGGCGGACCGCGAAGCTCACCTGTGCGCTGCGGGCAGCAGCGTGCTTGACGACGTTCTGCAGGCACTCCTGGGCGATGCGGTAGAGCGCGATCTCCAGATGCTCGGGCAGCCGCCGGTCGGCCAGGTCGAGGACCACCTCGAGGCCGGGCACCGAGCGGGCCAGGCTGGCCAGCCCGCCGGCCAGACCGAGATCGTCGAGCACGGGTGGGCGCAACCCGCCGATCGCCGCGCGCGCCTCGTCGAGGGTCAGGTCCACCAGCCCGCGGGCCAGCCCGAGCTGTTCCGCGGCGTAGCCCGGCTCGTCGTGCAGCGTCTGCCCAGCGGCGTCGAGGTGGTAGGAGAGCGTGACGAGCCGCTGCGAGATGCCGTCGTGGATGTCCCCGGCCAGCCGCCGCCGCTCGGTCTCCTGGGCGGCGATGACCTGCTCGGTGAACTGCTCGTGGGCGCGCTCGCGGGCGGCGAGCCTGCGGTGCACCCGTGCCTGGTGCAGCGCCCCGGCCACCAGCCGGCCGATGCCCACGAGCAGCCGCACGTCGCGGTCGGTGAACTCGCGGCGGGCCGCCGTGTGCACGTTGAGCACCCCCACCAGCCCGGCGAGGTCGCTGGCCATCGGCACCGAGACCATCGAGGTGAACTCGGTGCCGCGCAGCGCGGGGAACGGCACGTACCGCGGGTCGGCCTCCTTGTGCTCGACGATCACCGCGGGCTCGTGGTGGCTGGCCACCCACCCGGTCACCCCGGTGCCCAGCGGCAGCCGGATCCGGCCGACCTGCTGGTCGAAGGGTGGGGTGGCACCGGTCAGGGTCAGTGAGCGTTCGGCGTCGTCGAGGACGTGCACGAAGCACACATCGGTCGCGGTGGCGTCCACGATCAGCCGGGCGACGGCGGCGGCCAGCGTCTCCACCGTGGGCCCGGTGGAGACGGCCTCGATGATGCTCAGCAGCAGCGCGTTCTCCCGCTCCAGATCGGCGAGTCCGAGCAGCGGGCCGGCCATCATTGGAAGATCCCCTCGCGCAGCGCGGTGGCCACGGCACCGGTGCGGTCCTTCACCGCGAGCTTGCGGTAGATCGATCGCAGGTGACTCTTCACCGTCTCGTCGCTGACCACCAGGCGGGTGGCGATGCCCCGGTTCGACAGCCCGGTGACCATCAGCGACAGCACCTCGCTCTCGCGGTGGGTGAGCCCATGCCGGGCACCGGGCCAGAACTCGTCGCTCTGCAGCCGCGCGGCGGTGTCGACGGCCCGCCCGGCCAGCGCGGTGTCGATCACCGTGACACCGGTGTGCGCGAGCTCGAGCTGGCGGACCAGCTCCTCGCCGCCGATGCGCTTGAGCAGGTAGCCGGAGGCGCCGGCGCGCAGCGCCTGGAACAGGTACTGCTCGTCGTCGTAGACACTGAGCAGTACGACCTTGACTCCGGGATCGCGCTCGCGCAGTGACCGGCACAGGTCGAGCCCGCTGGCCCCCTGCATGCGGACGTCGCACAGCACGATGTCGGGGGTCAGCCCGGCGACGACGCCGACCGCGTCGTCCGCACCGATCGCCTCGCCCACGACGCGGACCCGGCCGCGGAACGGGGCCAGCATCGCCTTGAGCCCCTGCAACACCATCTCGTGGTCGTCGACCAGCACGATGCGCAGGGGCCCTGGCGCCACACCACTCGTCATGGCCGCACAGTAAGCGCGGGACGACCGGGCGCTCCAGGATTTCCCCCCGCGTTCCCCCCGCTGCGGGGGGTCGGGTGCAGGTGGCCCGGCCTAGCGTCGCAATCCCCGGCCCGGAGGAGGTGCGATGCCTGGCTACCAGGAGCCGACGCTGGTCGCGTCGGTGCTGTCCACGGACGTCCATGATCTCGGAGGCCTGCTGCTCGAGCTGGAGCGCAGCGGCGTGGACCGCGTCCACTGGGACGTGCAGGACGGCCGATCCGGGCCCCACCCGGCCTTCGGGCCGGAGCTGGTGGCCGCGGCCCGGGGACGGGTCGACCTCGACTTCGAGGTGCACCTGATGGTCGACGACCCGGATCCGGTGCTGGCGGACTGGGCCTGCGCGGGGTGCTCGATCGTCATCGTGCACGCGGAGGCGCACCGGCACCTGCACCGGACCCTGTTCGCCGTCGCCGAGCTGGGCGCGCGGGTCGGGGTCGCGCTCGGCCCGGCCACGCCGCTGTGCGCCGTCGACCACGTGCTCGACATGATCGACCTGCTGCTGATCATGACGGCCGACCCGGGGCCCGGCGGGCAGCCCTACCTGGCGTCCGTGCAGTCCACGATCACCGCTGCCCGGGCGGAGATCGACCGCCGCGGCCTCGACGTCGCGCTGGAGGTCGACGGCGGGATCGACCCGGTCACCATCGGTGCGGCCGCGGCCGCCGGGGCCGACGTGTTCTGCGCCGGGCCGGGCCTGCTGTACGGGCCGGGCACGATGGCCGACCGGGTCGCGGAGCTGCGCGGCGCCGCGGCCGCCGCGCGAGACCTCCGGCTGCCCGTGGGCGCCGGCTGATGCCGGGAAAGACCGTGCGGATCGCCAGGGAGAAGCGCCGCCACCACGGCGACCGCCCGGTGCTGCTGGCCATCGCGGGTGACAGCGCGGCGGGCAAGACGACGCTGACCGCTGGCCTGGTCGAGGCGCTCGGCCCGGAGCGGTGCGTCTCGCTGTGCACCGACGACTACCACCGCTACGACCGCCGGGAGCGCCGGGAGCTGCCGTTCACGGCGCTGCACCCGCAGTGCAACTACATCGAGATCATGGAGCAGCACCTGCAGCTGCTCGCGACGGGGCAGCCGATCCTCAAACCGGTCTACGACCACACGACGGGCGAGCTCACCCGCCCGGTGCTGGTGGAGCCCAACGACTTCGTGATCGTCGAGGGCCTGTTCCCGCTCTACACCAAACTGGCCCGGGCGTGCTTCGACGTGACGGTGTTCGTGGACCCGCCCGAGGAGATCCGGCGGGAGTGGAAGACCTCCCGGGACACGCGCAAGCGCGGCTACACCCCCGAGCAGGTGCGCGCCGAGCTGGACCTGCGGGAACCCGAATCCGAGGCCTACATCCGCCCGCAGCGCGCGCACGCCGACATCGTCGTGCGGTTCGCGCCGATCCCGGGCCGCGTCGACCCACCGGGGACACCGTTGTCGGCCGAGCTCACGCTGCGCCCGACCGTCCCGCACCCCGACCTCAGTGAGGTGCTCGCGCCAGGGATCAACCGGGCGATGCACCTGAGGCTCGGCCGGGACACCGACGGACGCCCGGTCGACGTGCTGCACGCCCACGGCTACGCCGCGCGCGCGGACAGCACCGCGGTGGAGCAGCGCATCTGGTCGTCACTGGGCGAGTCGGGGCCCGGCGCGCCGGACTGCCTGGGCCGCATCACCTCCGAGCTGCGCAGCGAGCCGCTCGCGATCACCCAGCTGATGCTCCTCTACCACCTGCTCTGCGCCGCGCGATAGTCCCCGGAGCAGGGGGCCGGCGGATCGCCGGGCGGCAGGGCGGAGCGCCCGCGACGGTGCCACACTCCGGTGATGCCGGAGCCGTACACCGCGGTCGGTCTCATCCCCACGGTGCGGGGGATCCGCACCCGTGGCGACATCGGGCGCAATCTCGAGCACATCGCGCAGCTGTTCGCGGCGGCGTCGTGGCTGTCGAGCCTCGACCACGTCACCGGCCGGTCTACCCGAAGAACCTCTACGCCGAGCGCGCCCCGTACACCCACGCGGAGTTCCGCGAGCAGGTCATCGAGCGCCAGATCGAGCTCATGGTCTCCCGCGGGGTGTGGGTGGACCCCGGGAAGCAACGCTGAGCCGGGCCCGTGGCGTGCGTTCTCAGGGTCGCTTCAGGGACACCGGGCTAGCGTCCCGGCCGTGCCCACAGCGCTGATCACAGGGGCGAGCACCGGCCTCGGTGCCGCGTTCGCCCGGCGCCTCGGCGCGGAGGGCCATGATCTCGTTCTGGTCGCCCGGAACCGGGACCGCCTGGAGGCCGCGGCGGCCGGGCACCGCGCGGCGTTCGGGGTGAGGGTCGAGGTGCTGGCCGCCGATCTCGCCGATCCGGCCGCGCGGGCGCGGGTCGAGCGGCGGTTGACCGACCCGGACCTGTCCCCGGTCGACGTGCTGGTGAACAACGCCGCGGTCGAGACCTGCACCGAGTTCGCCCAGGCCCGCCTGGGAGAGCTGCAGACCGAGATCGCGGTCAACGTGACCGCCGTGCTGAGCCTGACCCACGCCGCGGTCCCCGGCATGATCGGCCGCGGCCGCGGCGCGGTGATCAACGTGGCCAGCTTCGCGGGGTACCTTCCCCCGCGCGGCTCGGCGTACGCGGCGAGCAAGGCGTGGGTGCTGGCGTTCACCGACACCGTCGCGGCGTCGCTGACCGGCACCGGGGTGGCCGCCCTCGCGTTGTGCCCCGGGCGCGTGCGCACGGACAAGCACGTGCGCACGGGGCGGCCGGTCGGCAGGGAGGGCTCGCCGCTCTGGCAGGACCCCGACGAGGTGGTCGACGCCTGCCTCGCCGATCTGCGGCGCGGCCGGTCGCTGAGCACCCCGGGCTGGGTCTACGCGTCGGTCGTCGGCGTGCTCGAGCTGCCGCGCCGGTCGCTGCGCGCGCTGGCCCGGCTGGCCGGACGTGGCCGGACGTCGCGGCCGCCTGCGGTCAGCGTGGCACGCCGCTGAGCCGGCGTGCCACGGCGGGCGCGAGCACCGCCGCCGCGCAGGCCAGCTGCACCAGGATGTAGGCCAGCGCGACCGGGGTCAGAACCGTGCCGACGGGCCCCCGGTGGACCGGCAGCACCATCACCGGCACGAGCACCAGCATCGAGCTGACCAGCTGCAACCGGGCGTAGCTCATGGCCCGGCCCACGGCCTGCCGGATGCCCAGTTCGTGAAGCACCACGAGCCGGAAGGCCAGCCCGATCAACAGCAGGCGCAGCACGCCGGTGGCCTCGGCATAGGCCGGACCGAAGATCGACAGAATCGGGCCGGCCACCAGCACACCGATGGCGAGGGCGGGCAGGAACAGGCCGAACATCCGGCGCCCCGCTGCGGCCCCCAGGGCGCTCGCGCGGTCCGGCTCGCGCGCGATCTGCGCGGACAGCGAGCTGGTGAAGAAGGTGGCGGCGGTGTCGACCACGATGATCGCCTGCCAGGCGATGAAGAACGCGGCGCCGGGCTCGGGTCCGAAGCGCAGCGTGACCAGCAGCGGGACCTGGTTGAACAGCAGCGCGACGCCGATGTGCGCGACCGCGGTCGGGCCGATGAACCCGACGACCTCCGCACGGCTGGGCAGGGCGCCCGCGGTCGCGCGGCGCGACACCCGCACGACCTGCACGGCGATCACCGCGGCACCGGCCACCGCCCACAGCGCGATCGGCGCCAGCCAGGACAGCACCACACCGGTCGCGCCGAGTCCCGCCGTCCCGAGCGCGAGGACCAGCCCGACGCGCACCACCGCGAACCCGGCGTTGCGGATCGGGGTCCACCAGGCGCGGCCGATCCCGACCAGGACGAAGTCCTGCAGCACGAACAGGCACCAGCCCACCGCGGCCAGCCCGAACACGACGGCCCCCAGCAGCGAGGTACCCGCCGCCGGTGCCCGGCCCAGCGCGATCTCGCCCAGAGCCGGGGTGAACGTGGCGTAGCCCAGGCCGGCGACGACGCTCAGGGGCACCAGCACGGCGAGCGTGCGGGCGAGCAGCACACCGGAGTGCCGGCCGGCCGCGGGCAGCCAGCGCAGCAACCCGACGCCCACGTGTAGTTGTGCGCAGCTGGCGACCAGGATGAACGCCGAGACGAACGCCGACGCGCGGCCCACGTCGGCCAGCGGCATCACCCGGGCGACGATCAGCCAGCTCACGAACCCGGCCAGCGAGCCGATGACCGACGACAGCGCCAGCGCCAGCCCGTCGCCGCGGCCGGTGGCGGCGGGCTCGGCACTCGGTGGTGACTCGACCCGGATGGTGTCGCGATCCACGCTCACGCCGGGATCATCGCATCCGGCGATACCGCTCCCGTTCGACCGGCGCCATTCCCGCATTCGCCGGCAGCCGGTCGAATTAGGCGTTTTGTCGCAGTCTATTTGCCGTTCACGTAGCCGTGTTGTGGACGCCTTTTCTGCGATGGTCCACCGCTGCCTGTCGAGTGTTCCGATAACCTTCCGTGCCGCTGGTGGTAACCGTCGCCGAACAGGGGGAACACGATGGGCACGCCGCGCTACGACTTCGTCATCGTGGGCGGTGGATCGGCCGGGTGCGTGCTTGCGAACCGGCTGAGCGCCGATCCGGCGAACCGTGTCCTCGTCCTCGAGGCCGGGCGGCCGGACCACATCTGGGACGTGCTCGTCCACATGCCGGCCGCGTTGGCGTTCCCGATGGACAACGCGCTCTACGACCATCGCTACGTCACCGAGCCCGAGCCTCACCTGCACGGCAGGCGGATCAAGTTGCCGGCCGGGAAGCTGCTCGGGGGTACCAGCAGCATCAACGGAATGATCTTCCAGCGGGGCAACCCGATGGACTACGAGCGCTGGGCTGCGGGTCCCGGCATGCAGGACTGGGACTACGCCCACTGCCTGCCGTACTTCCGGCGATTGGAGGCCGCCCCCGGGGGGTCGGCGGGCTTCCGCGGGACCGACGGCCCGGTCCAGCTGGACCGGGGGCGGGCGGCGAACCCGCTGTTCCGGGCGTTCCTCGAGGCGGCCCGGCAGGCCGGCTATCCCACCACCGACGACGTCAACGGGTACCGGCAGGAGGGCTTCGGCACCTTCGACCGCAACATCCGCCGCGGCCGCCGGATGTCCGCGGCGCGCGCCTACCTGCACCCCGTGCGGCACCGGCGCAACCTCGAGGTGCAGTCCGGGGCGACCGTCAGCCGGGTCGTCTTCGAGGGCACCCGCGCGGTGGGCGTGGAGTACGCGCCCCGGCGCGGGCGGGCCCGGCTCGTGCGGGCCGGTGAGGTGATCCTGAGCAGCGGAGCCGTCAAGACCCCGCACATCCTGCAGGTCTCCGGCGTCGGTGACGCCGACCGACTCAGTTCGCTCGGCGTGCCGGTCGTGGCGCATCTGCCCGGGGTGGGGGAGAACCTGCAGGACCACCTCGAGGTCACGATCCAGCACAGTTGCACCCAGCCGGTGTCGCTCGGCCCGACCGCGGAGTTGCGCAACGGGCCGTGGATCGGCTTCCAGTGGCTGTTCCTGCGTTCCGGGCCCGGCGTCACGAACCATTTCGAGGCGGGTGGGTTCGTCCGCAGCAACGACGAGGTGGCCTACCCGAATCTCATGTTCCAATTCCTCCCGATCGCGGTGCGCAGCTATCCCAGCTCGCCGGTCGACCGGCACGGATATCAGGCCCATGTCGGCCCCGTCGGATCCGACTCGCGTGGTTCGGTGCGCATCGTTTCCGCCAACCCTGCGCAGCGTCCGGCCATTCGGTTCAACTACCTGTCGACCGAAAGGGACCGGCGGGAATGGGTCGAGGCGATCCGGGTCGGCCGCGACATCCTCGGGCAGCCGGCCTTCGCCCCGTTCGACGGCGGTGAGGCGGCGCCGGGGCCCGGGGTCCGCACCGACGAGCAGGTCCTGGACTGGGTCGCGGACCACGCCGTCTCGGCGATGCACTACTGCGGCAGCGCCCCGATGGGCGTCGGCGAACAGGCCGTGGTCGACCCGGCGACGATGCGGGTGCACGGCGTCGAGGGCCTGCGCGTGGTCGACGCCTCGGTCATGCCCGCCATCACCAACGCGAACACGTGCGCGCCGGTGCTGATGATCGCCGAGAAGTCCGCGGACCTCATCCTCGGCAACACCCTGCTGCCGCCCGCGGGCGTCGAGTTCCACCGCCACCGGGTCCCCGGCCCGATCGACGTCGCCGGCTAGTGCTGCGTGGGGCGGCCGGCGCGGTCGCGGCGGCCCTTCCCGCCTGAGTCGTCGCTCCGTGGCCGGAGGGGGCCAGCCGGAGGATGGCGCGGTGGTGCAGGACCCCGAACGCTGATCACAGCCCGGACCTGAGGCCCGGCCGTCGTGCACCACCTGAGTGCGCGGAGCGCCGGGCCCACCGCGTGCACGGTCTCACTCCTCGCCGAGGGTCTCCTGGGCGATCGCGGACGCCGAGATGGCGGCCGGGAAGCCGCCGTAGAACGCGAGATGGGTGATGAGCGCGGCGAGCTCGTCGCGGGTCACCCCGTTGGCCCGGGCCCGTTGCAGGTGGGCCGGCAGCTGCTCGGGCCGGTGGAGGACGACGAGCGCCGCCACGGTCGCGATGCTGCGGTCGCGCGGGCTCAGGGTCGGGTCCGCCCACACCGTGTCGAACAGTGGGCTGTCGACCAGGTCGCTGAGCTGCGGGGTGAAAGCGCGCGCCGCGTCGCGCGGTGAGACGTGCTCGGTCATGTCGTCGCCTTTCGTGACCGGGGTGCTAGCGGGAATGTTCGTACCGGACCCGCGGAGCCGGCGCCCGCCGGCGCGCGGGACCCGGGGAGCGCCCTCCGCCCGACAGGTCAGCGGGAATCGCGGCTGGTCGCGCCGTCAGGCCGAAGAAGTCGGGTCTGCCCCGCGACCAGGCTTGCCGCGATGAACACCCCGAGCAGCGGCAGCGGCCCAGAGCGGCCGGACGTCCAGACCCCGGTCGCGGTCCGGCCGGACGTCCGGGTGCGCCGCGTCCACGACCCCACGGACCCCCATGACGGCACCCGGGTTCTGATCGACCGCCTGTGGCCGCGGGGGCCGCGCAGGCACCGGGCCGCGATCGACGAGTGGTGCCCGGAGGCCGCCCCGTCCACGCAGCTGCGCCGCTGGTACGGCCACGGCCCGGACCGGTTCGACGAGTTCGCCCGCCGCTACCGGTTCGCGCTGCAGGACCCGCTCCGGTCCGCGAGGCTGCACCATCTGCAGGAGGTGGCGGCGCGCGGCCCGCTGACCCTGCTCACCGCGACCCGGCGTCCTGAGATCAGTGCGGCGGCGGGGCTCGCGGACGTGATCCGGGAGTCGGCGCCGGTCCCGTCGACCAGCGCGCGGGGATGAGGAGAGGCGCCAATGCGAGCTGCGGTCTACGACCACACCGGCCCGGCCCGGGAGGTGCTGCGGGTGGTGGACATCGAGCGTCCGGAACCGGGGCCCGGTGAGGTCCGGGTGCGGGTGCACGTCTCGGGGGTGAACCCGACCGACGTCAAGGCGCGCAGCGGTCAGGTGCCGCGCCCGATCGACGAGTTCCAGATCCCGCACCAGGACGGCGCCGGCGAGATCGACGCGGTGGGGGAGGGCGTCGACGAGAAGCGTGTCGGCCAGCGGGTGTGGGTCTGGTTCGCCGCGGCCGGCCGACGCTGGGGTACCGCGGCGGAGTGGACCGTCGTCCCGGACGACCAGGCGGTGCTCCTGCCCCCGACCGCGTCCGATGAGCTCGGCGCCATGCTCGGGGTGCCGGCGATGACGGCGCACCGCTGCCTGTGGGTGGACGAGCCGCCCGACGGGCAGACCGTGCTCGTCGCGGGCGGTGCCGGCGCGGTCGGGCACTTCGCCGTCGAGCTGGCGAAGTGGACGGGGGCCCGCGTCGTGGCCACGGCGGGCGGACCGGACCAGATCGCGCGGGCCCGTGCGGCCGGCGCCGACCCCGTCGTCGACTACCGCGCACCGGACGTGCTCGAGCAGATCCAGGCGTTCGCGCCGCTCGTCGACCGGGTCGTCGAGGTCGCACTGAGCGCGAACCTGCAGCTGGACCTCGCCCTGTCCGGCCCGAACACCCGGATCGTCACGTACTCGTCGCCGGAGCCGGAGGTCACCATCCGGGTCCGCGACTGCATGAACCACAACGTGGACATGCGGTTCGTGCTGCTGTACGGGGTGCCGCGCCCGGCGCTGCGGGCGGCGGTCCGCACGATCACCGTCGCGCTGACCGAGCTGGTGCTCACCGAGCTGCCGGTGCACCGGTTCACCCTCGACCAGATCGCGGAGGCGCACGAGGCCGTGGAGAAGGGGATCAGCGGCAAGGTGCTCGTCTACCTGCAATGAGGAGTTCACATGGCCGGCAACGGGATCGAACGGGTGGGCTTCATCGGCCTCGGCGCCATGGGCCGGCGGATGGCCGCAACGCTGCGGCGCGCGGGCTTCGAGTTGACCGTGTGGAACCGGACCCGATCGGTGGCCGAAGCCTTCGCCACGCAACACGGGGCCCTCGTCGCGGACACGCCCGCCCAGCTCGGGGCCCGGGTCGACGCCGTGGTCACCATGGTCACCGACGGCGACGCGGTGGCCGCCGTGCTCACCGGCCCGGACGGGGTGGCCGCGGGCGCCCCGCTCGGGCTGCTGTGCGTGGACTGCTCGACGATCGGACCCACCGCCGCGCGGCGCATCGCCGGTGTGCTCGCGCAGCAGGAGATCGCCTTCGTCGACGCCCCCGTCTCGGGTTCGCTGCCCGGCGCCGAGGCGGGCACGCTGACGATCATGGTCGGCGGCCGCGACGAGGACGTGCAGCGCGCCCGGCCGCTGCTGGACGCCATGGGCGAGCTGATCGTGCACGTCGGGGACCTCGGCCAGGGCCAGATGGTGAAGGTCATCTCGAACGCGATGGCCGTGGCCAACGTGGTGGCCGTCGGCGAGTCGCTGCTGCTGGCCAAGCGCGCCGGGGTCGACCTCGACGCCTTCCAGCGGGTCGTGCCCGGCACGTCCGGTGCCTCCCGGATGCTGGATCAGAAGGCCACCCCGATGCGCACGCACGACTACACCCCGATGTTCACGCTCGAGTTGATGCTCAAGGACGTGCGGCTGTGCCTGGAGGAGGCGCAGGCCAACGGCATCCCCTACGGCAGCGCCGCCCTGGGGCGGCAGTGGCTGGCGGCCGGCAAGGGCCGCGGTCTCGGCGAGCTGGACTACGCCGCCGTCATCGAGCCCCTCGAGGGCGCCGCGGGCGAACGCCTCTAGCGCGCGGCGCGCGACACCCACACTCTGACCCGTTCGGGACGCTGGAGCCGCCGACCCGGTGACGACGGGGCCGGACGCGGCAGCGGGGCCGTGGGAACGGAGGCAGCGGGTGCGCGCAGCGGTGGTGGACGAGCGGTCGGCCCCCTTCACGGTGGAGGACGTGCAGTTGGAGCGCCCGCGCCCGAACGAGGTGCGGGTGCGGATGGTGGCCACCGGCATCTGCCACACCGACCTCGCGGTGCGGGACCGGTTCCTGCCCACCCCGATGCCGATCGTGCTGGGCCACGAGGGCGCCGGGGTGATCGAGGAGGTCGGCTCGGACGTCCGTTCGGTGCGCCCCGGCGACCACGTCGTGCTCGGCTACGCCTTCTGCGGGGAGTGCCCGAGCTGCACGGCCGGCAAGCCGGCGTACTGCGTGCACCGCGGAGTGCTCCGATACGGCGGCACCAGGCCCGACGGTTCGCACACCCTGCGCCGCGCCGGCGGCGAGCTCTACGGCAGCTTCTTCGGGCAGTCCTCGTTCGCCGAGTACGCGCTGGCCGACGAGCGGTTCGTCGTGCCGGTGCCGGGCGACGCGCCACTGGAATACCTCGGCCCCCTGGGCTGCAGCGTGCAGACCGGGGTCGGCAGCGTGCTGGCGGCACTGCGCCCGGACCCGGGCGCGAGCCTGGCCGTGTTCGGGACCGGGCCGGTCGGGATGAGCGCGGTGCTCGGCGCCGGCCTGGCCGGCTGTGACCCGATCATCGCGGTGGATCTGCGTCCCGGGCGGTTGCAGCTGGCCCGCGAGCTCGGCGCCACGCACACGGTGAACCCGACCGAGGACGATCCCGTCATCGCGATCCGGGACCTGACCGGCGGCGGGGCGGCGTTCAGCGTCGAGACCACGGCGGTGCCCACGGTGCTGCGGGCCGCCGTCGACAGCCTGGGCATCCGGGGTCGGTGCGGCACGGTCGGGGTGGCACCCGCCGGGGCCGAGGCGAGCTTCGAGATGAACACCCTGCTGTTCGGCCGGTCGGTGCAGGGCATCCTGCTCGGCGACCGGGTACCGCGGGAGTTCGTCCCGGAGCTGGTCGACCTGCACCTGGCCGGGAAGCTGCCGTTCGACCGGTTCTGCCGGTTCTACGAGCTGGATCGGATCAACGAGGCCGTCGCCGCCACCGAGGGTGACGGAGAGGTGCTCAAGCCGCTCGTCACGTTCGGCAGGACCTGATCACCAGCGGATGCGCGTCCGCGCATCCCGGCACCGTCGAGGTCGCGGTGCTGCCGCCGGTGGACACCTCGGGCCGGCGGCCCGGGACCGTGGACGAGCACGTCGAGCAGGTCCGCGAGCAGTTCGTCCCGACGCTCGCGCACCGGCCGGGAGTCCACGCAGGACGAGCGCGTGCCGAGCCGGCTGCCGCCCCGCTGACCCGGGGCGCCCCATCCACCGGCTCGGCGCGACGCCCGGCGGGTCAGCCGCGGGGCCCCGCCCCGGCGCGCTCCCGGTTCTGCGCGCCCTCCGTGTGCTCCTGCCCCCCGGTGCCGGCCCGGTCCTCGCGGCGTTGCGCATTCTGCGCGCGCACGTCCTCGACGGCGAACCGCTCGGCGATGATCGACGCCGCACCGATCGCGAGTGCCACCGGCCACTCGATGATCTCGATGGCGGCCAGCGCGGCGAGCCCGCCGAGCCAGAGCAGCCGCTTGGGGTCGAGGTTGCGTGGTATCAGCAGCGGCAGGCGGCGTTCGCCCGCGGGGCGGCCGTCGCCGCCGGGGCGCTCCTCCCCGGCCTCGGCCGGGGCTTCAGCGACCGGGACCTCGGCCGGGGCTTCGGCGACCTTGGCCTCGGCGGGGGCCTCCTCGGTCGTACGGCGTGTCGTCTCGGTCCTCGTCGCCGCAGGGCGTGATCGGGGCGGCATGGCCGGTCTCCTTCCGTTGTCCGAACAGGTCGCGGCGGTTACCCGGGCCGCGGCCGGCCGCCACCATCGTCGTCCGGCCGTCACCCCCGCACCAGGTGCAGACGGCGGGCCAGCTCAAGTTGTTGTGCGACGCGCTCGGCCTCCTCGGCATCCTTCTGCTCGTCCTCCAGCGTGAAGACGGCCTCGTCGTCGCCCCCGACCGGCTTCGCGGCGCCTTCCAGGAACTGCCCGACAGCGCGGACGACGATCGGCAGTGCGTGGTGGGTCAGCAGCTTGATGAACGGCACCGCGGCGATGAACACCCCCAGCGGGGGTTCGACCAGTCCGGCAGTCACGGCGACCCAGACGCCGGTGTAGTAGCCGAGCGAGCGGGGCACGTCGACGGAGACCGGGCCGATGCAGACCTTGAGCACGCTGTCGGTGGCCATGCCGGCTCCTCCCAGGGGTGCACAGGCGAGTCAACCGGGAGCGGGGCCGACTGCAACCGACCTGCCAGTGCGAGGCCGCGCCCCGCGGCTCACGCTCACAGGCCCACGCCGGGCGGCGCCGCCGCGTCGAGCATGGGGTCATGGCGGCGTACACCACCCGCGACCGGCTCAAGAAGGCCCTGATCGACGCCGACTATCCGGCGACGAAGGAACAGCTCATCGAGACCGCGCTGCGCAACGGCGCCGACGAGATGACGCTCAAGGCGCTGCGGTCGATCCCGCCGGTGGACTACCACAGCTTCACCGAGGTGGAGGCCTCGGTCGAGATCCGCGATGACGACCCGGAGCTCGACGCGGCACTCAAGGCGGAACGCCGCAGGATGCACACCCACCCCGGGCTCAGCGAACGGACGAAGGATGTGCCTGCCCCCAACCCGATCGTCGAGGAGCTGGGGGAGAACCGGGGGAGCTGATCTCCCGCCGCGCATCCCCGCCCGGCGGCGGGGCGCCGCCCACGCCGCCGAACAGGGCCAGTGGCTGCGTGGTGCGGGTCTTCCGTCCCGTGCGCCGGATGTCGTCCGGTGCCGAGGATCGACGGGCAACCGCCGAGGAGGCGATGATGACATCCGGGGGCGACCCGGGCAGACGCCTGGGGTGGCCGTCCTGCACGGTCCGGGGCCGTCCGGTCTCGTATCTGTCTGCAGGCGACGGGCCACCACTGCTGTTCCTGCACGGCTGGGGCCTCAGCCACGCCTCCTACCGGGGCACCCTGCGCCGGCTGGTCGATCACGGGATGCGCGTGCTCGCTCCGGCGCTGCCCGGTTTCGGGGGGACCCCGGACCTGCCCGCGGACGAGCTGAGCCTGGCCGGGTACGCGCGATGGACCGGCGACTTCCTCGACGCGGTCGGCGTCGCCGAACCGGTGACGCTGGTCGGGCACTCCTTCGGCGGCGGCGTCGCGATCCGCATCGCGCACGACGGGCCCCACCGGGTCTCCCGGCTGGTGCTGGTGAACAGCATCGGCGGGTCGGCCTGGACCGACGGGACGGGCGTGCTCCGGGCGATGCGCGAGCGCCCGATGTGGGACTGGGGCCTGCACCTGCGTGCCGACGTGTTGCCGCTGCGCCGGCTGACCCGGGTACTCCCGGTGATCATGGACGACGCGGTCGGCAATCTGCTGCGCAATCCGCTGGCGATCTGGCGGGTCGCGAATCTGGCCCGCACCGCGGACCTGCGCGCCGAGCTCGAGGTGCTCAAACGGCGCCGGCTGCCGGTCGTCGTGATCTGGGGCCGCCGGGACCGGGTGATCCCGGCGGCGTCCATGGCGGCCCTGTCCGCGGCGCTCGGCGATCCGGGTGTGGTGACCGTGGACGGCAACCACAGCTGGCTGCTCAGCGACCCGCGCGCGTTCGTCGAGGTGATCACCAACGTGCTGCAGCCGGGCGTCGCGGACCCCGGTGAGGACGCCGGCCCGGCGACGGGCTGCTCCGCCTGAGCCGATCGACCCCGGCTCAGTCCGGAGCCGGCGCTGTCGCCAGCTCACCGCGCAGGTGCATGGTCGCGGCCACCAACGCGCCGCTGGGCCGGATCGCCAGCGGCCGCGGGCCGCGCAGCCGCCGGGCCGCCTCGGGCAGCCGGCGCAGATCGGCCTCGAACCGCTCCCGGGCGGCGGCCGGCTGCTCCGCCGGCGCCACCTGGATGCCGCCGACCATGACCGGCTCCAGCAACGCCCGGTACCCGTGCGGCGGGCGTTGCCGGCGCAGGCCGAGGACGTCGTCCTGCCCGGGGCCGCCCCGGAAGACCTGCTTGGCCTCGGGCGCGGTGGCCTTGCCGGGGGACAGCCTCATCACCGGCCGACCGGCGTACTCGACGAGCGTGTAGGCGGTGTCCAGCGCCTCGGCGTCGGCGCTCGTGCCCGGTGCCGTGCCGATGCCGTACGCGTCGATCGGGGCCCCCGTGCGGGCGAGCCGGGCGACGGCGTGCTCGTCGAGCCCGCCGCTGACCACGATCCGGGCCTCCGGCAACCCCGCACCGTCGAGCAGTGTGCGGACCCGGCGGGCCAGCGGGCCCAGGTCGCCGGAACCGAACCGGACCCCGATCGGGCCGCGCAGGGCCAGCTCACGGGCGACGTCGATCGCGGTGAACACCCCGCCCACCGTGTCGTAGGTGTCGACGACGAACACCACCCGGTCCGGGAAGTCCTCGGCGAAAGCGCGGAAGGCCGAGCGCTCGTCGGGGAAGGCCAGGACGTAGGAGTGCGACATCGTGCCGACAGCGGGCAGCCCGTAGCGCTGCGCGGCGGCGACGTCGCCGGTGCCCGCGAACCCGGTGACGGCACGCGCCCGGGCGGTGGCCATCGCGGCGTCCCGGCCGTGGCCGTGCCGGGCGCCGAGGTCCAGGCAGTCCGCATCGCCGGCGGCGATCCGGCAGCGGGCCGCCCTGGTGGCCACCGCGGTGGCGAAGGTGACCGTGTCGAGCAGGCGGGTCCCGACCAACTGGGCCTGGGCGATCGGCGCGTCGATCTCCAGCAGCGGCACTCCCGCCGGCACGATCCGGCCCTCCGGCACGGCCCTCACGTCACCGCTGAAGGTGAGCCCGGCCAGCGCCCGCGCCGCCCGCGCGGGCAGGCCGAGCTCCGTGCGCAGGTAGGGCCGCTCGTCGGCGTCGACGGCGAATCCGGAGAGGAACTCCAGGCACCCGTCCAGCCCGGCGGCGACCAGGAATCCGTGATCGGCCGGCATGGCCCGCGCGAACAGGCTGAACGTGGCGGTTCCGGTCATCCCCCGGCGCAGGTAGCTGGCTGCCATCTGCAGCTCGGAGAGATCGGTGTGCAGCGGGGTCATGGCGGTCCGTCGCGTCCGCGCGTCGCCGCGGTCACGGCCGGCCCGCCTTGGCCCGGCCCGCTGCAGCAGCCGGCCGCCGCCGGCACAGCGCCCGGGCGACCTCCAGCGCGACCGGGACACCGCCGCGCGGCAGCCCCAGCACGACGACGTCCTCCCCGCGCAGGTGCGTCAACCGCGCGGCCGGCCGCCGGCCGGCGTCGATGCGGTCGTCGAACAGCATCGCAGCACTGTCGCGGGAGTCGGTCCGGCCGGACCAGGGGCGAGGGTCCCGCGGCGGGTGGATCGTCCGGCCGGTCTGTCGTCACTGCGGCTTCAGTCCGCTTCGGACAGCGCCGGGCGGGCCGGACCGGTGCCCCGGGGCTGGTCACGGCGGGTGCGGCCACCGGCCGGGCCGGGCGGTCGCCTCGGTCTGGCGGGCCGAGAAGGACCGGGCGCGTTCGTCACGGCGGGTCGGCGCCACGACGTCGTCGGATCCACAAAGGTCGTCCTCGGTGTCGGTGACCCCAGCACCTTCAGCGGGGCATGGAGGAACGTCATGGCCGACTTTTTGACCGATGTGAAGGTTCTCCGCGACCGGGCCCGGGCCGAGATCGGCAAGGGTCCGGTGACCAGCGCGTACGGTGCCGATCTGGACCGGGTGCTCGGCGTGTTGCAGGAGGCCCTGGCCACCGAGATCGTGTGCGTGCTGCGCTACAAGCAGCACCATTATGCGGCGAAGGGGCTCGACGCCGAGCCGGTGGCGAAGGAGTTCGCCGAGCACGCCGCCGAGGAGCAGGAGCACGCCGACAAGTTGGCGGCCCGGATCGACCAGTTGGGCGGCGTCCCGGACATGAACCCGGACACGTTGACCGGGCGCGCGCACTCCCAGTACACGACCGCTGAGCAGTTGATCGACATGATCAAGGAGAACCTCGTCGCGGAGCGTGTGGCGATCTCGTCCTACACCGAGATCATCAAGTGGCTCGGGGACGGGGACGTCACCACTCGGAGGCTCTTCGAAGAGATCCTCGCGGTCGAGGAGGAGCACGCCGACGACATGATCAGCTTTCTGGAACGGATGACGTAGGAAGCCGGCGGCCGCTCGTCGGTGGCCGTCGGGAGAGCGGAGTCGCTCTGACATCCGCGGTGAGGCGCAGCCATGACAAATGCGGCAGTCGATGCCGATGTGCGCGATTACGACGTCGGCGTCTTCCGGCAATTGAACGACTTCCAGATAGCGAGAGGCCATCTCGAGGATGGCCGCGATTACGTCACCGAACTCGGGGACGTCATCTGTCATTACGGAATGCATGAGCTCGTCGGGGTGACGTTGCTGCACAAGCATTTCGAGATCGCCGACGACGAGCTGGTCGTCCGGGAGTTCGTCGACAACGTCTCCTACATGAAGCCCTGGCGGATCGACGCGCTGCCGCGGCTGCTGCCCTACCTGTGGAAGGTCGAGATCGACGACGGCCGGGCCGGCTACTTCCCGCTCGAGTTCGTCGAGTACCCCGCGCAGATCCGGCCCGAGGCCGAGCGCGACCTGCAGCGGTTGCGCGCCTCGTCGGCCTTCCTGGCCGCGTTCGCCAACAAGCTGGACGAACTGGGGCTGCGCGAGGTCTTCGGCCTCGCGCACCTGCGTTCCCGCGACGGCCTGGTCATCGGCGAGGGGGAGACGCTGCTGGAGACCACCGACGAGGAGCGGCGCATCCTCACCCTCCGCCCCGCGCGCGGGTCCGAGGTCGAGGGGCTCGACACCACCCAGACCCTGTGGATCTACCGGCCGGCGATGTCGCGGATCGGCGCGAGCATCACCGGTGCCGTATGCGGCCTGCATTGTGCCGCACATTGCTTTGTGCACTGCACCGCCCACTACTAATGAGTCGGCTCCGGCCGGCGAACCCTACATCGTTGAGGAGGATCGGGAATGACTCAAGGCGGACGGGGACGAGGGCGTACGCGGACCTCGGCGGGTGAGCAACAACCGCAGCAGGAACAGACCACCGGCGGCGGTGAATCCACCGAGCTGCGCGACTTCAAGACACGGGCACGGGCACTTCCCGAGGACGAGCGCGCTGAGGCCTTCCAGAGCGACGAGTTCCGCCAGTTGATCGCCCAGGCGGCGGTCCCGGCCGTCGTGGCGGAGGCCGAGTGCGCGTCCCACTGTTTCTCGCACTGCGGCAGCCACTGCTTCGGGCACGGCTGACCCCTTCGGCACGAGTGTCGGGGCCCGGTGCGCGTCCGCCGGGCCCCGACGCCGTCCCGCTGCCCGGGGCGCGGCTCACGCGCCCGCGATCGTCCCCGGGCTCCCGTCGGCGCGGACCACCGGCAACCCGGCGTTCGCCCACGCGGTCATCCCCCCGGCGAGGTTGCGCACGCCGAAGCCGGCGGCCAGCAGCCTGGCCGCCGCTTTCGCCCCCCGGTGCCCCGTCCGGCACGTCGTGACGATCAGCCGGTCCCGGGGCAGCGCGTCCGGGTCGAGTTGCTCCAGCGGCATGTTCACCGCCCCCGGGGCGTGCCCGGCGGCGAACTCGTCGGGCTCGCGCACGTCGACGAGGAGCGCGCCGTCATGGATCAGCCGGGTGGCCTCGGCCGGGTCGACCTGGGGGACGTCGGCGGTCTCGACACCACCGCCGGTGCTCGTCTCGGTATTCATGACGGCTCGGGTACCCACCACGGCCCGCGCATTGCGCAGCGGTCACCGCTTGCGGCGCAGGGCCGCGAGCCGGGCGACGGTCTCACGCTCCTCGGGGCCGAACCACGGCGGGGACCCGGCCTCGACGTTCTCGATCACTCGCCCCGGGTGCGAGGTGGCCGGGATGGCCACATGGCAGCGCGGATCGCTGAGCACCCACTTGAGCAGCACCTGCGCCCAGGTGCGTACACCGAACGGCTGCAGGAACGCGATCGCCTCGTCGCCGGGGTCGGCGGCCAGCAGTTCGCCCTCGCCGAACGGGCGCATCACGATGACGCCGAGACCCTGATCCGCGGCGAGCGGCAGGATCCGCTGCTCCACCTCCCGTTCGAACGGGTTGTAGGGGATCTGCACGGCCTGGATCCGGCCGGTCCTGATCACGGTCTCCAACTCGGGGAAGGCGGTGGCCGACCAGTGCGTCGCGCCGATCAGGTCGATCTGCCCGCCGTCGCGGGCCGCCTCCAGGGTCGGCAGGTGGTCCCGCCAGGCCACCAGGTTGTGGATCTGCATGACCTCGACCCGGCCTCCGAAGTACGCCAGCGCCCGCTTGAGCTGCTGGCGGCCCTCCTCCCTGGAGTCGGTCCAGATCTTGTCGGCCACCACCACCTCCGGGCGCCGGTCGCCCAGCGCCTCGGCCAGCAACTCCTCGGCGCGGCCGTACATGGGCGAGGAGTCGTAGAGCCGCACCCCGGCGGCCAGCGCCGTGGTGATCACCTCGACGTGGCCGCCGGTGCGCGCCGCGTCCTCGAGCCGCCGCCAGGTCCCCAGCCCCACGACCGGGACCTCCTGCTCCCACGTGCCCAATCGTCGCCGTTCCACCGGGGCAGGATCCCACCCCCGCGCGCCCTCAAACCCGCCCCGCAGACGGCGTTGTGCAGACCTGACGGTCCCTGGGGTACCGGCGTGGGCGCGCTGTGCAGACATGACGCGGTCAGTGCGGCTAAGCGATCACTTAGGAACGCGTTGTCAGGGACTGTGGCGCCCGTCATCATCGACGGCCACCGCGCGCGACGCGGCGCGTCCGGAGGGCGTGCGCTCGTGCTCCGAGCAGGATCGGAGACTTCGTGAACGGACGGGAACTGGCACTCGAGGAGCGGCTCGTCCCGGGCGACCTGATCGCGACGCTCGCCGAACGGACGCCTGTGGTGGGCCCCAACCCGACCGACTGGCCGGGACTGACCTTCTACAGGTTCCACGGGCCGACGGCCCCGCAGTGGGACGACGTCGGATCGCTGTCGCTGGCCGTCGTCGCGCAGGGCCGCAAGGCCGTCACGGTGAACGGGGTCCGCCACGTCTACGACCCGTTCAACTACCTCGTGCTCAACCGCGGCCTCCGGTTCACCGCGGAGATCCTCGCCGGGAGCGTGGAGAAACCCTACCTGTCGTTCGTGCTGCAGATCGACCCGGCGATGGTGCGCCGGATCTGCGCGGACATGATGGAACGGGCGGCCACGACGTTCCACCGTCCGGTGCCGCGCGCGACACCGGACGCCTACGTCTCGCCCCTGGACCAGGACCTGCTCGGCGCGGCGCTGCGCTTCGTCAGGTCGGTCGTGAACGGCTCCGACCGTCGGGTCCTCGCGCCCATCTACCTGCAGGAGATCGTCTACCGCATCCTGCAGTCCGAGCAGTGCGACCGGCTCGTCGACGCGGCGGCGGAGGAGAGCGGCAAGAACCCCGTCTCCGACGTCATCAACTACGTGACCGAACGGATCTCCGAGCCGCTCACCATCGCCGACCTGGCCGAGCACGTGTGCATGAGCCCGTCGACGTTCGCGCACCTGTTCCGTGACGTCACCGGGATGTCGCCCTACCAGTTCGTCAAGCGGCTGCGCCTGGACCGGGCCCGGGGACTGCTCGTCGACGGTTCGCGCAACGTCAGCGAGGTCGCCAAGAGCGTCGGGTACGCGAGCCTGTCGTCGTTCATCACGGAGTTCAAGCGGCACTTCGGGGTCACCCCGCGGGCCTACGCCGAGGCCCAGCGCGGCGGCGTCGCGTTGCGCGTCGACAGGGCGACCGCGCCGGTGTAGCCGCCGGCCGATGCGCGTCCGCGCCGCGCCCGGGCACCCACGCCCGGGCGCGTCGTGCTGCCCGCACACCGGTTGTGCCGTCCTCGCCAAGATCGCAGGAATGCGCAGATTCTCCGCAGGAATGGGGCTAACCCGCAGGTCCAGGCCTCCTTACTGTTTCCGATCACACCGCCGGACACCGTTGGCCCAGCCCCGGGAGTGCCCATGCCGCGACTGCTGTTCCTCGTCTCCAGTGCCCGCGAGATGACCCTCGCCGACGGCTCGCCCTACGAAACCGGTTACTTCGCCGAGGAGGCCGCCACGCCGTACCGGCGGTTCACCGAGGCCGGCCTGGACGTCGTGGTGGCGACCCCGGACGGGCGCCCGCCGCACGCCGACCCCTACGGCCTGGAGCCGATCTTCCACATCCCCGACGAGGACGAGGACTTCCTCGGCTCGATCACCCGCACCTTCGCCCCCGACGTCGACGACATCCGGCTGACGCTGCACCAGTTCACCGCGCTGGATCTCGCGGCGGCCCGCCGGATCGTCCTGGCGATGCGCGAGGCCGGAACGCCCACCGAGGAGGCGCGCGACCTCGTCACGGAGGCCGCGCACGCCGCGTGGCGCCAGGACCGCAACCTCGGCGACGTGCTTGTCGAGGACGGCCTGGCGGGTCCGCTGTCCCGGGAAGGCGTGGACCGGGCCGTGCAGGAGTACCGCGCCGCGTCCCGGCAGATCTCCGACGGCCTCGCCGCCGAGCTCGCCGCGATCCCCGGGTTCCGCGAGCCTCGGGACCTCTCGGCGATGACCGACGCCGAGGTCGCCGAGTTCGACGCGGTGTTCGTCCCCGGCGGGCACGGGCCCATGGTCGATCTCGCGGACAACCCCGGCGTGCGGCGGGTGCTGCAGACCCTGCAGGGGAAGCACTCCACCATCGCGATGCTCTGCCACGGCCCGGCCGCGCTGCTGGCCGGCGGCGGCCGCGACGACGGCCAGTGGCTGTTCGAGGGCTACCGGCTGACCTGTTTCACCGACGAGGAGGAGGACCAGACCCGCGTCGGCAAGCTCGGCATGCCCTGGTACCTCGACACCGCACTGAAGAACGCCGGCGCGATCTTCGACGACGCGCCCGCGGCCTGGGTGTCACACGTCGTCGTCGACCGCAACCTCATCACCGGGCAGAACCCCGGATCCTCCGACGCCGTCGCCGACGCCGTCCTCAAGTCGCTCGCGGTCCTGTGAGACCGCGTCAGCTGATCCGCCGGCTGCTGGGCCGCCGGCCGACCCCCGAGGAGCGCAGCCCGATGACCAGCCCCGACGGGCCCCCCAACACCGATCCGCGCAGCGTCGTCACGGCTTTCTTCCGGTCCCTCGCCGACCGCGATCTCGACGGCGCGTTCGCGCTGCTCGCGCCCGACGCCGAGGTCGAGGTGCTCCCGGCGGCCGGGCAGATCTCGATGGACCCGGCCTCGGCCGGACGGGCGTACTTCGCCGCCACCGTGAGCGCGTTCCCCGACCTGCTGCTCACCGTGCACCGCACGGTCGTGGTGGGCGACGGCGGCGACGGCGCTGTGCTGACCGAGCTCTCGCTCGAAGGCACCCAGGCCGCCGACTACCTCGGCGCACTCAACCAGGAGAAGCACCTGGACCTGCGGCAGGCGTGGCTGCTCCAGGTCGACGGCGGGCTCATCCGCAGCGTGCGGGGCTTCTGGGACGAGAACCAGCTGTTCCGCCGCCTGGCCGTGAAGCGGCTCGACCGGATCGCGATCGTCTGAGGGGACAGGACATGACACTCACCAGCCCACCGCGCACCGCGGCCCGGACGGTGGAGGCGTTCCTCGACGCCTACCGCCGCCAGCAGGTCGACGAGATGGTCGAGCTCTGCACCGACAACGCCGACTTCTCCTACGTGCCGATCGAGATCTGGGGCCGCCAGCGCGTGGTCCGCGGCGACGGCAAGGTCGCCACGATCGGCAAGACGCTCTGGACCGGGCTGATCAACGCCTTCCCGGATCTGACCAACACCGTGCACTCGGTGCGCGCCAACGCCTCCGGCGACGTTGTCGTCGAGGTGACCATCGGCGGCACCCAGGCGGGCGCCTGGGCCAACATGGCCGCCCGCGGCGGCTCGTTCGCCGAACCGCACCTGTTCGTCTTCCGGGTCACCGACGACGGGCTCATCGACTCCGTCACCGCGTACTGGAACAACGCCAGCATCAGCCGCCAGCTCGGCCACCTCGAAGTGGACTAGGGAGGCCCCAGTGACCCTGTTGAAGCGCGAGGAATACCAGCACCTCGTCCGTGACGTCGACTGGACCTTCACCTACGTCGACGACGAGGCCGTGTTCCCGGAGTGGCACTGCGGGACCGGCAAGGTGCCCCGCGAGGCGTGGCTGAACTGGGAGGAGGACTACAAGGTCTGCTACCCCGAGTACGTCGCGACCCAGCGGGAGAAGGAGGGCTCGGCGTACGCGGTCAAGGCCGCGCTGCAGCGATCCCGGGCCTGGGAGACGCTGTCGGAGGGCTGGAAGTCCTCGACGAAGATGCACTTCGGCGGGGTCACCCTCGTCGAGTACGAGGCGGTGCTCGCCGAGCTGAAGATGGCCCGGTTCGGGCTCAACGGCGCCTGGCGGAACATGGCGGCCTTCGGCGCGCTGGACGAGATCCGGCACTGCCAGATCACGCTGTTCTTCGGCCACGAGTTCGTGGGCAAGGACGCGCAGTACGACTGGACGCAGAAGATGTTCCACACCAATGACTGGGTGGCCATCTCGCTGCGCAACCTGTTCGACGGGATGATGGTCACCCCGAACGTGGTGGACCTGGCGATCCAGGTGCCGCTGACCTTCGAGACCGGCTTCACGAACCTGCAGTTCGTGGCGCTGTCGGCCGACGCGCTGGAGTCCGGCGACGTCAACTTCGCCAACATGATCAGCTCGATCCAGACCGACGAGGCCCGGCACGCCCAGCAGGGCGGCCCGACCCTGGAGATCCTGGTCGAGCACGACCCGATCCGCGCCCAGTGGGTCATCGACAAGGCGTTCTGGGGTTCCGCCCGCGCCTTCGCGGCGCTGACCGGGCCGGCGATGGACTACTACACCCCCCTGGAGCACCGGAAGCAGTCCTACCGGGAGTTCATGGAGGAGTGGATCGTCGACCAGTTCATCCGGACGATCGAGGACTACGGCCTGCGCAGGCCCTGGTTCTGGGACGAGTTCATGAAGGGCCTCGACACCTGGCACCACTCCCTGCACATGGGTCTGTGGTACTGGCGGCCGACGCTGTGGTGGAAGCCGACCGCCGGTGTCACCCGCGACGAGCGGGACTGGCTGCGCGAGAAGTACCCGAACTGGGAGACCGTGTACGGGGACAAGTGGGACGTCATCATCGACAACGTCAACTCTCAGAACATGGAGGCGACGCTCCCGGAGACGCTGCCGTGGCTGTGCAGCATGTGTCACCTGCCGTGCTGCACCCCGACCCTGGGCTATGACGGCAAGTGGCGGGTCCGGGACCACCCGCTGACCCACAACGGCGTCACCTACCACTTCTGCACGGCCGGCTGCCGGCAGATCTGGTGGAAGGACCGCGACAACCTCAACCACCCGACCGTCATCGACCGGTTCCTCGCCGGCGAGATCCAGCCCATGGACGTCGGCGGCATCCTCGGCTACATGGGGCTCACCCCCGACGTCATGGGCGAGGACCCCGACTACTCATGGGCGGCGGAGTACAAGGATCGGCTGGCCGTGCCGCGCGTCCCGGTGGCGGGTGCCTGATGACCACCACCGAGAACACCGAGACCACCGAGAACACCGAGACCACCGAGAACACCGAGGCCCCGGCCGAACCGCAGCTCGTCCCGATCAATGCGATCTTCGCCGAGGACTTCGTGCAGATCCTCGTCGCGGTGACCACGGCGAACACGATCGTCGAGGTCGCCGAGGCGGTGGCCCACCACGCCGAGGGTAAGCGCGTCCCGCGCCGGGACGCCGCGAAGGTCGTGTTCCACAACGGAAAGCGGCTCCGTCCGGATCTCACCGTGGCCCAGGCGGGAATCAACCCGCTCGACCACGTCCGCGTCGAGTACGACATCTGAGGGGGAGGAACCGTGGACAGACCGGTGGGGCCCGTGTTGCGCATGTGCGACGAGGTCGAGTCCGTGATCAGTGCCATCCGGGACGACAACCCGGAATCCGACATCGAGGTGATCGACCGCGGCTCCTACGTCCGCGTCCAGGCCCCGGGCCGGGTGCGGGTGACCGAGGCGTCGCTGCAGCGCCACCTCGGCCCGTCGTTCGAGCTGCGCTCGCTGGAGACGATGTTGTCCTCTTTCGCCGGGCGGATCAGCACGACGAGCGACGAGATCTCCTGGGAATGGACGACCAGGCGCGAGGGGGCCACCCGATGAGCGACAACACCGCGCCGCGGCGGCGGCGCACCTGGAGCGCGTTCGGCGACGTCCGGAGGCTGCCCAGCGAGTACGAGGTGATGACGCACGAGACGAACTGGACGCTGCGGGCGGGCCGTGCGTCGGCGTTCGAGCAGAACCCGTCGTCGGCGGCGAACCTGTGGTTCCTCACCTACCGGGAGAACTCGCCGCTGAAGGCGGAGGACTGGAACGGCTTCCGCGATCCCGACCAGCTGACCTACCGCGCCTACGTCGCCCACCAGAACGACGAGGAGACGAAGGTCGAGGGCCTGCTCGCCCAGTTCGCCGAGATCGGGGCCGACGCCGCGCACACCGACGGGTGGCTGCGCGTGCTCGGGACGGTGTTCACCCCGGCCCGCTACCCCCTGCACGGGGCGCAGCAGGTGCAGGCCTACATCGGGCACATCGCCCCGTCGTCCTACATCACCAACGCGGCCGCGTTCACCGCCGCGGACCTGCTGCGCCGGGTCACCCGCGTCGCCTACCGGACCCGTGAGCTCGAGCTCGCCCGGCCGGGGTGCGGCATCGGGACGGCCGAACGCGCTCTGTGGGAGGACGACCCGGCCTGGCAGGGCGCCCGTAAGGCGATCGAGACCGCGCTGATCGCCTACGACTGGGCCGAGGCGTTCACCGCGATGAACCTCGTGCTGCTGCCCACGCTGGACGACGTGCTGCTGACCCAGTTCGGCCGGTTGGCCAAGGCCAACTCCGACGACCTGAGCTGGCTGCTGTCCGGCCTGCTGGGTGCCGACTCCAAGCGGCGTGACCGGTGGAGCGCGGCACTGGCGGCGTTCGCGGTCGCCGACCGGCCCGGAAACGCCGACGTGCTCACCAAGTGGATCGACAAGTGGGCGTCGCGGGCGGACGAGGCCGCGGCCGGGCTCGCCGGACTGCTGGCCTCGGCGCCGGTGGACCCGCCGTCCGTCGAGGACGTCGTGGCCTCGGCGCGGGCGGCCCGGGCCGCGTTGTACGAGCAGGCGGGCATCGTGCCCACCGGCCTGGCGGCGAGCGGCTGACGATGAGTGCAGCGGTGACGAACACGGCGTCCTGGGTCCCGGTGCTGCGGCTCGACGAGCTCTGGGAGGGTGAGATGACCGCCGTCACGGTCAACGGGGTCAGCGTGCTGCTGGTCAACGTGGACGGGGGCGTGCGGGCCTACCGCAACCGCTGCCCGCACCAGGAGTGGGCGCTGGATGAGGGCGATTTCGACGGTGAGGTCATCGTCTGCTCCCGGCATCTGTGGGAGTTCGACGCGCGCAGCGGCGCCGGTCGCAACCCGGCGACCTGCTCGCTGGCGGGTTACCCGTGCCGGGTCGACGAGAACGGCATGATCCAGGTCGACCTGGGCTCGCCGTGACCCGGCGCCGGTTCGTCATCGTCGGGGGCGGGGTGGCCGGGGCGTCGGCCGCCTCGACCCTGCGCCGGGAGGGGTTCGACGGGGAGGTCCTGCTCGTCGGCGACGAGCCGCACCTTCCCTACGAACGGCCTCCGCTGTCGAAGGAGTGGCTGGCCGGAACGGCTCCCTCGCCCGCCGTGTACCCCGAGCAGTGGTACGCCGACAACGCCGTGGAACCGCTCACCGGGACCAGGGTGGCGGGGCTCGACGTGACCGCACGCCGGATCACGCTCGGTGACGGTCGTACGGTGGGATACGACGCGGTGCTGATCGCGACCGGCGGGCAGGCGCGCCGGATCCCCGGGCTCAGCGACGTCGACGCGGAACGGGTGCACCACCTGCGCACCCGTGCCGACTCCGATGCGTTGCGGGCCCGGCTGCGCCCGGGCCGGCGCCTCGTCGTCCTGGGCGGTGGGTTCGTCGGCTGCGAGGTCGCGGCCACCGCCCGCACGCTGGGCGTCGAGGTGACGATCCTGGAGATGGCGGCGGCGCCGCTGGAGCGGGCGCTGGGCACTGAGCTGGGGGGAGTGTTCGCCCGGATCCACCGCGCCGCGGGCGTCGAGCTGCGCTGCGGGGAGCGGGTGGAGTCGGTGGCCCGCAACGGCGACGGGCTGGTCGTGCACACCGACCGCGGCACGCTGGAGTGCTCGACCCTGCTCGTCGCGGCCGGTCTGGTCCGCGACACCGAGGTGTGGGCCGCGGCCGGGGTGCCGTGCGCCGACGGAGTGCTCGTCGACGCCGGCTGCCGCACGGACCTGCCCGGGGTGTTCGCCGCCGGCGACGTGGCCGCGCACGAGCATCCGCGGTACGGGCGGCTGCGGGTCGAACACCACGACAGCGCCGTGCGGCAGGGCGCCGTCGCCGCCCGGAACATGCTGGGTGCCGGGGTCGTGTTCGACGATCCGCACTGGTTCTGGTCCGACCAGTACGAGCACACGCTGCAGAGCTACGGCGGTGTCGGTGAGAGTGGGCTGGACGCGGTCGTGGTCCGGGGCCGGCCGGACGAGGCATCGTTCGTCCGGTTCGGACTGCGCGGGGGCCGGGTGGTGTCGGTGCTCGGGCTGGACCGCGGGCCCGAGGTGATGGCCGGACGGCGGCTGGTGCAGTCCGGGGTCCCGGTGGCGGCCGACCAGTTGCGCGACGAGTCGGTGGAGCTGCGCCGGCTCGTCCGCAGGCCCGCCCGGGCATGAGGGGGGAGCGACGGTGGAGATCTCCTACGCACCGGGACTGGTGGTCGCCGAGGCGCCGCAGGCCCGGATCGACCAGGCGGCGGCCCGGCGGGCGCTGGACCGGGTGATCGGACTGCCCGCCAACGAGGCGTTGGCGCTACTGATCCATCCGGGGTCCGGTACCTGCGAGCCGGTGGCCCGGGTGCTGCAGGGCGCGGTGTCCGCGGCCCGGCGCGACCTCGGGGTCGCCGCCGCGACCTGCGCGGTCTACGGCGGCGAGATCGCCGACGGCGAGCCGGTGACCCGGGTGCGCCGGCAGGCGCACGGGCTGGCCAGTTGGATCACGACGCAGACCACCCGGATCCGGGTCGAGCTGCGGGTGCCGGTGCTGCGGCTGGTGACCGGGACGACGAGCGAACCGGACGATCAGGGAGGGGCACGATGGGCCCGGTAGCCGGCACGAGACCCGCCATCGCCGACGTCGAGGAGGCGTTGCGCGAGGTGATCGATCCCGACCTGGGGGTGAACGTCGTCGACCTCGGCTTCGTCCGCGAGATCGACCTGGCCGCCGACCCGGCGGTCCTCACGATGACGCTGACCTCACCGGCGTGCCCGCTGACCGGCGTCATGGAGGACCAGATGCGCACCGCGCTGGCCGACCTGCTGCCCGCCTACGAGGTCCGCTGGGTCTTCCTCCCGGCCTGGACCCCGGCCCGCATCACCGACGACGGGCGCGACCAACTCCGCGCCATCGGTTTCACCTTCTGACTGCACGGCCTGGGAGCCGTAACGCTCCCAGGCCCTGCGCCCAGGGTGCGTTGTGGGGAGATGACGCGGTCAGGGATCGAGGGTGAGGAGGAGGGCGGCCAGCTCTTGCGGGCGGTTCTCCGCGACCAGGTGGCTGGTGGCGATCTCGTGGTAGTTCCAGGCCGGGGAGGTCCGGGCGTGCTGCGCCGGGGCCTCGAACGCGGCGCCGTCCGGGTCGGCGGTGGCCCGGATGTAGGTCAGCCGCAGCGGAAGGTCCTCGAGTGGCTTGGCCAGCCGCACCGGTTCGGTGAACGTCCGGATCGGCTGCGCGGTACGCCGCGGGCGGGAGAACGCCGCCTGCTCGGGGTTGTCGTACTCGCGCTCCAGCGGCGGGATCAGCCATGGAGCCCCGAGCTCGGTCCCGGCAGGCGAGCCGCCGCCGCGCAGCGTGCTGACGCTGTCGCCGTCGCCGGGGACGAACGCGTCGAGGTAGACGAGGTCGCGCACCCGGTCGCCGATGTGCTCGAGCGCCCCGGTGACGACCATGCCGCCGTAGGAGAACCCGAGCAGCACGATGTCGTCGAGGTCCTCGTAGCGGATGGTGTTGACGACGTCGAGGATGTGCGTCGACAGGCTCACCTGCGGGCTGGTCAGGTGCGAGCGTTCGCCGATCCCGGTCAGGCTCGGGGTGAAGACCTCGTGGCCCGCGGCGCGCAGCAGCGGCCGGAGCTTGCGGAAGCCGTAGGAGCCACCCCACGCGCCGTGCACCAGGACGTAGGTCGACATCAGCGTCTCCTCCTCGCGATCGGTTCGAGTGTCGATGATGCGCGAACGATGCCAGGCTCTGCACCCATGAGCGACGAGCAATGGTTCTACTGCCTCAAGCACCACGCCGTGGAGCCCCGCGAGGGCTGCCGGGCCGACGACCGGCTGGGCCCCTACCCCGACAAGGAGACCGCCGCCCGGGCCCTGGAGATCGCCCGGGAGCGCACCGAGGCCGCCGACCGCTACGACCAGGAATGGGACGAGACCGACTGATCCGAATGCCATCGGGGTGGCTTTGCTGACGTCCAGTGCCGGCGAGGCCACCCCGATGCGTGTCGGAGTGGGGCGGGACCCGGAGGCTGTCGGGGGCGTGTCCTAATGTGCCTCCCGGCGATCGACGCGTGCCGATCGCCGGGGGCGGCAGTACGCGGTCGAGGGTGATGACGGGTTCGGTTCCGGGGGCGACGCCCGGTGGTGGCGTGGTCTCGCCCGCCGCGGATGCGACGGCGCGCGCCCGCTGGCGGTCGCTGGTGCTCACCGACCCGGTCGCCCGGCTGGTCCGCAACGCCGCACACGCCGGCATCGACGACGAGGTCTACGACCTGCGCCAGCTCGCGCTGGCCGCGGTCGATCTCGTCGTCGGGTCGATGGGGTTCGCGCGGGAGGCGACCCTCGACGAGGTCGTCGACGCGCTGGCCGGGATCGCCGCGCGGATGCGCCCGGCCGAGGAGCACGCGAGCGAGTGGCGCGACGTCGCCCGGGCCGTGATGAAGGGCCTGCTCAACGACGCGCACGAGCAGCGCCGCTTCACCTACCACTTCGCCGAGATGTCCCACGGCGGGCAAGCCCGTTTCGAGCCCTACAGCTTCCGGCTGCTGTCGCTGCGCGACTGCGAGTACGGGCCGGTGCTGGTCGCGAGCGACCAGGCGGTGACGCTGTTCCTGCACGGCCTCGACGTCGACCTCGAGGACGCCGACCGGGCGCTCGCCCACGTGCTGCAGCGCCAGCTCGACGACCAGCGCTTCGACGCCGCGGTCCGCACCGCCGCGCAGGCCGAGCGCACGAGCGTCGGCATGTCCGCCACGCTGACCGAACTGCTCGACACCACCCGGCGCGACGTGGGGGCGCACGACTGGCTGGTCGACGTCCCCGAGCGGCTCGTCCGGGCCCGCCGGCACGTGGAGAGCCGGATCGCCGAGGACGACCGGTTCCTCGAACACGTGCAGGCCGGCCTGGACGCCGAGGCCTCGCCCGACGTGCGCGTCGCGTCCGGTCGGATCGTCGACCTGCTCGGCCGGGCCAAGCAGATCCACCTCGACCTGGAGCGGCGGCTGGTCGGGGCCCGGGAGGTGTTCCTGGCCGCACAGGTCCGGCAGCGGCTCGCCCGGCGCCGGCGGCTGCGGATGATGGCGCTGGGCGACCAGCTGCTCACGCCGGTGCTCGGTCTGGACCGGGAGGCCGCGGGCGCCGTCGTGGCGGAGTTCGCCGACCGGGCCCTGGGGGTGAGAGTCGCGCGCCTGGTGCGGTTCGACGACCTGGTCGACGCCTTGTGGGCGTCGCCGCGGGTCCGGGAGGCGCCGGAACCCGAGGCCGAGGACCTCGGCCTGGACGCCGCAGACGACGAGGCCGAGGACGTCCAGCGCTACCCGTCCGCGGTCGTGGCGGCGGCCCGCGCCGTCCTGGACACCGCCGAGTGCGCCCCGGTGCGGCTGTCGGAGCTGCTCGACGCTCTCGAACGGGGTGCCGGCGGCGGCGACCTCGACGCCGCCGAGGTCGCCGAACTGGTGCTGCTCTCCGCGTTGTGGGCCTTCGCCCCCGACGTCGGGGACGACGAGCCCGCAGAGGCGCCCGGTGAGCTCGACGTGCTCGCCGCCGGGCTGGTGGCCGAGGACGACGGAACACCGCTGCGCCACCGGCTCGCGGCCGGGCGTGACCTGCTGATCAGCCGCCGGCCCCGGGCCGGGATGGACGTGGCCGCCCTCGACGGCGAGCTCGAGGGGAGCCTGGCATGACGAGTGTGGCGGCGGATCTCACCGACGTCCGCGCGGCCGCGGAGCTGGTCGCCTTCGGCCTGACCCGCCGGTCGCGCCCGGTCGAGGGCAGCGAGTACCGGACGCTGCTCGATCGCTACCGCACCGAGCTGCGGTTCCGCGACGTCGTCGACACCATGGCGGAGGGACTGGGCCTGGCCGTTCTCGGCACGCCGCGGTCGGGCATCGTGCTCGCTCCGGAGCCCTCCGGCCCGTTCGCCACCAAGCTCGGTGATCTGCGGGCGATGGACGCGGGCGAGAAACTCGTCTTCGGCCTGGTGCTGCTGGGGATCGCCGCGTACGCCTACCCGAACGAGGTGGACTTCGACGACCCGGAGACCAAGCTGGTCGACGTCGTCAAGATCGACGACTTCATCCGGGCCGCGATCGGTGCGCTCGCGGCGCAGGCGGGCGGCTCTGCCGCCGAGGGCAGCCCCGAGGAGCGCGCCCGCGCCGCCGCCGAGGTCTACGCCGACCTGCCGCAGCTGATCACCACCCAGACCGGGCGGCGTGGCCGGGGCTGCACCCTGCGGGCCGTCGAGGAGGTGTGCGGCTGGCTGGTCGAGCAGGGGGCGGCCCGGGAGGCACCCACCCTCGGCCCGGACACCTATCACCTGACCGACCGCTTCCGGCTGCTCGTCGCCGACAGCGCCGGCAACGCAGCGCTCGACGTGCTGCGCGAGGTCCGCCGGGAGGCCGCGTCATGAGCACCGGCACGGTGATGTGGAAGATGCGCCGGGTCCGCCTCGACCGCATCGGGCCGGCGGCGGCCCGGTTCCTCGACGTCACCCTCGACTTCACCGACGACGCGGGCTACCCGCTCGACACGATCCTGTGGCTGCGCAACGGCGGCGGGAAGTCGACGGTGCTGTCGCTGATCTGCGCGCTGATCCGGCCGCACCGCCGCGACTTCCTCGCCACCGCCGCCACCGGCAAGCACCTCGAGGACTACGTGCTCGGCGCCGACACCGCGCACGTCGTCGTCGAGTGGTCCGGGCCGAGCGGGCGCCGGCTGGTCACCGGGGCGGTGTACGAGTGGGCCGACCGGACCCAGCCGGCCGACCCGAACCGCGACCACGACCGGCTGGGCGCGCGCTGGTACGTGTTCAGCCCCGCCGAGGGACGCGCCGAACTCGATCTGCTGCCGTTCACCACGGACGGGCGGCCGACGCCGATGCGCGAGTTCGTCGCGGCAGTCCGGGCCTGGGACGCGATCCCCGGCTGCGGCGTCGCGGTCACCGACGGCCAGGACCGGTGGAGCCGGCTGCTCGACGACCACGGACTCGACCCGGCGATCTTCACCGCGATCCTGCAGATGAACGCCACCGAGGGCGGTATCGAGGGACAGTTCCAGTTCTCGGGCGCCGACAAGTTCGTCCGCTACCTGCTGGAGCTGATCGTCGACCCGGAGGTCTCGGGTCAGGTCTCGGCGATCCTCGAGCGGGTCCGTTCCGGGCTGGCCGAGCGCCCGGAGCTACTGGCCGACCTCACGTTCGCCGACGAGGCCGCGCCGCTGCTGCGCGAGCTGGCGCAGGCCCGCGGCGAGCACACCCGCGCCGCCGAGGCCGCGGCCGTGCAGGAACGGGCCGCGGCGGCGCTGGCCACCGAGCTCACCGCGGCGGCCGAGCAGGCCGAGCAGGACGTGCGAACCTCCGGCGAGGTCGTGGAGGCGCAGACCGCGCGAGCGGCGCAGGAGGCGGCGGCCGCCGCGGCGGCGACCACCCGGGAGACCGGGTTGCGCCGGCTCGCCGCGCAGTACCGGCTGGCTGCGGCCCGCGCGGAGGGCGACCGGCTGCGCGCCGAACAGGAGCGGGCGGGCGCCCGGCTCGCGGCGTGGAACGCCGTCCCGGCGCTGCAGGCGCTGCGGGCGGCCCGGCACCGGGTGGCGTCGCTGGAGGAGCAACTCACCGCGGTCACCGCCGAGGCCGAACCGCTGCGCCGGCGGCGCGACGAGACGGCGGTGACCTACGCGGTCGCGCTCGACGCCGCCATCGCCGAGGCCGACGAGCGGATCGCGCGGCTCGTGGCGGACGCCGAGGCGGAGCGGGCCGGGGAAGACGCCGCGCGGACGCGCTGGCAGCAGGCGTCCCAGGAGCGCGGTCGGCTCTCCGGCAGCCTGACGACGCTCACCGGGACGCTCTCGGACCTCGACACCGACATCGCCACCGCCGCCGCCGCGGGCCACCTCGCGGCGGGGGAGGACATCGAGGCGGCGATCGAGCGCCACGAGGCCACCGACCAGGAGGCCGCCGACGCCCTCGACGAGCTGCGCGCCGACCGCGCGCGGCTGCAGGAGCGCCGCAGCGAGCTGGCGGCGGCCGCGGACGAGCTCGACGCCGAGCGCCGCACCGTCGAGCAGCGCCGCCGCGACGACCTCGTCCGGCTGCGCGGCCTGACCGAACGCATCGACGAGCTGGCCGGCGACGAGCGGCTGCGCGCGCTCGCCGGCGGCGCGGACATCGACCCGGTCGCCGAGGCCGGCGACCTGGTGGAGGCCCTGACCGTGGCGATCGCGCGGGCCGAGCGGCAGCGCATCGAGCTCGCGGTCGACGGTGCGGAGGACGAGCGGTCGCTCGCGGCGCTGGCCACGACCGGCCTGCTGCCGGGGACCCTCGACCTGGTCCGGGCGCACGACGCTCTGGAGCGGGCCGGGATCCCGGCGGCCACCGGCTGGAGCTACCTCGCCCACGCCGTGCCACCGGACCGGCACGCCGCGGTCCTGCAGGCCGCGCCCGCGCTGGCCGCCGGGCTGCTGATCTACGACCCCCAGGACCTGCCCGCGGCCCGGCGGGTGCTGACCGACGCGGCGCTGCGGCCCACGTCGGCGGTGGTCCTCGCGACCACCGCCGACCTCGACCGCGTGGTCACGGCGGCGGGTGTGGACGGGGAGACGCCGTTCCTCGTGCCGCCCGCGCCCGCGCTCACCGACAGGACCGCGGCGGGTGCGGAGATCACCGCCCGGGAGCGGGCCCGCGCCGGTCGCGCCGCCACGGACGCCGAGTTGGCCGGCGCCCACGACCAGGACGCCGACCGCAGGCGCCGGCTGCAGCAGCTGCGGGCCGACTGCCCGCCGGGCACCGTGGAGGCCCTGACCGCGTCGATCGCGACCACCGACCAGCAGCTCACCGAGCTCGCCGGCGAGCTCGCCCGGGTGGCCGCCGAGCATGCGGCGCTGGCCGACCGGGAGACCGCCCTGGAGGTGCGCCGCACGGAGCTGGAGGGCAGCAGGCGGGCGGCCGCGGCGGCTCAGGGGGTGCTGTCGGGTCTGCTCATCCGGGCCCGCAACGCCGCGCCGCAGCGGACCCTGGCCGCGGCGTTGCCCGGGCAGATCGCCGACTGCGCCGCCGCGATGGACCGGGAGGCCGGGGCGGAGGCCGAGCACCGGCGGCGGGCCGAGGCCGCAGTGGAGCAGACCGCCGCACTGCGGCGCACGGTGGCCGCGCAGCGTCACGAACGGGCGGCACTGCCCGCTGCGGCGCCCGGTCACGCGTCCGGGGTCCTGCCGCTGGCCGCCGCGAGGCGGGCATGGGAGACCGCCGACCAGGCCTACCGGCGGGAGGTCTCGGAGTCGGCCCTCGCGGTGTCGCTGGAGGAGGCGAAACGGGCCGTCGAGGGTCCCAGCGCGCAGGTCGAGGGGCTGTCGGCACCGGTGCGAGAGGCGGCCGGGGCGCTGCTCGACACCCCCGACGCCGCCGACCCCGAGACCCGGGCACTGGCCACGGCGCGCGCGGAGGCGGAGGCATCCCGGCTCGCCGAGGCCATCGGCGAGGCGACTGCCGAGACCCGGGAGGCGCGCCGGGAGCTCGACCGCCACCCGGCCGGTACGGACGACGACGCGGAGCCCGAGGCGGCGCCGCCGGCGACCCGCGAGGAGGCCCTGCTCGCCGCCGAGGGGGCCGAGCAGACGCACCGGGAGCACCTGGCACGGCGCGACGAGGCCGAGCACGCCGCGCGGACGGCCCGGGAGCGCCAGGCCGCGGCCCGGGAGCGTGCCACCGGGATGCGTCACCTGGTCGAGCTGCTGGGTGTCCCGGCGGACGACACCTCCGGCACGGCGGGAGACCCCCGCACGGTCGACGAGGCACACGAGGCCGTCGCGGGGATGAAGGCCCGGCTCGACGCGGCCTCCGCCGAGACCCGCCGGCACGCCCGGGCAGTCGACGAGATCGCCCGGCGGATCGTGCTGTGGGCCGCCGCCGACCGCTTCGCCGGGGTCAAGCCCGAGGTGCGCGACCGGTTCCGGATCACCGACGTCGCCGCCGAGCTCGGCCCCGTCGCCGACTCGCTCGCCGCCGACCTCGACGTGTTCGCCGCCAATCTGCGCGAGCGGCTCGCCGAGCTCGACGAGCACAAGGCCGTCGTCGTCACGGCCATGACCGGGATGGTGCGGCAGGCGCTGAAGTCACTGGCGCGGGCGCAGGCGCTCTCCGAGCTGCCCGACACGCTCGGTGACTGGGCGGGCCAGCGGTTCCTGGAGGTCGGGCCCCGGGCGAGCGTCGAGACGGCCGACGCGGTCGTCCGCGACCGTTGCTCCCGGCTCGTCGACGCGCTCACCGCGCGTGGCGTCGAGGTCCCCCGCGGCCAGGAGCTGCTGTGGCAGGCCACCAGCGCGGTCGTCGGCGACGGCAACTGGAAGGCCCGGGTGCTCAAGCCGTCGACCACGTTCGCCCTGGAGCGGGTATCGGTGGAGCGCATGCGCAAGTGGTCGGGCGGGGAGAAGGTGACCATCTCGCTGCTGCTGTTCTGCATGGTTGCCAAGTTGCGCGCCACCAGCCGCGGCCGCGACCTGCCCGGCTTCGGCGCGCTGCCGCTGGACAACCCGCTGGGCAAGGCCAACTACGTGGTCTTCCTGAACCTGCAGCGCAAGGTGGCTGCGGCCAACGGCGTCCAGCTCATCTTCCTGACCGGCGTCGGTGACATGAAGGCGGTCGGCCGCTTCCCCAACATCATCCGGCTGCGCAACACCGCCAACCGCAATCGCGAGTACGTGCGGGTGGCCGACCGCACGCTCGCCGGCGACGACCCGGCGGGCGTCGTCGACATCACGCGGGTGTGGCGCGACGACCCGGTGCTGACCCTGCTGTGAGCGCCTCGGAGTCCGGGCTCTCGCCCTTGGCGCAGCGGCTCGCCGCGGTGGTCGCGACATCGAGGCGGGCCCGGGTGGCGCTGATCGTCGAGAACTTCGCGACCTCTGCGAATGCGCACCTCGCGGCCGACGGCGTCGGTTGGTCGGGCACGCCCTGACCGGCAGCGGGCAGCCGCACCTGGGCCGACCCTCGACACGCCACCCGCCGGGCCGGTCAGACGTGGCCGATGAGCGGCGCTCCGTCGCGCACCGACGACGGGCCGGCAACGGGTTGCAGCGGCAGCAACGCCCGCTCGTAGGCGGTCACGACGGCGGTGCGGCGGGTGCTGACCCCGAGCTTCGCGTAGATCGCCCGAACATGCGACTTCACCGTGTTGATGGAGATGGCGAGGTCGTCGGCGATCTCGTCGAGGGACAGCAGCGAGGGCAGCAGCGACAGGACGGTGAGCTCCCGCTCGCTGAGCAGCGTGGCGCGCGCGGGGGCCTCGGCGGGCCAGCGCGCAGCGACGGCCCGCGCGGCCAACGGCTCGGCCGTGCCGAAGCTGCCCAGCGTGTGCACCAGCAGCTCCCTGACCTGCGGGCCGGCGAGGGTGAACGGGCGCAGGGCGTCGAGCGCCTCGGCGTGATGCAGCGCGGCGTCCAGCGCGCGCCGGGCCGCCGGGCGGTCGTCCCCGGCGAGGGCCAGCCGGCACTCGAGCAGCCGCGCCTCGACCATCGTCGGCGAGGCCAGCGGACGGACGGTTCCGGCGAGCAGCGGCGCAAGCCGTTCCCGCGCGGCCGGCAGCCGGCCCTCCGCGGTGTCGGCCCAGGACCGCATGAGCACCAGCTCGCCGGCGACGTCGAGTCGCTCGGTCAGCCAGCTGAGCACGGTGGAGGCGGCCGCCGCATGGTGCAGCAGCAGCGCGGCGCGGTGTTCCAGCAGCGCCGCCGCGGCCACCTGCTCGGCCGGCACGAACAGCGCACCGAGCTCCAGGCGGGCCTGCTGCATCGCGCTCAGCCCGGCCGCGGGCTCGCCGAGGTCGAACCGGGCCGCTGCGTGCAGCACGCCGAGCACGTGGGCCAGCGACGGATGCACCGGACCGGCGAACCGCAGCCCCAGCGTGGCGTGATGGCGGGCGAGTTCGGGTTCGGCCCGCAGCAGCGCCGCGTCGGCCAGCATCGCATGTGCGGTGCGCGACCACGCCGACCCCTGCCAGCCGCAGGCTCCGGCGAGGACCGCCGCGTCCTCGCTCTCGGCGACCATCGCCCGGGGATTCCCCCCGAGCCCGGCGGCCACGCCGGCCAGCGTCGCGCACTGCATCTCGAGGTAGCGGTAATCGTGCTGGCGCGCGATCCGCATGGTCGCCGCGAGCTCGGCGGGGACGCTGCCGCGATCGACGAACCAGAGCAGCCGGGAACGCGCCCGGGTCACCCGGGCCAGCGCGTCGACGGCGGTGTCGGCAGGGGCCACCCCGTCCAGCCGGCGTGCCGCCCGGCGGGCCCGGTCGGGCTCGCCGGTCGCCACGGCCACCCCGAACTCGGCGGCGTCGCGCAGCACGGCGAGCTCGGTCGACCCGCTGTCCGGCAGGCCGGCTCCCACGGTCGCGAGCTCGCGTTGCGCTGCGGCCGGGTCACCGTCCTCGAGGTACAGCAGGGCAGAGGCCAGGGCCGGCCACGGGTCGTTGCGGTGCGGCCCCGAGTCGAGCCGGTCGAGGGCTCGCCGCAGCGCGCGGTGATCGCCGGTGAGCAGCAGCGGGACGGCGAGCCGCTGCAGCAGGCCCTGCAGCCCGGCCCGGTCGTCGGCCCGGACGGCGTGCTCGATGGCCTGGAGCGGCCGTTGCCGGTCGGCCCACCAGCCGGCCGCCCGCATGTGCAGCCCGGCCACCAGACCCGGACGTTGCCGCTCCAGGTGCGCCTGCAGGTACGACCGCAGCAGGGGGCGTGTCCGGAACTCCTCGACCGCCTGCGGCCGCTGCAGGACCAGTGACGTCCGGTGCACGAGGTCGTCGAGGAGCTCGGGTGCGTCCTCGCGGTCGGTCAGCTCCGCGGCCAGACCGGGCGGCACCGCGCTGCAGATGCTGGTGAGGCGCAGCAGCTCCTGGTGCTCGTCCCGCAGCCCGGCGAGCACCTCGCCCTCCAGGTACTCGGCCAGCGGGTGGTGGTCGGCGGCGAAAGAGGTGAGGAAGGCGTCGATGTCGGCGGTGTCCCGCAGGGAGATCGCGGCCAGCCGGAGCCCGGCGGCCCACCCGTCGCAGATCTCGTGGAGCGTTCTGATCTGCTGCGGCCCCAGCGCCAGCCCGCTGGCCGCGACGAGTCCCGCGGTCTCGGTGCGGGAGAACTGCAGTTGGTCCGCGCGCAGCTCGGAGAGCCGGTCCTCGAGCCGCAGCCGGGACAGGCCCAGCGGCGGGTCCACCCGGCCGGAGAGGACGAGATGCACGCCGGGCGGACGGCTCCGCAGCAGCGTGCGCAGGGCCCGCAGCGCCTCGGGATCGCGGATCTCCTCGACGTTGTCCAGGACCAGCCGCAGACCCCGGGGGAGCGCCTCGACGGCGCTGATCAGTTCGTCGACGGTGTCCGGCGGCTCGCCTGGCAGCACGCCCAGCAAGCCCGACCACAGCCGCGCGGGGTCGTTGTCCTCCTCGTCGAGCCGCAGCCACGCGGTGCGAACGCGCCCGCACCGCGCCCAGTCGGCCAGGGCGGTCGTCTTCCCGAACCCCGGCGGCGCGCTGACCAATGTGATCGCCGTGCCGGCGGCTCCGTCGAGCAGCGCACGGACCCGGGGTCTGCCGACGAAACCCACCGGGGGCTCCGGTATCGCCATCTTCGATGGTGACAGGTGCACCATGCTGTCAACCTCCGGGTCCCACCACCATCACCGGCGAAGCATGAGGCGATCGACGCTAGCCGCGGCCGCTGCGGACCAAGCAGAGACTTTGGTCCTGGGATGGGGTGCGCCGCGGCCCGGATCGACCGCGCCGCGGCGCACGGAGATGTGGTGGCCCGTTGGGCCATGTCAGTAGGCCCGCTGGGTGCCCAGCAGGTGCCGGTACTCCTCGGGCAACTGCACCCTGACATCGAAGAACTCGTCGCCGACGTCCTCGCGCAGCGTCGCGAACACCGCCGGGATCGCCCGGGCGGCGCGTTCGATGGGCAGCCCGGAGCGCTCGGCCACCCGCAGCCCGAATTCCTGCACCGTCATCCGGGGGTTCTGATGCTCCTTGCCGCGATGCAGCGCCTCGTGCAGCGCCAGCGGCAGGTTGGCGGCGAGGTCGTCGGCGTCGCCGGGCGCGACGCGCTCCGCGAGGGTCTCCAGCACCGCCTCGCTGACCCGCCGGGCCTCGTCGGTGCCGATCCCCCCGGCGCGCCGGGACACCCGTTCGAGGAACCGATCCAACGGGTCGATCACCGAACGGCCGGACAGCAGCGGTCCGTAGTCCTGGGGAAGCTGCGCCTGAACGTGGGCGAAGACGTCCGGGCCGATCGCCTGCGGCAGGATCGCGAACACGGCCGCGGCGTCCCGCTCGGCGCTCTCCGGGTCGCTGCCCTCCCGCTCGGCCACCCGCCGGACGAACTCCTCGGCGCTGAAGGCCCGCGGGCCGGTGTCGGTGTAGAGGTAGGGCTGCAACTCCGGCGGCAGCCGCTCCATGACGTCGGCGGCCTCCGTCTTGGACAGGTGCTCGGCCAGCGTGGTGAGGACGGCTTGCACGGCCCGCTCGGTGCCTCCCCGGTCGCGCTTCGTCATCTGCTGGACGAGCGTGATGAACTGTTCGTAGTCCATCCCCGGTTCCTCTCTGCGGCGTCGCCGCCGCTCATCGGGCCGTGATCCAGTCCCAGACGCGTCGCAGCCTGGCCTCCAGCGGGCTCTCCGCCGGAATGCTGCCGTCCACGGCCACCCGTGGCCGGGACGGCTCCCGAGGTTCGTGCAGGTCGTCGCGCCGTACCGCGAGCAGCACACCCCGTTCGTACAGCCCGGCGATCTGGTCGGCGTCGGCGTAGCGGTGGTTCCCGGGCAGCGGCTCGGTGTGCACGATGACGCCCTCGAAGATGTCCATCGGGACGTCGGCAAGCACGTGGTCGACCACCCCGATGCGCTGCCCGTCCCGGTCGTACACCGCAGTTCCCTCGGCGAGCGCGAGGTAGGCGATGGGCCGCCCGAGATCGTGAGCGGTGACGGGGTCCACCACTGGCTACCCCGTGGTCTCGACGAGCTGGGCGAACTCCTTGCCCAGCTGGCCCATCACGTCGTGCCATTCCTTACCGGTCACGGTGTCGCGGATCGTGGCGAGCACCGCGACGATCCCGGCCGCCGCCTTCTCCTCGTCGACCTCCGCGCGTTCGGCCACCCGGCGGCGGAACTCGGCCACGCCGAAGCTCTCCGCGTGTTCCGAGGTCGGCAGCAGGTCTTCGCGGAACGACCGCGGCAGCTGGTTGGCCAGATCCTCGGCCTCGCCCCCGGTCAGCCGCTCGGAGAGCGTCCGCATCGTCGCGTGGGCGATGGCCTCGGCCTCGATGCGCGACAACCCGGCGCGCTCGGCGACCTTCTGGATGAAGCTCTCGTGGGACATCGGCTACTCCCCGGTGTGCTGTGCGGATCACCCTCGTCGTGTCGCGGGCCGCGGGCACCGACCTGGCCCGGCCAACTCGGTGCCGCCGGCTCGGCACCACAGGACAGGGCGACCCACGCGATCACCTGCCGCGGGTGAGGTTCGGCGGCGCCCGGCGTCGCACGATCGACGCGTCCGGGTTGTCCTTGTTCGGTACCTGCTGCCGTCGACTCGCCCGGACGGGAGAAGGGGAGTGGGAACGATGTCCGAGACGAGTCATGCCGCCGCGACGGGAGCGGACCAGGTCCGGTCGGGCGCGCCGCCGCGAACGACGGTCACCGAGCCGTCCGCCTGGGTGGGTTGGGCCGTCTTCGCGGCGGTCCTCATGATCCTCATGGGGGTGTTCCACGCGATCGCCGGTCTCGTGGCGCTCTTCAACCAGACCTACTACGTGGTTCCCGCAGCGAACATGGTGGTGACCGTCAGCTACACCGGGTGGGGCTGGGTGCACCTGATCGGCGGCATCGTCATCTTCCTGGCGGGGGTGGCGCTGCTGGCGGGGCAGACCTGGGCCCGCGTCGTGGCGATCGTCCTCGCCGGGCTCAGTGCGATCGTGAACGTCGCGTTTCTCACGGCGTGGCCGGTGTGGTCGGTGATCGTCATCGCACTCGACGTCATGGTCATCTACGCGCTCACCGTGCACGGCAAGGAACTGAAGGCCGAGGCCTACTGAGGCCTGCTGAGGTGACCGGCCCGGCCGCCGCCGGCGGGCTGCTCGCCGTGCGGGCCGCCGCCCGCTGCGGCGGCGGAAGAGGAGTCCGGATGCGGCGGCCTGCGGTCGGAGCGTCGGCGTGATGCGGGTCGGGGTCCGCATCACGCAGACCCGTAAGCGGATCGACGAGTCGCGGGTGGGGCACGTCCAGCGCCGGTTCACCGAGCTCGACCTGGTCAACCAGGCGACCATCCTGGCCGCGCTCGCGTTCATGCTGCTCATCCCGGTGCTGGTGACCGTGGCCGCGCTGCTGCCGCTGGGCACCGCGGACGGGGTACCGGCGGCCGCCGGCCGTCGCTTCGGCCTGACCGACGCGGCGACCGCCGACCTGCGGCAGCTGTTCCCCACCCGGGCGACCGTGCGCGGGGCGTCGACCGCGTTCGGCACCGCCCTCACCCTGCTCTCGGCCTACGCGTGGCCCACCGCGCTGCAGAAGGCCTACGAGATCGCGTGGAACGTCCCCGCCAAGGGCTGGAAAGCGCTGTGGCGCCCGCTGGTGTGGCTGGTCGTGTTCGTCGCCATCGGCGCGCTGCTGCTCGAGGTCGGCCCGCTGATCAACGTCCCGGAGCCGGGCCGGTCGGCGCTGCAGTTGCTGATCTGGGCTCCGCTGCTGTTCGTGTGGACGTGGTGGACCCAGCACTTCCTGCTCGCCGGTCGAGTGGGGTGGCGGCTGCTGCTGCCCGGGGCCGTCGCGATGACGATCGGACTGCTGGCCCTGCGGCTGGGCGCGACACTGTTCCTGTCCTCGACGATCACCTACCACTACCGCGAGTACGGCCCGCTCGGCATCGTGTTCATGCTGCTGTCCTGGTTCATCGCGTTCAGCGTGGTGATGCTGGGGGGCGCGGTCGTCGGTGTCGCCCTGCGTGAACACCGGCTGCGCCGGGCCGCTGCCGAGCGGGCGGCCCCGATCGACTCCACCGGTGAGGTCAGCCAGCCACCCTGACGGCGTGGAAGTTCCCCACGGCCGTGGGCACCGACAACGCCCCGCAGGTCCTGGAGGCCTTCGGCGGCACCGACGCGGAGTTGCTGCACACGAACCTGTCCGCGGAACAGGAGAAGAAGCTGCGCGAGGCATTCGCCGAGACCGAGGACCGAGGTCACCCGCCGCGCCCGACCGGGCCGTCGTCGGGCCGGTCGGCGTCGCGACGGCTGCGGCCGAGCCGCACCGCGCCCAGCACTGCTCGCAACAGCACTCCGATGACGAGCAGGTTGGTCACCATCTGCACCGTCACGACCACGCGGGCGACCGGGGTCACCGGCGCGATGTCGCCGAACCCCACCGTGGAGAACACGGTCATCGTGAAGTACAGCGCGTCGGTGCGGCCGACGGGCTGGGTGAACGACAGCGGCTGGCTGTCGGCGAGCATGTAGTAGAAGGCGGCGAACAGCAGCAGGTACAGGGGGACGGCGGCCGCGAGCGTCTCGATGGCCCGCATGGCGGGATAGGGGGAGCGCACGATCGACCGGACCTGCCAGGTCGCGAACACGGTGATCGCGACGAGGCCCCCCAGGAGCTGGAGCAGGGTGACCGGAGTGGCTCTGCGGGTGAGCGGGACCAGGTAGTAGACGGTGATCAGCGCAGCTACCGTGAGCGTGGAGCGCAGCAGCGCCCAGGCCACGGCACGCCTGTTGGGGCCGGTGGCGGTTTGGTCGTCTCCGGTCATGGCGGTCATGCTGGGCGCGGCCCCGGCTGCGGTCGCCACCTGTGCAGGATGACCGGCCCGGTCGCCGGCCGCGGCTCACGACGACGTGTCCGGCAGCACGCCGTCGATCATGTGACCCGGCCGGCGGCGATCGCGGCGAGCGCGCGCAGGCCCGCCACGACGCCGTCGGGTTCGAGCGCGGAGGGTGACGCTCCGGGGTGGCGGCGAGCGACCCGGGCGCGCAGCACCCCGGGGCGGATCCGGAACCGGATCGGGGGCGGGAGCACGACCGTCTCGCCGTCGACTCCGAGCGGCACCGGTCCCTCGGAGTCCACGTCGAACGCGGTCGCCGACCACAGCCACCACGGCGACGGCGTCGCGCCGCCATCCTGCGGACGGGCCGGGATCACCGCGACCCCGAGCACGCCGGCGTCGATCCGCGGGCGGGTGCCGGCGCCGGCACCGTGCCCGAGACGATAGCGGTTGTTCGAGACCAGGATCGTGGCCGCCGCCCGGAGCGGTTGCCCGTCCGGCCCGGTCCAGCACAGCTCCGGTGCGCGGTCGTCCGGGTAGAGCACGATCGGCAGCGTGCCGAGCAGGGTGCGCAGCTCGGCGTCGGGGTGGCGCTCCTTCCGCACCCTCCCGGCATAGCGGCCCATCGAGACGGTGTTGACGAACACCCGCCCGTTGACGTCGCCGAGATCGACGAGGTGTTCGCCGCCGTCGACGAACGCGTCGAGGGCGCCGACGGGGTCCTGAGGATCCACGCCCAGGTCGAGCGCGAACTGGTTGCGGGTCCCGGCCGGGATGCACGCGTAGGGCAGCGCGTACTCCGCGGCCACCCCGGCGACCACCGCCTGCGCGCGGTCGTCGCCGGCGACGGCGACCGCGTCGGCGCCGTCGGCCACCGCGGTGCGCACCAGCGCGTCGAGGTCGTCTCCGGGGGTGAGGCCGATGGTCCGGATCCCGCGGGCCGCCGCCTCGTCGGCCAGCCCGACCCGGGCCGCCGCGCCGCTGCCCGAGCGCGGGTCGACGAACAGCACGGGGCGCTGCGGCCGCGGCGCCGCCGGCAGCCGCACCTGCACCCGGAACGCCACCCGGGCGGCCGCGTGCGACAACCAGACCCCGGTGCTGATCACCAGGAGGTCATGCCACCCGCCGTCGGACGTCAGCGGCAGCGCGGCCCCGGCCAGCGCGAGGGCCGCGATCAGCAGGCCCGCGAGCCGGGTGACGCCCCGGCGCAGCACCCCGAACCAGGCCGCCGCCAGGGCGGCCGCCACGCAGACCAGCACGCCCAGCCCGCGCGGGAACCCCAGGACCGCCGCGATGACGGCGAGCACGAGCGTGGTCGCCGCTGCGAGCAGTGCGATGACCGCGGCGAGCCGCTGCCCTCCGGTGAGCGTGACGCTGCCGGCGGTGGGGGGCGGTACGAACGGGGGCGGTATCGGTGGCGAACCGGTCCGGCCGGTATCGGTCATGCCGCTGCTCCTCGCCCGCGCGCCCACGGCCGCGGCCGACGAGCCACGGTGACCAGCGAGGATCCGGGGCCGCGGCGGTGCGGACGTCATCCGCCCGGGGTGATTCCCGCAGGCCCGGCGGCGACGACCCTCAACGGAGGTCCTGCGGAGCGCTCTGCGGAGCGGTGGAGGAGAGGCCATGCGCCGTTTCGTCGTCGGCCTGCTGATCGTCGTCAGTGCCGTGTGCCTGGTGTTGTCCAGCGCGTCGTTGTGGACCCGCCGGCACGTGATCAACACCGAGGTCTTCGTCTCCGGGGCTCAGGTGGTCCTGGACCAACCGGCGGTGCAGGCCCGGCTCGACGCCGGCGTCACCGACACGATCATGGCCCAGCCGGACGTGCAGAAGGCGATCGACGACGCGGTGTCGGTCCTGCCGCCGCGGCTGCAGAGCTTCCGGCCCTCGATCGAGGACGGCGCCCGGTCGCTGCTGTCCAAGGGCGTGCAGACGGTGCTCACCTCACCTGCCTTCGCCTCGCTGACCACCGCGGCTCTCACCTCGGCGCACACACAGCTGGTGAACGGGCAGTCGGTGACGTTCACCCTCGGGCAGGCCAAGGCTCTCATCCCCCCGCAGAACCGCACCGGGCTCGCCGGCCAGGTGATCAACCTGATCCCGAGCGACATCGGGGTCACCGTGCTCACCCGCGCGGACGCGCCGAAGCTGTACACGGCCATCGACCTGCTGAAGTCGCTGTGGTTGTGGACCGGCCTGCTCGCGATCGCGGCACTGATCGGCGCCCTGGTGGTGTCCCACCGCACGCTGCGCACGCTGCGCGCCTGGTCGGTGACGACCCTGGTGCTCGGTCTGCTGGTACTGATCGCGCTGCGGCTGGCCCAGGGACCGCTGCTCGCGCAGGTCAAGCCGGAGAACGTGGAGGCTGCGAGCGCGGTCTACGGCCTGGTTGCCGCCAGCCTGCGCACCTGGACGCTGTGGCTGGTCGCGGGCGTGGCCGTGATCCTCGTGGTGACGCTGCTGTGGGGCCGGCTGGGCCTGATCCCGGCCATCCGGCGCGGCTACCACGCCGCCGTCGCGCAGATCCGCCGGCGCCGGCAGTCGCACGAGGCGGCCCGCGCGGCCGCCGCCGAGCGGGCCGCCGCCGGTGCCGAGGCCGGCGGGGCCGCCGCCGTGCCGGCCGAGCCGTGGACGCACCGCGTCGCCGCCGACACCCGGACGTTCATCGACGGGATGGGCCTGCCGCAGCGGCTCGCCGGCCTCGCCGTGTTCCTCCGGCGGAACCTGCGGGCGGCGCGTTGGCTCGGTGTCGTGCTCGGCGCGCTGGTGTTGCTGTTCTGGCCGCAGCCGACGCTGTCCGTGCTGATCTGGGTGGCCGCGCTGGTGGTGCTGTACCTGGGGCTGCTGGAGTGGATCCAGGCCCAGGCGCCGGAGCCGGGTGCGGCGCCGGTACCGACGGCGCAGCCCGATCGACTCGGGCCCCCGCCGGAGGGTGGACAGCCCGAACCGGCGCTCGCCGGCGCCGGCGGTGCTGCCGAGCAGGCGCACGCCGCGGCGCCCATGCCGGCCCCGGGCCCGGCTGTGGTCGGTGGTGCCGAGCAGGCGCAGGCGGCGACGCCCGTGACCGCGCCGGCTGCACCTACCGCGCCGGCAGGGGAGGCCGCCGCGCCGGCCGGAGTGCCCGCCGGGCACACCGCCGCACCGGCTGCACCGCCGGCCCCGCCCGCACCCGGCACCGCACCCGGCGCGGCCCCGGCTCCACCGGCCCCGCCCCCGCCGGTCCCTGCCGCGCAGGCCCGCCGCCCGGTGACCGCGGAGAACCTGTCCACCATGGGCAGCCGGCTGGACCTGCTGATGCGGCTGGGGGACGCTCGGGCCGCCGGGGTCCTCACCGAGGAGGAGTTCGTCCGGGAGAAGACTCAGCTGCTGGCACTCTGAGGGCCGGGAACCGGCCTGCGGGCGGGCCGTCCGGTCGCCCCCTGCTCGGCGGGTTCGTCCTCCGTGGCGGGTTCACCGGCGGGCGCCGCCGGGGCCGGGGGAGTGAGCCGGGCGGTCACCACGTGCGCGACCACGACCGCGACGATGACCAGCGGCATCGCGGCGAGCCCGTCGGAACCGAGCAGCAGCGAGGGCAGCAGCACCGATGTCAAGGGGAGCCGCAGCATCGCCACGGACATGCCACCGATACCGATGGCCACCCCGGCCACCAGCGAGAGCCCCGGCAGGTGGGACGCCGCGATACCGCCTGCCGCGCCGATGAACATCGCCGGGAACACCGGGCCGCCACGGAAGCTGCTCAGCGACACGGCGTAGGCCAGCCCCTTGCAGGCCAGGAGCAGCAGGAGTGCGCCCACCGGGTAGCCGGCGTGGTTCCCGATCAGCGGACCGAGCTGGTCCTGCCCGGAGAACAGCACGTCCGACCAGCCCTTGCCGGTCACCGCCGTGTAGAGAACGGCGCAGCCCGCCACGACGAGCCCGGCCACCGGCGTCAGCAGTAGGAGCCGCCGCTCGACCCGCGCCCGCAGCACCAGGGCCAGTCGGTGGATCCCGGTGCCGATGAACGCGGCCGCGACACCGAACGCGACCGCCCAGCCGAACCCGGCGACGGTCGGCGAGGTGAGCGCGGGCAGGCCGGGTATCGCCAGCGAGAACGCCCCGAGCCCGGTCAGCGAGCCCAGCCCGAGGAAGATCAGGGAACCGATCCCGGCGGCCAGCAAGCCCGGGACGAGCACCAGCCCGAGCATGGTCCCGCCGATCCCGGAGGCCTCCATCAACAGGAATGCCGCTGGCAACGGCGACCCGAACAGGGCGCTGATGGACGCGAAGCTGCCCGCGGCGGCCAGCACCGCGGCCGCCTGGGCGGGCGGGTCGCGACGGGCCAGCCGCACCGCGCAGACCCCGAGCCCGCCGCCGAGGGCGATCAGCGGGGCCTCGGGTCCGAGTGCGGCACCGAAGGCCAGGGTGGCCAGCGCGGCGGCCACGACGCCGGGCAGCTCTCGCGGCGTGGGGGCGCCGCCGGCGTGGAAGCCGTCGACGGGCGAATGGCCGCCGTGCCCGGGCAGGTGGCGGATCGCGAGGGCGACCAGCAGGCCACCGATCAGCAGCAGCGGGATCGGCCACCACAGCGGAGCCACAGCCAGACCCAGCGCGACCGGCAGCTCCCGGAACAGCCACCGTTGCAGCGCGGAGACGAGCACCAGGAAGCCGTACGCCGCCGCGGAGATCGGGATCCCGACGAGTGCGGCCAGCACGAGGAGCTGCACGTAGCTGCGGCTGCGCAGCAGTGCCACGGGATCGGCAGGCGCCGCCGGGCCGGCAGGTCCGGATGGATCCATCTCGACCTCCTCGCGGACGTCCGGGCACGCCGCCCGCAGCAGGGTGGCGGCCGTGCCCCGACGTGCCATCACCCAAGGTGGATGATGCGCATCCGCCCGGCGCCGGGCAGCGTCGCGTTCGGTGCCGAACCGAGGAGCCACGATGACCCAGACCGCCGCCCGTCGCGGACGGGCCCGGACCAGCGCGTCCGAGAGGCAGCTGACCCCGGCGGAGCGCGCCGCGGCGGGCCGGGCGGCGCGGGCGCGTGTCCCGCGCTCCGCCCACGCCGCCTTCGACCCCGGGCCGTCGCGGCCGGGCCCCGTCGAGCTGCTGGAGAGCCAGGCCGCCGATCGGGTTCCGGAGCTCGTGCCGATCCGGTACGGGCGGATGGCGGTCTCCCCGTTCTCCTTCTTCCGGGGCGCCGCCCTGGTGATGGCCGCCGACCTGGCCGGGACGCCGCAGTCGGGGCTCGGCGTGCAGCTGTGCGGGGACGCGCACCTGTCCAACTTCGGCATCTTCGGTTCCCCGGAGCGACAGCTGCTCTTCGACGTCAACGACTTCGACGAGACGCTGCCCGGGCCGTGGGAGTGGGACGTCAAGCGGCTCGCGGCCAGCCTGGAGATCGCCGCGCGGGACAACGGCTTCTCGGCCAAGGACCGCCGCCCCATCGTGCCGGCGGCGGTGCGCGGCTACCGCCAGGCGATGCGCGCCTTCGCCGGCATGACCAACCTCCAGGTCTGGTACTCCCGCGCCGGCATGGCCCAGATCCAGGCCGAGCTCGACCGCCAGTTGCGCGCCCGCCAGCGGGCCAGGCTGTCGCGCATCCTCGAGAAGGCGCACACCAGGGACAGCATGCAGGCGCTGGAGAAGCTGGTCGCACAGACGGACGGCAAGCCCCGGATCGTGGCCGACCCGCCGCTGGTCGTGCCGATCGACGACCTGTATCCCGAGGGCATCGAGCGAGACCGGTTCGAGGAGCAGCTCCATGACCTGCTGCGCGGGTACCGGCGCTCCCTGCAGGGTGACCGGCGCACGCTGGTCGAGCAGTACCGCCCCGTCGACCTGGCCCGCAAGGTGGTCGGGGTGGGCAGCGTCGGCACCCGGTGCTGGATCGTGCTGCTGTTCGGCCGCGACGAGACCGACCCGCTGTTCCTGCAGATCAAGGAGGCGGGACCGTCCGTCCTCGAGAGGTTCCTCGGCGCCAGCCGGTACGACAACGCCGGGCACCGGGTGGTGGCCGGGCAGCGGTTGATGCAGGCCGCGAGCGACATCTTCCTGGGCTGGCAGCGGACCGCGGGCATCGACGGGAAGACCCGGGACTTCTACGTCCGCCAGCTGCGGGACTGGAAGGCGTCGGCCGAGATCGAGACGATGGTGCCCTCGGGCGTGCAGGCGTACGCGGAGCTCTGCGGCTGGGCGCTGGCCCGGGCACACGCGCGCTCCGGTGACCGCATCGCCATCGCGGCCTATCTGGGTGGCGGCGACGCATTCGACCGCGCGATCGCGACGTTCGCCGAGGTGTACGCCGACCAGAACGAACGCGACCACGCCCAATTGCGGGAGGCCATCGCGTCGGGACGGGTCACCGCGCAGGCCGGTCTCTAGGCGTGGCCGCGCCGGGAGACCGCCCGCCGCGGGTGAGGTCTGTGCCCTTGCGGGGCCTTAGCGTCGCGGGATGAGCACCTCGCCCGCGCCGGCAGCCGGCGCAGTCGGCGACGCCGACGGCGAAACCGGCCCCGGCGCGCCGGCCGCCCCTACGCTCCCGCGCGGCCTGATCGTCCTGCTGGGGGCCGCGGCCGCGGTCGTCGTCATCGCGGGTGTCAAGGAGGTCGCGTGGCTGCTCGGGCCGATCCTCCTCGCCATGATCATCGTCATCGCGGTGAGCCCCGTGCAGCGATGGACACGGCGGCACGGGTGGCCGTCCTGGCTGTCGACGCTGGTGCTGGTGCTCGCGGTCTACGCGGTGATCGTCGCGCTGGTGCTCACCGTGGTGGTCTCGGTCGCCCAGCTGGCCACGTTGCTGCCCACCTACGCGACGCAGATCCAGAACCTGCTCAAGAACATCACCGACGCGCTGCAGAAGCTGGGCGTCGACCCGCAGACCGCCAAGACCACGGCGAGCTCTGCGGACCTCGGCAAGCTCGTCGGCGTGGTCGGCTCGCTGCTGGCGAGCCTGACGAGCGTGCTGACGAGCGTGGTGTTCCTGCTGGCGCTGCTGCTGTTCCTCAGCGCAGAGAGCAGCGGCGTTCCCGCCCGGATGGCGGAGATCGCCGCCGACCGGGCGCCCATCGCGGCCGCCCTGGGGGACTTCGCCCGGGGCACCCGCAGCTACCTCGTCGTCACGACGGTCTTCGGGCTGATCGTCGCCGTGCTCGACACGATCGGGCTGGCGCTGCTCGGGGTCCCGCTCGCGATCCTGTGGGGCGTCCTCGCCTTCATCACGAACTACATCCCCAACATCGGGTTCATCCTGGGCCTCATCCCGCCGGCGCTGCTCGCGCTGCTCACCGGCGGCTGGAAGCTGATGCTCTGGGTGATCGTCCTCTATTGCGTGCTGAACCTGGTGATCCAGTCGCTGGTCCAGCCGCGGTTCGTCGGCGACTCGGTCGGCCTGTCGACCACCATGTCGTTCGTCGTGCTGTTCTTCTGGACCTGGGTGCTCGGTCCGCTCGGGGCGCTGCTGGCCATCCCGATGACGCTGTTGGCGAAGGCCCTGCTGGTGGACACCGATCCGCGGGCCGGCTGGGTCGCTGCGCTGATCCGGTCGCCGGACCGGCCGAGCCGGGCCGAGAAGAAGGCCGCGAAGGCGCACGCATCCGGGGAGGCGGGGGACGGTTCCTGCCCGGACGAGAAGGCCGACCGGGTGCCGGCGGCGGCCGACCGCCGGCCGGGATAGCCGGGCCGGGGCCGGTCAGGTACCGAGGATGCGGGCCTGCTGGGCCGTCCCGGCGACGACGGCGGTGCGGGCGACGCCACGCAGCAGACCCGCATGACCGTCCTGCTGTGATCGGTGGTCGACCCGTGTGCCCCGGCGGTCAGCGCGCCGTTGCGGCCCCGCTGCCCGCCGCACCCCGGGCCGCGGCGGCCCGCCCCCTGGCCCGGTGTGAGCGCGTACTGGACCAGAGCACCCACGCCTGCCACGAGCGTCCGGTCCACACCGCGTGATCGGTCCACGGCGAAGGACGTCGTTGCTGCTCCATCTGCGTGCTCCCTCCTGCTCAGGCTTGTGTCTCGACCGCGTCCAGCGACGCGAGCAGGGCCCGGACCGGAATCCGCCGGCCGGCGACCGTCTGCGCGCCGGCGCGGCGGAGCGCCCGAGCGAGCGGCGCGGCCCAGCGGTTCCCGGCGAAAACAGTCATCCGGTCCATCTCATGTCATCTCTGGCGGCGACGGCGCGTGCCGATCCTGGCTGCGCGGCGCCGCCGCCGTCGTCACCCGAGGGGGATGAGCCGCGGCCGCCCCCGCCTTCGGCTTCTCGGCGAGCCGGACGGTCGGCAGATCCCGGGTGAGGAACAGGCTGAACAGGGCGACCGCCGCCGCCGCGAGCAGCGCGACCTTCAGTGCCTGCACCTGCGCGTCGGCATAGGTGGCGGCGAGCGCGTCGGCCTCGGCGGGCGGGATGTGCGCCTGGGCCAGCGTGGCGCGCACCTGATCGACGGGCACGAAGGAGATGCCGGCCTCGATGGCGGTGCCGGCCTGCTGCTTGACAGCGTCGGAGACCTGCGGATTCGCGGCGAGCCCGGCCTGCGCGCCGCTCGCCAGCGCGCCGATGAGGATGGCGCCGATCAACGCGGTGCCGAGCGACGAGCCGAGGTTCTGGGAGGTGTACTGCAGGCCGCCGACCTCGCTGCGGTCGGCCTCGCCCACGCTCGACTGGGCCACGTTGCCCAGCTGGGCGGCGAGCAGCCCCATGCCGATCCCCAGCACGGCCATGGCCACCGCGAAGGACACGTCGTCGAGCTGCGGTCCGATCGCCGCGACCAGCCACAGCGTGGCGGCGACCAGCACCCCGAAACCGATCCGGACCACCTGCCGGGGAGCGGCGACCCGGTTGAGCAGTGGCGCGCTCATCGACGTCAGCAACATCGTGATCGAGACCGGGAGCAGCCGCAGGCCGGTCTCGAACGCGTTGAAGCCCAGCACGACCTGCAGGTACAGCGGGATCGTGAAGAAGACGCCGAGCAGGATCAGGTTCTGCGCGAGCAGCGTGGACAGCGCGGCGCGCAGCGGCCGGATGCCGAACAGACTCCACCGGAACAGCGGATCGCGACCCTGGGCCTCCCGGTGGCGGAGCCACGTGCGCAGCAGCCCCAGGGCCACGAGCCCGGTGGCGATGACGAAGGGGGTCAGCGAGAACCCGAAGATCGTGACCGGCGAGTTGCGCGGCCGCAGCCAACCCCACGTGCTGCTCTGCAGGACGCCGAGCACCACCAGGGCCAGCCCGATCACCGACAGCGCGGCACCGACCAGGTCCAGCTCGCGGCGCGGGCCGGTGGCGGCCACGTCGCCGATCCAGCGGATCGTCGCCAGGATCAGCAGCACGACCACGACCTCGCCGGCGAACACCAGCCGCCAGGTGAGGTAGGTGGTCACCCAGCCGCCGAGCAGCGGCCCCACCGCGATACCCGCGCCCGCCAGCCCACCGATCACGCCGTAGGCGATCGCGCGCTCCCGGCCGGCGTAGTTGCCGCCGACCAGCGCGGCCAGGGCCGGCAGTACGAGCGCGCCGCCGAGTCCCTCGATGACCGACCAGCCGAGGGCGAGCACCCACAGCGTGGGCGCGATCGCGGTGAGCAGTGAGCCGACTCCGTAGACCACCAGGCCGACGCCGAACGCCCGCCGCCGGCCGATCAGGTCGCCGATCTTGCTGCCGGTGATCAGGAAGGCGGCCATCACCAGGGTGTAGAGGGTGATGACGGCCTGGATCGCGGTGACGGTGGTGTGGAAGTCCGCCACCAGCTGGCTGATCGACACGTTCATGACCGAGGTGTCGAGCACGACGAGGAACTGGGCCGCGCCGAGGACGATCAGCGGTTTCCACCGGTTCATGCGCGACGACCTCCCCGGGCACGCGACATCCAGGGCGGGCCGCGCGGGCGCATCATGTCGGCCCTCCGGCGGGGGATTCATCACCCTCGTCGGGTGAACGAGCAGCCGTCGCCCGCCGGGGGTGAGGCATCGCCGGGATCGTGCGGGCAGACTGGAGGTCCCCTGGACGAGGACCGAACGCCATGCGCACCGTGCTCAACGTCATCTGGCTGCTGCTCTGCGGGATCTGGCTGGCCATCGGCTACGCGATCGCGGGCGTCATCTGCTGCCTGCTCATCGTGACGATCCCGTTCGGCCTGGCTGCGTTCCGCATCGCCGACTTCTCGCTGTGGCCGTTCGGTCGCCAGCTGGTGAAGCGTCCCGATGCCGGCGCGCCGTCCACGATCGGCAACATCATCTGGATCATCTTCGCCGGCTGGTGGCTCGCGCTGGGCCACCTGGCCACGGCCATCGCGCTGGCCGTGACGATCATCGGCATCCCGCTGGCGATCGCGAACCTGAAGCTGATCCCGGTCTCGCTCGTCCCGCTGGGCCGCGTCATCGTGTCCGTCGACGACCGCGAACTGCGCCAGCCGGTCGGGGCCTGAGCGGGCGCGGTTCCGCCGCCGCGGCGAAGAACCCGGCCAGGTCGTCACGCGGCGCCGGGCCGGGGTCCAGCTCGACCACGCCGGTGCCGAACGCGTGCGCGCACACGGTGGCCGCGGGGAGCCGGCCGGCCCAGCGCCGTGCCCGCCCGCGAGCCCGTGCCGACACGGCGGTGCCGACGGTCGCACCGGCCGAGCGCAGCTCGACCGCGCCCAGGTCGTCGCACACGATGCGTTGCACGGCGGCCGCGACGGCGTCGGGCGGCAGGGCCGCCGGTCGGTGCAGGCGCAGGTGTATCCGGGCCCGGCGCAGCTGGTCGGGGGTCCACGCCGCGGTGCCGGCCACCCCGGCGTAGAGCTCGGACAGGGCTGCGGTATCCGGGCCGCCGGGCAGCCGGATCCGCAGGTCGCGGTGGGTCTGGCCGAGGAGGGCGTGCACACAGCGGGCGGTGTCGGGCAGCGACCAGCCTGCCTCGAGGTCGACCAGCACGTCCGGCACCGCGCCGGGCAGCGCGACGCCCCGGGTGGCCGGTTCCGGGATGAGCGCGGCGAGCCGGGTGGCCTCGGCGTCCTTGCGCGTCCGGTCGGCCGCCCGGCCGGCCCAGTCGGGGCCGTCGTGCCAGGCCACCGCGTCCCGCTCGTGCACGAGCACCGCCCCGGCGTTCCAGGCCCGGTAGGCCAGATCCCAGTCTTCGCCGCCGTAACCGACGAACCGCTCGTCGAAACCGCCGAGATCGGCGAACAGGGCCCGCCGGCAGGCCAGCACCGCGCTGATCACGAAGCGGAAGCTGCGGCCGTCGGCGTCGAGCAGGTCGCGGCTGGTGCGGTAGCCGTCGCGCAGCCATCCGGGTTCGGGCAGCTCGGGTGGTGCGGCGCCGGCACCGGTCAACCAGGCGGTCACGGTCGCGGGGGACAAGCCGCTCAGGTCGGCGTGCCGGCGCCGCCCGACGGCGAGCACGTCGGGACAGACCGCGATCCGCCGGACGATCTGCTCGACGAATCCGGGCTCCGGGACGGTGTCGGCGTCGAGGAACACCAGGACCTCACCGGTCGCGTGCCGCGCGCCGAGGTTGCGCGCGGCGGCGGCGCGGAAGCCGCGGTCGTCCTGGCGCACCACCCGCACCGGCGGGCCGCCGCGCGGGGACCGTGGCGGCGTGGCCGATCCGTCGTCGGTGATGATCACTTCGGCCGGTGGGCGGGTCTGGGCGCACAGCGCGGCCCAGGTGCGGGCGAGTTGCGCGGGCTGCTCGTAGTGCGCCACCACGATCGACACCCGCGGATGCGGTACCGGGTACGGGGCGAGCAGGTCCCAGCGGTTGCCGGGGACCAGGACGTCGGTCAGGGCCATCCGCTACACCCCAGCAGCCGCCGGTAGATCGCGACGTGGGCGGCGCCGACATCGGGACGCGGCGGCGGGCCGTCGAGCCGGGTGAACGTGTCGTCGGCCAGGCCGCGGCGCAGGTCGGCGTCGAGCGCGGCGTCGCCCTCGTACAGGTGCAGCGTCCCGGGACGGCGCCGCTCCAGCTCGCACGCGTAGGTCCCGCGGGCGACGAGCGGGCGGCGCCCGCAGGCCAGCCACGTCGCGAGCGATCCGCTCGCGCTCACCCCCCGGTAGGGCGCCAGCGCCACCGTGACGGTGCGTGCCCCAGCCGCGAGGTCGGCGTCGGTGAGCGGGCCGGTGACCAGCAGCTCGACCCCCCGGTGCGCGGCCCGCCGGAGCAGCGCGGCGTACAGCTCGTCGTGGCCGGGCGCCACCGCGCCGAGCGCCACGACCAGCGGGGCGGCGCCGGTCCGGGCCGCCGCGTCGATCGCCGCGGCGTGCCCCTTGCCGGGATGGACGAACCCCAGCACACCGAGCGTGGTCCGCCCGGCCCACTCCGGCGCGACGCCGCCGTCGGGCAGCGGCTCGATCGGCAGTTCGACCATGTGCGGCACCCGGCCGGTGAGCCGCTCGACCTTCGCCGCCTCGTGCTCGGCCGACACGATGACGCCGTCGCACGCGGCGATCACCCGGGCGTACCCGGCGCCGCGCCGGGCGTCGCGCGCCGGATCCGGGTCGGCTCCGGGCACGTCGTGCAGCGTCACGACCAGCGGGCGGGGCGCGCTCCGCGCCCAGGCGGTGAACGCGTCGGCGGCCGAGGCGATGTCGGCGCCGTAGAGCGCGTCGGTGAACTGGGCGTGGGTGAGCTGGGCGCCCAGCTCGACCGGGCGGGCGCCGTGCTCGGCCGCCAGCCGTGCCACGTCGGCCGCGTGCCGCACGACGCCGTGGTGCGCCGGGCCCGGTGCGTGGACCAGGACCTTCATCCGCCGGCCGCCAGGGACGCGTAGATCGTGGCGTGCGCCTTCGCGATCTCGATGCGCTGCGCGGCCCGGTCCACCGCGCCGGCCCGCCACGACGGTCGCCACGCGTACGCGGTCCGGACCGCAGCGGTCAGCGCCGCGGCGTCGAGCCCCGCCTCGTCGTGGCCGTAGACCAGGCAGGGCCCCTGCTCGGAGTAGAAACCGCAGCTGGGTGCCACCACCGCGGTGCCGAGGTCGCGGCAGGCCTCCAGCCAGCCCGAATGCGTGCCGAAGCGGTAGGGGAGCACCGACGCGTCGAGCCCGGCGAGGTAGTCCCACAGCGCGTCGTCGGAGAACCGGGGGTGCACTCGGACGTCGAGGTCCGGCAGCGCCGCCGCGAACGCCCGGCCGGGCTCGTCGTCGTGCACGTCGATCCGCAGCCGGGCCCCGGGCAGACCCGCCACCGCGGCGGCGACCACCCGGGCGACCGGCCCCGGGTCGGCGTTCGCGCGCAGGTTCTTCGCGTGCAGGCCCACGACGAAGCCGTCGTGCTCGGGGCGCGGCGCGGCCAGCCGGGCCAGGTCCACGACGTGCGGGTGCGGCACGACGGCCGGCTCCCGGCCCCACCGCGCGCGGATCGCCGCGGCCGCCCCGGAGGTCAGCGTGATCAGCGCAGCGGCGGCCGGGACGAGCACGTCGAGCGCGGCGTCGTGCTGCGCGGGGTCGCGGTGGTGCGGGTTGCGCAGGTCGTGCACGGTCAGCACGAACGGGCGCCGGTGCGCGCGCAGCGCCGCGACCAGCTCGCGCAGCTGTCCGGGGGTGCGGTCGTCGAACCCGAAGTGCAGGTGGAAGACGTCGAAGTCGTCGGCGTGCGCGGCGACCCAGGACGGCTCCAGCATCGGTGGTGGCCACCACTGCCCGGGCGGGGCGCCCGGCACGGGGGGATCGGGAAGGCGCACGACGCCGTCGTCGCCCACCGGGTCGGCGAGATGCCGGACGTAGACGTGGTCGCTCGGAACTGACGCGATCCGCAAACGGGGACCTCCGCTCTCGGCTGGGCAGGATGCCGCCCGACGCCGGAATGCCCCGTCCGCGCCGATCTCAACCGGACGGGCGGAACCGCCCCGTCACAGGCACGATGCCCGAATGGATCCGGGGCGGCGGGCGCACTACGGCGAGTTCTACGGCGGTGCCGGTGGTGGCGGGATCGGCGGCGCCGATGACCGGCCGCTGGCGTTCGTGCACGGCAACTGCCATGCGGAGTCGTTGCGGGTGCTGCTCGCCGGATCGCCGGCGTTCCCGTACCGCACGGTCCGGGTGCCACCGGTGCACGAGCTCACCGCGGACGACCTACCGCACCTGCGGGCGTTGCTGGGACGCGCCGCGCTGCTGCTCTCCCAGCCGGTCCGCGACGGCTACCGGAACCTGCCACTGGGCACTGCGCAGGTCGCCGCGCTGCTGCCTCCGGGCGGGCAGGTGCTGCGCTGGCCGGTGGTGCGCTACACCGGGCTGCACCCGTTCTCCGCGATCGTGCGGCACCCGTCGGATCCGGCAGCCGTCCCACCCGTCGTGCCCTACCACGACCTGCGAACCCTCGCCGTCGCCGCGGGCGGGGCCGGGCGTACGACCGCACCGCCCGACGCGTTGCGCGCGGTGGCCGCGGGGTCGGCCGCCGAGCTGCACCGCCGCGAACGCCGCGACTGCGACGTCGCCGTGTCCGATCTGCTCGTCGGCCTCGGCGCGGACGCCGTCCACACGCTCAACCACCCGGGCAACCCGCTGCTCGTCGCGCTCGCCCGGCGAGTGCAGGATGCCCTCGGCGCGCCGGCTGACGCCGCCGATCCCGGCCGGACCCTGCTCGGCGGGGTACGCGCGCCGCTGGAGGAACCGGTGATCGCCGCGCTGGACCTGGGCGTCGCGGCCCGCGCCGACTGGCTGGTCGACGGCGTCGCGGTGCCGGCCGGGACCGTGCACCGCGCCCAGCTCGACTGGTATGCCGCGCATCCGGCATGGGTCAGCGCGGGCCTGCGCCGGCACTCCGACCGGATGGCACTGCTGGGGCTGAGGTCCTGACCGGGTGTGGCGTCGAGTTGTGCGCCGACGGGGGCGGACCGATGATGGTCTTGATCGGGTTCAGCAAGCAGCTCGAGTAGACATCCATTCATACGGACCCGATCGGTCGTCGCCTCGGCGGCGAGCGGCGGATCCGCGCGGCTCGACGCACTCGGGGACGGCACAGATGGCTCAATCGGCACGTCACGGCGATCCTGCGCTGCCGCGGTGAGCGCACTGCGTATCGCCCTGATCGCCTCGGCCCGCCACCCGATCCGCCAGCCGTTCCCGGGCGGGCTGGAGGCGCACACGTGGCAGCTGGCGCGGCAGCTGCACAGCCGCGGCCACCAGGTCCAGGTCTTCGGCGGGCCGGGCTCCGACGCGAGCCTCGGCGTGCGTGAACTCCCGGTGCGGGTACCGATCTCCGACCACGCCCGCCGCGATGTGAGCATGCCCCCCGAATCGTTCCTCAGCGAGCACCACGCCTACCTGGCGCTGATGCTCGAGCTGGCCGACGACGGCGACCGCTACGACGTCGTGCACAACAACTCGCTGCACTATCTGCCGGTCGCGATGGCGCCCAGCCTGGCGATGCCGCTGGTCACGACGCTGCACACGCCGCCGACGCCGTGGCTGGAGTCGGCGGTGCAGGCGCGGCCGGGGAGCAGCTCACCGGTGCGCTTCGCCGCCGTCAGCCGGTACACCGCGGCGCAGTGGTCCGGCTCCGTGCCGGGCGCGACCGTCGTCCGCAACGGCGTCGACACCGCCTTCTGGACGCCGGGGCCCGGCGGCGGCTCGCCCGTGTGGTCGGGTCGGCTGGTCCCGGAGAAGGGCACCGAGCACGCCGTCCGCGCGGCCCGCCGGGCCGGCACCGGGCTGCGGCTCGCCGGGCCCATCTCCGACCCCGCGTACTTCCGGGAGCGGATCGAGCCGCTGCTCGGCGACGACATCCACTACGTCGGGCATCTCGACCACGCCGAGCTCGTCGAGCTGGTCGGGTCGGCGAGCGTCGCGGTCGTCTCGCCGTGCTGGGACGAACCGTACGGTCTGGTGGTGGCCGAGGCGCTGGCCTGCGGCACGCCGGTCGCCGGGTACGCCCGCGGCGCGCTGCCCGAACTGCTCGACGACAGCTGCGGCGTGCTCGCCGCCCCCGGCGACGTCGGCGGGCTCGCCGCGGCAATCGTCCGGGCGGCCCGGCTCCACCGCGCCGCCGCCCGCCGGCGGGCGGAGCGGGTGTGCTCGGTGGAGGCCATGGTCCTCGGCTACGAGCGGCTCTACCGGGACCTCGTGGCGTGATCGGCTACTACGTGCACCATCACGGCAGCGGTCATGCGCACCGGGCGGCGGTGATCGCCGCGGCCACCCGCACCCCGGTCGTCGGGTTCTCCACCCGGCCCGCGCCCGACGGGTGGCGTGGCCGGTGGCTCCGGTTGCCCGACGACGCCGGTGGCGAGGCCCGCGACGTCAGCGGGGGCGGCACGCTGCACTGGGTGCCCCGCCACCACGACGGCCTGCGAGCCCGGATGGGCCTCATCTCCGACGCCCTGGTCAACGGCGCGATGCGTCTGTTCGTCACCGACGTCTCGGTGGAGGTGGCGCTGCTGGCCCGGCTGCACGGCGTCCCGGTCGCGGTGATGGCCCAGCCCGGCGACCGCACCGACCGGGCGCACCGGCTGGCCTACGACCTGGCCGACCGGCTGCTGGCCCCGTGGCCACGGCGGCCCGCGCCCGACTGGCCCGAACGCTGGCGGGCCAAGACCGTCCACCTCGGCGGCATCTCCCGGTTCGACGGCCGGGTGCCGTCGCCGGTGCCGGGTGAGCGCCGGGTGCTCGTGCTGTGGGGTTCCGGCGGGCTGGACGTGAGTGCCGGGCAGGTGCGCGCGGCGGCCGCCGCCACCCCGGACTGGTGCTGGGACGTCCTCGGGCCACCGCCGCCCGCGCCCGGCGACACGGCGAACCTGCGCTGGCTGGGCTGGCTCGCCGACCCGTGGCCGGTGCTGTGCGCCGCCGACGTGGTGGTCACCCACGCCGGGCAGAACGCGATCGCCGAGGTGGCCGCGGCGCGTCGGCCGGCGGTCGTCGTCCCGCAGGACCGTCCGCACCGCGAGCAGCGGACCACTGCCGCCGCGCTGAGCCGAGCCCGGATCGCGCGCGTCGCGGCGCGCTGGCCGGAGCCGACGCGGTGGCCGGGCCTCCTGGCCGGGGCCGTGGCGCGGGGCGGCGCGGCCTGGCGGGAATGGTCCACCGGCTGCGGCGGCCAGCGGGCCGCGGCGCTGCTCGACGAGCTGGCCTGCGCATGAGGACCGCCGTCGTCACGATCACGCACCGCCGCGATCGGCACCTGCACCGCCAGCGGGCGGGCCTGGCCGCGGGGCCCCCGGACCTGCACGTCGTGGTGGGGATGGGGGAGGAGCCGCGGCTCGCCGCGGTCCGCGGGGCCCCGCCGACCAGGATGCTGTGCGTCCCGCTGCCCGCGGAGGGACTGCCGCTCGCGGCCGCGCGCAACGCCGGCGCCGAAGCGGCCCGGGCCGCCGGCGCCGAACTGCTGGTCTGGCTGGACGTCGACTGCATCCCCGATCCGCGGCTGCTGCCGCGCTACGCCGAGGCAGCCGGCGGGGTGCCCCGGCGGCCCGCACTGCTCTGCGGCCCGGTCGGCTACCTGCCGCCGGCGCCGCCCGGGGGATACCCACCCGACGGGCTCGGTGAGCTGGCCGTCGCGCACCCGGCGCGGCCGGTGCCCGCGGCGGACGAACTGCGGGCCGAGGACCGCTTCGAGCTGTTCTGGTCGCTGTCGTTCGCGCTCACCACGGGGGACTGGGAGCGGCTCGGCGGCTTCTGCGAGGACTACGTGGGCTACGGCGGCGAGGACACCGACTTCGCGATGTCCGCGGCGGCCGCCGGTGCCCGGATGTACTGGGTGGGCGGGGCGTGGGCCTACCACCAGCACCACCCGAGCACGCGGACAGCGCCCGGTCAGGTCGAGGCGATCGTCCGCAACGCCCGGACGTTCCACGACCGGTGGGGCTGGTGGCCGATGTCGGGCTGGCTCACCGAGCTGGCCGAGGCCGGGACGGTGGAGTTCGACCCGGCGCGGGACGTGTTGCGGATACGGTGATCGTCCGGCCGACCCGAACGGACCCCCATGGAGCCCCCGGCACGTCGAGGGCCGGCACACCGTGGTCCACGTCGGCGACGACGTCCGTCCGGCGCGGTGGCCTGGGTGTTCGTCCTGATCGGGAGATACTCCGGCGGGGATGATCGTCGACGGCGACGTTGACTCGTCGGTGCTCACCCGGGCTCTGACCGCGCCGCCCGCGATCGGGCGGAGCCGCGGAGGTGGGCCCGTCGCCACTTGGCGGATCCCACCGGATCGGCCCGGCGCGGCGGGGCGCCGGTGGGCGGGTCAGGTGCGCCGGGCAGTCCGGCCTCGCCGTCGGCGAGCCGGTGGGTATGTCACGTGCGCGGGCGCAGCCGGAGGAACCGGCCTTTCCGGGGACGTGGACCGGGGTCCCGGCCGTCGTCACATCGCCACGTTCCGCAGCCGGCACCGCCGGGTGATGTGCCCGATATCTGGTACTATCGAACATGTGTTCGAACCGGTCGCGGGTGTCACCACGGTGTCGCAGCCGTGGCACCGCGGCTGGTTCGCGCGGGCTGGTGGGCGTTCGGGCGCCCCGCGGTGGTCGTGGGAGCGCCCGGACGGGTTGCTCGCCGACGCGCTGGAGAGCGCCCGGGATCGGACGGATGGCTTCGAGTGCCTGGAGCGCATCGGCGGCTGGCAGAAGGTGATCGCCTGGGCCCAGGCCTGCCAGGCCAGGGAGATCGCCGGGTTCGTCGGCCGGGCGGAGGCTGATCCACCGCGCGGATGCACCCGGGCGGAGGCGGTGGATCCCGCGACCGCGGAGATCGGGTTGATGCTGCGGGAGTCGGCGGGGGCGGCGGCGTGGAAGGTCGACGAGGCCCGTCGGTTGGTCGAGCGCTTCCCGGCGACGTGGGCGGTGCTGGCCGCCGGGGAGATCACCGAGTACAAGGCGCGGATCATTGCGGAGGGCTGTGCCGACCTGGATGACGAACTGGTGGCGCGGGTGCAGGCGCGGGTGTTGCCGAGCGCGCCGAAGCAGACGCCGGGGCAGTTGCGGGCGGCGGTGCGGCGAGCGGTGCACCAGGTCGACGAGCGGGCCGCCGAGCGCCGCCATGAGCGTCAGCGCCGCAAGCGGGCGGTCGCGCTGTATCCGGAGCGTGACGGCATGGCCACGCTTTCGGCGACGTTGCCCGCGGTGGAGGCTGTCGGGGTGTACGCGGTGCTCGACGAGTGTGCCCGCCGAGCCGGTGGGGCCGGCGAGGGGCGCGGGATGGACGCCCGGCGGGCGGACGCGTTGGTGGATCTGGTGCTGCACGGCACCGGGAACTGCAGCGCCGGCACCGCGGCCGCGCTGGCCGGCACCGGCGCCGGTGGTGCGGCCGACCCCGGCACGCGGGAGGCCGGTGCCGCGGAGACCGGGACGCGCCGGGCGCCGGGCTGGGCGCCGGGCCGGGCGGCTCACCCGGCAACCATGGCGGCCGGCAGCGCAGCCGGGCCCGGTGCTTCCTCGGAGAACAGCCCCGAGCCGACCGCCGCTGCGTCCGGGACTGCTGCCGCGTCTGAGATTGCCGCCGTCTCCGAGGCCGGCGCAGCGTCCGAGACCGGCGCCGGGCACGAGCTCGGGGGTACGCACGAGACCTCCCCGGGGGAGGACACCGCCCGGGCTCGGCACGAGTCCGGCGCCGAGGCTGCCGGTGGTGGCGTCGGGGCCGGTGCGGCTGCGGTAGCGACCGGGGCGGCGTGGGCCGGGCGGCTGCCCGGCGTCGTGTCGTCCGGGGGCATTCCCACCCTGGCCCGGCCGGTCGCGATGAACGTGCAGATCCGGGTCACCGTGGCGTTGTCGACCCTGATGGGGCTCGACGACCAGCCCGGCGAGCTCGCCGGCTACGGCCCGATCACCGCCACTCAGGCCCGGGGGCTGGCCGCCGACCCGGGCAGCACCTGGCGCCGGCTGGTCACCGACCCGCTCTCGGGCACCCTGCTCGATGTCGGGACCACCCGCTACAGCCCACCGCCGGGCCTGGCCGAACATGTCATCGCCCGGGATCAGACCTGCCGGTTCCCCGGCTGCCGGGTGCCCGCACACCGCTGCGACCTCGACCACACGATCCCGTTCGACCCCGCCGGTGGCACCGGCCCCACCGCCGCCACCAATCTCGGACCCCGCTGCCGGCGCGACCACCGCCGCAAGCAACGCCCCGGCTGGCACGTCCAGCAGTTCACCGACGGCACCGTCGTGTGGACCACCCCCAGCGGCCATACCTACACCGTCGAGCCCCCACCGCTGGCCCCACCCGAACCGGCAACCCCACCGGCCCCGCCCGGCGACGACCCGCCACCGTTCGACCCGCCGCCGTTCTGACGACCGGCATCCCACGCGCACGATCGTGTGCGTGACCGCCCGGTACGCCGGAGAACGTTTCAGCCGTTCGCTTCGGCCCACCCCAGGACCGCGCGGAACCGGCATCTGCACCGCGCCTGCGAAGGGACGGTGAGCGCCGTGGCATTGACCGACGAGAACCTGGACGCGATGGAGGTTGGGCCGCCTCTCGGTCACCACCCGCTCGTCGCCCAGCCTCATACCGACCGAGAGGGTCCCATCGCCGAGGCCGAACGGGAGGCGGCATTGCTCGCCACCGTGGACCGCCCCCTCGGCCAACCCGGCGCCCCGCTCAACCGCCGGTCCCCGTTCATCATCGGCCTGACCGGGGCCGCGGGGGTCGCCGTCACGTACGTGCTGTTCCAGGTGGTCGTCTCCGCCCACCAGGCGCTCGTGCTCATCGGCCTCGGACTGTTCGGCGCGATGGGCCTGGAACCGGCGGTGTCCTACCTGGCGCGGCGCTGGCTGCCGCGGTGGGCGGCGGTGACGGTGGTCGTCGCCGGCCTGGCCGTGCTCGTCGGCGGCTTTCTCGCCGCGGCCATCGTTCCGCTCGCCACCCAGTCATCCGCGCTCGCTCAGGAGGCGCCGCGGTTGCTGCAGCAGATCCACGATCGCAGCACGGTCCTCGGCCAGCTCTACGATCGCTTCCAGCTCCAGCAACGCCTGGAACATCTGCTCAGCGGGGACACCTCGGCGCTGCTGACCGGGATCTTCGGCGCCGGCGCGGTGGTGTTCAGCCTGGTGACGAGCGTGGTGGTGGTTCTGGTACTCACGGTGTACTTCCTGGCCTCGCTGCCCATGATCCGGGCCGTGCTGTACCGCTTCGTCCCGGCGTCGCGGCGGCCCCGGGCCGTCCTGATCGGCGACGCGGTGTTCGCCAAAGTCGGCGCCTACGTGCTGGGGACCGGGATCCTCGCGGTGATCGTGGGGCTGGGTACGTTCATCTGGCTGGAGATCTTCCACGTGCCCTACGCGCTGACGCTCGCCATCCTGGTGGGCCTGCTCGACCTGATCCCGGTGATCGGCTCCACGCTGGGTGGCCTGATCGTCTCGCTGGTGGCGCTGACCGTGTCGTGGCCGGTCGCGCTGGCAACCGCCGCCTTCTACGTCGGCTACCGCTTCTTCGAGGACTACCTGCTCGTCCCGACGATCATCGGTCGGACGGTGAAGGTGCCCAGCGCCCTGACGGTGGTCGCAGTGCTGCTCGGCGGGGTGCTGCTGGGCGTCGTCGGCGCCCTCGTCGCGATCCCGACCGCCGCCGCGGTGCTGCTCATCGTGCGCGAGGTCGTCTTCCCGCGCCTCGACCGGGCCTGACTCGTCGGTGTCAGTGGCTGCTGAGTACGGCAGATGAGACTGATGGATGGGTCCGTCAGAGGAGTGCATACCCGGGGGTGGCAGGGCAGCGGCTGCACAGAGCGGTGGGATGCGGAGTTGCCGGAGGGCTGCCTTGTCATCCCCGGGTTGACATGGCCGGAGCGGTTGTCGCAGACTCTGCGGCGTGAGGCGTCAACCCAGAGGTGACACCACGCTCGACTGGGACGTGGCGCTCGCGCATCGGCCACAGCCGCAGGCGCGAGCGGAGGCCGCGGCCCGACTGGCCGAGTGCGGAATCACCGCGGAGCAGGTGGTGCAGGTGCTCGCCGACGGCGGCGACGACCTGTTCGCCGCCAGCCGCTCCGGCGATCCGCAGTGGGCCGATCGCTTCGGCGGCCCGCTGGCGGTCGCACTGCTGGCCGCCGAGGTCGGCGCGCTGACCGCGCACCTGACCTCGCGAGCCGCCGCAGTGCGGGCCACCGCCGTCGACGCGCTGCTGGAGGAGTTCAGCGCTGTCTCGGTCGCGGCAGCGCTGGGGGTCTCCCGGCAGAAGGTCTACGACATCGCCAGGGCTCAGCGGATGGGCCCCTTTCTCGACCACGTCCCCTGGAGCCGACCGTGAAGGAACTGACCGAGCTCGTCGATCTGCCCGACCCGGCGGTCCAGCCGCTGGTGCATCCGCTCGACCTGCCCGAGTCACGGCGCCCGTTCCGGACCGCCCACCTGCTCGATGCCGTAGCCGGCCCGGCGGTGAGCGCCTGTCTGGCCGCGCTGGTCTGGTTCGCCAGCACCAGCGCGGTGGTGCCGCTGGTCGCCTTCGTCGCGACGGCGGGACTCGGTGCCCTGGCCCGACGCCACTACACCGCCCAGGCGTGGTCGTTCATCCCCCGGCGCCGCCAGGACCGAGACCGGGCCTCGCCTCTGGCCTGGGAACTGGCCGGTGCGGCGTTGCTGGCGGTTGCACTCGGCGCGGTTCTGCTGCTCGTCGCCGGCCGTCTTACCCGCGCAGACGTCCCGGTCGGGGCGCGGGAGTTCACGCTCGGTGCGGCGGTGGCGGTCGCCGTCCTCATGGCCATCGACCTGGCGGTGACGCTGCTTCGCTCGCCGCGAAGGGCCGCCCTGGCCCTGCCGGCCGCCGCCGTGGTGGCCGTGATCGTGGCGATGAGCTACCCGCGCCTCCATGAAGGCGCGGCGTGGGCAGCGATGGTGGGGGGTGCGGGCACGATGCTGCTCGCCGCCATCAGCTGCGCGGCGGTCGGCCATGCGAACCACCGGCGTGCGTCCGGGAGCATGGACCCACCGCATCAGTCTCATTAGCCGTGCAACAGGCGCTCCAGCACCTCCCGTGCCGCCGCATCCCGCGCGGCCAGTCGCGTGATGTCCTCCGCGAGCGCCTGCAGCCACTGTTCGATGCCGACAGCCTTCCGGCTGATCACCACCCCGCGCACGACCTGCCGCACCTCGGCCTCGACCCCGCCGCGCGGGCCCTCGCGCAGTGCCAGCTCGCGGTTCTCGCCGTGCACGGTCACCCCGACTGCGCGGCCGTCGCGTCCCGCGACTCGGTCGGCGAGGCTGCGCCGCGTCTGGACCTCCACCATGCCCGGTGGCAGTGCGTCGGCCAGCGCGCCGCTGAGCACCCGGGCGTAGGAGGCGACGTCGGTCCGGTCCGCCCGCAGCCTCGAGGCGAGCAGCTGGACGTCGCCCATCGGCCCCAGCCCGCTCGGCTCCATGGTCATGAGTCGACCAGCGGGAGCACGAGCTGCGGGGTGGCGATCCGGTGGTCCGGGCGCAGCGGACGGACCGCCGTGCCGATCGCGAAGAACTCGGTGGTGTGCCCGCCCCACCGGTGTCCGTGCGAGAGCAGCTGCACCCCGACGATGCCCTCGGCGTGCAGCTGTTCGGCCTCGGTCTGCATCCGGCTCATCGCGAGCTCACGCGCGTCGTAGAGCGCCTCGGTGAACTGCGGCAGCTCCACGTTCTGCCCGATGTTGCTCATCGCCTGCCAGAACCGCTGGTGGGCGATGTGGTAGACGCAGGTCCCCATCACCATGCCCAGCGGCGCGTACCCGGCCTGGATCAACGTCCAGAAGTCCTGCCCGGACAGGTCGGAGGTGAACGGCTGATTGCGGTTGTTGCGCCACGATCCGCCGTCCGGAGTCTGCGGCTCGTCGGCCTTGACCGCCGTGCCGACGGCGATGAACTCGGCGAGATCGGAGCCGAACTCCTTGAACTCGATGTCCAGCCGCACTCCGACGATCCCGTCGGCGCCGAGCTGGTCGGCCTCGGCCTCCATCCGGGTCATCGCGAGCTCGCGCGCGTGGTACATCGCCTGCGACAACGTCGTCAGCTCCTGATTGCGGTTCCATCGCCCCACCTGGAACCCGACGTGATAGATGCTCGAACCCAGTACCAGCCCGAGCGGGCGGAATCCCGCCTCCCGGACCAGCAGGAACTCGTTGACCGACAGGTCCGAGGTGAACAGGCTGGTCGTCTGGCCCGGGCGCATCTCGGCCAGCCGGCGCATCGCATCGGAGGGGATGCCCAGCTCGGTGGGATCGGCGGTCACGACTCTCTCCTCGGCGGTCGGGAGCTCGGGCGCAGCGGTAGGACGGTCAGCGAGCGGGTGGGTGCGGTGGGCTGGGCGTGGAACCGCACGAGCGCGGTGCCGAACACCGTCGCCTCGGCGACGTGGTCGCGATGGTTCTCCGACGGCTCGATCTCCCCGACGTGCAGGCTCATCGACGACACGATCGCGCCCTCGGCGCCCACCTCCTGCACCTGCCGGGCGAGCCGGGCCCGGGCGTCGGCGCGCGCGTGCGTGATCAGCTCGGTGTAGCCGGAGACCTCGACGTTGCCCGCGCCCCACGACGCCTGCCGCTGGGTCTGCCAGTCGTCGTGCCGGATCGCGACCGAGATGCCGTAGACGATGTCGGTGGGCATCCAGCCGGCCAGCACCAGCTTGGCGACGTCCTGGCCGACCAGGTCGGTGCTGAACAGCCGCCCCGGTCGCTGCCGGCTCCTGGCGCGCACCGCGGTGCCCAGCGCGGTGAACTCGCGGGCCCCGCCGTCGAGGTGCGACATCGTCAGCCGGACCCCGACGACGCCGTCGCCGCCGATCGCGGCGGTCTCCTGGCGCATCCGCGACAGCGCGGTGCCGTAGCCGCGGTAGAGCGCCTCGACGTAGGGCCGGTAGCCGGCGAACGAGCTCGGTGCCGAGGAGGTCACGGTGCCCGGGCCGAACCCGCCCCCGAACCCGCCTCCGAAGCCGCCGTACCAGCCGCAGCCGCGGTAGCCCGCCCAGCCGATCCGCTGGACCATGGAGCCCATCACCTCGCCGGCGGGTTCGAAGCCGGCGGCCTGCAACCCGGCTGCGCCCGGGACCGGCAGCAGGGACGTCCACGGCCCGCCCGCCGCCGCGCGGCGCACGCGTTCAGCGGCCACCGGCGGCAAGCCGTGCCCGTCCCACTCTGCCACCGCGTCTCCTCCGTACCCGGTTCCGGAGGCGACCCTATCCCTCTCCGCTGCCAGGTCGCGAGCGGATCACCGCAGGTCAGGGACGGTCCGGACACGGCGGGACATCACGGGACACACCGGACGCCACGGCGGCTCAGGAGATGGCCGCCCACCCCAGCTGGACCCCGGTGCGGCCCGCGTCGAGCAGGTCCTGGATCTCCGGCAGCAGGTAGCCGTCGGAGTCGAGCATGTCCCGCCAGCTCCGCGAGGGCTTCCAGCCCAGCAGCCGGACGGCCTTGGCACACGAGATCCCCGACGCGTCCGCGCGTGGCACCGGACGCAGTTCCACCTCGTCACCGAAGTGCCGGCGGACGAGTTCGTGCAGCGGCATCCCGTTGGCATTGTCGGCAGCCGCGGCGTAGAGCACCTCGTGACCGGGCAGGTCGGCGGTTGCGGCCAGGCCGATCAGGTCGGCCACGTCGTAGACGGACACGTACGACCAGAACGACGCGCTCGTGTCGGCGCCGCGGGCGCGCACGATCGGCCCGACGTTGCGCTCGATGTTGCCCTCCCACTGGATCCACGTCGGCCGGATCGACACCCCGGCCATGTCCGAGCGCGCGACGGCGGCATCCATGAGGGTCTCGCCGACCCACTTGGAGAGTCCGTAGCTGTCCTGCGGCGCGACGCGGTGCTCCTCGTCGACGGGCGCGTAGTCGGCGTGGAAGTAGCGCGTCGGATAGGAGAAGCCGGGGACGGTCTCGCTGGACAGGTGCACGAAACGCCGTACGCCGGAGCGCTCGGCGGCCTCCAGCGTGTTGTAGGCCGCCATCACGTTGTTCTGGAAGATCACGTGCGGTGGGTTCTTCACCGGGCTGGCGATCGCCGCGGCGTGCACCACGGCGTCGTGCCCGGGGACGACGGCCGCGGCGTGCCCGGCGTCGGTCAGGTCCGCCTGGATGTAGCGGACCTCCCGGGCCCGCTCGTAGACCGGCGGTGCGCTGTCGACGGCGGTGAGTTCGTGACCGGATCGGAGCAGATGGTGGATCGTCGCGGCACCGACCTTGCCGCGCGCGCCGGTGACCAGGATGCGCATTCTGCAGGCTACCCACGGCGACCCGGCGTAACCCCCGGCACACGCGCTGGAAGCGCGCGCGTCGCGCTGACTAACCTGCCGAACGCCCTGCGCGCCGCATTCCGGGTGCTCCCCGTCTTCCCGGCGACCGGCGCGCGCATGTGGGAGGAGAGTTCGTGAGCGTTCGGTATCCCCTGGTGCCTGTTCCCTGCAAGCACTGCCGCGCGACCCGTGTATCCGGCGAACTGCAGCACCAGCCGGGCTGCCCCGTGGACCACCGGAACTTCGCGTTCTTCGCGCACCCCGACCTCATGGAACTCGACGTGCTGCTCGCCTCCTTCTACCCGGAGGTCTAGCCGCATCAGTGCTGGAGGGCCTGCAGCATTCCGAGGGTGCGCGACGCGGTGTCCTTGGACGACGCCGGGTTCTGCCCGGTGATCAGGTCACCGTCGACGACGACGTGCGGCTGCCACGGCGGGCCCGCTTCGAAGATCGCGCCGCGTTCGCGCAGCCGGTCCTCCAGCAGCCAGGGTGCGCGGTCGGCGAGCCCGCCCTGGCGTTCCTCCTCGTCGGTGAACGCGGTGAGCCGGCTCCCGGCGAACAGCCAGCTGCCGTCCTCCCGGTTCGCCGACAGCAGCCCGGCCGGCCCGTGGCAGAGCGCGACGATCAGCCGGCTGCTGTTCCACAGGTCGGTCAGGATGCTGCCGAGCGCGGCGTTCGTCGGCAGGTCCTCCATCGGCGCGTGTCCGCCGGGGATGAACACGGCGTCGTGGTCGCCCGCGCGGGCGGCGGCCTCCTCGAGCGGCAGCGGCCGGGCGAGCTCACCGTCGATCGACTCGAGGTACTGGCGCAGCTCCATGACCTTCTGCTCGTCGCCGCCGTTGCGCTCGGGGCTGAGGCTCACCGGGTCGACGATCGGCCGCACCCCACCGGGAGTGGAGACCTGCACGTCGAGCCCGGCCTCCCGGAACATCCGGTGCGGCACCGCGAACTCCTCGGCCCAGTAGCCGGTCGCGTGGCGGGTGCCGTCCTTGAGCGTCCAGTGGTCGCTGCCCGACAGCACCATCAGGATCCGAGCCATGCCCACCTCCAGCTGATCGCGGGCCGTCACCCGCGCGACCCAGCCTCGTCGGTGGTGCGCGCCGGCTCCCCGGCCCGTCGGGTGGAATCCCGGTGACCCCGGTGGCCCTCCCGGGTCAGCCGCGGTGGGCCCGGGCGAACGCGTCCTCGGCCTCGGGGTTGAACAGCACGAAACGGGCTTCCCGGACCGATGTGGGGGTGGCCCGCACGGTCTGCACCGCGATCCGCGCCGCGTCGTCGAGCGGCCAGCCGTAGACCCCGGCCGAGACCGCCGGGAACGCGACCGTGGCCGCGCCCAGCTCATCGGCGACCCGCAGCGACTCGCGGTAGCAGGAGGCCAGCAGTTCGGAGCGGTCCTCCGACCGGGAGTGCACCGGGCCCACGGTGTGGATCACCCAGCGGGCCGGCAGCCGACCGGCGGTGGTGGCGACCGCGTGCCCGGTGGGCAGCCCCTCGGGATAGCGGGCGGCCCGCAGCTCGCGGCACGCGGCCAGGATCTCGGGGCCGCCGCGGCGGTGGATCGCGCCGTCGACGCCGCCTCCGCCCAGCAGCGAGGAGTTGGCGGCGTTGACCACGGCGTCGACCTCCTCCTCGGTGATGTCGCCGCGGACGAGGACGATCTCGGTTTTCATGACTGACCTCCCTGCCCCATGGTGCCCTGGCGCAGTGCCTGCAGCAGCGGGATTGCGGCGATCTTCTCCTCGGTGAGCTCGGACCAGCGGATGAACTCCGCGGGCCGCTCGCCGCGCCGTCCCCGGCAGTCGATGATCCGTTCCGGGGTGACGATCAGGTCGACGGGGGCGTCGTGCGCGGCCGTCGGGATCGTGCCGGCCGGGCGGACCTGCAGTTCGTGCACGGTGGTGACGACGACGGTGTCCGGCCCGATCAGCCCCGCCTCGGACGCGAGCGCGAACTCCAGATCGGCGAACCCGCCGCCCTTGCCCAGCCGCGCCCCGTCCTCACCGACGGCGACGCACCCGGTGACGACGAGCTCGACCGGGCTCAGGTCGGCCACCGCGACCCGCCGGGCCGACCGGGTCGCGTTCTTGATCGACACGGCGCGGCGCGGCGGATCGGCGAGATGGTCGGGGTCGAGCAGGAAGAACGGGTCGGGCTCGGCCAGCTTCGGCACGGCCATGTAGACGGTCTTGCCGTCCTCCAGTGCGCGCTGGCGCACCGGCAGCTGCGCGGAGTCGGGGTTGGATTTCACGCACCGGGCCCGCGCCCACTCACGCGTCTCGCGCAGTCGCTGCGCGGCCGCCTCGGCGCCGGTGAAGTTCGAGATCCGATTGCGGGCGCCGGGGAAGCGGGCCACCCCGGCCTCGGCCAGGGCCGTCCACACCTCGTCGCGCAGTGCGGCCTTGGCCGCCAGCAGTTCCGGGTCGCCACCCGCGTCGTGATCGTGTCGTCGGCCTCGTGCCATGGGGGAAGCCTGTCACGGGGGGCGGTGCCGATGGTGATCGACGTTCCCGGGACGTTCCGGTCACCGATGGCCGGGTGGTCCCGGGACCGGCGATCATGAGTAACGCACGCGGCGAGCCGGAACGAGCCGGTCGTCGACCGCAGCTGTCGCGTACGCGCACCGAGGAGGCAGGCAATGAAGTACGTGGTGTTCTACGAGGCCGTCGACGACGTCGCGACCGCGGCGGCGCCGCACCTGCAGGCGCACCAGGAGCGGCTGAAGGACTTCCACGCCCGCGGAACCCTGCTGATGGCCGGTGCGCTCGGCTCCCCGCCGACCGGCGCCATGGGCGTGTTCACCTCCCGCGAGGCCGCCGACGAGTTCATCGCCGGCGACCCGTTCGTCACCGGTGGCGTGGTGCGCAGCCACCGGGTGCAGGAGTGGAACGAGGTCCTCACTCCCTGAGCATCAGCTGACCAGGACGACGATCAGCGTCCGCGGCCCGTGCACGCCCTCGACCCGCTGCAGTTCGATGTCGCTGGTGGCCGACGGCCCGCTGACGAACGTGATCGGCCGGTCGGGGACGAGCCGTCCGATGAGCTCCGGGACGGTCTGCACGACCTGGCCGGTGTGCACGACGCAGAGGTGTACGTCCGGGACGAGCGTGATCGCGCGGCGCCCCTGGTCCGGGGAGCCGTCGAGGGCGATGGTGCCGGTCTCCGCGCACGCGGCCGCGCACCCGCTGACCACGGCGGCGAACCCGTCGAGGTCGACGGGGGTGGGGGTGCCGTCGTCGAGGGTGCCGTGCAGGCCCCAGTCGGCGGGCGGCTCCGGCGGCAGCAGCACCGGGCGGCCGGTCGCGCCGACCTGGTCGAGCGCAGCCCGCAGGGTCGCGGCGAGTTCGGCCGCCGGGGTGCGGTGCACGACGGCCTTGTAGTCGACGAGCCGGTCGGCGAACAGGTCGAGCAGCGCGGGGGAGCCCGGCAGGTGCTCGCCACGGCGGCGGTAGGTGCGTTCGATCGCCGGCACCACCGGCGCGGAGGTGTTGGCGGTGCGGATCGCGGCCAGGATCGCGTCGCGGGAGCTCATCGCGCAGGTCCTCTCGTCCGGCCCCACCATTCGCGGAACGTCTCCTTCGGTGGCACCGGGGCGTTGCGGCTGGCGGTCCACGCCGACAGCGGCGGGGGCAGGACGCCGATGCTGCCCGAGTCGCGGCCCAGCAACCGGCCCAGCCGGGAGGCCTTCTCGGCCCGGGCGAAGCGGGCGGGGGAGGCCATCGTCCAGGCTGCTGCGGCCATCGCGACCGCCTCGGCGGTGGGCACCCGGTGCGTGGCCCGGTGTTCCTCCACGTGCTCGGCGCGCAACCGGACCAGCAGCGACGGGATGTCGATGCGCACCGGGCACACGTCGAAGCAGGCTCCGCACAGGGTCGAGGCGTAGGGCAGCGACGCGTTGTCCTCCACCCCGGTGAGCTGCGGGCTGAGCACCGCACCGATCGGCCCGGGGTAGACCGAACCGTAGGCGTGGCCGCCGGTCCGCTCGTACACCGGGCAGATGTTGAGGCAGGCGGAGCACTTGATGCAGTGCAGCGCGGCCCGGCCCACGTCGTCGGCCAGCGTCGCGGTGCGGCCGTTGTCCAGCAGCACCAGGTGGAAGGCCTGCGGGCCGTCCCCGGGGGTGACCCCGGTCCAGGCCGAGGTGTACGGGTTCATCCGCTCGCCGGTCGAGGAGCGGGGCAGCAGTTGCAGGAAGACCTCCAGGTCCTGCCAGGTCGGCACCACCTTCTCGATGCCCATCACGGTGATCAGTGTCTCGGGCAGGGTCAGGCACATCCGGCCGTTGCCCTCGGACTCGACGACGACGAGCCCGCCGGTCTCGGCGACCCCGAAGTTCGCCCCGGAGACGGCGACCTTGGCGTGCAGGAACTTCTCCCGCAGGAACCGGCGGGCGACCTCGGCGAGCTGGTGCGGGTCGTCGGTCAGCGAGCGGTCGACGCCGGGGATGGTGTGCAGGAAGATCTCCCGGATCTCCGCACGGTTGCGGTGGATGGCCGGGACCAGGATGTGCGAGGGCTGGTCGTGGCTGAGCTGGACGATCAGCTCGGCGAGGTCGGTCTCCTGCGCGCTGATGCCGGCGGCCTCGAGCGCCTCGTTGAGCCCGATCTCCTGGGTGGCCATCGACTTGACCTTGACCACCTCGCGGTGGCCGGTGGCCAGGACGAGATCGGTGACGATCCGGTTGGCCTCGGCGGCGTCGCGGGCCCAGTGCACGGTGCCGCCGCGGGCGGTGACCTCGCGCTCCAGGCGTTCCAGGTGCTCGTCGAGCCGGGCCATGGTCGCGGCCTTGATCGCCTCGCCGGCCCGGCGCAGTTCCTCCCAGTCGGTGAGCTCGGAGACGACGGCGGCGCGTTTGGCGCGGATGGAGTGCGTGGCGTGGCCGATGTTGCGCCGCAGCTGGGGGTCGCCGAGCGCCTTGCGGGCGGCATCGGGGAACGGCTCGGCGCCGCGCAGGTGCCCGACGCCGCGCGGGGCGTGCACGGGCAGTCCGAGGAATGTGCTCACGCCGGGGCCTCCGTGTGGGCCAGGATCTGGGCGAGATGCACGGTCGTGGTGCCGCTGCGCAGCCGTCTCAGCCCGCCGTCGATGTGCATCAGGCACGAGGAGTCCCCGGCGGTGGTGAACTCCGCGCCGGTGTCGAGGGCGTTGCGCATCTTGTCGGCCAGCATCGCGGTGGAGGTGTCGGCGTTCTTGACCGCGAACGTGCCGCCGAACCCGCAACACTGGTCGGCCTCGGGCAGCTCCAGCAGCGTCATCCCGCGCACCCGGCGCAGCAGCCGCAGCGGCTTGTCGCCCACCCGGAGCATGCGCAACGAGTGGCACGTCGGGTGGTAGGTGACCCGGTGCGGGTAGTAGGCACCGACGTCCTCGACGCCGAGGACGTCGATCAGCAGTTCGGACAGTTCGTAGGTGCGCGCGGCGACGGCCTCGGCGCGCGCGGCGAGCGGCTCGTCCCCGGCCCGGCGCGCGACCATCGTGTGCTGGTGGCGCACCGACCCGACGCAGGACCCGGACGGCGCCACGATCACGTCGTAGGGCTCGAACGTCTCCACGTGGTGGCGCACCAGCGGCAGCGCCTCCCGTTGGTAGCCGGTGTTGACGTGCATCTGCCCGCAGCACGTCTGCGCCGCCGGGAACACCACCTCGTGCCCGAGCCGCTCCAGCAGCGTCACCGTCGCCTTCCCCACGTCGGGGTACAGCGCGTCGGCCAGACACGTGACGAACAGCGCGATGCGCACGAGGGCCTCTCCTCTCCGCCGGCCGGTCGGGCCCGGGGTACCCACTATCGCGGTGCTCCCCGGGACGCGCAGCGGCGGACCCGTCCGGCCGGCCTACACCGGGCCGCCGCGGAGCACGGCCCGCAGGTGCTCGGCGGACGCATGCACGTCGGCGACCGGGCCGTCGCCCCGCGGTTCCTCGGTGAGGATCGTGTCCTGCTCGAGGACGTACCAGCCGTCATAGCCGTGGGCCCGCAGGTGCCCGACGATCGCGGGCACGTCGACGTCGCCGGCACCGAGGGGGCGGTACATCCCCCTCCGCACGGCCTCGGTATAGGTGAGCCGTCCGGACTGCACCCGCGCGGCCAGCGTCGAGTCGACGTCCTTGAGGTGGGTGTGGGCGATCCGCTCCGGCGCCTGCCGGGTCAGCTCCGCGGGATCCGTGCCGCCGATGAGCAGGTGCCCGGTGTCCAGGCACAGCGGGATCGACGATCCCTCGAGCACCCGCTGCACGTCCTCGCCGTTCTCGACCATGGTGCCGACGTGCGGGTGCAGCACGGCCCGGACCCCTCGGCCCGCGGCGAGCGTGGCGAGCCGGTCCAGGTTGGACAGCAGGGTCGCCCATCCCGGCTCGTCGAGCTCGGGACGGGTGTCGTAGCCGTCGGAGCCGGTGACGGCCGACAGGACCAGGGTCGCCGACCCCGTCGCGCGGTAGGCCTCCAGCAGGGTCTGCACCTCGGGGACCGGATCGTGGCCGGGGACGTGCAGCAGCAGCGGGGTGAACCCGCCGACGGCCTGCAGGTGGTGCCGGGCCAGCACGTCGGCCGTCGCGGCCGGCGCGGCGGGCAGGAACCCCTCGGGCCCCAGTTCCGTCGCCGCGAGCCCGACCTCGTGCATCTCGGCGAGCACCCGCTCCGGGGCCAGCTGGTAGCCCCATCCCGGCACCTCGCAGACGCCCCACGAGATCGGCGCCCCGGCGATCCTGCCGGTGGCCGTGTCGGCAGCGGTCATGCTCGCCCCTCCAGCTCGTAGACGACGCCGTCGTCCCTACGGTGCGGCTTCACCGCGACCGGCAGCCCCGTCCGCCAGGACCGGTCGGCGGCGCGTGCCAGGTCGAAGGCGGCGAGCGCGTCCAGTCCGGTCACCCGCGGCGGGCTGCCGTCGCGGACGCAGCGCGCGAACGCGTCGAGCTCCTCGGCGTAGGCCCACGGGAAGCGGTCGGAGAAGTCCCGGACCAGGTCGCGCGACGCCTGCCCGGGTGTGCGCCATTCGTACTGACGGCGCTGCGGGGCGTCGATCCGGGCGGTCGCCCTGCTCCCCATCACCTCGGTCGAGCACTCGTAGCCGTACCCGGCCGCCCGGCTGTTGTCGATCACACCGAGCGCGCCGTCCTCGAACCGCAGCACGACGACGGCGGTGTCGATGTCGCCGATCTCGGCGAGCGCGGGATCCGACACGGCGGCGCCGTGCGCGCTCACCTCCACGATCTCGCCGACCATCCAGCGGGCGGTGTCGAGGTCGTGCACCGTGACGTCGAGGAAGAACCCGCCGGAACCGGCCAGGAACTCCACCGGCGGAGCCGTCATGTCCCGCAGCGAGGTCCGGAACAGGTGCACCTCGCCGAGCTCCCCGGCGCGGATCCGGTCCACGACCGCGACCCAGTCCGGGTCGAACCGGCGGTGGAACCCGACCTGGAAGGTCACCCCGGTCCGGCGCATCGCGTCGATCGTGTCCAGTGCGGTCCGCCGGTCCAGCGAGATCGGCTTCTCGCAGAAGACGTGCTTGCCGGCCTGTGCCGCGGCGACGGACAGGTCCGCGTGCGACCCGCTGGGCGTCGCGACGGCGACCGCCTCGACCCGGTCGCCGGCCAGCAGGTCGGCGAACGAGGTCACCCAGGGCACGCCGAACTGCTCGCCGACCTCCCGCGCGACCGCCTCGTTGGCGTCGTAGACCCACGCCAGCCGGGCCGCCGCGCAGCGCGACGCCAGGCTGGTGGCGTGGATGCGCCCCATCCGGCCCAGCCCGGCGAGCCCGACCGCGACCTGCCCGCTCACGAACGGCCCGCGCCGTACTTGGTCACGTATTCCTGTACCTTCTCCCGGTTGAACACCAGGGACTCGCGCGCCCGCTCCTCCCAGGCGAAGACGCACACCGTCGCGATGCCGTCGAAGCCGACCTCGGCCAGGGTGGTGAAGAACAGCTCCCAGTCGACCTCGCCCTGTCCGACGTCGAGGTGCTGGTGGATGCGTGCGGTGGAACCGGGCGGGTTGACGATGTAGCGCAGCCCCGACGACCCGGTGTGGTCGAACGAGTCGGCGATGTGCAGGTGGGTGAGCAGCGGACCGGCGTGGCGCATGATCTCCGCGAGGTTGCCGCCCTGGTGGAAGGTGTGCGGAGCGCAGTAGAGGAACGACACGAACTCGGAGTCGATGCCGCGGATCATGTTCACCGCGGCGATGCCGTCCTCGATGAAGTCGTCCGGGTGCGGTTCCAGGACCAGCCGGACGCCCTCCCGCTCGAACACCGGCAGCAACTCCTCGAGGGAGCGCCAGAACTGCGCCTCACTGGCCGCCGACGCCTCGGGCCTGCCGTTGAACTCGGAGTTCATCACGTCGCAGCCGAGGTCCACGGTGATCTCGATGGCCCGTCTCCAGTAGCGGACGGCGGCCTGGCGTTCGTCCTCGTCCGGGCCGGACCACGCGTAGAGCGGCAGCACCGACGAGATCTCCACGCCCGCCCCCGCCAGCGCCTGCCGGAACGCGGCGATGGTGGCCCGGTCCGCCCGCGGATGCAGGAAGAACGGCATGAAGTCCTCGCGCGGGGACAGCTCGATGTGCCGGTACCCCAGCTCCGCGACCAGTGCGGGCAGCTCGAGCAGCGGGACCCTGCGCAGCATGTACGGATCGACGGCGATCTTCACGATCAGATCTCCTTGTAGAGGTCGGGCCGCTCGCCCAGGACGACCGGGATGCGCTGCCCGCTGCTCAGCGCCGCCAGACCGGCGTCGCACACGACGGTGGCGGCATACCCGTCCCACGCGCTCGGACCGGTGGTGGTGCCCGCGGTGACCGCGTCGATCCAGGCCTGGAATTCGGTGTCGAACGCGCGGGCGAAGCGCTCCCGCCAGTCCGCGGGCACCCGCCCGGAGAAGTGGCCCGCGCGCTTGACGATCGCGCCCGCGCTCTCGGACAACTCGACGGTGCCGTCCTCGCAGACGACCTCGCCGCGGATGTCGTAGCCGTACGCCGCGTTCACCGAGGCCTCGACGTCGACGAGCACGCCGCTGGTCATCTCCAGCAGCACCACCAGCGGGTCGTCGAACCCCGCCGCGGCCTTGCTGCTCACCCGCGGCTTCAGCACCGTGACCGCGGCGATCTCGTCGTCGAACATCCACCGGGCGACGTCGATGTCGTGGACCGCGCTGTCGTTGATGATCATGTCGCTGGTGAAGAAGGACGGCACCGACGGGTTGCGGTGCGACGCGTGCATCAGCAGCGGCGCGCCGATGTCCCCGCTGGTCACGGCCTCCTTCATGGCCCGGTACCGGGCGTCGTAGCGGCGCATGAAGCCGACCATCACCAGTCGCCGACCGGCGGCGACCTCGGCATCGACGATGCGCTGGCAGGCTTCCCGGGTGGTGGCCAGCGGCTTCTCGCAGAACACCTGCTTGCCGGCCGCGATGCACGCGAGCACGTACTCCTCGTGGGTCGGTCCCCACGAGGTGACCAGCACCGCGTCGACGCCCGGGGCCGCGATGAGGTCCTGGCCGCTCGGGTGCAGCGTGGCGCCGGGCAGGTCGTCCGCGACCGTGCGGGCGCGGTCGAGGTCCACGTCGGTGACCGCGGCGACCCGCGCCCCCGACAGGACGTCGGTCAGCCGGCGGATGTGGTCCTGGCCGATCATGCCCACGCCGATGACACCGACGTTGAGTGTCACGTCGAGTACTCCTCTGGTTGGGAAGGGGCTTACCGCTTCAGCTCGTGCGACAGTTCGGCCAGCTCCTGGCCGCCCGCCATCTCGGTGGTGAGCTCCTCGAGGGTCACCTCCGCACGCTTCTTGTCCAGCACCCGGCGGCCGAGCTTCAGGATGATGAAGTGATCACCCACCATGAAGGCGTGGTGCGGGTTGTGGGTGATGAACACGACGCCCAGGCCCGCGTCACGGGCGGCGGCGGTGTACTTGAGCACCACGCCGGACTGCTTGACGCCCAGGGCCGCCGTCGGTTCGTCGAGGATCAGCACCCGGGCGCCGAAGTACACCGCGCGCGCGATCGCCACGCACTGGCGCTGACCGCCCGACAGCGTGCCGATCGGCTGGTTGATGTCCTTGACGTGGATGCCCATCTTCTTGAGCTCGGTGTCGGCGATCTCCCGCATCGCCTTGATGTCGAGCGGGGCGAGCGGGTAGTTGCCCTTGCGGATCTCCGAACCGAGGAAGAAGTTGCGCCAGACCTCCATCAGCGACACCACGGCGAGGTCCTGGTACACGGTTGCGATGCCGAGGTCGAGCGACTCCCGTGGCGAACCGAAGTGGACCTCGGTGCCGTCGACGCGCAGCGTGCCCTCCGTGTGCGGGTGCAACCCGGAGATGATCTTGATCAGGGTCGACTTGCCGGCGCCGTTGTCGCCCAGCACGCACGCCACCTCACCGGCGTTGACCCGCAGGTTGATGCCCTCCAGCGCGCGGATGGCGCCGTAGGCCTTGCCGACGCCTTCCATCTCGACGAGCGGTTCGCCCCGGTGCAACTGCGGATCGGCGTGCTCCATGATCGTGTCGGTCATGGTGATCACCTCCTCCGGCTCGAGTAGTTCTTCACGTAGAGGTTCACCAGCACCGCGAGCAGGAGCATCGCGCCGAGGAAGGTGAAGAACCAGTTCGGGTCGAAGCCGGCGAAGACGATGCCCTGCGTGGTCATCCCGAAGATGAACGCACCGATCGCCGCACCGATGACCGAGCCGTAGCCACCGGTGAGCAGACAGCCACCGACCACCGCCGCGATGATGTAGATGAACTCGTTGCCGACGCCGAGGCCGGACTGCACGCTGCTGAAGTTGAACAGCAGGTGCATCCCCAGGAACCAGCCCAGGAACGCCACGGTCATGAACAGACCGATCTTGACCTTCGGCACGGGCACGCCGACCGCGCGGGCGCTGGCCGCGTTGCCACCGGAAGCGAAGATCCAGTTGCCGATCCGGGTGCGGAGCAGGACCCAGGTGCCGATGGCCACGAACAGCAGCCACCACAGCACCGTCACCTTCACGGTCATGAAGCCGAGGTTGAGATCGGAGGCGAAGATCGCCTTCGCCGTGCTGAAACCGTCCAGCCTGGAGGCGTTGTCCGACGCCACCGTGCCGGTCAGGGCCTTTGTGACACCCAGGTTGATCCCGCGGAGCATGAAGAACGTGCTCAGCGTGATGAGGAAGCTGGGGATCCCGGTGCGCACCACCAGGTAGCCGTTGATGAAACCGATGAGCAGCGCGACGCCCAGGCTGATGACGACGCCGGCCCACACGTTCAGGGACAACTGGTAGGACACCAGGGCCGCCGCGAGCGCCGAGGTGACCACGGAGACGCCGGCCGACAGGTCGAACTCGCCGCCGATCATGAGCAGGGCCACGCCGACCGCGACGATCCCGATCGTCGAACTGGCGTAGAGCACCGTCGACAGCGCCGCGGTATCCCGGAACGGCGGCGCGACGGCGAAGAAGAAGATGAAGATCGCGATGGCCGCGGCGACGGCGCCGATCTCCGGCCGCGCAAGCAGCCGCGAGAACAGCGACCGAGGGGGACGTACCGGTTCTTCGGTGATGGGCGACGGCTGCGTCGCCACGGGTGAACTCATGGGGTGCTCCCGGGGTGGGCGGTGGGCCGGGGGAGCCGATCGGTGTCGGCTCCCCCGGGGCCGGGCTACCGCTTGTTGTTCTGGGTGTACTTGGCGATCTGGTCGATGTTGGTCTTGTCGACGAAGGACGGTCCGGTCAGAACCGGCCTGCCGCCGCCCAGGTCGTTGCCGTTGGTCAGGTTCAGCCACAGCGCGGTGACGGCCATGTAGCCCTGGACGTAGGGCTGTTGGTCGATCGAGAACTCGATCTGGCCGTTCTTGATCGCCTGCGCGGCGTCGGCGTTGAGGTCGAAGGTGGCGATCTTGGCCTTGCTGTTCACGGCCTGCTCGGCCTGCAGCGCGGCCATCGCGATCGGCGCGCCGAGGGTGACGATGTGGGTGATCGACGGGTCCTGCTGCAGCTTGGAGCCGATCGTCTGCTGCACCGACGGCAGGTCGGCGCCGTTGACCTGGAGGTTCTCGGTGTTCGGGTTGGCCTTCTTCACGCCGGCGCACCGGGTCTCCAGCGCCACCGAACCCTGGGCCTGGATGACGCAGACGGTCTTCCCGCCGCCGCCTTCCTGCGCGATCCGCTGACCGGCGGCCTGACCGGCGAGATCCTCGTCGGAGCCGAAGTACATCTTGCCGCCGTACTGCTTGTACTGGTCGAAGCCCTGGTTGAACACCACGACCGGGATGCCCGCGGCCGCGGCCCGCTGGACCGCCGGGCCGACCGCCGCCGGGTCGGACAGCGTGACGGCGAGGCCGTTGACCTTGCTGTCGATGGCGTTCTGGACCAGTGTCGCCTGCTCGGGCGAGTTCTCGTTGTTGGAGTACTTCAGATCGATGTTGAGCTGTGCCGCCGCGTCCTGTGCGCCGGCCCGGATCTTGTCCCAGAAGGTGTCACCGGCCTGCTCGTGGGTGACCATCGCGATCGTGTATCTCGTGCTGGTGGCGCCGCCGGCCTGGCTGGACTGAGCCTTGCCGCCCCCGCTGCTGCAGGCCGCCAGCACCGTCGCGAGGATGGCTGCGACGGCCAGCCCGCGCACCGACTTCCGGGTACTCCTCATCGAGTGATCCTTTCTGTGGGCAGCCGACCGGGCGGAGGGCTGCGCGAGGGGGTTGTCGGGGATCTCAGGCGCGGCGCGAGACCGGGCGGAGTCCGCAACTGCCGAGGTACTGGGCCGTGCGCGTCGCGATGGGCAGCGGCACGTCCTTGTCGCAGGGGTAGAGGTCCTGCTCGACGATCGCGAACAGATCCACGTCGAGGCCGCCGAGGACGTCGAGCAGCGGTTGCATCTCGGGGACACCGTTCGGCGGTTCCACCATCACACCGAGCCGGACCGCCGGGGCGAAACCGAGCTGCTGCTCGCGCACGCGCTGGACCACCGCCGGATCGACCTGCTTGAGGTGCACGTAGCCGATGCGCTCGGGGAAGGTCCGGATGATGGCGATGTTGTCGCCGTCGTAGTAGGAGATGTGCCCGGTGTCCAGGCACAGCTGCACGTGGTCGGGGTCGGTGTCGGCGAGGAACCGCTCGACCTGCGGCTGGGTGCCGACGTGGCTGTCGGCATGCGGGTGGAACACCAGCTCCACGTCGGACTCGTCGTGCAGGGTGCGGGCCAGCGTCGACATGCCGGTGGTCAGGTCTCGCCACTGATCCGGGCTGAGGTCGACGGGCTGGTTCAGCGAACCGTCCAGTTCGGAGTAGATCTCCGGGAGCAACACGAGGTGCCTCGCGCCGAGCGCGGTCAGCAGCCTCGCCTCCTGCCGGCAGTCCTCGACGGCCCGAGCCAGCGCGTCGGCGCCGCGGTGCAGGCCGGCGAACACCGCGCCGCCGGACAGCCGCAGGCCGCGGCGGCCCAGCTCGTCGCGCAGCCGCTCGGGGTCGGTCGGCAGGTAGCCGTACGGACCCAGCTCGATCCAGGAGTAGCCGGCCTCGGCGGCCTCGTCGAGGAAACGGTCCCACGGGACCTGGTTCGGGTCGTCCGGGAACCAGACGCCCCACGAGTCGGGGGCGGTGCCCAGGCGGAGGCGGGAGAGATCGGTCATCGGTGACCTTCAGTTCGCCGTAGGGAAGTGGTAGGTGGCACCGCTGGCGGCCTCGACGTGCGGCCACCGCGAGGTGACGACCTTGGCGCGGGTGTAGAACGAGACACCCTCGGGACCGTGGATGTGCTTGTCCCCGAACAGGGAGTCCTTCCAGCCGCCGAACGAGTAGTAGGCCATCGGCACCGGGATCGGGACGTTGATGCCGATCATCCCGACGTTCACCCCGCGCTGGAACCGCCGCGCCGCCTCACCGCTGGAGGTGAAGACGGCGGTGCCGTTGCCGTACGGATTGGAGTTGATCAGTGCGATGGCGTCGTCCACCGAGTCGGCGCGCACCACCGAGAGCACCGGTCCGAAGATCTCCTCGCGGTAGACGTCCATCTCGGTCGTGACGTCGTCGATCACCGTGGGGCCGACGAAGAAGCCGTTCTCGTGGCCCGGGACCGACAGGCCGCGCCCGTCGACGGTGAGCCGCGCACCCTGCTGCTCACCGGTGCCGATGAGGCCCACGATGCGGTCGCGGGCGGCGCGGGTGACGACCGGACCCATCTCGCTGTCCGGGTCGCGGCCGGGGCCGACCTTGACCGCGCGGGCCTTGTCGCTCACGGCCGCGACGAGCTCGTCGGCGGCGGAGCCGACGGCGACGGCCGCGGAGATCGCCATGCAGCGCTCTCCCGCCGACCCGAAGGCTGCGGCGACCAGGTGGTCCGAGGCGTAGTCGATCGGCGCGTCCGGGAGGACGATCGCGTGGTTCTTCGCCCCGCCGAGGGCCTGCACGCGCTTGCCGTTGGCCGTGCCGCGCCGGTGGATGTACTTCGCGATCGGTGTCGACCCCACGAACGACACCGCCGCGACTCCCGGGTGGTCGAGCAGCGCGTCGACGGCCTCCTTGTCGCCCTGCACGACGTTGAACACGCCCTCGGGCAGCCCGGCCTCGGCCCAGAGCTCGGCGACCAGCAGCGACGCGCTCGGGTCGCGCTCGCTCGGCTTGAGCACGAACGTGTTGCCGCACGCGATCGCAACCGGGTGCATCCACATCGGCACCATGATCGGGAAGTTGAACGGGGTGATCCCGGCGCAGACGCCCAGCGGCTGGCGGAAGGAGAACACGTCCACCCCGGTCGAGACCTGGTCGGAGTACCCGCCCTTGAGCAGGGTCGGGATGCCGCAGGCGAACTCCACGACCTCGAGCCCACGCTGGACCTCGCCGCGGGCGTCGGAGACGACCTTGCCGTGCTCGTCGGCGATGACCTCCGCCAGCTCCTGGGTGCGGGCGTTCACCAGCTCGCGGAAGGCGAAGAGGATCTTCGACCGCTGGCTCAGCGACGATTGCGACCACCGCTCGAACGCCGCCTGCGCGGTCCGGACCGCCGCGTCGAGGTCCTCCGCGCCCGCGAGCACCACCTCGGCCTGCTGCTCGCCCGTGGCCGGGTTCCACACCGGACCGGTGCGGGTGGACGACCCGGACACCGGCTTGCCGCCGATCCAGTGCGTGATGGTCCTCAACGCGATCCCTCCTGGGAGATTGGCGTGATCAGGGGCCGTTGGTCGGCCTTGTGCGCCTCGTAGGTCTTGCGGGCCTGCTGGGTGCTCGTCAGCTGGGCCACCTCGGAGACCGGCACGTCCCACCAGCTCTCCGGGGAGGGCACGGGCGCGAGCGGGTCGGTCTCGATGTGGATCGCGGTGGTGCGCGTGGCGGCGCGGGCCTGCGCGACGGCGGCCCGGAACTCCTCGATGCTCGTCACCCGGATCACGTCGGCGCCGAGGCTCTCGGCGTTGGCGGCGAGGTCGATCGGGAGCTTCGCGCCGTCGAGCAGGCCGGTCCCGGCGTCGCGGTAGCGGTAGCTCGTGCCGAAACGCTGGGAGCCCAGCGATTCGGACAGCGCGCCGATCGAGGCGAACCCGTGGTTCTGCACGATGACGAGGTTGAGCTTGATCCCCTCCGACACCGCGGTGACGATCTCCGACGCCATCATCAGGTAGGAGCCGTCGCCGACCAGCGCGAACACCTCGCGGTCCGGGGCGGCCATCTTGACCCCCAGTGCGCCGGCGACCTCGTAGCCCATGCACGAGTAGGCGTACTCGACGTGGTACTGCTTCGGGTCCTGCGCGCGCCACAGCATCTGCAGGTCACCGGGCATCGAGCCGGCCGCCTGCACCACCACGGCGTCGGGACCGATCGTCTCGTTGAGCGCGCCGAGCACCTCGGTCTGCGCCGGCCGCGGCTGGTGTCCGAGGTGACAGGCCTCGGCGACGACCCGGTCCCACCGCTCGCGGTGCGCGCTCCACGTGTTCTGCACGCGGTAGCCGTCCAGCGCCTCGGTCAGCGCCTCCAGCCCGCTCCTGGCGTCGGCCACGAGCATCTCGCCGGCGTGCTTGGCCGCGTCGAAGGAGGCGACGTTGAGGTTGACGAACCGCACGTCCGGGTTCTGGAACGCACTCCGGGAGGCGGTGGTGAAGTCGCTGTAGCGGGTGCCGACACCGAGCACCACGTCGGCTTCCCGGGCCAGCGCGTTGGCCACCGGGGAGCCGGTCGAGCCGACCCCGCCGACGGCGAGCGGGTGCTCCCAGAGGATCGCGCCCTTGCCGGCCTGGGTGTCGGCCACCGGGATGCCGGTGGCCTCGGCGAAGCGGCGCAGCGCCGCGGTGGCCTCGCTGTAGTGCACCCCGCCGCCGGCCACGAGCAGCGGCCGCCGCGCCGAGCGCAGGGTCGCCACCGCGCGGGCCAGCGCGGCCGGCTCCGGCACCGGGCGCGGGATGTGCCAGACGCGCTTCGCGAACAGCTCGTCGGGCCAGTCGTGCGCCTCGGCCTGCACGTCCTGCGGCAACGCCAGGGTGACCGCGCCGGTCTCGGCCGGGTCGGTGAGCACCCGCAACGCCCCCAGCAACGCGGCCGGGAGCTGCTCGGGGCGCCAGACCCGGTCGAAGAACCGCGACAACGGGCGGAATGCATCGTTGACCGACACGTCGTAGCCGTCGGGCCGCTCCAACTCCTGCAGCACCGGGCTCGCGACCCGGGTGGCGAAGACGTCGCTGGGCAGCAGCAGCACCGGGATCCGGTTCGTGGTCGCCAGCGCGGCCCCGGTCAGCATGTTCGTCGAGCCCGGGCCGATCGAGGCGGTGCAGGCCAGCGCTTGCAGGCGGTTGCGCATCCGGGCGTAGCCCACTGCGGCGTGCACCATGCCCTGCTCGTTGCGGGCCAGGTAGTAGGGCAGATCCGCCGACCCCACGGCGTGCGCCTCCAGCAACGCCTGCCCCACCCCGGCCACGTTGCCGTGACCGAAGATCCCGAAGCAGCCGGGGATCAACCGCTGCTGCACGCCGTCGCGCTCGCTGTACTGGTTCGCCAGGAACCGGACCAGCGCCTGGGCGACGGTGAGACGGACGGTACTCACTGCTGCTCCTCGGTGATGGTGAGCGGGAGGCGGGAGTCGACGGGTTGGCCCTCCCAGGTGCCGCGGACCCAGGAGTGCGCCGGGTCGTCGCAGATCAGCCAGGCCCGCTCCGGACTCGGACCGGCCATGACGTTGAGGTAGTAGAGGTCGTAGCCCGGGGCGGCCATCGACGGGCCGTGCCAGCCGTGCGGGATGAGTACGGTGTCACCGGAGCCGACCTCGGCGCAGATGTCGATCTCCCGGCCGGGCCCGGAGGTGTAGACGCGCTGGTATCCGACGCCCGGGCCGGCCGGCCCGTCCGCGACCTCGAAGTAGTAGAGCTCCTCGAGCTGCGCCTCGCCGTCGCGCTGCTCGTCGTGCTTGTGCGGCGGGAACGACGACCAGTTGCCGGCCGGGGTGAGCACCTCGACGGCGATGAGCTTGTCGGCCTCGAACGCCTCCGGGGTGCAGAAGTTGTTCACCTGCCGGCTGGCCTGCCCGGCCCCGCGCAGCTCGACCTGGACGTTCTCGGCAGGGCCGTAGCGGGCGGGCAACCGGCGGGTGGCCCGCGCGCCGGGCAGGGCGAACCGGCCGCCGGCCTCGGACGAGACCGTGACCTCGGCGTCACGGGGCACGTAGACGAAGTCGCTGACACGGCTGAAGACGTTGCGCCGCCCGGCGAGCTCGAAGCGCTCGTCGTCGCAGATCACCGTGCAGGACCCGGACAGCGGGAGGACGACCATCTCGTCCTCGCCGGTCCCGAACGACACGCCGCCCCCGGCCGGTAGCTCCAGGACCCGCAGGCTGCTGTAACCCCAGCCGGCCTGCTCGGGGGCGATGACGAGTGAGAACGTGCCGTCGGCGGTCTCGCCGCGGCGGACGACGGGGGGGAGCCGGGTGGGGGAGTGCCGGCCGGTCACAGCAGGCTCACCGCTGCGTCGACGGCCGCCGCGACGTCGTCGCCCGGCGGGTAGAGCAGCGAGCGGCCGATGACCAGCCCCTGCACGGTGGGCAGCGTCAGCGCCTTGGCCCAGCTCGCGAACGCGGCGTCCTGGTCGTCGGTGACCTCGCCGCCGAGGATGAGGGCCGGCAGGGTCGTGGCCGCCATGACTCGTTCCATGTCGTCCACCATCGGGACCTTCAGCCAGGTGTAGGCCGACGTCGATCCGAGCCCCGCGGCCACGGACATCGCCCGGGTCATCGCCTCACCGGTCAGCTCGTTGCGGACCCGGCCGTCGAGGCGGTGCGAGATGAAGGGCTCGATCATCGCCATCAGGCGGTGCCGGGCGAGGTCGCTGACCGCCCGCCCGCAGGCCTCGAGGGTGGCCACGGTGCCGGCATCGTCCGGGTCGATGCGGGTGAGCATCTTGCCCCCGTCGAAGCCGGCGGCGGCGATGCTCGCCGCGTCGTAGGCGGTGAACCGGTCGTCGATCTCGAAGGAGGTTCCGGCCAGGCCACCGCGGTTCATCGAGCCCACCACGACCTTGCTGTCCAGGGCCCCGAGCAGCAGCAGGTCCTCGAGGACGTCGGGGGTGCCGAGCACCCCGTTGACCCCGGGGCGGGACAGCGCCAGGCACAGCCGATCCAGCAGGTCGACCCGGTCACCCATCGCCATCGGCCGATCACCGGCCCGTAGCGCCCCCCGCGCCGGGTGATCCGCTGCGATCATCATCAGCCTGCCGTGCTCGCCGAGGAGCGAGTCGGGCCGCCGGCGGCGGCTCGCGGCCTCCGCGATCGCAGCGGGCCGCTGGACGCGCGTCTCGATGAGCTCGCGGAGCTGGTCCTCACGCACGGACGGCCTCCTCGATCTTGGCCTCGACCTCGGCTGCGGTCGGCATGGCGTCGGCACACGCGAGGCGTGATGCGACGATGGCACCGGCGGCGTTGCAGAACCGCATGGATCGCTCCAGTTCCCACCGTGCGAGAAGGGCGTGGCAGAGCGCGCCGCCGAAGGCGTCGCCCGCGCCCAGTCCGTTGAGGACGTCGACGGGCACCGGAGGGACCTCGACCTCGGCCCGGCCGTCGGAGGCCAGGACACCGGCCGGTCCCTGCTTGACCACCGCCAGCTCCACGCCGGCCTCGTGCAGGGCCCGCGCGGCCGTGCGCGGTTCGCGCACCCCGACCGCCGTGTCGCACTCGTCGAGGTTGCCGACCGCGACGGTGACGTGCGGCAACGCCTCCTGGACCCAGCGGCGCGCCGTCTCGCGAGAGGGCCAGAACATGGGGCGGTAGTCCAGGTCGAGGACCGTCGTACCGCGGCGGCCACGGGTGCGCAGGGCGTGCAGGGTCGCCTCCCGGCTGGGCTCCTGGCACAGGCCCGTGACCGTCACCCAGAGGATGCCGGCGTCGCGGACGGCGTCGAGGTCCAGCTCGTCGGCGTGGATCTCCAGGTCGGGGGCCTTCGGGAAACGGTAGAAGTACAGCGGGAAGTCGTCGGGCGGGAAGATCTCGCAGAAGGTCACCGGCGTGGGCAGGGACGGCACGGCCGACACGTACCGGTCGTCGACGCCGAACCCCCGAAGGGCGTCGTGCACGAACTCCCCGAACGGATCCGCACCGGTCCGGGAGATGATCGCGCTGCGCCGGCCGTAGCGGGCGGCCGCCACCGCGACGTTCGCCGGGCTGCCCCCGAGGTACTTGCCGAACGTCTCGACCTCGCGCAGCGACACCCCCACCTGCAACGGGTAGATGTCGACGCCCATCCGGCCCATGGTCAGCACCTCGGGGGCGCTCGCACCGGCGCTCATCGGTGGGGCCCTGGGTAGAGCATGTACAGCGCCATCGCTGTCCTCTCGTTCGCTCCCGCACATCGGCGCCGGGGACCCGGCGAGGCGGCCCCGCGTCCAGCTGGAAGCAGGTGTCGGTGCTGGGCGACTTCGGCCGCCGTGACGTCGGCCACCGCGTCAAGGTGTACGCTCGTTACAGCAGTACGTCAATACTTTGTCCTGACATAAGATGTCAGGACATACGAGGGGTTGCAGTGGTGAACGGATCAATCGGCGGCGGACTGGTTCCTGACGTGGCGCTCGACCGGTCCAGCCCGGTCCCGCTCTACTTCCAGGTGGCCACCCGGTTGCAGCAGCAGATCGAGAGCGGCGAGATGCCGGTGGGTGGCCGGCTGGAGAACGAGGTCGAACTGGCCGACCGCCTCGGCGTGTCGCGGCCGACGATGCGGCGCGCGATCGCCTACCTCGTCGAGCGGGGGATGCTCGTGCGCAAGCGCGGTGTCGGTACCCAGATCGTGCATCCGAAGGTCCGGCGCCCCGTCGAGCTGACCAGCCTCTACGACGACCTCGTCAAGACCGGTCAGCAGCCGCGCACGGTCATCCGCTCCCTGGAGATCAAGCCGGCACCCGATGCGATCGCGGAGGCGCTGGGCGTGCCGTTCGGAACCGAGGTCACCTGGGTCGAGCGGCTGCGGTACGCAGGTGACGAACCGCTCGCCCTCATGCACAACGCGGTACCGCTCGATGTCCTGCCGCTGCGCCGCGCCGACCTCGAGGAGAGAGGGCTCTACGAGTTGCTGCGGGCGGCCGGGCACGTCCCGCGCATGGCGAACCAGGTGGTGGGCGCCAGGGCGGCGACCGCCGCCGAGGCGCGGGTGCTGGGCGACTCCCGCGGCGCCCCGATGCTGACCATGGCCCGCACGGCGTGGGACGAGCAGGGACGGGCCGTCGAGTACGGCTCGCACCTCTACCGTGCCAGCCGGTACTCCTTCGAGCTCACGCTGACCAGCTAGGACCGCGTCCGGCCCCGTGCGGGAGCGGAGCGGATCAGAGGCCGCTCGCGGCGCTGTGCAGGTTCTTCGCGGCCAGGGCGAGTCCCTCGGTCCGGGAGTAGGCGGCGTCCTCGTGCTCGATGTTGACGGCCATGTCCGGGTCGATCTCGGCGAGGGCGCGCAGGAACTCGGTCCAGTAGGAGAGGTCGTGTCCGACGCCGACGGCCACGAACCTCCAGGCGGGGTTCTCCGGCCAGGCGTTGCACCAGAACCCGTAGCCCGTGGGCACCTTGCCGGGGGCGTCGGCGGGCACCCGGGTGAACGAGGTGTCCAGCACTCCCCGGATGTCGGCGCCGGGGCAGAGCATCGCGTCCTTGGCGGCGGCGTGGAACACCAGCGGGCCCAGCCACCTGACGGAGGCCACGACGTCCATGCCCTGCCACATCAGGTGCGACGGGTCCATCTCCGCGCCGACATTCGTCGCGCCGGTCTCGTCGACGAGGCGCTTGAGGGTGACGGGGGAGAACACCACGTTGTGCGGGTGCATCTCGATGGCGACCCGGACGTCGTTCTCCCGGGCCAGGGCGTCGATCTCGGTCCAGAACTCGACGGCCACACCCCACTGGTGGTCCAGGACGTCCATGTAGACGCCGTCCCAGGGGTTCACGACCCAGGAGGGGTACTTCGCGTCGGGGTCGGAGCCGGGGGTGCCGGACATCGTCACGACGTGCTTCACACCGAGCAGGCCCGCGAGCCCGATGGTGCGGCGCAGGTCGTCGGCGTGCTTCGGTCCGACGCCCGGCAGCGGGTTGAGCGGGTTGCCGTTGCAGTTGAGGCCGGTCAGCTCCATCCCGCGGTCGGCGAAGGTCGCGAGGTACTCCGCGCGGGCGGTGGCCGAGGACAGCAGCAGGTCCACGGGGCAGTGCGGGGCGGGGAGGAACCCGCCGGTGTTGACCTCGACGGAGGTCAGGCCGTTGGCCGCCACCACGTCGAGGGCCTCGGTGAGGGGCAGGTCGTGCAGGCAGGCGGTGTAGGCGCCGAGCTTGAGGGGCATGATCAGCTGCTTTCCGGTCGGTGAGGGTGCTCAGGCGGCGGGGACGGGCGGGACCTCGACGGTGGCGCCGCCGTTGCGGGAGGACTCCACGACGGCCTGGATGACCTCCATGGTCCGCAGGGCGTCGGCGAAGGTGGCGCATGCGGGGAGCGGATCGGCGACGCCCGCGACCTGGTCGAGGAAGGCCCGGGCCTGGTAGACGAACATCTCGGCGTTGCCGCCGCCGACCCCCGGTGCCTCCATCGGGTAGCCGCCCGCGAAGTAGGGCATCTGCGGGCCGGCGATGACCTGCCGGGCGCCCCGGGTGCGGGCGTCGGGCTGGCTGTCGTCGAAGAGGTACTCGGCGGGCCGGTGCTGGTCGAACGCGGCCCGTCCGCGCAGCCCCAGGACGTCGAAGGCGAGCCCGTTGGGCAGGCCGAAGGCGGTGCGGGACACGGAGAACGTGCCCATCAGGCCGGAGGAGAAGCAGGCGGTGAAGGAGGCGGTGTCCTCGTTCTCGACCTTGCCGAGCTCGTCGGAGACCGGGGCGGCGTTGTGCCCGACGACCGCGCCGAGGGGCAGCGGCCGCTTGCCGATCTGTGTCGAGAGCGACGCGCCGGAGACCGCGACGACGGGCCCGGCGATGAACTCCGCGGTGTCGATCACGTGGGCGCCGATGTCGCCGAGCGCGCCGGAGCCGGCGCCACCGGAGAACCGCCAGCTCAGCGGGCCGTTCGGGTCGGTCGCGTAGTCGCACCAGTAGCGGCCGCTGAACAGCGTGAGATCGCCCAGCTCGCCGCCCTGGACATGGTCGCGGATCGCGGCGATGGCGGGGGAGCGGCGGAAGGTGTACCCGACGGCGGTCACGACGTCCGCGGAGCGCTCGAGGTCGGCCATCGCGCGGGCGTCGGTGATCGAGCCGGCCAGCGGCTTCTCGCACAGCACGTGCTTGCCCGCGGCGACCAGCGCCTCCGCGATCGGCCGGTGCAGGGAGTTGCCGACGACGATGCTGACGGCGTCGATCGTCGGGTCCTCGGCGACGGCCTCCCAGCTCGGGAGCGCCTTCTCGTACCCGTAGCGGCGAGCGGCGTCCGCGCCGAGCTCGGCGTTCGCGTCGGCGATCGCGGCCAGGCGGACGGGCGGCAGGCCGGCGCCGAAGACGGTGTTCACGTTGCGGTAGCCGGCGGCGTGGCTGCGGCCGGCCATGCCGGCCCCGATCACCGCGACGGAGACGGGCTTGCCGGAGTCGGGCTGGGTCGACATGGGCTGCCTTTCGGATGCAGGACGCCGCGGACCGGTCTCGGGTCTCCGGGATGGGTGCGCAGGTGGACAAACGCCGGCGGGGCACCCGGAACGTTCCAGTCGAAATGGCTGAGAACAGCTCAGAAATATTACCGGAACGTTCCGGTACGTCCGCTGAGAAGGTAGCCAGGCGTGGGTTAGCATGTCAAGACAAAGTCGGGGCCGGATCGGTCCGGGACGCGCGAGGAGTGCAGGTGGCGGCGAGGGCCGGGCGGGTCACGATCGTGGACGTCGCGCGGGCCGCGGGCACATCCGTCTCCTCCGCGTCGGTGGCCCTGCGCGGCGAGCCCGGTGTGTCGGAGGAGACCCGCCGCCGGATTCTGCGGACGGCCGACCGGCTCGGCTACCGGCCGGACCAGCGCGCGCGGATGCTGCGCGAGCAGAACTCACGACTGCTCGGTGTCACGTTCACCGTCTCCCAGGCCTTCCACGCCGAGGTGGTCGAGCACCTGTACCGGGCCGTCGCCGACACCGGCTACGACCTCGTGCTCAGCGCGACCACCCGGACGCGCACCGAACTCCAGGCCGTCGAGAGCCTGCTGCAGGAGCGCTGCGCCGCGCTGGTCCTGGTCAGTCCGGACATCGGCAACCACGATCTCGCCGCGCTCAGCAGGCGGGTCCCGGCGGTGACGGTCGGCTCGGAGTTGCACGCCGAGTCGGTGGACTCGGTGCGCGCCGACGACCGGCGCGGGGTCGGGGCGGCGGTCGAGCACCTGGTCGCTGCGGGGCATCGCGACATCCACTACGTCGACGGCGGCCGGGCGGTGATGAGCCGCACCCGGCGCGAGGGCTACCTGGACGCCATGTCCGCGCACGGTCTCGCCGACCGGGCCCGTGTCCTCGGGGGGCACGCCGACGAGGAGTCCGGGGTCGCGGCGGCCATGGAGTTGCTGGCCGCGGCCCGCCCGCCGACGGCTGTGCTGACGCACAACGACATGACCGCGTTCGGGCTGCTGCTGACCCTGCGGGTGCGCGGCGTCGACGTTCCGGGCGAGATCTCCGTGGTGGGCTACGACGACACCCGGCTCGCGTCGCTGCGCAACGTCGAGCTGACCTCGGTCAGCCAGGACCCCGCCGCCCTCGCGGCCACCGCCGTCCGGCGCGCCGTCGCCCGTTGCGAGGGGCAGGAGGTGCCGGCGGGCGAGTTCGTCACACCGCCCCGGCTCGTCGTCCGCACGAGCTCGGGCCCACCGCGCAGGATCAGCCGGTGAGATCGACGGGGTGGGTCCGCCACGCCGGCAGCCGCGGCGAGCGGACGACCTCAGCCCGCGGCGATCAACGGCTTGCCCAGCTCGAGCCCCTTGCCGCCGAGCGCCAGGCTCAGCGAATTCGCGAACAGGTACACCCCGATGGCGGCGAAGGTGAACACCAGGTAGCCGGCGATGGCCAGTAGGCCGGAACTGGCGCCCTTGAGATATCCGGCGAGCGCGAGCGCCAGTGCCGCGTCGACGACCACCAGAAGTGCGGTGAACGCGAGCGGGAACCGCAGGGTCACCACCGTCAGCATGACGATCAACGCGAGCCAGCAGATCAGGAACAACACGACGGAGCGGTTGACGTCGCCCGTGGACGCCGTCGCCGAGGCGGCGTCGGCGGCGGGAACGATGCCCCACCAGCTGTGCAGGATGCCCACCGCCAGCAGCGAGTAGCTCAGCCAGAACCCCGCGAAGATGCCGAACACGCAGGCCACCGCGTTCTGGCCGAGGGCTGCGGCCCAGACGGCGGCGATCACCTGTCCGACCCATGTCGCGCAGATGATCACCGCGACGGCGCCGAAGTTGCCCGCCGGGACGAAGCCGATCAGCGTCAGGCCGAGCGCGATGGACCCGACGATGAACAGCGGTACACCGATCACGGTCGGATCCCCGGCCAGCGGGCCGACGGTCGGAGCCGTCACCTCCAGTTCGGCGGCCTCACCGCCGACACCGGCTCGAGTTGCGTTGACATCGCCCGTTGTTGCCATCCCACTCCTCCTTACCCGAGACCTGAATGTGCGGTGAGCCGCCGCCGGGTGACGCGTAACGAGGCCCTGGATCACGACGTGGCCGTTGCCGGCTCACCACAGAGGAAGCGCCCGAGCATGAACGGCGTCTACGTCACCGCGAGGAATCGCGTAGTTGTCCGGATGCCGGCGTCGGCACCGCCCGTACCGTGCAGGGCGGTGCCGTCACGATCTGCCGGCGGCGGGACCGACAGGGCGGGATCGTCGCGCGGGCAGCGCCCGGGACCCGACGTCCCGACGAGCCGGGAGCTCGATGGTGAGTCGCATCGGCGGCAGCCTCCTAGTCACGCCCCGACTAGGGACCTCAGCGGCCGTAGCCGCGGCGCGGGTGAGCCCCGATCACCTGGGCCTGCAGTATCTGCCGTCCGGCGAAAGCTTGTCCAGTCCCTGGATCGGCCGCGCCGGAGCGGGCGATCGAGGGCGTCGATCCGCTGCGGCGACCGTCCGGGCGGGGGCGCGGCGGGGCAGAATCGGCCGGTGAGATCGACATCGGAAGCGGGTCCAGGTGGCGGCCGGGCACGCTCGCCGCTGGGCCGGCTGCTGGCGCTGGGCGGTCTGTCGACCTTCGGACCGCTGTCGCTGGACCTGTACCTGCCCGCGCTGCCGCGGCTCACCGCGGACCTGCGCACCTCCGAGGCGCTGGCGCAGCTGACCATGTCGCTGTGTATGATCGGGCTGGCCGCCGGGCAGTTGCCGGCCGGGCCGTTCAGTGACCGGGTGGGCCGGCGCCGCCCGCTGCTGGCCGGGACGGCGCTGTTCGCGATCACCTCGGTGTCGTGCGCGCTGGCCCCGTCCGTCGAGGTGCTGCTCGTGGTGCGGCTGCTCAACGGCATGGCGGGCGCGATCGGGCTGGTCGTGGCCCGCGCGATGGTCCGCGACCTCTACTCCGGTGACGCCGCGGCCCGGATGTTCTCGCTGCTGATGGTGGTCAGCGGGTCGGCGCCGGTGATCGCGCCGCTGCTCGGCAGCCAGCTGCTGCGGGTCACCGACTGGCGCGGCGTGTTCGTCGCGCTCGGCGTGATCGGCCTGGGGCTGCTGCTCGCGGCGTCGACGCTGCCCGAGACGCTGCCGCCCGAGCGGCGGCATGTCGGCGGGTTCGCCGACACCGGGCGGGCGCTGCGCGCCGTGGTGCACGACCGCACGTTGCTCGCGCCCGCGCTGGTGCTCGCGCTGGGCTGCTGCGGGATGTTCGTCTACATCGCGATGGGCAGCTTCGTGCTGCAGGGCGGCTACGGGCTGAGCGCGCAGGCCTACGGGGTCATGTTCGCGGTCAACGCGACCGGGATCGTGCTCGCCAGCCGGCTCAGCGCGCTGCTGGCCGGGTGGATCGGGCCACGCCGCACGCTCGCCCTGGCCGTCGCGATCGCGGTCGCCGGCGCGGTCGCGCTGCTCGCCGGGGTGCTGCTGTCGCGATCGGTGTGGGCGGTGCTGCCGCCGCTGTTCCTGGTGGTCGCCAGCGTCGGGCTGATCATGCCCAATGCGACCGCGCTGGCGCTGGCCAACCAGGGCCGCGCCGCGGGCACCGCGTCCGCCGTACTGGGTCTGCTGCAGTTCGCCCTCGGCGCGCTGGTGCCGCCGCTGGCGTCACTGGGTGGGGTCACTCCCGTCGTGATGGGCACGACGATCCTGGCCACCGCGGTGGCGGCGGCGCTCGCCACCGTGCCGGTGCTGCGCGCGGGCGGGCGACCCTCCCGATGAGCCGGGGGCCCCGGCGGCAGCAGCCGGTGTTTCGGCCGGCGGGCGCCGGGTAGCCGTGCCCGACGTCGTCGGCGGGAGCCCGGGCGTCCCCGGGTTCGCTGGGTGCCGCCCGGGGGCGCCCGCCGAGCGCATCCGCGCGCCGCTACCGGCGGCGTGGGTGCCCGTCTCCGGAGTCCGGTTCGGCGGCCGGACCCCGGGGACGGGTGCCCTCCTCACCGGCCGTGGGTCGGCCGGCGGCCGTGCGGTGCTCATCGGGCCCGCACGGGGCCGTCTCCTTCCCGGCGACGTCGCGCGGGCCGTTCGTGCCCAGGCCGGCCGGTCGCCGGACGCCCGGGCGGGAAGGGCACGCGGACCGGGATCGGACCGGCGAAACGGACACCAGGCCGAGGTGTAGCCGGCGGCGGGGTGGGCACCCCGCGCTGCCCCCCTCACCCTGCGCGCCCGGAGGTCGCCATGCCGCCCCGTTCGACCGCATCACGGATCGTCTTCGTGCTGCTCGTCCCGTTGGGCGTGGTGGGGCTGGCGACACTGTCACCGGCGGTCGTGATGCTGGGGCTCCTCACCGCGACCCTCACCGGGCTGGGGGCATTCGGCTGGGCACAGCAGCGCCACGGCTGGCCCGACGGTGCCAGCCGGAGCACGCGCACCTTCGCATGGCGGGCCGCCGGGATGGGCCTGCTCGTGGTCCTCGGCCTCAGCGGGCTGGTGGGCCTGTTCGGTGCGGCCGCCGTGCCGGTGCTGGTGCTCGCGGCGGCCAGTGGGATGACCGTGGGGGTGGGGCGCAGGCTGGGGCGGGGCCGCAGGAGAGGGGAAGTGCCCGGAGAGGCGGCCGACCACACCCCACCGGGCCCCGAACCGCCGGTGACACAGTTCCCGGCGGCCCCGGTCCGTGACGACGAGTGCCCGCAGTGGCTGGTGCCTGCGCTGTCCACCGAGATGCTCTGCTGGGAGTGGCGACGCAGCTACGTGGCGGTCGGCCGGACCCGGGACCCGAAGGAGCTGGTACAGCTGGTCGTGCTGCGTGCGGCCTACCTCGACGAACTGGAGCGGCGCGACCCCCGGGGCTTCCGGCGCTGGCTCGACAGCGGGGCGCGGGCGGCCGGAGACCCGGCCCGGTTCCTGACCGGTGGCTGACCCGGTGCCCGACCGCTGCCGGACCCGTGCCCCCAGGGGTGATCGCCGCTCACGGCGACAGCACGACCTTCAGGCAGTCGTCCTCCTTGTTCCGGAACATCTCGTATCCGCGCGGGGCGTCGTCGAGCGACATCCGGTGGGTGATCACGAAGCTCGGGTCGATGTCGCCCGCCATGATCAGGCCCAGCAGTGGTTCGAGGTAGCGGTGGACGTGGCACTGCCCGGTGCGCATCCGCAGCGAGCGGTTCATGAACGCGCCCATCGGGAACTTGTCCACGAACCCGCCGTACACACCGATCACGGAGATCACGCCGCCGTTGCGGCAGCTCATGATGGCCTCGCGCAGCACGTGCGGGCGGTCGGTCTCGGCCCGGGTGGCCTGCTTCACCCGATCGTAGGCGTGCAGCGGCCCCAGGTCGTGATGGGCTTCCATGCCGACGGCGTCGATGCACGCGTCCGGGCCGCGACCGGCCGTGATCTCCTCGAGCGCTTCCCGCGTCGAGACCTGCTCGTAGTTGACGACGTCGGTGGCGCCGGCCCGCTCGGCCGCGATGCGCAGCCGGTAGTCGAACCGGTCGATCGCGATGATCCGCTCCGCGCCCATCAGCCGCGCGCTCGCCATGGCGAACTGGCCGACCGGTCCGGCGCCCCAGACCGCGACGACGTCGCCCGGGGTGATGTCGCACATGTCCGCGCCCATGTACCCGGTCGGGAAGATGTCGGACAGGAACAGCACCTGCTCGTCGGGAATGCCGTCGTCGATCTTGATCGGGCCGACGTCGGCGAACGGCACCCGCGCGTACTGCGCCTGCCCGCCGGGGTAGCCCCCGAGCATGTGCGAGTAGCCGAAGATCCCGGCGGGGGAGCGGCCGAGCAGCTTCTCGGCGATCGGGGCGTTCGGGTTGGAGTCCTCGCACACCGAGTACAGGCCCTGCTCGCAGGCGCCGCATCGGCCGCACGCGATGGGGAAGGGGACCACGACCCGGTCGCCGACCGACAGGTTGGTGACCGCCGGGCCCGTCTCGACGACCTCGCCCATGAACTCGTGGCCGAGCACGTCACCCTTGCGCATGGTGGGGATGAAGCCGTCGTACAGGTGCAGGTCGGACCCGCAGATCGCGGCGGAGGTGATCCGCACGATCGCGTCCCGGGAGTTGAGGATCTTCGGATCGGGGACGTCGAGTACCTCGACGCTGTTCTTCCCGGTCCAACAGTTCGCTCGCATGAGATGCGCTCCGTTCTCCAGAGGATCGGGTCAGCGGGGGAGCGGCTGGGCGGGCCGCTGGGCCAGCAGCCGGCGGGTCCGGGTGCCTTCCGGGTCGGCCTCGGAACGCACGACCTCACCGGTCTCGAGGACCTGCTTGAACCGGCGGAGATCGTCGCGGACCTGCTGTCCGGGCTCCTCGCCGAACAGCTTCGCGAGCGCGGCGCCGATCTTCCCCGCCGGTGGCCGGTAGTGCAGGTGCACCCGGACCTCGGTGCCCCGGTCACCCGGAGCGGGAGTGAACCGCACCGATCCGGAGTTCTGCACGGTGGCGCCGCCGACGGAGCGCCAGGAGATGTACTCGTCGATCTCCCGGGCGGTGACCTCGGCCTCCCACTCGATCTCCATGCCGGCCGGGGCCTTCGCCCGCCAGCGGGAGCGGTCTGCGCCGAGACGCGTCACCGACTGCAGGTGGCGCATGAACCGCGGCAGGTTCTCCAGGTCGTTCCAGAACGCGAAGACCTCGGCCACCGGCCGGTGGATCGTGATCTCGGCCTTGGCCTCGATCTCCTTGACGCCTCCGCCGCCGTGCCCGTTCGCCGCGTGCTCCCCGGCGTGCTGCAACTGCAGTGCGGCGCGGACGTCGGCCGCGGTCACGCCCAGCACCGCGGCGGTCGCGGCCGCCGCCCGCCGCCGTTGTTCGGGCCGGTGGCGTGGGTCGGCCAGCACCGCGCCCAGCAGGGTCAGGTCCAGGACGTCCCCGGCGACCCGGGCCCACAGCCAGCCGGTCGTCCGGTACCGGGCCTCGATGCCCACCCCCGCGGCGAGCTCCCGGGCCCCGCCCGCCCAGCGCTGAATCCGCCGGTTCCGCGGATCGTCGTCGGCGCCGACCAGGCGGTTCATCTCGCCCGGGGCCACCAGCTGGGCGGTGCCGAGCCCGAGACTGAACATCCCGAGCCCGTCCACCATGCGATCGCTCGACCGGTCCGCGGGTTGCCTCGCCCGCCGTGTCGTCCGTGTCGTCCGTGCACTGCCGTCCACGTTCGCTCCCTCCGCCGCGACGCCCGCGGATCCGGACGCACCCCCCGAGTGCCCGCCCCGCAGCGCTCACCCGCGTGTCGTGACACGCGACCTCACGTTCATGAGGCGGTGCCTCACGGCCGTCGGTATCCGGGAGGGGAGGGGTAGCTCGATGGAACTACGGCAGCTGCGGTACTTCGTCGCGGTGGCCCAGGAACGGCACTTCGGGCGCGCGGCCCGCTCCCTGCATCTCGCGACGCCGTCGCTGTCCCAGCAGATCCGCGCCCTCGAACGGGAACTGCAGGTGGTGCTGCTGGAACGGAGCTCGCACGGGGTGGGGCTCACCCCGGCCGGGGAGGTGCTGCTGGAACACGCCCGGGCGCTGCTCGGCAGGGCCGAGCACGCCCGCGACGCCGTGCACTCCGCCGTACCCGGTACCAGCAGGCTCGCGCTGCGGCTGGCCCCGGGAGTGCCCGCCGTGCTGGGCGCGGCGCTGCGCGGGCTCGCCGCACTGGCCCCGGAGGTCGAGGTGGACGCGGCGGTGTCGCACCAGCGCGACGCGCCGTCGGCGGTGCAGCAGGACCGCGCCGACGCCGCCGTCGTGTGGGCCGGGGAGGACACCCTGGGGCTGGCCGCCCGGGCGCTGTGCCGGGTCCCGGTCTGCCTGGTGATACCGCCGGGGCACCGGCTCGCGCGCGCGAACCCGGTGCCGCTGCACCGGGTGGCCGAGGGGGAGACGGTGCTCTACCCGTCGCACCTGGCCGCCGTGCTGCGCCAGCGCTGGACCGGTGACCTCGCCGTACACGGCCACCGGGTCCGGGTACGCCGCATGCCGGATCCGGCCGCGGAGGGACCGGCGGCGCTGTTCCGGGCGGTGCGGGCGGGCCGTGGGGTGGCTCTGATCGCCGCTCCGCACGTGGCCGAGGCCGGCGACGGCCTGGTCGTGCGCCAGCTGGCCCCACCACTGGACGCGACCCTGCAACTGGTGTGGCGAGAACCGGCGAAGCCGGCGCTGCGCCGGCTCATCGCCGAGATCACCGGGGCCTGTACCCGGTCGCCCGCTACATCGAGTAGTACTCGTCACTGAACGTGGCGGCCCGGGCGAGACCGGGTTTAATGACGCGCGCGCGGGCCACCCGGGGCGGTGACCTCCGCCGAACGACCGCCGGCGTCCGCGAAGCCGAAGCCCACACCAGAGCCCGATCCCGACGAGCCGCAGCCGGTCCCGCACGAACCCGTCCCGCCCGAGCCGGTGCCACCTGGGCCGGTCCCGTTCGACCCGGACGGGCAGCCACCCGTCCCGCCGGGGGCGGTCCTGTTCGACCGCGACGGCACGCTCGTCGTCGACGTGCCCTACTGCGCCGACCCCGACCAGGTGCGGCCCATGCCGGCCGCCCGCCGGGCGTTGGCGATGCTGCGCGAGGCCGGGATTCCCGTCGGGGTCATCACCAACCAATCGGGCGTCGCGCACGGGTTGATCGACTCGGCGGACGTGCGTGCGGTCAACCAGCGGGTCGAGGAACTGCTCGGCCCGTTCGCGGTGTGGCGGATGTGCCTGCACCCGGCTGTCGAGGGCTGCTCGTGCCGCAAGCCGCGACCGGGCATGGTGCTCTCGGCGGCGGCCGAGCTCGGCGTGCCCCCGGCCCGCGTGGTGGTCATCGGCGACATCGGTTCCGACATGGCGGCCGCGGCCGCGGCCGGCGCGAGGGGCGTGCTGGTGCCGACACCGGCCACGCGCCCCGCGGAGGTCGAGGCCGCGCCGGTGGTGCGCGCGGATCTCGTGGCGGCGGTGCGGCACCTGCTGGGCGTGGCGTGAACATCCTCATCTGGAACGTGCACGGCCCGTGGACCACGGCGTTCGTCACCGGCCGGCACCGCTACCTGCTGCCCACTCTGTCCGGGCGCGGCCCCTGGGGCCAGGGCCGCCCGACGACGTGGGAGTGGCCGGCCGACGCGATCGAGGTGACCCCCGAACGGCTGGCCGACACGGACGTCGACGTCGTCGTGGTGCAGCGGCTCGAGGAGATCGCGCTCACCGCGCGCTGGTTGCGCCGGACCCCAGGCCGCGGGGTCGCCGCGGTGTACCTGGAGCACACCGCGCCGCGCGGGCCCGCTGCGACGTCCCGGCACCCGATGGCCGACCGCGACGACCTGACGCTGGTGCACGTCACCGCGTTCAACGCCCTGATGTGGGACGCCGGCCGCACCCCGACCGCGGTGGTCGAACCCGGGATCGCCGACCCCGGGCACCGCTACACCGGCGAGCTGCCCGCCGCCGCGGTAGTGGTCAACGAGCCGTTGCGGCGCCACCGGATCACCGGTACCGACCTGCTGCCGGGGCTGTCCCGGGCGGCCCCGCTGGACGTGTTCGGTGCGGGCACCGGCGGGCTCGGCGAACGGCTCGGCTGCGAGACCCGGATCCGCGGCCTGGGCGCCCTGCCACCGCAGCGGATGCACGCCGAACTGGCCCGCCGCCGGATCTACCTGCACCCGGCGCGCTGGACCTCACTCGACCTCGCGCTGATCGAGGCGATGCAACTCGGGATGCCCGTGGTCGCGCTGGCGACCACCGAGGCGCCGGCCGCCGTGGCGCCGGCGGCCGGGCTGTGCGCGACCGACCCGGGCCGGCTCACCCGGGCGCTCGCCGAGCTCGTCGCCGATCCGGAGCGCGCCCGGGCCCACGGCGCCGCCGCCCGCGCGCACGCGCTGCGCCGCTACGGGCTGCGCCGTTTCCTGCGCGACTGGGACGTGCTCCTCGAGCGCGTCGTCGCCGACCACCGGAGCCGCCGGCCGCGGGTCGACCGCCGCCGGGACACCCACCTGCGGGTCGTCCGGCCCGCCGTCGAACCGAGGAGGTGACGCCATGCGGATCGCGATGGTGTCCGAACACGCCAGTCCGCTCGCCGCCCCCGGCGAGCCGGACGCGGGCGGGCAGAACGTGCACGTCGGCGAGCTCGCCAAGGCGCTGGCCGCGTTCGGTCACGAGGTGACCGTCTGGACCCGCCGGGACTCGGCGGACAGCGCCGAGAACGTTCGGATGGGGCCCGGCGTCACGGTCCGGCATGTGCCCTTCGGACCGCTGGGCCCGTTGCCCAAGGACCAGATGGTGCCATACCTGCCCGACCTCGCCGAGGCGCTGCGGCAGGCCTGGTCGCTCGATCCGCCCGACGTGGTGCACGCGCACTTCTGGATGTCCGGGCTGGCGGCGCTGGCCGCGGCCCGGCCGCTGCACCTGCCGGTCGTGCAGACCTTCCACGCGCTCGGCCACGTCAAGCGCAGGCATCTGGGCGACGCCGACACCAGCCCGGACGGCCGGGTGCTGGCCGAACGCGCCATCGCGCGCGGCGCCGACCGGGTGCTGGCCACCTGCGGCGACGAGCTGTTCGAGCTGGCCCGGCTCGGCGCCCCGCGGCGCCGGGTGGCGGTGGTGCCGTGCGGGGTGGACACCGACGCGTTCCTGCCGGCCGGCCCGGTGTTCGAGCGTGGCGAGCGGCCGCGACTGGTGGTGCTCGGGCGGCTGGTGCGGCGCAAGGGCGTCGACGAGGCGATCGACGCGCTGCGCCGCGTGCCGAACGCCGAACTGGTGATCGCCGGTGGCCCCGCCGAGGAGGATCTCGGCGACGATCCCGACATCGGACGACTGCGCGCCCGGGCGTCGATGGCCGGGGTGGTCGACCGGGTCCGGTTCCTCGGCAAGGTGGCCCGCATCGACGTGCCCGCGTTGCTGCGCTCGGCCGACTGCGTGGTCTGCGTGCCGTGGTTCGAGCCGTTCGGGATGGTGCCGCTGGAGGCCATGGCGTGTGCCCGGCCGGTGGTCGCGAGCGCGGTCGGCGGGATGAACGACACCGTCGTCGACCAGGTCACCGGGCTGCACGTGCCGCCGCGGCGCCCCGACGTGCTGGCCGCGACGCTGCGCAAACTGCTCAGCTCGCCGGCGATGCGGCAGGCCTTCGGGGCGGCCGGCCGCACCCGGGTCGTAGCCCGGTACCGCTGGGACCGGGTCGCCGGGGCGACCGCCGAGGTCTACGACCAGGTGCTGACGATGCGCGCGCAACAGCAGGCCCAGCCGGTCGCCCGGGTGGGCCGGTGACCCCGTCGCCGCAGACCGAGGTGGCGGCCATGCCCGCCCCGGCGGCCCCCGGCCCGCCCCCACCCGGCGCGTCGCCGTGGCACGAGCGGCGCCGGGTCGGCACCGTCCTCGTCACCGGCGCCGCCTCGGGCCTGGGCCGGGCCGTCGCCCGGGCGGTGGGTGCGGCCGGCGGCCACCCGCTGCTGCTCGATCGCGTCGCCAGCCGGGACGCGAGCCCGGAACTGGCCGGCGCCCTGTCCGCCGTGGTGGACCTGCGCGACACCCGGAGCGCCGAACGGGCCGTCGCCGAGCTGGTGGCCGAAGCCGGCGAGCTGGATGCGGTGGTGACCACCACCGGCATCGACCGGCGCGGCCGGATGGCCGACATCCCCGGCGGGGCGTGGGACGACGTCGTGCGGGTCAACCTGCTCGGCACCGCCGCGGTGATCCGGTCCGGGCTGCCGCGGCTGCGGGAGAGCCGCGGGCGCATCGTCATCGTGGCCGCCACCGTCGGGCTGCGCGCCCTGCCCGAGGCCACCGCCCGGTGCGCGGCCGACTCCGGTGTCGTCGGGATGAGCCGTGCGCTCGCCGCCGAGCTGGCCGGGCAGGTCGGTCTCACCCTGCTCGTCACGGACGCCACGGACGCCACGGACGCCACGGACGTCACGGACGTCACGGGCGGGGCGTTCGCCGAGGGCGGGCCCGGGCCGCACCGCGGCGACCCGTACGAGGTCGCCGACGCCGTGCTCTATGCGCTGACCAGGCCGGTGGGCTGCGAGGTACGGGAGATGGTGGTCGGCCCGGCCACCGAGTCGTCCTGGCCCTGACCGCGGGCGTCCGCACGGGCCCCGGCCGTCAGGCCGGGCGCGGCACCCCGCACACCTGCGGCACCGCCGCGAGCACCTCGTCCACCTGCACCCCGAGCAGTGCGGGATCCGGGTCCTCGGCGAGCGGGTCGCCGCGCCGGGCCGCCGCGTCGGTCAGCACGACGTGCGGTCCGGTGGCCGGTGGACCCCACTCGGCCGGATCGACCGGCCCGAACAGCACCACCGACGGCGTGCGGAACGCCGAGGCCAGGTGCGCGATCCCGGTGTCCCCGCTGATCACCAGCCCGGCGCCGGCGACGAGCCCGCACAGCTGCCGCAACCCGGTCCGCCCGGCCAGCACCTGCCGCTCGGGCAACCCGGCCGCTTCGGCCACCGCCAGGGCCAGCGGTCGCTCCACCGCCGTCCCGGTGACGGCCACCGCGTGGCCGTCCCGCTCCAGCGCCGCGGCGACGGCGGCGAACCGCTCCGCGGGCCAGCGTTTGGACCCGTGCCGGGCCCCGGGGTGGACGAGCACCGGGCGCACCGAGAGCCGGCCCAGCCGAGGCGGCAGGTCCAGTACGAGATCGGCCGGGTCGGCCAGGATCCCGTGCGCCCCGAGCAGCGCGCACCAGCGTTCCCGCTCGTGGACGAACCGGCGGGCAACGGCGGCCCAGCTCGGCCCGTCCCAGCCCGGGGCCTTGAACCCGATGCGCCGCCGGGGCGTGAGCGTGTCCAGCGCCTGATGGCTCTCCGGCCCGGCACCGTGCAGGTCGACGGCGACCTCGGGTGGGCGCGGCCAGGGCCACTGCAGGTGCGCCGGACTGGGGGTGGGCAGCAGTTCGTCGACGGCGCCGGTCAGCGCGGCCACCGGGGCGAGCGAGCGGGGCGCGGCCAGCACCACCCGATGGCCGGGATGGGCGCGGCGCAGCGCGCGCAACGCCGGGACCGCGACCAGCAGGTCGCCCAGATGCAGTGCGCGCAGCGCCAGCACGGCGCCGTTCTCCGGCCGTCGCACGGGGCCCGGTTACCCACCACGGTGCCCGGTAACCGGACCGGGCGAGGCGACCGCGGCCGGTGCCGGGTTGCCCGGGCTCACGCCGTCGCCGAGACGCTGGCCGGGGCGCCGGATCCGCCTCGTGCACCGGCTCGCTCGGCTCGTTTCGGCGGGCCCTCCGCGGGTAGCCCGGCCCCGTGGCTGTGCTGAACCCCGTCCGGGGAAGAGGGCCGACACCGACCAGACCGATGTGACCCTCGCCCCGACCTCTCCCCGTGGCTCCCGCTCATCCGACGGGGAGACGAGGCCGGCCCCGCCGACACCCCCGTCGTCGGCGGGGCCGGCTGCGGTATCACTGCGGCGGGGCCGGCTGCGGTATCACCGACGGGCCTGCGCGGAGTCGCCGGTCGTGCCGGCGCCGCCGGAGTCGCCCGCCGACCCGCCCTCGGGGGACCCGTCGTCCGCGCCGCCGGCATCGAAGTAGCCGCACTCGGACCGGGACTCCTCGGCCGCCCCGGACTCGGCGACGTCGACCGTCGGCTCCAGCGGCTGGGGATCGTCCTGCACGTCCATCTGCAGCCCCGCGTCCCCGGTGTCGATCAGGAGGCGTTTGCCGGGCCCGATCCGGCCGGCCAGCAGCATCTCGGCGAGCCGGTTGTCCACCTCGCGGCGGATGATCCGGCGCAGCGGACGGGCGCCGAAGTCCGGCTGGTAGCCGCGCTCGGCCAGCCACCGGACCGCGGCTCGGGTGAACTCCACCCGGACGCCCTGCCCGGCGAGCCGGCGCTTGGTCTCCTCGAGCAGCAGTTCGGTGACCGTCGCCAACTGCTCCTCGTCGAGGCGGCGGAACACGATGGTCTCGTCGATGCGGTTGAGGAACTCCGGGCGGAACACCTCCCGCAGCCGGGGCAGTAACCGCTCGCGCAGCACGGCGTCCTCGCGGGACTCCTCCGCGGCGCTGCGCTCGGCCGTGCTGCCGAAGCCCAGCGTCGCGCCCCGGTTGGTGATCAGCTCCGAGCCCACGTTGCTGGTCATGATGATCACGGTGTTGCGGAAGTCGACGGTGCGGCCCTGGCCGTCGGTGAGCCGGCCGTCGTCGAGCACCTGCAACAGCGTGTTGAAGACGTCCGGGTGCGCCTTCTCGATCTCGTCGAGGAGCAGGACGGAGTAGGGCCGGCGGCGCACGGACTCGGTGAGCTGACCGGCTTCGCCGTAGCCCACGTAACCGGGTGGGGCGCCGACCATCCGCGCCACCGTGTGCCGCTCGCTGTACTCGCTCATGTCGAGCCGCACCATCCGGTCCTCGTTGCCGAACAGCGTGACCGCCAGCGCCCGGGCCAGCTCGGTCTTCCCGACGCCGGTGGGCCCGAGGAACAGGAAGCTGCCGACCGGCCGGTCCAGGTCGCCCAGCCCGGCGCGGGCCCGGCGGATCGCCTCGGCCACGGCGTGCACCGCGTCGTCCTGACCGACGACCCGCTGGTGCAGCTCCTCCTCCAGCCGGACCAGGCGGTCCCGTTCGGCCTCGGTGAGCTGGTTCATCGGGATCCCGGTGGACCGGGAGACCACGTCGGCGACGTCGGTGACGTCCACCTTGGGCACGGCCCGCCCGGTGGCGCCCATGCGATCCATCTCCGCGCGGACCCGGCCGATCTGGTCGCGCAGCTGACTGGCCCGCTCGTACTGCTCGTCGGCGACGGCCTGGTCCTTGTCCTGGATGAGCTGTTGCAGCCGCATCTCCGCACCGCGGCGGTCGTTCGACGGGGTGCGGGTGCGCAACCGGACCCGGGCCCCGGCCTGGTCGATCAGGTCGATCGCCTTGTCCGGCAGGAACCGGTCGGTGATGTAGCGGTCGGAGAGCTCGGCCGCCGCGCGCAGCGCGTCCTCGGTGTAGCGCACCTGGTGGTGGGCCTCGTAGCGGTCGCGCAGCCCACGCAGGATCTGGATGGTCTCCTCGACGCTCGGCTCCGGGATGTACACCGGCTGGAACCGCCGGGCCAATGCCGCGTCGGACTCGATGTGACGGCGGTACTCGTTGAACGTCGTGGCGCCGATGACGTGCAGTTCACCGCGGGACAGCGCCGGTTTGAGCAGGTTGCCGGCGTCCATCGCGCCGCCGCCCTCGGTGCCGCTGCCTCCGCCCCCGGCCCCGACCATGGTGTGGATCTCGTCGATGAAGACGATGAGCTCGCGGCCGTGCGTGCGGATCTCCTCGATGAGCTGGCGCATCCGCTCCTCGAAGTCACCGCGGTAGCGGGTGCCGGCCACGACCCCGGACAGGTCGAGCTGGACGACCCGGCGCCCGAGGAGGGTGTCCGGCACGTCGCCGTCCACGATGCGTTCCGCGATGCCCTCGACGACGGCGGTCTTGCCGACGCCGGCCTCGCCGGTCAGGACGGGATTGTTCTTGCGCCGCCGGGAGAGCACCTCGATGGTCTGCTCGATCTCGTCGGCGCGCCCGACGACCGGGTCGAGCTGCCCGGCCCGGGCCGCTGCGGTGAGGTCCTGGGAGAACTGGTCGAGCGTCGGGGTCAGGCTCTGCGTCTGCGGTTCCGGCGTCGTCGGTCCCTGCCCCGGCCGGCCGGACATCGAACCTGGGGAGAACCGCGACTCCGCGAGCAGCCGACCGGCATCCGACTCGTTGTTCGCGGCGAGGGCCAGCAGCACGTGCTCGGGTCCGATGTAGCTCGACCCGAGCGAGCGGGAGATCTGATGGCCGTCGAGGAGCGCCCGCTTCGCGGCCGGGGTGAGCACCGGGGCCCGCCCGGTCGGCGCGGCGTCCCGGGGCAGCCTTTCGTCGAGCACACGGCCGATCGCATCCGGATCGGCGCCGGCGCGGGCGAGCCATTGCCGGGTCGGATCGAGCATGGTGGTGGCCAGCAGCATGTGCTGGGCGTCCAGGTCGGAGTCACCGCGATCCATGGCCTGCTGCGCCGCCGTCGCCATCAGCTGGCGGGCGCCGGCGCTCATCAGCCTGCTCAGGTCGATCCGGTGCGCCGCAGGGCCGCCCGGGCCGTAGCCCTGACCCGGGCCGAGATCCGGGCCTCGGCCGGGACCGTTTCCCTGGTCCTGGTCCTTGCCTTGTTCGCGGCCCCGCGCCTGGTCCTGACCCTCCTGGCCCTGACCGCGTTCCGGACTCTGGCTCTGGCCCTGGTCCTGGGTGTCGTCGGCCGCACCGGTGTCACCCGGGGAGAAGAAGCCGGTCATCGGAGTTACCTTCCGCCGGGAAAGAGGCCTTCCCTCGTTCCCCTTGCGGCGGATCCCGAAACCGCGTACTGACCCGTCCCCGGGGAGCCGGTCAGTGGTTGCGGAGTGCGTCGATGAGCTCGTCCTTGGTCATCGACGACCGGCCGTCGATGCCGATCTTCTGCGCGCGCTCGTACAGCTCGTCCTTGGTCATGTCCTCGTAGCTGCCGGCCGACCCGCCGCGCTCGCCGACCTTCGACCGCCCCTCGTCGGCCGAGGCGTTGGCGATGCGTGCGGCCTTCTCCTTCGACGCGCCCTCCTTGCGCAGCTCCTCGTAGACCTCGTCGTCCTTGATGCTCGAACCCGCCACGGGCCACCTCCTCGGCACGGTTGATCGGAAGATCACTGCTGCGGGCCGCATACCCGGTCACACCGCACGGCACACCGCACGGCACACCTGGGCACCCGGACGCGTGATCGGCACGCGTGTTTGGCCACCGCGGTGCCCGGGGCATGAGAGGTTCGTGGCTGTGCGGGGCGTGCGAACGTGGATCGAGAGCTGGCCGGTCTTCCGGCAGGTGACCGGGGACGACCCGTTGGGCCGGGGGGCGGCTGCGCGATCGCCGCGCACCGACGCCAAACGGGCCCGCACGGTCGACGCGGACACGGTCACCAAGTCGGTGTGCCCGTTCTGCGCCGTCGGCTGCGGCCAGCAGATCTTCACCCGCGACGGCGAGGTCACCCATGTCGAGGGCGACCCGGACTCGCCGATCAGCCGCGGCCGGCTGTGTCCCAAGGGCTCGTCGACGCTGAGCCTGGTCACCGCGCCGACCCGGGTCACCAAGGTCCGCTACCGGCGCCCGCACGGCACCGAGTGGGAGGACCTCGACCTCGACACCGCCGTCGACATGATCGCCGACCGGGTGCTGGAGACCCGGGCGCGGACCTGGCAGGACGTCGACGAGCAGGGTCGGCACCTGCACCGCACGATGGGCATCGCGAGCCTCGGAGGAGCGACCCTCGACAACGAGGAGAACTACCTCATGAAGAAGCTCTACACCGCCCTCGGAGCGGTACAGATCGAGAACCAGGCCCGTATTTGACACAGCTCCACCGTCCCCGGTCTGGGGACCAGCTTCGGTCGCGGCGGCGCGACGAACTACCAGCAGGACCTGGTCAACTCCGACTGCATCGTGATCCAGGGCTCGAACATGGCCGAGGCGCACCCGGTCGGCTTCCAGTGGGTCATGGAGGCCAAGCGGCGCGGTGCGACGGTGATCCACGTCGACCCGCGGTTCACCCGTACCTCCGCGGTCGCCGACCTGCACGTGCCGATCCGGGCGGGCTCGGACATCGCCTTGCTCGGCGGCCTGATCAACCACGTGCTGCAGACCGGTGCGTACTTCGAGGAGTACGTGCGCGCCTACACGAACGCGCCCATGATCGTCCGGGAGGACTTCCGGGACACCGAGGACCTCGACGGGTTGTTCTCGGGCTTCGACCCCGGCGAGGGGACCTACGACGTGCGGTCCTGGCAGTACGAGGGCGCCGACGTCGAGGCCTCCGCGGGGCAGCGCGACGAGAGCGACATGGTCCCCGAGCACGAGCGGGGGCAGATCGCCGGTTCCGGCGGGGCGCCGTTCTCGGGCACCCCGATCCGCGACGACACCCTGCAGCACCCGCGGTGCGTCTTCCAGATCCTCAAGCGGCACTTCGCCCGCTACACCCCGGAGATGGTGCACGAGGTCTGCGGCATCCCACCGGAGACGTTCGCGGCGGTGGCCGACGCGCTCGTACGCAACTCGGGCCGGGAGCGCACCAGCGCGTTCTGCTACGCCGTGGGCTGGACCCACCACACCGTCGGCGTGCAGTACATCCGGGCCGCGTCGATCCTGCAGACGCTGCTGGGCAACATCGGCCGGCCGGGCGGCGGCATTCTCGCGCTGCGCGGGCACGCCAGCATCCAGGGCTCCACGGACATCCCGACCCTGTTCGACCTGCTGCCCGGCTACATCCCGATGCCGCACACGCACCGGGAACAGGACCTGGCCGGGTTCGTCGAGGCGAACGCGGGTGAGAAGGGCTTCTGGGGCGACATGGACGCCTACCTGGTGAGCCTGCTCAAGGCCTGGTTCGGCGACGCAGCCACGCCCGACAACGACTTCTGCTTCGACCACCTGCCCCGGCTCAACGGCGACCACTCGAGTTTCCGCACCGTCATGGACCAGGCCGCGGGCAAGGTGCCCGGCTACTTCGTGATCGGCGAGAACCCGGCGGTCGGCACGGCCAACTCGCGCCAGCAGCGGCGCGGGCTGGCCAACCTGGAATGGCTCGTCGTCCGCGACCTGAACATGATCGAGACGGCGACGTTCTGGAAGGACGGGCCGGAGATCGCCACCGGCGAGATGCGCACCGAGGACATCGGCACCGAGGTGTTCTTCCTGCCGGCGGCCGCGCACACCGAGAAGGACGGCACCTTCACCAACACCCAGCGGCTGCTGCAGTGGCACCACAAGGCCGTCGAGCCCCCGGGTGACTGCCGCAGCGACCTGTGGTTCTACTACGAGCTCGGGAAGCGGATCAAGGCGAGGCTGGCCGGCTCGACCGATCCGCGGGACCGGCCCATCAAGGACCTGACCTGGGACTACCCGGTGCACGACGGGGAGCCCAGCGCGGAGGCGGTGCTCCGCGAGATCAACGGGACCGGGCCGGACGGTCGCGCGGTGAACGGCTACACCGAGCTGAAGGCCGACGGGTCGACGGCGTGCGGCTGCTGGATCTACTGCGGCGTGTACGCCGACGAGGTCAACCAGTCCGCGCGCCGGCGCCCCGGCACCGAGCAGGACCTCGTCGCGGCCGAGTGGGGCTGGGCGTGGCCGATGAACCGCCGGATCCTCTACAACCGCGCGTCCGCCGACCCGGACGGCAAGCCGTGGAGCGAGCGCAAGAAGCACATCTGGTGGGACGGGAAGCGCTGGACCGGTGCCGACGTGCCGGACTTCCCGGCCACGACCGCGCCCGGCTACGTCCCGCCGGAGGGCGCGCGGTCCGCCGAGGCGATCGCGGGCACCGAGCCGTTCGTCATGCAGTCCGACGGCCGGGCGTGGCTGCACGCCCCCGCCGGACTGATGGACGGGCCGATGCCCGCGCACTACGAGCCGGAGGAGTCGCCGCTGCCGAACGCGCTGTACCCGAGACAGCGGGCCAACCCGGCCCGGCAGCGGTTCGACCGGCCGGAGAACCGCTACCACCCGGAGCCGGGCACGCCGGGCGCGGAGATCTACCCGTTCGTCTTCACGACGTTCCGGGTGACCGAGCAGCACACCGCGGGCGGGATGAGCCGCTGGACGCCGCGGCTCAACGAGTTGCAGCCCACGATGTTCCTCGAGGTGTCACCGGAGCTGGCCGCCGAGCGCGGGCTGTGCAACGGGGAGTGGGCGCACGTCGTCACCGCGCGGTCGGCGGTGGAGGGCAAGGTGCTGGTCACCGAGCGGGCCAAACCGCTGCGGCACGGCGACCGCGTCGTGCACCAGATCGGCATCCCGTGGCACTGGGGGCCCAACGGGCTCTCCACCGGCGACGCCGCCAACGAGCTGCTGAGCGTCGCGCTCGACCCGAACGTGCACATCATGGAGACCAAGGCCGCGACCTGCGACATCGTCCCCGGCCGGCGTCCGCGAGGGCCGGCGCTGGTCGAGTACCTCGCCGGCTACCGCCGGCGCGCAGGCCTGGAGGACCCCGCATGACCAACAGCCTGTACGGGCCGCTCGCGGACCCGTCCGCCGACGCCGGCTACCCCGCCGACCACCCGCCGCGGGTCGGCTTCTTCACCGACACCAGCGTCTGCATCGGCTGCAAGGCGTGCGAGGTGGCGTGCAAGGAGTGGAACGCGCTGCCCGCCGACGGGGTCACCGACCACGGTGCGGGCGGCGACGTGCTCGATCTGACCGGGATGAGCTACGACAACACCGGCGGGCTGGGTGCCAGTACGTATCGGCACGTCGCGTTCATCGAGCAGCGGGTGCCGGCGCGGCGCTCGGCGACGGTGGACCTCGGGATGCCGGCCACCCAGCTGCCCGGTGCGGTCTCGCCGGGCGCGGACCGCAACGGTTCCGGGGACGGGCAGGCCGGCGAGGCCACCGAGGTGCGCTGGCTGATGTCCTCGGACGTGTGCAAGCACTGCACGCACGCCGCCTGCCTGGACGTCTGCCCGACCGGGGCGCTGATCCGCACCGAACACGGCACCGTGCTGGTGCAGGACAACATCTGCAACGGCTGCGGATACTGCATCCCGGCGTGCCCGTACGGGGTGATCGACCAGCGCAAGGGCGACGGCCGGGCGTTCAAGTGCACGATGTGCCAGGACCGGCTCGGCGCCGGGTTGATGCCGGCGTGCGCGACCGCGTGCCCGACGGAGTCGATCCAGTTCGGGCCGCTCGACGAACTGCGGGCCCGGGCGGCGGAGCGGGTGGACGCGCTGCACGCCGCCGGGGTCTCCGAGGCCCGGCTCTACGGGCACGACCCGGACGACGGCGTCGGCGGCGACGGGGCTTTCTTCCTGCTGCTCGACGAGCCGGAGACCTACGGGCTGCCGCCGGACCCGGTGGTGACCACCCGTGACCTGCCGTCGATGTGGCGGCACGCCGCCGCGGCGGCGCTGACCGTGGCCGGCACCGTGGCCGCCGCCTTCCTGGGAGCCCGCCGATGACCCGCCCGTCCACCCGCGAGCAGCAGCCCGGACGCGATCTGCAGGCCGGCGGGGCGCCGCCGCGGCGCCGCCGGCGGGGGCGCGGCGAGCGGCTGATGGTCGAGGAGGCGACGTTCCGCTCCTACTACGGCCGGCCGATCATCAAGCCGCCGGTGTGGAAGGTCCCGGACGTCCCGGCCTACCTCTATCTCGGCGGCATGGCCGGGGTGACCGCGGCGCTGGCCGCCCTCGCCGATGCGACCGGACGCCCGCAGCTGCGCCGGGTCGGCCGGCTCGCCGCGGCAACCGGGGCGACGATCAGCGTCGGCGCACTGGTCCACGACCTGGGCCGCCCGGAGCGGTTCCTGCACATGATGCGGGTGATCAAGCCGACCTCGCCGCTGTCGGTGGGCTCCTGGATCCTGGCCCCGTTCGGGACCGTCGCGGGGGCGACCGCGGTCTCGGAGCTCACCGGGATCGCGCCCGGCCTCGCGCACGTGAGCGGCGCCGCCGCCGGGGTGCTCGGGCCGGCGATGACCACCTACACCGCGGTCCTGCTGGCCGACACCGCGGTACCCGCCTGGCACGAGGCGCACAAGGAACTGCCGTTCGTGTTCGCCGGCAGCGCGATGGCCAGCGGCGGCGGGGTGGGGCTGTTGTCCGGCCGGGACGCCGCCCCGGCGCGCCGGGTCGCGGTCGCCGGCGCCGCGCTGGAACTCGCCGCGACGGCGGTGATGGAACGCCGCATCGGGCTCGCGGCCCGGGCCTACCGGACCGGCCGGGCAGGGGCGGTGCTGCGCGCGGCGCAGGCGGCCACCGTCGCCGGCGCCGCCGGAGCGGCACTGTCCGGCCGGATCCGCGGCCGCCGCGGCCGGCTGCTGTCCTGGGCGTCCGCGGCGCTGCTCAACGCGGGCGCCGCGGCCACCCGGTACGGGGTGTTCGAGGCCGGGATGGCCTCGGCCCGCGATCCGGAGTACACGGTCGTCCCCCAGCGCCGGCGGCTCGCGGAGCGGGAGCGCCAGGCCGCGCAACGCAACGGCCACCCCACCCCGTAGCCCCCCGCACGTCGCCCCT
>NZ_JAAXLA010000089.1 GCF_012911935.1 Pseudonocardia acidicola | reverse complement strand
GGGTGGGTCAGAAGTAGCGGCCGGCGAAACGGTACCGGCGGCGGACGGTCACCGAGCCCATGCCGCTGCGGCCGTAGATGCGGAAATGCGGGTGGCCGGCCATGGGCACGGACGGGACCTTGGAGCGGACGTGACCCATCGAGGCGACCAGCCCGTCGACGTCGGCGGTCGCGTCGTCCGGGAGCAACAGCCGGGCCGATCCGGCGCCCATCTCCAGCTCGACCTCGATCACCGGGTGCGACAACTCGGCGTCGCAGAAGTCGAGCAGCACCGAGCCCATCCCGCTCTGCACGCGCAGCCGGGCGGGCACGGCCCACCCGCCCGTCCGCCTCAGCCCGCCCACGCCGGTGCGCAGCACCACCGGCGGCCCGACCGGCGTGGACAGCGGGGGCGGCGGCACCGTGACGTCGAGCGGGTCACCGGGCAGGTCCGCCAGCGGCGGGGCGAGGTCGGCACCGTAGCGCGCCGCGTAGACGACGGCGAGGCGCTCCTCCAGCTCCGAGACCGTGATGCGGCCCTCGGACAGCGCCTGGTGCAGGCGGGCCGCGGCACGCTCCCGGTCCGCGTCGGAGATGCGGATCCCCGGGCTGTCGCCGGACGGCGGCTGCACGCTCACCGGCCAGAGGATAGTGGTCCATCCGCCGAACAGCGCCGCGGCCGGGCAGCGGCCGCGGGCTCAAGCCGGAAATCGCCCGCCGATGGCGACCGCGTAGCCTGGCGCCGATGTCGAGCCGGACCACGAGCCTGCACGGATGGGGCCGCACCGCGCCCACCGTCGCCGAGGTGATCACCCCGCACCGCCCGGAGGATGTCGCGGCCGCGATCGCGGCCGCCGGCCCCCGAGGCGTCATCGCCCGCGGCCTCGGCCGCTCCTACGGTGACCCTGCCCAGAACGCCGGTGGAACCGTCCTGGACATGACCGGCCTGGACACCGTCCACTCGATCGACGCCGACAGCGGCCGCGTCGTCGTGGACGCCGGGGTCAGCCTGGACACCCTGATGCGCCGCGCGCTGCCGTTCGGCCTGTGGCTTCCGGTGCTCCCGGGCACCCGGCAGGTCACCATCGGCGGGGCGATCGGCGCCGACATCCACGGCAAGGCCCACCACGTCGTGGGCAGCTTCGGCAACCACGTCGAGTCGATCGAGATGGTCACCGCCGACGGCTCCCTGCGGACGCTGACCGCCGACGGCCCCGAGTCGGACCTGTTCTGGGCCACCGTCGGCGGCATGGGGCTGACCGGCGTGATCGTGCGCGCCACGCTGCGGCTGCACCACGTCGAGACCGCCTATTTCAAGGTCGACACCGAGCAGATCGACAACCTCGCCGACCTGATGGCGCGCCAGACCCAGGACGACGAGAAGTACGCCGAGTCGGTGTCGTGGTTCGACGCCGTCACCACGGGCCCGCACTTCGGCCGCGGCGTGCTCACCCGCGCCAACCACGCCAGGCTCGACGACCTGCCGCCCAAGCTGCGCCGCGACCCGCTGAAGTTCGACGCCCCGCAACTGCTGACCGTTCCCGACGTCTTCCCGCCCGGCCTGCTCAACAAGCTCACCGGCAAGGTCTTCAGCGAGCTCTGGTACCGGAAGTCGCCGACGAAGTTCGGTGCGATCCAGAACATCACGCAGTTCCTGCACCCGCTGGACATCGTCGGCGAGTGGAACCGCGGCTACGGCCCGCGCGGGTTCCTGCAGTACCAGTTCGTGGTGCCGCTGGAGCGCGGCGACGTGATCCGCACCGTGCTGGAGCGGATGACCGCGGCCGGCCAGGTGTCGGCGCTCAACGTGCTCAAGCGCTTCGGCGAGGGCAACCGGGCGCCGCTGTCGTTCCCCAAGCCGGGCTGGACACTGTGCGTGGACATCCCCGTCGGCCCCGGGCTCAGTGAGCTGTGCGACGAGCTCGACGAGCTCGTGCTCGACGCCGGTGGGCGGCACTACCTGGCGAAGGAGTCGCGGACCTCGCCGGAGGCGATCCGGCGCGGTTACCCGCGGCTCGAGGAGTGGAAGAAGGTCCGCGCCGAAGTGGACCCGGAGGGCGTGTTCGCCTCCGACATGGCACGACGACTGGAGCTTCTGTGATCGACGCAGTCGGCAACCCGCAGAGCATCCTGCTGCTGGGCGGGACCTCCGAGATCGGGCTGGCGGTCGTCGAGGCGTTCGCCGCCGACCGTCCGCTGCGCGTGGTGCTGGCCGCGCGCCCGTCGGACCGGCTCGACACCGCGAAGAGCAGGCTGGAGAAGGCCGGGTGTGCGGTCGAGACGCTCGACTTCGACGCTCGCGCGACCGACACGCACGCCGACGTGGTGCACAAGGCGTTCGCCGGCGGGGACATCGACGTCGCGGTCGTCGCGTTCGGACTGCTCGGCGACAACGAGCGGGCCTGGACCGATGTGGACGCCGCCGTCGAGCTGGCCCAGGTCAACTACACCGCCGCAGTGTCGGTCGGGGTCGCGCTGGCCGGCGAGTTGAAGCGCCAGGGGCACGGCGCGCTCGTCGCGCTGTCCTCCGTGGCCGGTGAGCGGGCCCGGCGGTCGAACTTCGTCTACGGCTCGACCAAGGCCGGCATGGACGCGTTCTACTCCGGGCTGACCGAGGCGCTGCGCCCGCACGGCGTCGTGGTCACGGTGGTGCGGCCCGGGTTCGTGCACACCCGGATGACCGCGGGCCTCAAGGCCGCCCCGCTGTCGACCACCCCCGACGCGGTCGCCGCGGTGATCGTCGACGCGGTGCGTACCAAGAAGGAACTGGTGTGGGCGCCGGCGCCGCTGCGCGTCGTCATGAGCGTGCTGCGACACCTTCCCCGCGCCATCTTCCGCCGCATCCCCGCCTGAGGACCCTCGTGCGGCGGGCTGCGGGCGCTTCCTGGCCTACCAGCCGATCACGTGGTCGCTCATCCACGGAAGCTCCAACACGTCGCGCACGGCCTCAACCTGGTCAGCCGGGACCGCAGCGAACGCCTCCGGACGCGTCAAGAACAGCTCCCTGATCTCCGCTGCCAGGTCGCTGATGCTGGTCGTTTCAGTCATCAGTTCGCCCGCCACAGTGTTCAGTTGGCGCGTCCAGGTGTTCGTGAGCGCAAAATACCACTGAGCGGCCGCAATCGGGTGCACCTTGTTATCGGAAGGATAATTGAAGTAAAAAACAGATGCATCGCCGACGTCCGATTGTAACGACGCCGCACGGAGAACGCCCGTGGCTGACGTCGGCGCATTAATTGCTGCGACCTGCTCAGAACGGTTCGCGACTCCGGCAGCGGTGGCGGGCAGTCCAACGCTCGCGAGGCCGGGGACAGCGAAGCCGAAAGATTGGGTCGCCGCTATCGACAGGGTGAGAGAAATAGCTGCCTTATGCATTGTGACACCCGGTCGCCGGGTACGAACTGGGGCGACAGTCTGGTCACGACGCCAGGATGAAAGGATGAACGCCGCCGCTATCGAGAGCAGGACCAGGCAGATGATCTCCAAGCCTGTGATGAATTTGAGCCCGTAGTAAGACACCTGTCCGTTCGCGCTGATCTGCATCGCCGCAAGGACGGCCGCCGCTGCAATGCCGATCAGGGGCACGCCGCTGAGCGTGCGAGCACGAACAGCGGAACTCGACAGTGTCCCCCGTCCGACCTTCGACAGACAGCCGACGGTTGAACATAGCGCGAGCGCCCCGAGAACCGCCGCCACGACGACACCCATGTCCGGTTGGACGATACCGCCCGTCAGGACCAGCGGATTACCAACAGGAAGCCGCGCGACGACCACAACTGCCCGTATGACACAGGCCAGACCGACAAGCACGATCACCGTTGTTGCCACACCATAACGCGTGGGCACGGCCCATCGCCCGCGACGAAGGGGCAGCGCAGCCATGACGGCGACAGGTGCAGCCGGAACAAGCAACAAGATCCACCCGTTTGCGATCCCCACCATCGCGCCGACCAGCGCTCCCACATGGAGGGGCGAAACCGCTCTGGCCATGGGAACGCCCACCAGTGCGGCAGCCCCCACCAGCGCGCATGCGAACACAAAGTTGGTGAAGCCCTCTTGAATCGCGTTCGATGCCGGACCGAAGAAGAAGACCGCTGCGACGAAAGCTGCGATAGGCGCGGCGATGACCGGCCGCCGGCGCAAGGAAGGCAGGGCACAGAGACCCGCGACCAGCGAAATACATGCGAGAATCGTAATGATCGCAACTGCATGCGTGTAGGCGACCAACTCTAGCCCCAGGTCACGTACGCGCGGGCCCAGGATGGTCTCGACCACAGCCGTCGCGAGCGCATGAAAGCCTTGCGGATAAGTAGCGAATTGCCAGCTCCCACCCGAAGGCGAGGGTGCAATCATATCTACAGTGACGCCGTATGTCCGAATCATGTGAACCATGCTGAAATGTGCCGAGTTATCCCACCCGGTCATCAACAGGCTCAACGCCTGAAATCCTGACTTCGGCTGCAACCAGGGGTAGAGCGCAGCGGCACCCAGGATCGCCAGCAATGGCGGAATTGCATCAACCGGCGCCAACTTCGGCATGAGCCGACGGATGCGAGAAGTGGGGTTGAAGGCCATACCCACCCACGCGCCGAGAGATGCGGTGACCACTGTGAGCAAGAGCGTGATTCTGCCTACGCCGCCGACGGGCAAGGGCCACCACCACAGGACCGGTATATATCCTGCGGCCAGACACGCTGCGAGCAAGATCCGACGCGATAGCTGACGGGATGTCGGGACCGCGAGCACGACAACTGCCAGGAAGGCCAGACCGATTTTGCCGTCGAGAACGCCGGATTGTCGCCCCAGGAACGCTGTCGCTCCCGTCAGCAACGCCAGCACAACGGCTCGCAGAAATCGGAATTCGAGCCTCAACGGCTGTGGTTCGGCCACAGTCGAGGCTTGTGCCGTCTGCACCGCTGTCACGCTGCTCCTGCTCTCGTCCGGCCAACCTGGCAGTCGACGCGCACCAAGAACCGTCGGGGTAGTCGGATCGGGAGCGTATGGACTGCTGATCAAGCCCCTTGACCGCCACACCCGACGCTTGACGAAATCGAGATGTTCGGGTGAGCAGGCGGCAGGTGCAGACTCACCAGGTGTTGACGTGCAGCACGGTGTCGAGGGGCTGGCGCGGGGCCGGCTTGAAGTCGGTCCCCTTGGTGTACGCGACCGGGAGCAGCACGCCCTGGCGGACCCGCGGCGGGATGCCGAGGAGCTCGGAGATCTCCTTCTCGTACTGCAGGTGCAGCGTGGTCCACGCGCTGCCCAGTCCGCGGGCGCGGGCCGCCAACTGGAAGCTCCAGGCGGCGGGCAGCAGCGATCCCCAGAGCCCGGCCTGGTTCCCCGCCGGCAGCTCCCCTCCGGCGAAGATGGCCCCGATGACCAGCACCGGGACATCGGCCATCGTCTCGGCGAGGTACTCCGCGCTGGACGCGACGCGGGCCTGGGTGGCGTCGCGGGCAGTGTCGTCGGTCTGCTTGCGGCCGGCGTAGGCCGGGGAGTTGCGGTAGGCGTCGAAGGCCCGCTGGTAGTAGCCGGCGATGGCCTTGCGCTGCTCGGGGTCGGTCACCACGATCCAGTGCCAGCCCTGGGTGTTGCTGCCGCTCGGGGCCTGCAGCGCGACCTCCAGGCACTCCCGGATCACTTCCAGCGGCACCGGCCGATCGAGGTCCAGCCGCTTGCGCACCGAGCGGGTCGTCGTCAGCAGTTCATCGGGGCCGAGGGGCAGCAGATCCGTCATTCCCCGATGATGTCGCGGATGCCGTCGAGCGGGGTATCGGGGGGCTGCGCTCGCCGCCTGCCGGACCCGCTCAGCTCGTGGCCTGCACCCAGGCCCGATGCTCCGATCGGCGCTCCCGGCTTTCGAGTGCGGCCGCCAGCACGACCGCGGACTGGACCGGGAGGGTTGAGGTGTGCCGCGACCACGGCGTGGGCCGGGCCGCCCTCGGGGCGCCCGACGCCGCGGGGACCGGGACCGGGCGCGGCCCCCGGCCGGGACCGGTCGGCTCGACGGCCGGGGTGAACCACAGCGGCGCCCCGGTCTGCTCGTTCTCGGGCGGCTCCGGGACGGGCCGCGGTGCCGTCACCGCGGCGGTGCGCAGCGCGAGGGCGACGGGGTCGCGCTCCTCGTCGACCGCTGCAGAAGCCGTGGCGACGGGTGCCGGCGCCGGGCGGCGGGCCCCCACCCAGCCGCGCATCCGGTTCCGCCACGGCTCCTCGATCGAGCGGTGCAGTAGCAGCGAGGCCAGCAGGGCCGCCAGCAGCACCACCGGGATGAGGGCGTGCGCGAGCACGGGCCGCTGGCCGAGCACGTCGTGCCGGGCCAGCGCGAACCAGTAGAGCTCGAAGATCGGGATGTGGACGAGGTAGAGGCTGTAGGAGATCCGGCCGCCGCGCACCATCGCGCTCCCGGAGAGCAGTCGCGCCGGGCCCCGGTCGGCCATCGCCAGTGCGCCCACCAGGATCGGGAACAGCACCAGGCCGGCGCCGCCGCGGTCCGGGCCGGCCTGCTCCCCCAGCAGCAGGCCCGCGATCAGCGCGAGCACGCTCCCGGTGGCCACCCACGACGCGATCCGCCGGTTGCGCTCGCTCTGCTGCACCCGCCGGACCACCAGGTAGGCGAGCACACCGGCGGAGAAGCCGGTCGCGATCCGGATCAGCCAGCTGAACGGAAAGTACGGGTTGCCGGTGCTGACGTAGGCCCAGGCCATCGGCGTCGTGACGGCCACCGCCGCCAGGGCGAGCACCGGGCGCGGCAGGTTGCGCAGCCGGAAGAACACCAGCGCGGTCACCGGGAAGCACAGGTACGCCAGCCACTCGGCACTGATCGACCAGGTCGAGCCGACCCAGGACGCGCCGTCGAAGTAGTCGTGCGTCCACAACTGGACCATGAACATCTGCTCGACCCACTGCTGAACGTTCACCGTGGGCTGCACGCTCTGGAAAGCGATGTTGCCGCTCGTGCCGAAGGCCAGCCGGGCCAGCAACCAGAGACCGAAGAGGTTGAACACCACGACGTAGGCGGGCCACATCCGGCAGACCCGAGCCCACACGAAGCGCACGGCAGGCCCGAGGTCGAGGCGGCGGCCCATCGTCTCCAGGTACGTGTACGCGATCACGAAGCCGCTGAGCACGAAGAACAGGTCCACGCCCAGCGCGCCGGCGGTGATCAGCGGGCCGAACACCTCGTTGACGACGGCAACGCCCGGCAGCGGGGTGAAGTGGAAGTGGAAGATCACCACCCACGCCGCGGCGACGATGCGCAGCCCGGTCAGCGCCCGAAGTTCGCCGTTCGCCCGAGAGGTCCCACCGGGGGCGGTTGTGCGGGCTGGGCTCATCGTCACACTGGCCGAAACGAGGCGCCCGGGTACGCGTTACGGGCGTCCCTCGACAGTGCCCTGAACGGAGCAATCGAATACGGAGTGTGTTCGATGTCCGAGATGGGCTTCGCGGCTACCCCGATCAAGCGACGACAACACGAGTGGCATAGCCCCACACAGCCGAACAGGCGATGGCTCGACCGGGTGTGAGGCGGCCCACGCTCTACGATCGGCGCAGTGCTGAGGTCCGAGCAGGTGACGGCCGATCGGCGAAGCGGTCTTCCCGCTCAACACCCGACGCCCGTCCCGCGCGAACCTCGCCGGCTGCGGTGGGTAGCGGCCACGCTGGGGCTTCTCGCCACTGCGCTCGCCCTCGCCTTCCCGTTCCTGCCGGTGCAGCAACACGCCGCGGAACTGCGCTGGCCGAGCGCGACCGGCGGGACCGCGCCGGTGAACGCCCCTCTTCTCGCGCTACGCCCACTTCGCTTCACCGCGGACGTGGCGTGCACCGCGGTCGCCGACCTGGCGGCCCGCTCTCCCGGGCCTGCCACCGTGCTGTCGACGACGCCGCCGACCTCCCCCGACGGGCCGCTGGTCGGGCTGCGGGTGACCGTGTCCGGCGGCTCGCTGACGGTGAGCAATCGTGGTCAGCAGATCGCCGAGGCAGCACTCCCGGCGGCCGCCCCGGGCTGCACGATGTCGATCACCTCCGACGGGACCCGGACCGCCGCCACCCTCGGTGGCCGGGAACTGTTCAGCGAAGCCGGCGACCAGCGTCCGCAGGTGATCGGGGTGTACTCCGACCTCGACGCCGGCCGCGACCGGCTGGCCGCCACCTCAGTACGGGTGGCGATCGACAACCGCTACGACAGCACCGCAACACCGCTCAAGACCGCGGCCGGTGCCGCGGCGGTGCTCGCGCTGCTGGGTGCGCTGTGGGCGCTGCAGCGCCTCGACGAGCAGCACGGGCGCCGGGCCCCGAAGGCGCTGCGCCGCCCCGCGCACGGACGCCGGACCGACATCGGCCGCGACCTCACCGTGGTCGGGGTACTGGCCGTCTGGCTGGTGATCGGCTCCGTCACCTCCGACGACGGCTACATCCTGAGCATCGCCCGCGCGTCGGAGACCTCGGGCTACATCGGCAACTACTACCGCTGGTTCAACGTGCCGGAGGCCCCCTTCGGCTGGTTCTACGAGCTCTACGCGGCCTGGGCACACGTCAGCGACGCGATGGCCTGGCTGCGGCTTCCCGCCTTCGTGATGGGTGTGACCTGCTGGCTGCTGCTCAGCCGCGGGATGCTGCCGCGGCTGGGCCGCCAGGTCCGGCGCAGCCGGGCCGCCGGTTGGGCGGCCGCCGCCGTCTTCCTGTGCTTCTGGCTGCCGTACAACAACGGGCTGCGCCCGGAGCCGGTCGTCGTGATCGGCGCGCTGCTGGCCCTCTACGCGGTCGAGCGGGCCATCGCCACCCGACGCCTGATCCCGCTGGCCGGCGGCCTGGTGGCCGCCGCGTTCGCCCTCGCCGCGACGCCGACGGGCCTGATGGCCGTGGCCCCGTTCCTGGTGGCGGCCCGCCAGGTGATCGGGCTACTGCGCGAGCGCTCGGCACGACTGGGCTGGGCGGCGGTACTCGCACCGCTCGCCGCGGCGGGCACGATCGTGCTGGTCGCGGTGTACGGCGACCAGACCTGGGCCACGATCGCCGAGGCGACCCGGGTGCGCACCCAGATCGGCCCCAACCTGTCCTGGTTCGCCGAGCTCTACCGCTACCAACTGCTCTTCTCCGAGGGCCGCGACGGGTCGCTGGAGCGCCGGTTCCCGGTCCTGCTGATCCTGCTGTGCACGGCGGTGTCCGTGGTCGTGCTGCTGCGCCGCGGCCGGATCCCCGGCGCCGCGGCCGGACCTGCCGGGCGGCTCATCGGCAGCACGGTGATCGCCTTCGTGGTGCTCGCACTGACCCCGACCAAGTGGACCCACCACTTCGGCGCCTTCGCCGCGCTGGGCGCCGGAATGGCCGCGCTCGCGGCGCTGGCCACGAGCGCCGAGGGGCTGCGTTCCCGGCGTAACCGGATGCTGTTCCTCGCCGCGGTGCTCGGCGTGACCTCGCTGGCGTTCACCGGGCCGAACGCGTGGTATTACGTGTCGAACTGGGGGGTGCCGTGGTTCGACAAGCCACCCTCGATCCACGGGCACGCCGCATCGACCGCGTTGCTGCTGGCCGCCGCGGTGGCCCTCGTCGTGGCCGCTGTCGAGCACCTGCGCGGGCCGGAGTACGCCCGCCAGGCCCGCCCCGCCCGGCCGCTGAACGCCGACCGTCGTGGGCTGGCGTTGCGGCTCGGGACCGCGCCGCTGGCCGTCATCTGCGGGATGCTGGTGCTGTTCGAGGTCGCCTCGCTGGCCAAGGGTGTGGCGCACCAGCAGGGCAGCTACTCGCTCGGCGGCGACATGCTGAGCGACCCGACCGGTTCGCAGTGCGGGCTGGCCGGACATCTGATGGTGGAGACCGACCCGGCGGCCGGGGTGCTCCGGCCCGCGCCCCCCGTCGGGACCGATCCCGACCAGACTCCCCTCGTCGACGGCTTCGTTCCCGACGGGGTGCCGCCCACCGGACCCGGATCCGCGACCGACACCAACGGCGACGGCTCGACGGACGCGTCGGTCACCGCGGCCGCCGCCGGGCCGGCGATCGGCCAGGTGCTGGGCAGCTACCGCCCCGAAGGCACCACGACGGCCACCCTGCGTTCGCAGTGGTACTCGCTGCCCGCCGCGGCGCGACGCGGCGACGCCCCGCTGGTCGTCGGCGTCGCGGGCCGGCTGGGCGACGGCACCGCGCTCACGCTCGAGTTCGGCCGGGCCGACGGGAACCGCATCGACACCGTCGACCGTGTCGAGTTCGGCGGCGGCTCGACCGCCATTCCGGCGACCGCCGACCCGGACGGCAACGCCTCGAGCGGACGGGGCTGGCGCGACCTGCGCGTCGGCCTCGCCGGCCGGCCGGCCGGCACGGCGGACCGGGTCCGGATCCTGGCCGAGGACCGCACGCTCAACCCCGAGGGCTGGTTGGCGCTGACCCCGCCCCGGGTGCCGAAGCTGACCCCGCTCACCCAGGTGGTGGGGAACCGGCCGGGTCTGCTGGACTGGCCGATCGCGTTCCCCAACCCGTGCCTGCGGCAGTACGACGTGCGCAACGGGGTCGCGGAGGTGCCGCAGTACCGGCTGCTGGCCGACCCGCAGCAGCGCGGGGTCGGCGAGAGCTGGGAGGAGCCGTCCGCGGGCGGCCCGCTCGCCTGGGTCCCGGAGGTGAGCCGCCAGCGTGTCGTGCCGCTGTACCTGGCCGGGCAGTGGGACTTCGATCCGGGCCAACTCCGGCTGCTCACGCCGTGGACGCCCACTCCCGCCCGACCTGACATCGTGACCGATCCCCAGATGCGCTGGGGCTGGCAGACCGACGGGCCGACGGGTGACCCGCCCCCGGGCCGGCCGAGCACGGCCCGGTGACCGGGCGAACCGGCTCATTTACCAGGACTCGATCCAACGGGCTGCGTGACACGCCGAACCCGGCGTTCCCAGGCCGTGCCGTCTCGACCACAATGGCGGGCCGGGGCCGCACCCCGCCGGCCACCGCCCCGACCGGAGGACACCGCTTCGTATGCCTGGCCCATCCGCCACCACCGAGACGCCGGCGTCCGCCAACGGCGATGCGCCCGAAGCGAGCAGCATCGCCCCCCGGACGGCCACGGTCAGCGAGCCGAACGGGTCCCCGGCCCCCGCAGCGCCGCGCCTGGTCGTCCAGCGGGGCCTGTTCAGCGGTCCGTCGGCGCTGGTCCCGGAGGACCTCTACGCCGAGGTCGCCCGCGGTGTCGCCCGGCGCGAACGGCACCGCCTGGAGCTCGCCCCGGGTAGCCACGTCGGCACCAACACCTACTTCGGCCGGGTGCACGCCACCTACTGGCAGCGCTGGACCACGGTCACCGAGATCGAGGTGACGCTGCGGGTCAGCGGCTCCGGGCGGATCCGGCTGATGGCCTCGGACACCAACAAGGTGTGGCGCATCGTGGACGCCTACGAGGCCCGTGACGTCGAGGCGGGCTCGGTGAAACTGACGGCGAAGATCGACCGCTTCGTCGACGGCGGCGGGCTGTGGCTCGAATTCACCACCGAGACCGCGGAGATGGAGGTGCAGGACGTCCGCTGGACGGTCGCCGCACCCGCCGCGGTGCGCCCGACCTCGGTCGTCATCTGCACCTACAACCGGGCGGACGACTGCCTCAACACGCTCGAGGCGATGGTCGACGACCCGGAGGCGCTCGACGCCGTCGGTCCGGTCTACGTGGTCGACCAGGGCAGCGACCCGCTGGAGTCGCGTCCCCGGTTCGCGGATCTCGCCGGCCGGTTCGGGGATCGGCTGCGCTACATCCGCCAGCCCAACCTCGGCGGTGCGGGCGGGTTCACCCGCGGGCTGTTCGAGGCCACCTCGGCGGACGCCGACGAGCACTCCGACGTCGTGTTCATGGACGACGACGTGCTGCTGGAGCCGGAGATCCTGATCCGGCTGACCTCGTTCGCCAACCACACGACGCACCCGACGATCGTCGGCGGGCAGATGCTCAACCTGCTGCACCCGGCGCACCTGCACATCAGCGCCGAGAAGGCCGACCCGGAGCGGCTCCTGGTCGGCATGCCGGTGCCCGGCGCGCTGCGGGAGGCCTACCTCCTCGGCCTCGACGAGCGGCAGCTACCGACCGTGCAGGACCGCCGCGTCGACACCGAGTACAACGGCTGGTGGTCGTGCCTGATCCCGGCCGAGATCGTCCGGGCCGTCGGCTACCCGCTGCCGCTGTTCTTCCAGTGGGACGACATCGAGTTCGGCTACCGGGCCCGCGCGCACGGGTTCCCGACGGTGGCGCTCCCCGGGGCCGGCGTGTGGCACGCCGACTTCGGCTGGAAGGACTGGGACGAGTGGCACCGCTACTTCAACCTGCGCAACGGGTTGATCACCGCGGCCCTGCACACCGGGTTCTCGGTGAAGGTCATCGCGAAGCGGCTGTCGCACCTGTTCGGCCAGTACATCATGGGCATGCAGTACGGCCTGGCGGCGACGCTGCTGCAGGCCGTCGAGGACTTCCTGGACGGCCCGCGGATCCTCGACGACGGTTCGGCCGCGGCGGCCACGGAGATCCGCCGGATCCGCGCGGCCTACCCGGAGACGGTGACCCGCCCGCTCAACGAGCAGCCCGACGACTTCCGTGACCTGGAGGTCGTCCGCGCCGCCCCGCCGCCCAGCCGCGAGGGCCTGACCTGGCTGAAGCGCGCGGCGTTCCAGCTCACCGGGCGGGCGGCGCACCGCACCGGGCTGGTGCCGGCCGGGGACGCGCACTGGTGGCACGTCTCCACGTTCGAGCGGGCCGTGGTCACCGACATGGCGGAGACCGGGGTGCGCATCCGGACCCGGGACAAGGCCCGGATGCGCGAGCTCACGGTGCGCGGGGTGAAGCTGCTGCGCCGGTTCGTCGCGGAGGGCCCGGGCGTGGCCGAGCAGTTCCGCGCGGCACGCCCGGTCATCACGAGCCGGGAGAACTGGGCGCGGCTGTACGGGCTGGACCGGCCGGCCGAGTAGGCCTGGGAACGGCGCGGAACCCGTCAGCCGATGTAGTCCCGGCCGGTGTACGCCTTTCCGACGAGGGTGGGGAGGCGGGCCCAGCCGTCGCGCTGGACGTGACCGACGGTCAGGTCGTAGCGCCCGACGGGGTGGTCGTAGACGACCTGCTCGACGTGCCCCCATCCGAGTGCGGCGGGCGGCCCCGCCGGGTCCAGCGACGACGGCAGCTCGACGTAGCGCGCAGTCCGGTCGACACCGGCGAGGGTGCCGCCGTTCGGCGCGAAGGTCGAGTTGGTGCCCACCGCGGCCTCCAGGCCGTCACCGGCGCGGAGCCGGAACGCCGGGGCGTCGGCGATGCCGTTGTGGATGGCAATCTGGTTCACGCAGGGCCACAGGACCGCGGAGACCTGATCGGCGAACACCGGTTGATCACCGATGAGGTCGCCGGCCGGGCGGGCGGTGGCGAGCCGCGGCTCGGCGACGCCCAGCCAGCTGTCCGTGCCGCCGAGGTTGTCCTTGACGACCACGCGGACCGCGGTGGGCCGGTCGAGCTTGACGTCGGAGAGCGCCACCGTGCGGTTCACCCAGTCCGCCTGCTTGCCGTCCGGACCGAGTTCGATCCGCACCGTCCGGTCGGGTGCGCCGGGGGTTCCGGTGCCGAACTCGAGGGCGACCTCCTGGCCCGCGAGCAGATCTCCGGTGACCGGCAGGACGATGGCGTCGCCCTGCAGGCCGGCGGGTAGCGGGTACCACCCCGAGATGAGCGATCCGGTGCCCGATCCGCCGGGCACGTCGTCGTGCCACATCCGCGCGTTCGGCGCGTCCGCGGGTGCGCTGCGCGCCGGCGGTGTGCCGGTGACCATGTCGCCCGCGAGCTGGTCCGAGCCGATCGGCCGTCCCAGCGCCGGCCCGCGTGTGTCGGTGTCGGCCACCAGTCGGAGCGAGCGCGCCTTCCCGATCGCCGGGCCGAGCACCTGCACCGAGTCCTCGAGGCCGCAGGGGTTCCCCTCCAGTGTTGCCAGGTTCATGCCCGCCACCGATGCCCCCGGGGCCTGGCGGATCGGGGCGAGGGTGAAGGCGATCAGCATCAGCGCGATGCCACCGGCCGCCGCGACGGACACCACCGCGCGGTCGGGGGTCAGCCCGCTCGGCCGGCCGGCGCGCCGGCGCCGGTTCACCCACCACGCGGCCGCGGCCGCCACGACGAGCCACAACGCCGGATTCCGGAGCTCCAGCGGTCCGATGTGCGGGCTGAGCAGACTCAACTGATACGGGCTGGCGATGTCGGCGTGGTTGCCGAAGAGCTGGCCCCAGTCGCTGAACGGCCGCCACAGGTTGGGTCCCGCGTAGCTCACCGCGGCGGCTCCGACGGCGAACATGCCCGCGACCACGAGCGCCGCCGAGCCTGCGCGGCGCGGCAGCGGGGACCGGATGAGCGCCACGGCGAGCAGCAGGGTGGCCGGGGCGGCGACCGCCCCGAAGTGGTTCACCCACTTCGTGGGCGTCGCGGCGAGCGACACCAGGGCGAGCCCGCTGATCAGCGCGGAACCGGCGAGCAGGCGCCCGATCGGTCCGTTGTCGAAGCGGCGCCGGCCGAGGGCGACCAGCGACACCGCGAGCAACGCCAGGGTGAGCAGTACCGGCAACCGCTTGGCCCAGACGCCGGTGTCGGCCTGGTCCAGCAGGGTCGCGTAGTGGACGAACTCGTCGTACCAGGGGTGCTGGCGGTAGTACCAGCGGTGCACCGCGACCGATTCCAGGACGTCACCGAGCGACGCATCGCCGAACCCGACCGGCACCACCACGGTCGCGGCACCACCGGCGACCAGCGCGGCGGCGACCCGTTGCGGCCAGTCGGCCGCGCGCAGCCACGTCCAGAGGAACGGCAGGGCCGGCACGAGGGCGACGACCGCCACCAGAGCGGTCGGGGACACCGTCATGGTCAGCGCGGCCACCGCGGTCGCCGCCGCCAGGACCCCGATGGACTCGCGCCGCCGGGCGAGCTCGGCGAGCAGCATCACCGCGGCGGTGCCAACGACGATGAGGGTCTCCGGCCGCAGCGTGATGCCGTAGGCGAGGAACCACAGCAGGTGGGCGACGGCGAGGGCCCACGGCGCCGAGCGGCGCCGGGCGATCCGGCCGAGCGTGGTGGCCAGCAGGACGCGGAGCAGGGTGTAGGTGAGCAGGCCGTACAGCACCGGGAGCACCCGCAGCCACAGCAGGCTCCAGCCGCCCAGCGCGCCCCAGGCCTGCATGAGGTACTGGCTGGCGACGAACGGGTTCTCGGTGACGTTGAACTGGTAGATGTAGTTGCCGATGTAGCCGGCCGCTTCCGCGTTCCGCGACATCAGCGCGTACCACGAGTCGTCGACGTTGACCGGGCCGATCACCGCCCACGCCGCGGACACCACCACAACGGCGGCGTCGGCCGCCGACGGACGGGGCCTGATCAGACCGGGACCGCTGCCCCGCCAGGTCCGCCACGCGAGGGCCAGCAGGGCGAGGAGCGCCAGCCCGTGCGCGATCAGCAGCCCGATCTTGAGCGCCGAGGGGCTGGACTCGTAGCGCGCGTCGGTGTGCAGCCGGACGCTCAGCCCGGACGCCTCCGGAAGTCCCTCGGCCCCGGTCTCGAGCTCTGCGACCTGGGGCGGCAGCAGACCGGCCCGGTCGGCCAGCACGGCGCCGTCCCGGGTCACCCGGGTGCCCGCCGCGTCGGCCTCCACGACATAGCTGCACGGGGCGGCCGGGAGCGGCTGGGACACCAGGCCGGCGCCGGACGAGCTCACCGTCACCGTGCCGCCGGACACGGCCACCACCAGGCCGGACCCGAGCGTGGAGTCCACCGACGCCGGCAGGGTGCGCAGGGCCTCGCCGCCACCCGGGCGGCGGTCGAGCGCCTGCAGCGTCGTGCACGGGACCTCGGCGCGCAGCTCCAGCGGCCGGTACGGCGACAGCGGCAGCACCGTGGACGCCGGCGCCGCACCCGCCTGCGGCCATGTGACCACGGGGTCGTCGGCGTTCACCGGAGCGAGCACGGCCATCAGGCCGAGCGCTCCCGTGAGCAGGCCGAGTAGCGCCAGCGTCCAGATCGTGCGCCGTGCAGGGGGTAGTGCTCCGGTCACTGCTGCGACCGGACAGGACGTTCAGGGCTCACGACTCGAAGATCTGCTTCCAGCCGTCGCGACCGGTCAGCGTGGGCTGCGCCTGCCGGTACCGGCGGCGCAGCTCCGGCCACGCGCGTGCGATCTCGCGGTGCAGCGCCACCGACTGCTTGACCATGGAGCGGAACAGCTCCGGGTCACGCCGCCGGAACGTCACGCCGCGCCCGTCCGGTGTGGACACCGTCGCGGAGTCCAACTGGGCCAGTACGAACCACTGCGCGTTGCGCGAGGGCACGTTGCGCTGCGGGACCGCCTGGTGCGTCGAGTCCGGGGTCTTCAGGTTGCGCAACACCCCGCGCGCCAGGCCGAGCCCGATCTTGACCTTGCCCACCGGCGGCTCCGGGAAGACCTGGGAGGCCAGCGCATCCAACTCCGACAGCGGGACCTGGGTCGCGGAGTCGAGCGGGCGACCGTCGTCGTACTCGGCCCGCTTGGCGCGGATCTCGCCGAGAACCGTCGGCAGCTTCGGGAACAGCGCCTCGGGGCCGGCCAGGAAGTCGCGCAGCGCCATCTCCTGCAGCGCCACCGCCGAGTACTCCATCAGCATCAGATGCCGCAGCGTCCGCTTGAAGGTGTCCTTGAGCAGCGCGCGCGGGCTGTCCGGACCGTGCAGCGCGGCGGCGACCAGCCGGTTGCGGTAGTGGAAGTAGGCCTGCCAGTCGCTCGTGTCGTCCTTCTCGATGAACGACATGTGCCAGATGGCGATGCCCGGGACGGTGGCCGTGCGGTAGCCGCGCGACCGCGCCCGCAGGCCGTACTCGGCGTCGTCCCACTTGATGAAGAACGGAAGCGGCAGCCCGAGGTCCTCGGCCACGGCCCGCGGGATCAGGCACATCCACCAGGCGTTGTAGTCCACATCGACCCGGCGGTGCAGCCACGGCGTCGTGCGCAGGGTCTGGTCGGCCAGGTCGTGGTTGCCCTTGGTCTGCGGGGCGTCGCGCCAGATGAACGCGTTGCGGTCGACGACCTCGCCCATGGAGTGCAGGTGCGAGCGGGCCTGCAGCGACAGCATCTGGCCGCCGACCAGCATCGGCTCGCGGGAGAACCGGGAGAACGCGACGGCCCGCAGGATCGAGTCGGGCTCGAGCAGGATGTCGTCGTCCATGAACAGGATCTGCTCGCAATCGATGCCGCCCAGCGCCTCGTACATGACGCGGGCGTAACCGCCGGAGCCGCCCAGGTTCGGCTGGTCGATGATCCGCAGCCGGTCGCCGAGACCGGCCGCCGCCTCGGCGTAGCCGGACTGGTCGCGGACCTTCCGGGTGCCCTGGTCGGGCAGGATCACCGCGGTGACGGCCTCGAGGACCAGCGGGTCCTCGGCGATGGCCGACAGGGTCGCGACGCAGTCGGCGGGCCGGTTGAACGTCGGCATCCCGATGGTCACGGCGGCCCGGCCGGGGGCCTCCTGCGCCGCGTACCAGCCGCCGGCGTGCATCGTCAGTTCGCTGTCGTCGGTGGTCAGGTCGAACCAGTACCAGCCGCCGTCCTCGAACGGCTTGAGGTCCAGCTCCATGTCGATCTCGTGGCGGCCGGGCTCGGTGAGCACCTCGCCGCGCACGTAGATGTGCGAGCCGTCGGCCTTGGACCGGTAGACGTCGACCCGACCGGCGCCTTCCAGCGACAGCCGCAGACGCACCTCGGTGAGCATGGACCAGCGCCGCCAGTAGCCGGCCGCGAAGCCGTTGAAGTAGGCGCCGAAGGAGACCTCGCTCTGCTCGGGCAGCACGGCGGTGGTCCGCGACGTCGGCCGCAGCCGGCGTCCGTTGACCGCGGAGACCGTCAGGGCCAGCGCCCGCGCCCCGGCGTCACCGGCCGGTGGCTCCACCGGGGTCAGCCGGGTGCTGGACCGCTCGTCCATGTAGAGCGAACGGACGGTCATCGGGTCGCCGGCGCGGGGAAGGATCACCCGCTGCAGCAGGCTGCCGGACACGTGCGGGCCGGACGCGGCCGCCCTGTCGCGCGGGGTCGGTGACGGGGTCTTCACGGCGGTGGCGGCTTCGGTCATCAGACGGGGTCAGTCCTCGGAGGTCTCGGTGCCGCTCAGCGCACGGCCCTCGGTGAAGTACGGGGTGATCCGGTTGTCGAACATGGTCAGCGCGGAGCCGATCGCCATGTGCATGTCCAGGTACTTGTAGGTGCCCAGGCGGCCGCCGAACAGCACGTTGCGCTCCGCGGTCTCCTTGCGGGCCAGTTCGCGGTAGCGCTCGAGCTTCGCGCGGTCGTCGGGGGTGTTGATCGGGTAGTACGGCTCGTCGCCGGACTCGGCGAAACGGGAGTACTCGCGCACGATCACGGTCTTGTCGGTCGGGTAGTCCCGCTCCGGGTGGAAGTGCCGGAACTCGTGGATCCGGGTGAAGGGCACGTCCTCGTCGTTGTAGTTCATCACCGAGGTGCCCTGGTAGTCGCCGGTCGCGACGACCTCCTGCTCGAAGTCGAGCGTCCGCCAGCCCAGCTCACCCTCGGAGTATCCGAAGTAGCGGTCCAGCGGGCCGGTGTAGACCACCGGGGTGCCGGCCGGCACCTGGTCGCGGACGTCGAACCAGTCGGTGTTCAGCCGCACCTCGATGCCGGGGTGGTCGGCCATCTTCTCCAGCCAGGCCGTGTACCCGTCGACCGGGAGACCCTCGTAGGTGTCGTTGAAGTACCGGTTGTTGAAGGTGTAGCGCACCGGCAGCCGGGTGATGTTCGCCGCCGGCAGCTCCTTGGGATCGGTCTGCCACTGCTTGGCGGTGTAGCCGCGGACGAACGCCTCGTAGAGGGGGCGGCCGATCAGCGAGATCGCCTTCTCCTCGAGGTTCTGCGCGTCGGCGGTGTCGATCTCGGCGGCCTGCTCGGCGATGAGCGCACGCGCCTCGTCGGGGGTGTGCGAGGTGCCGAAGAACTGGTTGATCAGCGCCAGGTTCATCGGGAACGCGTAGACCTGGCCCTGGTACTTGGCGAAGACCCGGTGCTGGTAGTCGGTGAACTCGGTGAACCGGTTCACGTACTCCCACACCCGCTTGTTGGACGTGTGGAACAGGTGCGCGCCGTAGCGGTGGATCTCGATCCCGGTCTCCGGCTCGGGCTCGGAGTAGGCGTTCCCGCCGATGTGCGCCCGCCGATCGAGGACGAGCACCTTCTTGTCCAGCTCGGCGGCCACCCGCTCGGCGACCGTCAGCCCGAAGAAGCCCGAGCCGACCACGACAAGATCGAACTCTGAGTAATCCACGACAGCCGAGGGTAGCGGCGCAGGACGCGCGAACCCACGCGGGCCGGTCCCGGTGCCGCTGGCCGGTACCGGACCGGCAGACTGAGATCGAGAGCGATCATGTCGGCGACCGGATCCGGGAGGTTCTCGCGTGGTGTGGCCCGCAGTCACACCGTCGGACGCATTGATCATCCTGCTGTACGTCGCCGTGCTGTGGCTCCCGGGCGGAACGCTCGGACACGCCGCTGGCCTGCGCGGGTGGTCCCTCGTCACGGTGGCGCCGTTGCTGACCTACGCGGTGGCCGGGTTCGCAGGCCCCGTCTACTCGGTCATCGGGATTCGCTGGTCCCCCACGACGTTCGCGCTGACCGCTGCCGGGCTGGCCTGCGCCGCCTACGGGATTCGGCTGCTGCTCCGGCTGCGGTCCGGCCGCCGGACCCCGCGGTCGTCCACGGGACCGCGGTGGAGCCGCGCCGGGAACGTGGGAGTCGCGGTCACGGCAAGCGCCGCGGTGGTGGTCGGCGTCCTGACCGTCCTGGGCGGGATCAAGCGGCTGTCGTCGATCCCGCAGGACTGGGACGCCGTCTTCCACGCCAACGGGATCCGGTGGATCGCCGACACCGGCGACGGCGGGCTGTACGCGATGGCCCAGGTCAACTGGTACGAGGGCGGCGTCCGGGTCTTCTACCCGAACGCCTACCACCTGGTCGCCGCCGTCGTGTACCAGCTCAGCGGGGCCGACATCCCGACGGTGCTGAACGCCCACACCGTGCTCATCCCGGGTCTGATCGCACTCGGCCTGGTCGGCCTGGTGCACCGGATGGGCGGGCGACCGATCCTGGCCGGGGCGACGGCATTGGCCGTGGTGTCGACCAGTGCGTTCTACGACACGCTCTGGCGCGGCCCGCTGCTGCCCTTCGCGACCGGCGTCGCGATGACCCCGCTCATCGTCATCCTGGTGCTCAACCTGGTCGACGCGGCCGGTGTGCGGGCGATGATCGCACCCGGCTTCCTCTTCGCGATGGGCGTCGTCGGATTGCTGTGCCTGCACCCCGCTGTGCTGATCTCGGGCGTGCTGTTCACACTGCCGGCGCTGGTCCAGCGCTGGTGGCGGCGCCCCAGGCTGGCACCGCGCGAACTCGTCGCGCTCGCGCTGGGCGGCGTGGTCGCCGCGGGCCTGTCATGGTTGGAGATCGGTGGGGCGCTGAGCAGCGCCGGCAACCTCGAACTCATCAGCTGGCCGGCCAACCTGAGCGCGAACGAAGCGATCGGGGTGCTGCTGACCTTCAGCCACGCCGCCGGCACACACCAGTGGGGCCTGGCCGCGACGATGGCCCTGGGCCTGCTCGGTTACCGCCGCCTCGGCGAACTGCGCTGGCTGTGGGCGGTTGCCGCAGTCTTCGGCGCGCTGTTCGTCATCGCGGCGTCCACCAGTGCGAGCTGGGCCCACACCCTCACCAGCATCTGGTGGAACGACCGCTGGCGGCTGATCGCCCTCGCCGCGCTGCCGATGTGTGTGATCGTCGGCCACGGGGTCGCCGAGACCCAGCGGGTGCTGGCCGCCGTCCTCACCGGCATCGTCCGGCAGTGCACCGGCCCGGCCCGCCGGCTCGCGGCCGCCGCCGCGGGGCCCGCGCGGCGCGTGAAGATCACGTTTGCCGCCGTGGTCCGGCGGGTCCCGCCCGAGGAACGCGCCGCCATCGGCCGCACCCGCCAGAACGGACCGCCTCGATGGGTCCTGGTCGCCTCCTGCCTCACGTCCGCGATCGCGGTAGTCGCGTTCACGCTGGCCACCACGGGGCTCGATGTGAGCCGCGACCAGCAACGCATGTCGCGCATCGCGGGTGACGGACCGGCGGTGAGCCAGCTGGAGGTGGCGGGGATGCGGGCGATGGCCCAGATCGTCCCCGCCGGCTCCCGGGTGCTCAACGACCGCGGCGACGGGTCGGCCTGGATGTACGCGCTGACCGGGATCCGGCCGGTCGCCGGCCACTACGACGCTTTTCGTACGGGACCGGACGCCACCCTGCTCGCACAGCGCTTCCGCGACTACGCGACCGATCCCGGGGTACGCGCCGCGGTGCGCCGGCTCGACATCCGCTACGTCTTCGTGGGCAGTACCTTCCTGCGGCCCTGGGCGGTACGCGAGCCCGGGCTGACCGGCCTCTACCGGGAGAGCTGGCTCCGGCCGGTCTACGGGAACGGCGTCTGCGTACTCTACGAGCTGACGGTGCCGCCGGGCGCCCGCCCTGCGGGCGAGCCGGACGGGCAAGCGCAGACCGAGCCGCAGCAGCATGGCCCGGACGGGCGGGCGCCGAGAGGCCCTGCCTGAGGATAAGTCGGGACCCCAGCTGTCACGGCCGTAGGGCGAGCGGGGTCGATCCACCGTGGACATGCCACGCGATGTCGAGATCTCGTACTGCTCGGTCAACCGTGGCGTCCCGTCCGATCCGACTGCAGTCGGCCAGCGGCAGAACGGCACCGGCGCTGCCGGCCGTGGAGCGAGATCCGGCAGGCGGCAGCGTCGCAAAAGATCACCTTGCCGCGACGGCCAGGTTGCCGCGAGGCCATACCGGATCACGCTAATCTGCCGTGCGCTGCCGTTACCGACAATGAGCGTCACGCCTGGCCGTCGCCCCTGCGTTCGTGCGAGGACGTTACGGAGGCACAGATGCCGGAGCTAGCACCTGGCGCGGTACTGGTCGTCTATGGTGCCCTGCTCTTCGCACCTGGGCTCGTGGTCGGTATGGGCTTCGGTCTGCGTGGCTGGCTGCTCGCAGCCGCGGCACCGCTACTCGGTTACGGGATCGTGGGAGCAGCCGGTTCCGCGCTGCCCCACGCCGGCGTGAACTGGTCCCCGATGGCGTTCGTCACCAGCGCAGCCGTGGTGGCCCTGCTTGCCGCACTGGTCAGGTTCGCTGCACGCCGAATCCGTCCGAGCAGCGGCCGGCCTCGATCGGCAGAGCATTGGCCGGTCACCCAGAACCTCGGCATCGCCGCGATGGTCGCGGTATCCGCTGGTGTCGGTCTCATCGTGACCGCGTCGGCGACCGACGGCTTCACTGCCGTATCGCAGATCTGGGACTCCGTCTTCCACAGCAACGCTATCCGCTTCATCGCCGACACCGGGCTCTCCGACCCCGCCGCGCTGCAGAAACTGAACAACCCGACCACCAGCAGCTACTACTATCCGAACGCCTACCACGTGCTGGCTGCCACGGTGGTCATGCTCACCGGCAGCAGTGTCCCGACCGTGGTGGACACCGGCGTCGGTCTGGTGCCCGGCATCCTCGCCCTCGGAATGGTCGCACTTATCCGGCACTGCGGAGCCCGCCCGGCGTTGGCCGCAGCCGCGGCATTGCTGTCGTGTGCCTTCACCGCGTTCCCGTACGACCTGCTTCCGTGGGGTTCGCTGCTGCCGTACATCGCGGCTCTCGCTCTTCTTCCCGCGTTCCTCGCCCTGTGGGTGGCCACCCTGAACGACCATGGTGGCCGGACCACCAGCCTTCCGGTCACCCTGGGGATCGCCGGCATCGGCCTGCTCGCTCTCCATCCGAGCGTGGCCGTCGCAGCGGCAGTACTGGGCCTTGCCTTCGTCGTCCAGCTCTGGATCAGCCGGCGTCCTCGGCTCCACGACTTCCGCGCCGTCGGGATCACTGCACTGGCCGCCGTCGCGCTCGGTGCGCCGCTGCTCGCGGCATCCCTCGCGGCCGCAGCCGGACCGGCGTTCAACTGGCCGGCGAACATGCGGCCCGCCGACGCGATGGGGCAGCTGTTCTTCCTCAGCCACGAGCAGCCCTTCCCCCAGTACTGGCTCGTCGGGCTCGCCGCCGTCGGCGTGTTCCAGGTTCGCAACCTGCTGCCCTTGCGCTGGTTCGTCGCCGCCGGACTGGTCTTCGCTGCCTTGTTCGTGATGGCTGCCGCGTATGAGGGCGAGTTGGTCGCACTTCTCACCCGGCCCTGGTGGGACGACAAGTGGCGTTTCGCAGCGCTGTGGTCCCTGGCCGCATTGCTGCTCGCCTCGGCCGGGGTTGTCGGATTGCGAGATGCGCTGTGGTCTTTCGGGGCCCGCCTGGTGCCGGCCCTCAAAGGCCTGGGAGGACGACCACGAACAGCCGTCTCATCGGCTGCGCTCACCCTGGTTCTGCTCATCACAGCGCTCCTCACGAACGGGCTGTACAACGGCCGCAATGAGGCGCGACTCGCCCAGGCGTTCACCAACGGACCCACGGTCAACGCCAACGAGCGTCTGGCTTTCGACACATTGGCGCGCATTGCACCGGCCGGTAGCACCGTCATGAACGATCCCTACGACGGATCCGCCCTGATGTGGGCCCTCGACGACGTGCGCCCGGTCTTCGCGTCTCCTGTGATCGCCGCGCAGGAGCTCCCGACCATGGACCCCCACCGGCGCACTCTGTTCTATTCGTTCAACCAGCTCGATGCCGACCTCGCAGTCCAACGCGCCGTTCGCGCTCTCAACATCCGATACGTGATCATTTGCACCGGCTTCATCCCACCCTCGAGCCAGCACGTACCCGGGATGCAGGGTCTCGACGCAGTCAGATCCCTTGAGCTCGTTTACGAGAACGCCGATGCACGCATCTATGCGATTCGCCCCGCTGCCTCCCCCGGTGGTCGCAGCTGACCGTGGCGAATCTGCTGCGGACGAACCCCACTACCATCCACGCGTGGCGAGCCGGGTCAGCACGACGCGCAAGACCAGCACGGCGGCCCAGGTCGCCGCGAGCCAGATCGCACTGGCCGGCTCCAACTACCTGGTGCTCGCGCTCGCCGCGCGGCACGTCGATGCCGCAGGCTTCGCCGCGCTCAGCTCGTACTACCTGCTGATCAATACCGTCGGCCGAGGTCTCTTCGCGGCAGTCGAGCTGGAGACCACGCGGGCCATCGCCCTGACGGCCGCCACCGGTGCGGGCGATGGGGTGGCTCGCCGCGACGCCGTGCGGCACACACTGACCCTGCTGGTCGGGGCGCTCGTGATCGTCGCCGCCAGCTCGCCCCTGCTGGGCAGGATCATCGGGTCCGGCGTCTCCGCGATCGGGTTGCTCGCGGTGGGAGCGCTCGCCATGGCCGCGTCCTATCTGGTCCGCGGGCCGCTGGCTGGACACCGCCGGTACGGGCCGTACGCCGCGACGTTCTGGATCGAGGCCGGTGTGGGGCTCGCCGCCGCCGGGGCCCTCGTCGCCACCGGTGTCGATACCACAACTCCGTGGATCGCCACGTTCGCGCTCGCCCCGCTGGTCGCGGCTCTGGTGCTCGCGCGGGCCGCCGCCCGGCCGCACCACGCGGCCGCACCTGCGAAGCCCCACGAGACGACGGCCGGCCGCGACGAGGCCACCGGCCGCGGCACACGCGCGGAGTTGCTGTGGTCGGCCGCTCTGCTGCTCGCCGGGCAGGGCGTATGGAACCTCGCTCCCGTCCTGGTGAGTGCCCGGTTGGCCGACGCCCCGGCTCTCGCGGCCGGATTCGTGACGGTCGCGGTCATCCTGCGCGCCCCGGTCCTGTTCTTCCCCTCGGTGCAAGCGCTTCTGCTGCCCGCGATCACGACAATGGTCGGCACCGGGAACGACGCCGCGGTGCGCCGGGTCACCCGTCGGCTCGGGACGATGCTGGCCGCCGGTGGCGTGGTGTGGGTGCTGCTCGCCGTCTTCGTGATTCCCACCGTCGCGCACCTCGTGTTCGGCGCCACCATCACACCTCCGACCTGGGTGCTTGCCGTGCTGGCGGTGTCGACCGTCGTCGGCGCGGGCGCGCAGATCGTGCAGGCCCACCTCGTCGTCGCCCGCCGACAGTCCGGCGTCGCGATGGCCTGGATCGCTGCGTTGGCGGCGCTGGTGGTCGCCGGTCTGGCGCTCGCACCGCCGATCACCGCGGGCGCCCTGGGGCAGTTGGCCGCCGCCGTCATCGTGGTGATAATTCTGGGTCTCGTGCGACGACGTGTGATCTCCCCCGGCTCGACCACCCGGGCCCCCCGGTGACCGCCCCGCCGACGGTGGGCGTCGTCGTCCTCGCCTGGCAGGCCGAGCCGTACCTCGCCGACTGCGTCGACTCGGTGCTCGGCTCCACCGGTGTGGACGTCCGGCTCGTGCTCGTCGACAACGGCTGCCGGCCCGAGGACCTTGCCGCCATCCGGTCCGACGAGCGGCTGCGGCTGCTCCGTCCCGGGCGCAACACGGGGTTCGCCGGCGGGTGCAACCTCGGAGTGGCCGAACTCGACACCGACTACGTCGCGTTGGTGAACTCCGACTGCGTGCTGCGGCCCGATACGCTCGCGCAACTGGTAACCGAGGCCGCACGGCCCGGCGTCGGGCCGGTGATGGCGGGGCTGCGGCTTGCGGAGCCGCCGCACCTGGTGAACAGCGCCGGGAACCCGGTGCACCTGGTCGGCCTGTCGTGGGCCGGGGAGATGAACTCCGCGGAGACCCGGACCGCGCCCTACGACGTGACCGGGGCGAGCGGGGCGTGCACGCTGCTGCGGCGATCGGTCTGGACCGACCTGGGCGGCTTCGACGAGGAGTACTTCGCCTACCTGGAGGACACCGAGCTGAGCCTGCGCGCTTGGCGGCGTGGGCTGGCCGTGCGCTGCGTGCCGGCCGCGATCGCCCTGCACCACTACGAGTTCTCGCGCAACGCCCACAAGATGTACCTGCTCGAGCGAAATCGGCTGCTCATGGTGGCCACGCTGTGGAGCTCCCGGGCGCTGCTGCTGCTCGCCCCTCTGCTCGTCACGACGGAAGTGCTGCTCGCGGCTTACGCGCTGAGCGCGGGATGGGGACGCCAGAAGGCGCGCGGCTGGGCGTGGATGTGGCGCCACCGCGACCATGTGACACGCAGACGGCGAGCGCTGCAGGCCGAGCAGAGCGCGCCGGACGCCATGTGGATGGGACGGCTCACCCCTGCCCTCGACCCCCAGGTGATCGGACCGGCGCCACTGACCCGGATCGCGAATGTGTTCTTCCGCGCCTACTGGGCCGTGGTCCGCCGACTACTCTGACCCGCCCTCGGCCTGCCTCGGGAGTGCACTGGCCGAGGGCAGGTCGTGGCGCTCGCGCCGCCCGGACTCCATCGCATCCAGGCGCAGACGCAGCGCCCCGACCTCCTCGGCCAGCCGCCGGCTCTGTTCCTCCAGGAGGCCGACCTCACGCGAGAGTTGTAGCGACACCGCGAACAGGACGAGCAGCGAGGCGAAGAACAGCAGATTGCTCGGTGTCCGGATACCGATGAGCTCGGCCACGCCGCCGAGCAGCCCCGGAAAGACCGCGACGACCAGCGTTCCGAACGAGATGACGACCCAGATGACGGCGTACTTCTCGCGCAGTCGGCGGCGACGCAGCAATTCGAAGACCAGAGCGAGCGCGGCCAGCGCGACGACGACCGAGAAGATCGTGAGACGGGTGCTGGGCATCAGCCGACCTCGCTTGCGCGGGGCGTCCGCCGGATCAGCGCGAGCGCGACCGCGACCACCACGCGAAAAAGGTACACCGCAGAGCGCAGCGGGTTCTGGCTCGCCATGCCGGTCTCCCGGGGCCGCATCGCCACCGGCACCTGCCGAATGGTGAGTCCGGCGCGATGGGCGATGACCAGCGCCTCCACGGTGTCGCCGAGGTACTCCTCTGGATAGTGCTCCGCGAACAGCGCCACGGCGCGTTCGTTCACGAGCCGGAATCCGGACGTCGGGTCGGTCACCGGGGTACGCAGGATCCGGGTCAGCACGCAGGACAGCAGCCGCATGGCCCAGCGGCGAGGACCACGCACCGTGTACTGACCACGGCCTGCGAACCGGGCGCCGATCACGACGTCGGCACCGCTGACCGTCATCAGCTGCAGGATCTCCGTCGGGTCGTGCTGCCCGTCCGCGTCGACCTGCACGACTGCCGAATAGCCACCGTCGCGGGCGTAGCGGTAGGCGGCCCGCATCGCGCCGCCGACGCCGAGGTTGAACGGCAGCCGCATGACGTCGGCCCCGGCCCGTTGCGCGCGCTTCGCGGTGGCGTCTGTCGACCCGTCGTCGACGACGAGGATGCCTGCGTCGGGCCGCGCCGACCGAACCTCCTGGATCACCCGGGCCACCGAGTCCTGCTCGTTGAGTGCCGGCAGCACAACCAGCAGACCGCCGGTTCGGGGCCATTGCTCAGGGTGCGCGTCGGCCGCCGACGCCATCTCTCCGAGTCGCTCGGCGGTCATCGCACCGGACGGGGAGCGGCGACGGTCACGAACTCGTTGTAGGTGAACACCTTCCCTGTGAAGCGGGGCAACGGGAACGAGAATTCACGCTCGACCTCGAGACCGAGCTCGTCACACAGGTCGCGCAGCTTGGCGTGATCGGTGAAGACCGTGTGCGTCGCGTCCGATGCGAACCCACGCTCCTGCGGGCAGATCAGCACGACACGCGCGCCCGGCGCGAGGTAGGGCAGATACCGGCCGAGTACATCAGGGCCGCCGCCCTCGGGAAGGTGTTCGACAAGGTGCGCGGCGAGCAGGCCGGTGAAGCCACCGCGATGTTCCGGGGGCTCGGCGAGGAATTCGTCCGACGTGTACGCGGTCAGCCCACGCTCCCGGCAGATTCGCACGGAGTGCTCGTTGTGGTCGACGCCGACGCTGCCTTCGGGGAGATCGGCGAGATTCCGGCCGATCCCGCACCCGACATCGAGTGTCCGGCGGTCACCGAGCAGCCGGCGCAGATTCCACCGGTAGGGCGCCTGGACATCCAGCACCTGCTTCCAGCGGGCGCCGGAAAGCGCGGCGAGCCGGGCCGCGTATTCGACCGATTCTGTGCCGTCCTGTCGCCCTTGCACGGCGGGCACATTACCGCCCCGCTTCCGGACAACACCTGCCCTGCCGGTCGAAACCTGCACACGTCGGCGTGGCGTCTTCGACCCGGCCACGGCGAGCGCCGTCGCAACGTCACTCAGACGGGTGTGAGGGCTCCACGCGCCCGCGCGACTGCCATGACGTATTCGCCGTAGCCGGAGTTGGCCTGGGCGGCACCGAGGGCGTGGGCGGAGTCGGGGGTGATCCAGCCGCGGTCCATCGCGATCTCCTCCAGGCAGGCGATCCGCACCCCCT
>NZ_JAAXLA010000088.1 GCF_012911935.1 Pseudonocardia acidicola | reverse complement strand
GGGCGGGGGACGTTCCGGTTGCGGGGCCTGCGACCGCCGTGGTGGTGGCGGGCAGGAGGGCGAACAGCGCCGCGGCGGCGGTGGTGACAGCGACGACGGCGGTGCGGATCGCCCGCCTGGGTTTGTGCTCGGGCAACGCAGTGTTCCTTTTGCTCGCACCGTCGACCGTCCGGTCCGCCCCGGCTCGGGAACCGGGTGGACGCGGACGGGGTGCGACAGACGCCGCAGCCGAGGTGAAGCGGCCGGGCCACGCCCCGTTCGGTCAGACGGTGACCCCACGCCCGCAGCTCCGGTTGAGCTGCGATGTCGCGGGGCCGTCGAACAAATTACGAACACATATCGGCAAAAGCCATGAGCAAGATCTCAATCCGGTATGTCCCTATCGTGAGTGTGCTCACCTAATGGAGTACTGGCGTGATGAATGACAAGCGTCGTATTCACGCTGAGCTGTCCGCAACTATCCCGGACGGGTGATGTATGGCACACAAAACGGTGGGGCCAGGTCGTGATCGCGGCGGAAGGGTGAAAGTGTTTGCAAACCGGAAATACACCGAATTGCCCTGAAATATTTGCATCAAGAAAGGAATATGCCCGGAACGCGAAGCGGCCCCGGCCGCCGGCGACTGCCGGCGGCCGGGGCCGCTCGTGGAGGTGGAGGGTTCAGTCCTGCCGCTCGCCGCGGATGAACTCCTCGACGGCGCGACGGGCCTCGTCGTCGCTGTACTGCTCCGGCGGCGACTTCATGAAGTAGCTCGACGCGGACAGGATCGGGCCGCCGATGCCACGGTCCTTGGCGATCTTCGCGGCGCGCACGGCGTCGATGATGATGCCGGCCGAGTTCGGCGAGTCCCAGACCTCGAGCTTGTACTCCAGGTTCAGCGGCACGTCGCCGAACGCGCGACCCTCGAGCCGCACGTAGGCCCACTTGCGGTCGTCCAGCCAGGCCACGTAGTCCGACGGTCCGATGTGGACGTTGTCCTTGCCGAGGTCACGGTCGACCTGGGAGGTGACCGACTGGGTCTTGGAGACCTTCTTGGACTCCAGGCGCTCCAGCTCCTTCATGTTCAGGAAGTCCATGTTGCCGCCGACGTTGAGCTGCATCGTGCGGTCGAGCTGGACGCCCCGGTCCTCGAACAGCCTGGCCAGCACCCGGTGGGTGATGGTCGCGCCGACCTGGGACTTGATGTCGTCACCGACGATCGGCACGCCGGCAGCGCGGAACTTCTCCGCCCACACCGGATCCGAGGCGATGAACACCGGCAGCGCGTTGACGAAGGCCACCCCGGCGTCGATCGCGCACTGCGCGTAGAACCGGTCGGCCGCCTCGCTGCCCACGGGCAGGTAGGAGACCAACACGTCGGCCTGCGTCTCGCGCAGCACCGCCGCGACATCCACCGGCTCCTCGTCGGATTCGGTGATCGTCTCCCGGTAGAACCGGCCGAGGCCGTCGAGGGTGTGCCCTCGCTGCACCGGGACGTTCAGCGGAGGAACCTCCGCGATCTTGATCGTGTTGTTCTCGCTCGCCCCGATGGCCTCCGAGAGGTCGCGCCCGACCTTCTTGGCGTCCACGTCGAACGCGGCCACGAACTGGATGTCGCGAACGTGGTAGCCACCGAAGTCCACGTGCATCAGTCCGGGGACGCGCGACGCCGGATCGGCATCCGCGTAGTAGTGGACGCCCTGTACCAGCGACGCCGCACAGTTGCCGACGCCGACGATGGCGACTCGCACCTGACTCATGGCCGGCTCCTCCTTCATATCTTTCTCCCGGCTATCTCGTAGGTCCGGCCTCGTCGCCGGGGGGGTCCTGCTGTTCCGCCCGCTCGCGGGTGATCAGCTCGTTGAGCCAACGCACCTCGCGCTCGGTGCTGTCGAGACCGAGCTGGTGCAGCTCGCGGGTGTAGCGGTCGATCTGCTCACCGGCTCTGGCCAGCGCCGACCGGAGACCTTCACGGCGTTCCTCGACGGCACGTCGCCGTCCCTCGAGGATGCGCATCCTGGTCTCGGCCGGGGTGCGGGAGAAGAACGCCAGGTGGACGCCGAAGCTTTCGTCGTCCCAGGTCTGGGGGCCGGCGTCGGAGAGGAGCTCGGCAAACCGTTCCTTGCCCTCCGCCGTGATCCGATATACCCGTCTGCTGCGGCGTGACCAGGTCCCGGTGGCCGTGTCGGGCGTCGATCGGTCGCTGTCCTCGACGATCAGACCGGCTCGGGTGAGCCGGCGCAAGGCCGGGTACAGCGATCCGTAGGAGAACACCCGGAAGCCACCGAGCCGGACGCCGAGCCGCTTGCGCAGCTCGTAGCCGTGCACAGGTGCCTCGTAGAGCAGCCCCAGGATCGCCAGCTCGAGCACCAGCGACCCCCTTCTCCCCGGCCCGATCCGGGCCGCGCCATCGGGACGTGTCGGACCGTGGTGGCCGACGATGGCGAGAACGACGGCGCCATTATATCGGTGCGATACATCAGTGTGCAGATTCGAGACGGTGCTCACCCCCGCCCGGGTGCACCATCGGGCGGTCCGGCGAGCCTGCGTGACGCTCCGCGTACCCTGGTCGGGTGCTCACCCAGCGACAGGTGGTCGACTACGCGTTGCAGCGCCGGGCGCTGCTCGCCGACGTCCACTCCGGTCGGGTCGGGGTGGCCGAGGTCTGTGACGCCAGCCCATACCTGCTCCGAGCGGCCCGCTTCCACGGCGAACCCAGCGAGCAGGCCTGCCCGGTCTGCCGCAAGGAGCGGCTCAGCCTGGTGTCCTGGATCTTCGGCGAAGAGCTCAAGCACGCCGCAGGTTCGGCTCGCAAACCCGAGGAACTCGAGCGCCTCGCGGAGATCTACTCGGAGTTCTCCGTCTACGTCGTCGAGGTCTGTCGCACCTGTAGCTGGAACCATCTGGTGCTGTCCTACGTCCTGGGTACCGGCGGGCGACCCCGTCGGACCGACCGACGGAGGACCGCCGCCGAGTGATCGAGCGAATCATCCCGTCCCCGCTCCCCGGGCCGGGCCTGCACAGTGAGCGAACCCTCGGAGTCAGCGGTGAGTGATCAGCGCGATCCCCGGTTCGACCAGGGACCCGCGAACGACGACCGCCCGGCGCCCCGGCCGGGTCCGCCGCCGCCCGGCGCGCGACCGCCCGGCCCGCCGCCGGGCGGCCCGCTCCCACCTGCCGGTGCGCGTCCGCCTGCTGATGGGCCCGCCCGGCCGCCCGGTCCGCCGCCGCGGCCCTCGGGTCCGCCCGGTCCGCCACCACCCGGTCGCGCCGCGCCGCAGCGCTTCCGTCCCGAGGGCCCGCCGCCCGGCTCCGGCGAAGCCCCGCTGCTGACCCACGACGAGACCGCTGCGGTGCCGATGGGGCACGCCGCCGCGACCGCCGTCGTCGGGCGGTCCGGCCCAGGTGGCCCGCGGCCCGCTGCCGACGGCGGGGACCCGGACGACCCCGGGAGCGGGCGGAAGACGACGTGGCGGCGGATCCGGCGGGTGCTCTACGCGCTCGTCGGGCTGGCCGTGCTCGGCCCGCTGCTGGCCTTCGCGATCGGCTGGATGCTCTTCAAGGTGCCGACGGCGGACGATGCCGCCGTCACGCAGGTGGCCACCTTCACCTACGCCGACGGCAGCCCGCTGGCCGTCGTGCGCCCGGATAACATCAACCGCACCAAGGTGACCCTCGACCAGGTGCCGAAGAACGTCCAGTACGCGGTCCTCTCCGCCGAGGACCGCAGCTTCTTCACCAACCCCGGTTTCGACATCACCGGTATCGGCCGCGCCGTGTTCAGTCAGCTGACCGGCGGCATCGGTGGCGGCTCCACGATCACCCAGCAGTACGTCAAGGTCAGCACCGGCCAGGACCAGTTCTCCTTGTGGCGCAAGTACAAGGAGGTCGTGCTCGCGGTCAAGGTCTCGAAGGAACAGTCCAAGGAGCAGATCCTCGAGAACTACTTGAACGTGATCTACCTGGGGCGCGGTGCCTACGGCGTGCAGGCGGCCAGCCACGCCTACTTCGGCAAGGACGTCCAGCAGCTCAGCGTCTCCGAGGGCGCGATGCTGGCCGGAATGATCCAGTCGCCGTCGCGCTGGGACCCGGCGAAGAACCCCGACAAGTCCATGCAGCGCTGGAACTTCGTGCTCGACGGCATGGTCGCGCAGGGCTGGCTGCCCGCCGCCCAGCGCGCCACCGAGCAGTTCCCGAAGTGGATCCCGCCGGCCCCGGCGAGCGGCGGCATCCCCGGGGACAGCCGCGGGCACATCTACAACCAGGCCCGTGCGGAGCTCGAAACGCACGGCATCAGCGACACCGAGATCAACACCGAGGGCCTGACGATCACCACCACGATCGACCCGGCCAAACAGCAGGACGCGATCGACGCGGTGCACAAGGTGATGCAGGGTCAGCCCGACAACCTGCGCGCCGCGCTGGCCTCGGTGGATCCGAAGACCGGCGCGATCCTGGCCTACTACGGCGGTGATTCGGGCGTCGGCCTCGACTACGTCGACGTGCTCAAGCAGCCCGGGTCGTCGTTCAAGCCGTTCGTGCTGGCCGCGGCGTTGCAACAACCCACCCCGATCGGGCTGGGCACCACCTACGACGGGTCCTCCCCGCAGGTCCTGGCCGGCACCAAGGTGTCCAACTCCGAGGGCTTCAACTGCGCGAGCTGCACGGTCAAGACGGCGATGACGAAGTCGATCAACACGATCTTCTACAGGATGGCGCTGGACGTCGGTCCGGCGAACGTCGCGAAGGCCGCCCACGCCGCCGGCATCCCGGACGACCTGCTGCCCAACCCGACCGGTGGTATCGCGCTGGGCGACAAGGAGGTCCACCCGATCGACATGGCGTCGGCGTACGCGACGTTCGCCGCGGACGGCGTCCGCCGCGAGCCGTACCTGGTCACCCGGGTGGTCGCGTCCGACGGGCGGGTGCTCTACGACCGCGGTGCCACGCCGGGGCAGCAGGCCTTCCCGCAGCAGGTGGCCCGCAACGTCACCGAGTCGATGACCGACGTCGCCGACGCCTCGCTGATCGGGCTCCCCGACGGCCGTCCCGTCGCGTCCAAGACGGGCACCGTGCAGAGCCGCATCGAGGGCCAGAACAACGACGCCTGGACGATCGGGTACACGCCGTCGGTGTCCACGGCCGTCTGGGTCGGCAGTGACGACAACTCGCCGATCAAGAACTCGGCCGGACGGCCGGTCTACGGCCGCATGCTCCCCGGCTCGATCTGGCAGTCGTTCATGATCAACGCCTTGCGCGGGACGCCGAAGGAACAGTTCTCCCGGTTCGTGCCGATCGGCACGCCGCCGGTCGCCGACGACACCGGCAGCTCGACCCGCCCGTCGGCCTCGGCGAACCCGTCGAACAACGCGCGCCCGTCGACCACGCCGAGCCCCGGTTCGGCTGACGGCACGGGAAGCAGCGGTTCCGGTGGCTTCGGCGATTCCGGCGGTTCCGGCCCCTCCTACGGGTCGGGCGGATCGGGCGACCCGGGAACCTTCCCGGGTGACACCGGCGCGCCGACGTACGACTACCAGCCCAACAGGTACACCGTTCCCCGGACCGGCAGCCCGAACGGCGGCCAGCCCGCGACGTTCGGCGCGCCTGCGACGTCGGCGCCCGGGTGACCGGGCGCAGCCCCGGCACCGGGCCGTCGACCCCGGCCCCCCGGGGTCGCGTCGTGCCGTCGTGGACCGAGCCGCTGGCGATCGCCGCCAGCAGGGTCGTCGGCGGGCCGCTGGGCCGGCACGCCCTCGTCGGCCGCAGCCGGTTCTGGACACCGCTGCGGATGGTGCTGCTGTTCGCGGTCGTCGTGTTGGCGCTGGGCTGGCTGGCCAAGTCGCCGTGCCTGCAGCAGTACCCGACCCAGGACGGATCGCTCGCCCTGGACTGGCGCAACAACCGCCAGTACGTGGCCATGTGCTACTCGGACACGGTGCCGCTCTACGGCATCGAACGCCTCGACGTCGGCGCGCTGCCCTACCGCGATCCCTGGGTCGAGAATCCCGGAACACCCACCGAACGGGTTCGCTACATGGAGTACCCGGTGCTCACCGGGTACTTCCAATGGGCCAACGCCCGGTTCGCCGACGGCTGGCTGTGGTTGGCCCAGCGGCTCCCGTTGCCGGCCGCGTTGCCCGTCGTCGTGTACTTCGACATCTCCGCGGCGTGGCTCGCGCTGGCCTGGCTCGTCGCCGTCTGGGCGGTGTGCCGGCTGCGGCCCTCCCGGCCCTGGGACGCCGCCCTGGTGGCGCTCTCCCCGCTCGCGCTGGTGCACGTGTTCACGAACTTCGACGCGCTCGCCGTGGCCGCCGGGACCGCCGGCATGCTCGCGCTGGCCAGACGGCGGCCGGTGCTCGCCGGGCTGCTGATCGGCATCGGCGGGGCCGCGAAGTTCTACCCGATGCTGCTGCTCCTACCGGTGCTGCTGGTCGGGTCGCGCCGCCGCGACCTCGGTACCGCGGCCCGGACCGTCGGCACCGCCGTCGTGACCTGGCTGCTGATCAACGCGCCGGTCGCGTTGGCCTTCACCACCGGGTGGTGGGAGTTCTTCCGGCTCAACCAGACCCGGCCGGCCGACCCCGACTCGCTGTACTTCGTGCTCAGCTACTTCAGCGGCTGGCCCGGCTTCGACGGGGCGCTGCGACCCGACCAGGCACCGTCGGTGCTCAACGCGGTGAGTCTCGCCTTGTTCGTGTGCTGTTGCATCGCCGTCACGGTGCTCGCCCTGCGGGCCCCGCGGACGCCCCGGCTGGCATCGCTGGCGTTCCTCGTCGTCGCATCGTTCCTGCTGGTCAACAAGGTGTGGAGCCCGCAGTACTCGCTGTGGCTGGTGCCGCTGGCGGTGCTCGCCCTGCCCCGGTGGCGGCTGCTGCTGGGTTGGATGCTCATCGACGCGCTGGTCTGGGTACCGCGGATGTACTACTACCTGACCCCGGAGAACAAGGGCCTGCCACCGGACTGGTTCCTGGGCGCCGTCGTGCTCCGCGACGCGTTCGTGGCGCTGCTGTGCGTGCTGGTCGTCCGGACGGTGCTGCGCCCCGGCACCGACCCGGTGCGCGCGCTCGGCGGCGGCGACTCCGACGACCCGGACTGGCCGGTGCGCCGCGTCCACCCGCCCGTCCCCGTGCTCAGCGCTCCCGGCGGCGCGCCGGTGCCGGCATCGACCACCCCGCCGAGCACATCGCATCCACCGCCCACACCGTGACGTCCCCGTGCGGCGCAGCGGGACGCCCGGGCAGCCGGTGAGGCATGTGTCACAGCGGGTGGGCGTAGGCCTCCGGTAGTGCGGTCCGGCAGAGTCGAGCCACGGGCCCGTGCCCGGGTGCGGTGCCGGAAGTGCTGGAGGACGTCGGCGTGGATGACCTGAGACAGGCGGTGACCGGCGCCCTGGCCGGGTTCGAGCGGCGGCCGGCCGACCGGCCGGAGCTGAAGGTGGCCGCAGTCGCCATCACCCTCGTCACCACCGGAGCGGGCGACGGCGCGGGCGTCGCGGACGGGCTGGCGTTCCTGCTCACCCGCCGCGCCACGACGCTGCGCAAGCACTCCGGCCAATGGGCGCTGCCCGGTGGCCGGGTGGACCCGGGCGAGACGACCACCGAGGCGGCCCGCCGTGAGCTCGCCGAGGAACTCGGCCTGGAGCTCGGTGAGGATGCCGTGCTCGGTCTGCTCGACGACTACCCCACGCGCTCCGGATACGTGATCACCCCGGTGGTGCTGTGGGCGGGGCAGGTCGGGGAGCTGCGCCCGAATCCCGACGAGGTCGGTGAGCTGTTCCGGATCACGGTGCGCCAGATCGACGTCGAACCGCGGTTCCTCACCATCCCCGAGTCGGACGCCCCGGTGATCCAGGTGCCGCTGTTCGACCGGTTCGTGCACGCACCGACCGGGGCGGTGCTCTACCAGTTCCGGGAGGTCGTGGTCCACGGGCGACCGACCCGGGTGGCGCACCTGGAACAGCCGGTCTTCGCCTGGCGCTGAACCGGGCCGGCGCTCAGGCCGGGGTGAGCGCCCCGGCCGGCTCCCGCTCGCGATCCCGTGGCAGCACCGCCGGAATCCGCAGGAACAGGACGAACAGCACCACGAGCAGCGCCGCGCGGCCCCAGACACCGATCGCGACGGCCTGCGCCGCGAACCCGCTGAAGATGTCGAAGCCGGCACCGACCTTGATCGCGTAGAACCAGCGGAAGATGCCGATCCCCATCGCGAGGTCGGCCAGCAGGTAGGCCGTCACGATGCCCCAGGGCACCCGCAGCAGCACGAAGAACGGCAGCAGCCACAGCGTGTACTGCGGGGAGTGCACCTTGTGCAGCAACAGGAACCCGCACAGCATCGCCGCGCTGACCCCGACCCACGGGTAGACGCCGTCGCGGCGCCAGCGCCACCACCCGACCGCGGCCGCCACCGCGAAGGACAGCAGCACCAGCGTCGGGGACAGCCAGTCCACGAGCTCCTGGAACGGCACATTGTTCGGGTCGGACTCCGGCCGGAAACCCCAGTACCAGATCGAGTTCGTGGTGATGTCGACCTTGCGCAACTGCTGGAACGTGAACGACGCGCGCCAGCCGTCGTAGCCGGCGATCACGAACGGCAGGTTCGCCGCCACGACGGTGGCGGCCGCGGCGACCAGGACCCGCAGCGCGCCCCGCCAGTCGAGCCCGGTACCGGGCGCCCCGCCCCGGGTCAGCACGTACAGCGTGAGCGGCAGCACGAAGGCGCCGGGATAGAGCTTGAACGAGAACCCCAGGCCGAGCAGCACCGCGGCGACGGTGGCCCGCTGCGGCAGCGACCGCGTGGTCCGCCAGCCGTGCACCGCGAACACCGCGCCGACGGCACACGCCACCACCGGCAGGTCCCAGTTGTGGAACGCGTAGAGCACCAGCGGCGGCCCCAGTGCCCACAGCAGCGCCCGCCATCGCGACAGCCGGCCGAGCAGCCAGCCGGTGGCGAGCCCGAACGGGGCCATCAGCAGCGCGGAGTAGAACAGGAAGCCGCCGTCGTTGGTCGCGAAGTAGGCACCGGCCCAGATCAGTACGCCGGTGAGCACCGGGTACTCCACGGTGCCGCCGGCGAGCGTGCCGTCCGGCGTGATCGAGCCGTTGACGTAGGGGAAGACGTGGCGATTGACGTCGCGGCCCAGCCACAGGTGCTGGATGTCGGAGTAGCAGACGTCCCGGTCGATGCGGATGTCGTAGTCCGGGCCGCTGCGGCCGGCCGCGTCGAACTCCGGGCCGACGCAGCGCGCCTTGTTGGCGTACCCGAGCACCAGCGTGACCCCGGTGAGCAGGACCAGCACGGCGAGCACGAGGGTGCCGCGCGGGCGCCCGGCGGGTTCCGCGGCGGCCCGCGGCAACGCGCCGACGAGGCGCCCTGCCGGACCGACGGCCGTTCCCGTCACCGCCCCAGCCGCTCGCGCAGGAATGCGATGTCGGCGGCCTGGCCCTCGGCCGGCGTCTCCACGACCACGGGCGCCCCGGCGGCGGAGCAGACCGCGGCCAGCACGTCCGGGGAGATGGTGCCGGAGCCGATGTTGGCGTGCCGGTCGCGCGCCGAGCCGAACTCGTCGCGGGAGTCGTTGAGGTGCACCAGATCGATCCGGCCGGTGATGGCCTTCGCCCGGTCGACGACGTCGACGAGGTCCTCCCCGGCTGCGAACGCGTGGCAGGTGTCCAGGCAGAAGCCGACGCCGAACTCGCCGACCGCGTCCCACAACCGGGCCAGCGCGTCGAACCGGCGCGCCATCGCGTTGTCCCCGCCCGCGGTGTTCTCGATGAACACCGGCACCGCGAACCCGCCGTCGTCGACCTGCCGCTCGATGAACTTGCGCCAGTTCGCAACGCCCTCGGCCGGTTCCTCGCCCTTGGTCACGTGCCCGCCGTGCAGCACCAGGCCGATCGCCCCGACCTCGGCGGCCGCCGTGGCGTGCTGCACGGCCAGCTTGCGCGACGGGATCCGGATCCGGTTGTTCAGCGACGCGAGGTTGAGGACGTACGGCGCGTGCACGACGACGGTGAGGTCGGACTCGCGCAGCTGGTCCGCCTGCGGATGAGTGGGCGGCTTCTTCCATCCCTGCGGGTCGGACAGGAAGAACTGGACGACCTCGGCCCCGCGCTCGGCGGCAGCACCAACCGGATCGTCGTCCCGGACGTGGGCTCCGATGAGCATGCGGCAGAGACTAGTGTTCGGCCCGGACTCCCCTGCCGCCGGACTCGTGCCCGGTCAGCCCTGGTAGCCTCGACAGGTCGCTCCGACCGGCGTCCACCTGGACGCCGTCCGACGAGCCGCCGGCAGTGAGCCGGCGGCCCGATTCTGTCGGGGCACGGTGAGAACCTCCTGTCGCGGATGCACCGCGGCCGTTCTGAGTCCATAGGAGGTGAGTGGTTCTCATGCGTCATTACGAGCTCATGGTCATTCTCGACCCGAGCCTGGACGAGCGCACTGTGACGCCGTCCCTGGAGACCTTCCTCAACGTCGTCCGCACCGACGGCGGGTCCGTCGAGAAGGTCGAGGTGTGGGGCAAGCGCCGGCTGGCCTACGAGATCGCCAAGCACGCCGAGGGCATCTACGCCGTCGTCGAGATCAGCGCCGAGCCGGCCACGGTCGCGGAGCTCGACCGCCAGCTCGGCCTCAACGAGTCGGTCCTGCGGACCAAGGTGCTGCGGCGCGAGCGCAAGCGCACCCCGGCCCCCGCCGCGGCCAGCAGCTGAGGAGGCCACCATGGCTGGCGAGACTGTCATCACCGTGGTCGGCAACCTGACTGCCGACCCGGAGCTGCGGTTCACTCCGTCCGGCGCCGCGGTGGCCAACTTCACGGTGGCTTCCACGCCCCGCACCTTCGACCGCCAGTCCGGCGAGTGGAAGGACGGCGAAGCGCTGTTCATGCGCTGCAACGTCTGGCGGCAGGCGGCGGAGAACGTCGCCGAGACGCTCACCCGCGGTATGCGGGTGATGGTCACCGGCCGGCTCAAGCAGCGGTCCTTCGAGACCCGTGAGGGCGAGAAGCGCACCGTCGTGGAGTTGGAGGTCGACGAGGTCGGCCCGTCGCTGCGGTACGCCACGGCCAAGGTGAACAAGGTGAGCCGCGGCGGTGGCAGCGGCGGCTTCGGTGGCGGTGGCGGTGGCGGCTCCGCCGGTGGCGGAGGCGGCTACGACGACCCGTGGGGGTCGGCGCCGCCCGCCGGCAGCGGTCCGGCCGCCGACGACGAGCCGCCGTTCTGACTCCCGTCGCGTCGATTTCGTAGAGACCACTTCCGCCCGGTGACGGGCGGACACCGAGCACAACCAGGAGTACCCCCAAAATGGCCAAGCCCGTCCTGCGCAAGCCCAAGAAGAAGGTGTGTGCCTTCTGCAAGGACAAGGCCCAGGAGATCGACTACAAGGACACCGGTCTGCTGCGGAAGTTCATCTCCGACCGCGGCAAGATCCGGGCCCGCCGGGTCACCGGTAACTGCCGCCAGCACCAGCGGGACGTCGCCGTCGCGGTCAAGAACTCCCGCGAGGTCGCCCTGCTGCCCTACACCTCGACCGCCCGCTAAGGAGGGGACATGAAGCTCATCCTCACCGCCGACGTGCCCAACCTGGGCGCGCCCGGCGACATCGTCGAGGTCAAGGACGGCTACGGCCGCAACTTCCTGTTGCCCCGCCAGCTGGCCATCCCGGCCACCCGCGGCGCGGAGAAGCAGGTCGCAGCCATCAAGCGCGCCCAGAAGGCCCGTGAGATCCGCGACCTCGGGCACGCCCGCGAGGTCGCCGGTGAGCTCGGCAACCTCTCGGTCACCGTCCGGGCCAAGGCGGCCGGCGACTCGGGCCGGCTGTTCGGCTCGGTCACCGCGGCCGACGTGGTCGACGCGGTTCGTGCCGCCGGCGGCCCGCCGCTCGACCGCCGCGCGGTCGAGGTGCCCGGCCAGATCAAGACGGTCGGAAAGCACTCCGTGACCGTCCGGCTGCACCCGGAGGTCACCACCGAGCTGGACGTCGCGGTCGTCGCGAGCTGACCAGCGACGGGATGCCTTCGGGCTGCCTATCAGTTACACACCGTCACAGGGGCGGGATGGAGTCCTCCGGGCTCGGGTCCCGCCCCTGTGCTGTTCCCGGGAGCCGCCCGGCAGGCCACCGTTCGCCGTCCGGTGGGCGGCGCGGCGGCTGTGGCGCGGGTTACGATGACGTCGGTCGGTGACCTCCCGAGCGCGCCGGGTGGGCGTGTTCCGACACGCCGACGGGCGACACGCCGGGGAGAAGTTGTCCACAGCCCTCCTCGGCCCGCTGATCTGGGAAAAGGGCTGTGTAGCAGCGGTTGTCCCCACGCCATCCACAGCGGGCTCCCGACGCCGTCCTGGGCGGGAATGCGTCCGTGCACATTCCGTCCCCAGGTCCGTGCACACGCTCTTTTGATCCGCGGCGGCGGCGGGCCTAGCCTGCCCCTTCCGGGGTTCGCGATGTTGCTCCTGCGGCGCCGACCGTTCACCGATCAGTCTGCGGGTGGTCGGGTCGGCCATAGTGCGGATCGAACAGATGTTCGATAGTATCAGTGTTGGGGGTGACGCTGCGTATGGCGGTGACGGACGATCGGCCGGCTGGGCGGCCGCGGCCGGTGCGGGGCGAGGAGGGCTCGTCCCGCGGCGGTGAGGCACCGTCGCCGTTCGACCGGCAGCCGCCGCAGGATCTGACCGCGGAGCAGTCGGTGCTGGGCGGGATGCTGCTGAGCAAGGACGCGATCGCCGACGTGGTGGAGGTGCTGCGGCCGGATGATTTCTACCGGCCGGCGCACCAGACGGTCTATGACTGCATCCTGGATCTGTACGGCCGGGGTGAGCCGGCGGATGCGGTGACCGTGTCGGCGGAGTTGCAGCGTCGCGGTGAGCTGATCCGCCTGGGTGGGGCGCCGTATCTGCACACGTTGATCGCGACGGTGCCGACGGCGGCGAACGCGGCGTACTACGCGGAGATCGTGGCGGAGAAGGCGATCCTGCGCCGGCTGGTGGAGGCCGGGACGCGGATCGTGCAGCTGGGCTATCACGGCGCCGATGGGGCCGAGGTCAACGACGTGGTGGACCGGGCCCAGGCGGCGATCTACGAGGTCACCGAGCGGTCCACGAGCGAGGACTACGTCGCGCTCGAGGAGCTGCTGCAGCCGACCATGGACGAGATCGACGCGATCGCCTCCCGGGGTGGGGTGGCGTTGGGGGTGCCGACCGGGTTCGCCGACCTGGACGCGGCCACCAACGGGCTGCATCCGGGGCAGATGATCGTGGTGGCGGCGCGGCCGGGGTTGGGGAAGTCGACCCTGGGGCTGGATTTCGCCCGGTCGTGTTCGGTGCGCCACGGGTTGACCAGCGCGGTGTTCTCCCTGGAGATGAGCAAGTCCGAGATCGTGATGCGGCTGTTGTCGGCGGAGGCGCGGATCCGGCTGGCCGACATGAGGGCGGGCCGGATGAGCGATGACGACTGGACCCGGATGGCCCGGCGGATGAGTGAGATCAGCGAGGCGCCGCTGTTCATCGACGACTCGCCGAACCTGACGCTGATGGAGATCCGGGCGAAGGCGCGCCGGCTCAAGCAGCGCAACGACCTGAAGCTGGTCATCCTGGACTATCTGCAGCTGATGACCTCGGGGCGCAAGGTGGAGTCGCGCCAGCAGGAGGTCAGTGAGTTCTCTCGGCAGATCAAGCTGCTGGCCAAGGAGCTCGAGGTGCCGGTGGTGGCGATCAGCCAGCTCAACCGTGGCCCGGAGCAGCGCACCGACAAGCGGCCGATGCTGTCGGACCTGCGCGAGTCCGGCTGTCTGACGGCGGCGACCCGGGTGCTTCGCGCCGACACCGGCGCCGAGGTGTCCATCGGTGAGCTGATCGAGTCGGGAACGACCGGGGTGCCGCTGTGGTCGCTCGACGAGCGGATGCGGATGACGCCGCGGGAGATGACGGCGGTCTTCCCCAGCGGTGTCAAGGAAATCTTCCGGCTACGGCTCGCCTCGGGGCGCGAGGTCGAGGCCACCGCGAACCACCCGTTCCTGACCGTCGACGGATGGTGCGCCCTCGGCGCTCTCTCGGTCGGAGACCGGGTGGCCGCCCCGCGCCGCGTTCCGGCGCCTGTGACACCCGTGCCGATGCCCGAGGAACAGGTGGTGCTGCTGGCACACCTGATCGGTGACGGTTCCTTCGTCCGGCGGCGGCCTCTGCGCTACGCGAGCACGGACGAGGCGAACCTGGAGGCTGTGGCATCGGCTGCTGCTGCGTTCGGAATCACCGCGGTGCGTGATGAATACCCGGCTGCGAGGTGTACGACGCTCCGGCTTCCCGCGCCCACCCGTCTGGCCCATGGGCGGCGTAACCCCGTCGCGGCCTGGCTCGACGAGCTGGGTCTCTTCGGCCTGCGCAGCCACGAGAAGTTCGTGCCCGCTCCGGTCTTCGCATTGCCCGACGAACAGTTGGCGCTGTTCCTGCGGCATCTCTGGGCGACCGGCGGATCGGTGAGCTGGGACGAGCGGAATCGCGTTGGACGCATCTGCTACGCATCCAACAGCCGGCGCCTGGTCGACGATGTCTCCCGACTGTTGTTGCGCTTCGGCGTTCTCAGCCGCCTCACGCGGATCCGCAAGCCCGGCTACCGCGACCGCTGGCAGCTGCACATCCACGGCTCGGAACACCAGCGCGCATTCGCTCAGTTCATCGGCGTGCACGGAGCGCGCGATGCAGCGGTCCACGACATCGCCGAGCGCCTGCGGCGCATCACAGGCAACGCCAACGTCGACACCGTTCCCCGAGAGGTCTGGGGACGCGTGCGCAGCCTGCTGTCGGCGCGGGAGATGACCCACCGCGACGTCGCCGCAGCCATGGGATCGCGGTTCTGTGGCTCGACGACGTGGAAGCACTCACCGAGCCGGTCCCGGCTGGCACGCGCCGCCGCCGTGCTGCACGACGCGAACCTGGAGATGCTGGCGACCAACGACGTGTTCTGGGACGAGATCGTGGAGGTCACGAGCCTCGGCGAGCAACAGGTGTACGACGCGACGGTGCCCGGCACGCACAACTTCATCGCCGACGGCATCGCCGTGCACAACTCGATCGAGCAGGACGCGGACATGGTGATCCTGCTGCACCGCCCGGACGCGTTCGAGCGTGACGACCCGCGCGCCGGGGAGGCCGACCTGATCCTGGCCAAGCACCGCAACGGGCCCACCAGCACCATCACGGTGGCCCACCAGCTGCACTACAGCCGCTTCGCCGACCTCGCCCACGGCTGAGGCCTACGACGCGCTGATCACCCACCGGCGCTGCTTAGCGGGGCCCGGTCGTGGCCGACGGCGGTGCTGCCGGTGGGGGGTCCCGCGCTGAGGTCGCGGATGCGGCGCAGGCCGGCACGGGTGGCGAGGACGATCAGCCGGTCCCCGTCGGTGAGGGCTCGATCCGGTGCGGGGGGCAGCTCGAGGCTGCCGGTGGCGTGGCGGTGGACCGCGATGACCCGGGCGCGACCGGGTTGGTGGACGCTGCCGGTACCGGCGCCGACGAGGTCGGAGCCGGTCCGTACCGGCACTTCCGCGATCAGCAGCACCCTGCGACCGACCGGGATGGTGCCGAGCACCTGCTGGCGCAGCATGGCGGCCACGAAGGCGGGAGCGGCCAGGTAGGACACGCTCCGGGAGAGCGTGATCCCGAAGTTGCGCTGGACGCGTTCGGCGAGGTCGTGATCGAACAACCGCAGCACGATGCGGAGGTCCTCGCGCATCGCGCGTCCGTTCAGCGCCGCCTCGAGGTTGGTCACGTCGTTGTTCGTGACCGGGAGCAGGGCCCGGCAGGTGCCGACGTGCGCTGCCTGCAGGGTCTCCTCCCGGCTGGCGTCGCCGATCACGACCGGGATCCCGGCCCGTCTGGCCAGCGAGACCCCGCGGGCCTCCTCGTCGTTCTCCACACCGACCACCGGGACACCCAGATCGTGCAGTTGCAACAGGATCCGGGACCCGACGTTGCCCAGGCCGGCGACGACCACGTGGTCGCTCATCGTGCGTGGCCTGCCGAGCGCGTGCGCCAGCCGGGCGCCGACCACGGCGTCGATCACCGCGGCGGTGACCACCGGGATCATCGAGATTCCGACGAGCGTCACCATCGTCTGGATCAGCTTGTCGACCGTGCTCAGCCCGGGATCCGGCTGCGCGGCCCCGGCCGCGTCGAGGACGGTCAGGTACACCGCGTCGGACCAGGAGAAGCCGCCCACGGTCGCGAAGAGCACGGTGCCGAGCAGGAGCAGGGCGAACAGGGCACAGGCGGCGACGGTCAGCTTCCGGTCGAGGACGGCGGTGATGCGCGACCACCACGCCCGGCCGCGGCGCCTCGATCGTCGAGAGGGGGTCTCCGGGTCGCGCCGCTCCCCCACGGCCACCGCGAGCACCAGGTCTGCGCGGTCGTCGTCGACGGGGAGCAGGTGCGGGACACCGGGCACGCTGGTGTCGGCGAGCCCGCACACGAGCCGACTCGCCCCGATGTCGGGCCGGTGGGTCACGAACAGGGTCCGGCCCGGCAGCCGCACGTAGGTGGGGGCCAGCTCCCCGAGCGCCCCCGCCACGAAGGAAGGGGCCGCGGTGGCGGAGTCGGACAGCACGACACAGCTGGGGAACAGCGTCCGGATCCGGTGCCCGAGGCTCATGTTGAAGAACCGGATCACCAGCCGCAGTTCGGGGTTGAGCTCCTGGGCCCGCAGGGCGGTGTGGATGTTGCGCACGTCGTGCTGGTCCACCAGCGCGAGGGCTTCGGCCTCCTGGACGCCGGCCGCGCGGAGGGCGGCGTCGTCGAGTTCGGGGGCCTCGATGACCCGCACCTTGGGCAGCAGCGCGATCCGTGGCCCGTAGTTGCGCTCCCTGGACGGCAGCACGACGGTCACGTGGTCCCCGGTCTGGGAGACCAGTTCCTCGGCCAGCCGCAGGGCCAGCGGGCTGTCCCCGCAGATGATGAACGTCGCAGCCTTCGCCGGGGCCTCCTGCGGGGCAACCACCGTCATCACCCCACGCGTCTCGAGAGCAGCCCGGCCCGGCGCGGCCTGCGGATGATCTTATAAGTGAGCGCGTGATGACGGATCGATGGGAACGATCACCGGTCGGTCCGCGGCGGCCGCGAGCAGAACCGGATGACGCGAGGGACGAGAACCGGTCCACACCGGGCCCGGCGCGGATCGGACCGAGGGCAGGCGTCAGGCCGGCCCGGGACGCCGCTCGGCGCCGCTGCTGTAGGCCAGCGCGAGCGCCAGCAGCGTCAGCACGATCCCGATCCCCACGATGGGGATCATGGTGCTGGCTCCGCCCAGCAGGAGCAGGACGAGGCCGATGATGAGCAGGGCGCACGGCACGACGCCGGCGGCCCGCATCGTGACCGGGCGGCGGGGGGTTCTCGCGTGACTCAGGGTCTGGAACAGCCGGACCAGGTCGGGGTCGTTCATGGACAGGTCCTGCTCGATGCGGACCAGCACGCCGCGTTCACGGTCGCTGAGCACGGGTCAACCCCCGGGGATGTCGATCAGTGGGCCATGACGAAACCCTGGCTCCACGCTGACCCGGGAATGACGTCTTCCCTCCAGGATATGTGATCGAATTGTGATCTTTCGCGCGGCCGTCCGGTACGTCGCCGGTCGGTGGGGCGCCTCAGCTGCCGAGGTGCTCGGCGATGAGCCGAGAGGCCTCGTCGGCACGCTCGATGGTCGCCAGGTGCGACGCGGGGAGCACCTCCAGCCGGGCGCCGGGGATGCCCTCGGCGATCGTCCGTGCGTGCGGCTCGACCGGCGTGGAGGGATCGGCCTCGCCGGCGATCACCAGCGTCGGCGCCGTGATCGCGGGCAACCGGTCGCGGTGGTCCCACACCTCGAGGGCCTGACAGCCCGCCAGGTAGCCGGCGTCGGGGGTGTCGGCGACCATCTTCCGGGCCTCCTCCACGACGTCGGGGTGCTCGGCCGCCCACTCCGGGGTGAACCAGCGCTGCACGACGGTCGCGGAGATCGGCGCGGTGCCGCCGTCGACGACGGCCGCGATCCGGTCGGTCCACACGGAGCTGTCCGGGAAGTGCGCGGACGTGCAGCACAGCACGAGCCGGCGCACCCGCTCCGGGTGCTCGGAGGCCAGGTGCATGCCGACCATCCCGCCCATCGACAGACCGCACCAGTCGAAGCGGTCCACGCCGAGCGAGTCGAGGGTGGTGAGCACGTCGGCGGCCAGGTCGGCGATCCGGTAGGGCCCCTCGGGAACCGGGGACTCGCCGTGACCGCGGTGGTCGAGCCGGATCACCCGGAACCGCTCGGCCAGCGCCGCGACGTTCGGTCGCCACATCTCCAGGGTGCTGCCCAGCGACCCGGACAGCACCAGCACGGGCGCGTCCTCCGGTCCGTCGACGACATGGTGCAGCAGCACCGGCTCACTCATCACTTCGCTCCCTCGGCGTCGGCTGGGTCGGCTGTGTTGCCGCTGCCGACCGTACGCAGGCCGCGCAAGATCTCCAGCTCGCGGGCGCTCGGCACCGCGGTCACCGCCAGGTCGGCGGACACCTCGAGCCCCCAGCCCGTCTCCGCCCGCACCTGCTCCACGGTGATCCCCGGGTGCAGCGCGGTGAGCACCAGCTCGCTGGTCTCGGGGTCGGGCTCGAGCACGCCGAGATCGGTGATCACCCGGACCGGCCCGGCCCCGCGCAGCCCGAGCAGCTGCCGGTCGTGCGGGCCGGTGCCGTGCCCGACGGAGGTCACGAAGTCGACCTGCTCGACGAACGACCGCAGCCGGTGCCGCATCACGACGATCACCTCGCGGCAGGACGCGGCGATCTCCGGGGCGCCGCCGGACCCGGGCAGTCGCACATCGGGCTCGTCGTACTCGCCGATGACGGTCGTGTTGATGTTGCCGAAGCGGTCGAGCTGGGCGCCGGAGAGGAACCCGACGTCGATGCGCCCGGCCTGCAGCCAGTAATTGAAGATCTCCGGCACGGAGACCACGGTCAGCGCGGAGTCGGTGAGGATGCCATCGCCGATCGACAGCGGCAGCTCCGCGGGCTTGGTGTCCAGCGTCCCCGACTCGTAGACGAGGACCAGGCCGGGCGCGTGCAGCCGGCGGGCCAGGTTGGCCGCCGTGGAGGGCAGCCCGATGCCGACGAAGCAGACCTGCCCGTCGCGCAGCGCCCGGGCCGCGGCGACGGTCATCATCTCGTCGGCGGTGTACTCGGAGGCCGGCGCAGCCGCCTCCGCGGACGTGTCGGACGGGATGCTCATGCCTCGACTCCCAGCTCCCGCAGCCACTCGGTGAAGGCCGCCCGGTCCCGGCTGATCGCGTCCCAGGCCCGGTAGGCGGCGTTGTCCCGGTCGTAGTAACCGTGCGCGTACGACGGCGCGGCGCCGCCGGGTGCGACCGCGACCCGGTCCACCGCCCAGGACGGCAGCACCACCCCGCCGGGCATCGGCACCAGCTCGTCGACGATCTCCTCGACGGTGACCAGCGACCGCTTCGCGGCGAGCACGGCCTCCTTCTGCACCCCGGTGATGCCCCAGAGCTGCACGTTGCCCGCCCGGTCGGCCTGCTGTGCGTGGACGATCGTCACGTCCGGGTTGATCGCGGCCACGGCGGCGAGCTCCTCGCCGGTGAACGGGCAGGTCACCGTGGAGATCGTGTCGGTGTGCGTGGGCAGGTCGGTGCCGGCGTAGCCGCGCAGCACCGCGAACGGCAGCCCGGAGGCGCCGGCGACGTACCGGTTGGCCATCCCGGCGTGGCTGTGCTCCTCGATCTCCAGTGGCACCGGCCAGCCGTTGCGCAGCGCGTCACGGAACCGGTGCAGCGATCCGACGCCGGGGTTGCCGCCCCAGGAGAAGATCAGTTTCGACGCGCAGCCGGCGCCGATCAGTTGGTCGTAGATGAGGTCGGGGGTCATCCGCACCAGCGTCAGGCCCCGCCGGCCCTGCCGGATGATCTCGTGCCCGGCCGCGAACGGGATCAGGTGCGTGAATCCTTCGAGGGCCACGGTGTCACCGTCGTGCACCAGTTCGGCCACGCCCTCGGGCAACGACACGATCTTCCCCACGGCGGAACGCTAACCGCCCAGGTCTACCCCGGCAATCGATCGGTCCGCTGGCCGCACGGGTCGTCGCCGGTGCCCGCGGGCACCGGAACGGCCGGCCGGGGGACGCCGAGGCGCCCGCACAGCTCGGCCCATGATCCGGCGGCCGCGTCCCGCTCGCTCATCGCGGTGACCGGCAGTGGCCAGCGTACGGCGAGGTCGGGGTCGTCGAACCGGACGGCGACGTCCTCGCCGGGGTCGTGCTCGCGGTCGATGCGGTAGCAGGTGTCGGCGTGCTCGGTGAGCGACTGGAAGCCGTGCAGGCAGCCTGCGGGGATGTAGAGGTGACGCATGTCCTCGTCGTCGAGGCGGAAGGTGGCGACGCGGCCGAAGGTCGGCGAGTCCGGCCGGGCGTCGACGACGACGTCGTGTATCGCGCCGTGCGAGCAGCGCACGAGCTTGGCTTCACCCCGGCCGAGCCGCCCGTGCAACCCGCGGACGACGCCGCGCCGCGAACGCGACTGCGAGTCCTGCACGAAGTCCTCGATCCGGATCCCGACGTCCCGGCCGACGGAGGCGTCGAAGGTCCGGCTGAAGAACCCCCGGTCGTCGCGGTGCGGGATGGGCGCGAACAGCAACACCCCGTCGATGACGGTGCGGTGGACCTGCACGAGCATCCTCCCTTATCTACTAAGAAACATAGTAGTAATCTGGCGGGGCCCACCGGGGACGTCCGCGTGGCCCCGAGCGGCCCGCACTACGATCGAGGGTCGTACTTCGCGTCGGGCGTACATACACGTGGAACGAGGTTGGTGCCTGGTGGGCAACGCCACAATTCGTTGTCGGGCCTGCCGGTCGACCGCGGGGGAGGTCGTCCTCGACCTCGGCACGCAGCCGGCCTGGGACCACATGCCCCCGCTGACCGACCCGCTGCCCGACCCCGCCCACCGGTTGCGCATGTGGTGGTGCCACGACTGCTGGCTGGCCCAGCTCGTCGAGGACGCCGGCGGTGTCGAGGAGATCACCGGTGTCGAACCGCGCGCGATGCTCGAGCAGACCGAACGGTCCATCGCACGGATGGGCGAGCAGCGCCTGCTGCGGGCCGGCGCGACGGTCGTCGAGTTCGGCAGTCCGCACGGCGGCTCGTGGCTTCCGCAGCTGACCGGTCACGGCCTGATCGCCGCAGCCGGCCCGGCCGGGGCGGACGTGGTCATCGACTTCTACGGGCTGCTGCACGAGCCCGACCAGGACGCCTCGCTGCGCGCCCGCGTCGACGCCCTCGCCCCCGGCGGGACGCTGGTCGTCCAGCTGCACAGCTTCGCGACCGTGCTGCGGCACTCCCAGTGGTACGACCTGCGGCACGGGCACTTCGCCTACTGGTCGGTGCCCGCGCTCGACCGCGCCCTGCGCCGCCACGGGCTCGGCGTGCATCGGGCGTGGTGGTACCCGATGGCCGGCGGCACCGTGCTGGTCACCGCGACCCGCAGCCCCGAGCCCGACACCGCGACACTCGAGCTGATGGAGGCCGAACGCCGCGACGGCGTGTGCAGCGCCGAACGGGTGCGCGGTCTGCAGGAGGACGCCGCATCCGCGGCCGAGCTGCGCGCGTGGCTGGTCGGCGAGCAGGCGGCGGGCCGGCTCGTCCTCGGCTACGGCGCGGCCTCCCGCTCGGTCCCCCTGGTGAGCCACGCGGGCATCGACGCCGACCTGCTGCCGGCTGTCGCCGACGCGTCGCCGGCCAAGCAGGGCAAGCGGATGCCCGGCACCACCATCCCGATCGTGTCGCCGGCCGAGCTGGTCGACCGCGCCCCGGACCGGGTACTGCTGTTCCTGGCGGGCTTGGCCGACGAGGTCCGCGGCGCCCTTCCCGGTATCGAGTCCGCCGGCGGGAGGTGGGTCGTCCTCGACCCCGGGCCGCGGGTGATCGACCTCGTCGCCACCGGCTGAAACACCTCGCCCGGCCGGGGCGATGGGCAGGGTGGACCCGGACGGACGGGGCGTGAGATCTATCCTCTGGCCGGGAGGCAACATGCGCGGGCTCGGTGAACTCGAAGCTGCGGTCATGGACGTGCTCTGGCGGCTGCCCGGGCCCCACCGCGTCCGTGACGTGCTCGAACAGCTCGCGCCCGAGCGCAAACTGGCCTACACGACCGTCATGACGGTGCTGGACAACCTGCACCGCAAGGGCTGGGTGTGCCGCGAGATGGACGGCCGCGCCTACCGCTACCTGCCCAGCGCCAGCCGCGAGGAGGTCACCGCCCGCGCGCTGCGCGACCTGCTCGACTCCTCCGGCGACGTCGAGGCGGTGCTGCTGCACTTCGCCCGGTCGGTGTCGGCGCGCGAGTCCGAGGTGCTGCTGGACGCGCTGAGCGACGCCGGGCCGGGCAGCGCGGAGGAGCCCCGCGGATGACCGTCGCGATCACCCTGCTGCTGGGCGCCGTCATCGTCGCGGTGGCCGCGCCGCGCCTGCTGCTGGCGATGGCCGACCGCGCGGTCGACCCGGTCGTGGTGATCGTCGGTTGGGTGCTCGCGGTGGCCGGGGTGCTCGGCACGGCGATCGCGGGGTTGATCGTGATGGCGGTGCCCGGCCGGTTCGCCGACGCGGGACTCGCCCACCTGGTCCGCCGGCCCTGGTGGGCGGCCGTGCACAACGCCCCCGACTTGCTCGTCTACCACCTGGCGGGCTGGGCCGCGTACACGCTGCTGGCCGCCGCGGTGGCCCGGCTGCTCTGGATCGGCGTGCGCGAGGGCCTGCGCCGCCGTTCCCGGGTGCGCGACCAGCTCGCGGTGCTGCGGATGGTCGGCGCCACCGTGCCCGGTCCCGACCGCGGCCCGTCCACGCTGTGGCTGCGGTCCGACCGGCCGGTGGCGTTCAGCGTCGGCGGCCGGCCGGGGACCGTGGTGCTCACCGACGGGCTGCGCCGGCAGTTGCCGCCCTCCGAACTGGAGGCTGTGCTCGCCCACGAGCGGGCGCACCTGCGCGGCCGCCATCACCTGCTCGTCGCCACGGCCGACGCGCTGGCCAGGGCGTTCCCGTTCGTCCGGCTGTTCGGGCAGGCGCCGGTCGCGCTGCGCGAGCAGGTCGAGCTGGTCGCGGACCTGAGCGCGGTGCGGACCTGCGGCGCCGACGCGGTGCGCCGGGCGCTGATGATCGTCACCGGGGCCGGGACTCCGAAGAGCGCCCTCGCGATGGCCAGGGACGCCGTCGACGTGCGGCTGCGGTACCTGGCCGGCGTGGCCGAGCCGCCGTCGCGGCTGGGCCGCATCGCCACCTGCGGCGCGCTCGGCGGTGCACTCGCGGCCACCCCGCTGCTCACGGCGAGCGGGCTGCTCGCCGCCCTCTCGGTGCTGGCCACCGCGGCGACCGCGCTGCACTGACTCCGGACGCCATCGGCGGGGTCCGGTACCGGCCGTCCCGCTCCGTTCGCCCTGATCAGGACCATGGTCTGAGTCCGGGGTGACACTGCGGCCCCGGTCACGAACGCGCGCGACCGTAACAGAGCGATGCCAGGGTTTACCGCATGGCGAGCAACCCTCCCGACAGCTCCGTGGCCGCCTCCGGCCGGTTCCCACTCGGTGATGGGCCCGGCGTACACCGCCTCGGCTACGGAACCATGCGGCTCACCGGTCCCGGCACGTGGGGCCCTCCCGCCGATCCGACCGCAGCGGTGGCGCTCCTGCGCCGGGCCGCCGATCTCGGTGTCGATCTGTTCGACACGGCCGACTCGTACGGCCCGGACATCGTCGAGAACCTGGTCCGCGAGGCCCTCCATCCCTACGACGGCATCACGGTGGCCACGAAGGCCGGGCAACTTCGGTCCGGGCCGGGTGAGTGGGTTGCGTGCGGTCGGCCCGAGTATCTGCGCCGGAAGTGCGAACAGAGCCTGCGCCGGCTCGGGGTCGAGCGCATCGATCTGTTCCAGCTGCACCGGGTGGACCCCACGGTGCCGGCGGCCGAGCAGTTCGGCGTGCTGGCCGCGCTGCGCGACGAAGGCAAGATCGCGGCGGTGGGGCTCTCCGAGGTCTCGATCGAGCAGATCCAGCAGGCTGAGGCCGTCGTCGACGTGGCGACCGTGCAGAACCGCTACAACCTCGTCGACCGGGCCAGCGACGCCGTCCTGCGCTACTGCACCGAGCAGGGCATCGGTTTCCTGCCGTGGTTCCCGCTCGCGGCCGGCTCGCTCGCCGAGCCCGATGGTGTGGTCGCCGAGATCGCGGCCGGGTACGGGGTCAGCGCCGCGCAGATCGCGATCGCCTGGCTGCTGCAGCGCTCGTCGGTGATGCTGCCGATCCCCGGCACGTCGCTGATCGGGCACCTCGAGGACAACTGCCGGGCCGGCGGTCTCGAGCTCGACCTGGAGACCGTCGCCAAGCTGGACTCGGTCGGCTGACCCGTCGTGCCCGGTCTGACGTATGTCTCATACGTTTGTCTGAGACATACGTCAGACCGGCAGTCGGAACGTACGTCTAAGCGGCACCGGCGGATCGACGCCCGGCAGCGCCCGCGTTGCGGCCGGCACGCTCGGCGGTGTGGGTGATGTTGCGGACCATCCCGCCGAAGACGATCCCGTGGAACGGCGCGACCGACCACCAGTACAGGTGCCCGGCCAGGCCGTGCGGGATGAACACGGCCTTCTGCCGATAGACCGAGCCGCCCGCCCCGTCCGGAGCCGGTGTCACGGTCAGCTCCAGCCAGGCCCGGCCGGGTACCTTCATCTCGGCGCGCAGCCGCAGCAGCCACCGCCGTCTGCCGTCGCCGTCGGGTGTGCCGTCCTCCAGGTGCTCGACCCGCCACCAGTCCAGCGCCTCGCCGGTGTGCAACTGGTCGGGATCGCGGCGGCCGCGGCGCAGCCCGACCCCGCCGACCATCCGGTCCATCCATCCGCGCACCGCCCAGGCCAGCGGGAACGAGTACCAGCCCCGCTCGCCGCCGATGCCCTTGACGACCTGCCACAGCTCCTCGGGCGGCGCCGCGCTGGGCTGCTCGCGCTCGTCGAGATACACGCTGCCGCCGGACCACTGCGGGTCGCTCGGCAGTGGATCCGACGGCACGTCCGCGGACGTCGCGCCCGACCAGCGGGTCTCCACGTCCCCGGCGCTGATCCGGGCCAGCGCGAGCTCGACGGCGCGGTCGTAGCCGATCCGGCCCTCGGGCGGGTCCGGGATGTACTCGAGGATGTCCTGCTCCCGGCACACGACCTCGTGCACCAGCGACTCGATCAGCGGCGCCGCGATGCCCTTCGGCACCGGCGTCACGATGTTGACCCAGTGCGCCGACAACCGCGGGGTGAGCAGCGGGACTCCGACCACGTGCCGCCGCGGCAGCCCGGCGACGGCCGCGTAGCGCTGCATCATCTCCAGGTAGGTGAGCACCTCGGGGCCGCCGATGTCGAACGTCCGGTTGACCGCGGCGGGCAGCCGGGCGGCCCCGACGAGGTAGCGCAGCACGTCGCGCACCGCGATCGGCTGGATCCTGTTGCGCACCCAGCGCGGGGTCAGCATCACCGGCAGCCGTTCGGTGAGGTAGCGCAGCATCTCGAAGCTGGCCGAACCCGATCCGAGGATCACCGCGGCCTGCAGCACGACGGTCGGCACCCCGCTGCGCAGCAGGATGTCCCCGACCTCGGTGCGGGAGGCCAGGTGTTCGGAGAGCCGGCTGTCCTCGGGGTGCAGGCCGCCGAGGTAGACGATGCGCCGCACACCGGCCTCGCGGGCCGACTGCGCGACGATCAGGGCGGCCTTGCGGTCGATCGCGGCGAAGTTCGACTCCGACAGCGAGTGCACGAGGAAGTACAGGACGTCCACGTCATCGCAGGCGCGACGGACGCTGTCGGAGTCGAGCAGGTCGCCCTGCACCACCTCCACCCGCTCCGCCCACGGGACGTCGCGCAGCTTGTCCGGGCTGCGTACCAGGCAGCGCACGGACACCGCCTCACCACCGGACCCGGGGCCGGCGTCCAGGAGTCGTGGTGCGAGCCGCCCGCCGATGTACCCGGTAGCACCCGTGATCAGGTATCGCACCCGTGCATGCTCCCGCGCTCCGGCGGGCTCGGCAGCTCGGGCGAGCTCAGGCCGCCGGCCCGCGGCTGCTCAACCGGCGCATCAGCTGGGTGAACCGGGACGGCTCGGTGCGGTGCACGGCCGTCACGTCGGCGGGCTGGGCCTGACGCGGGTTGACGGCGTTCACCGCGGCCGGGTCCTGCTCGGACGACGCGGTGAGCGACCGCACCGCCGCGTTGACCACCGCCAGCAGCGGAACGGCCAGCAGCGCGCCGGGGATGCCCGCGATCACCACGCCGGCGGCCACCGCCAGCACCACGGCCAGCGGGTGCAGCCGCACGGCACGGCCCAGCAACAGCGGCTGCAGCACGTGCCCCTCGAGTTGCTGGACGGCGACGACGATCCCGAGCACGATCAGCGCCTGGATCGGGCCGTTGGCCACCAGCGCGATGAGCACCGCGACGGCCCCGGTGACCACCGCGCCCACCGTGGGGACGAACGCGCCGAGGAACACCAGCGCGGCCAGCGGGACGACCAGCGGGACGCCGACGATCCACAGCCCGATGCCGATGCCGATCGCGTCGACGAACGCCACCAGCACGGTGGCGCGGGTGTAGCCGACCAGCGAGGCGAACGCGCGGCGGCCCGCGACGTCGACCCGCCGACGACGGGGCCGGGGCACGCCGCGCAGCAGGAACCGCCAGATCCGCGGCCCGTCGTAGAGGAAGAAGATCAGCGCGAAGAGGGCCAGCGCGAGCCCGGCGGCGAGTTCGGTCACCGTGGCGGCGGTGCTGAGCGCGCCGCTGGTCAGCGCGTCGCGGTTCGCGCTGATGGCCTGGCCGAGCTCGGCCGGCAGGTTCTGCAGCCGCGTCGACGGGATGTTCAGGGGCGGGCCGGCGAGCAGCCGCTGGATGGAGGCGAAGCTGGCGGTCAGCTGCGTCTGCAGCGCCGGGAAGCCGTTGATGAACGTGTTGACGACGAACGACAGCAGGCCGCCGATCAGCGCGAGGCCGCCGACCAGGACCAGGGCCGTGGCCGGGCCGCGCGGCACCCGGCGGGCGACCAACCAGTGCACGACCGGCGCCAGCAGGGCGGCCAGCAGCACGGCGATCGACACCGGGATGACCACGATCCGCAGCTGGATGATCAGGAAGATGAGCAGCCCGAGTGCCGCCGCGATGACGAGCAACCGGGCGCACACCTCCGACGTCACCCGCAGCGGCGTGGGGATGATCGAGCTGCGGCCGTCCGCGGCCATGCCGTTCGCCGAACTCTCGGCGGGCGGGGGCGTCGCGGCCCGTGCGACGGCCGCGGGGCGCGGGTCCGGGGCCACCGGCGGCGCGGCCGAGTGTGGTTCGGACGCGGTGCCCCTGCCCGGCACGCCGGACGTGTCATCGCTCACCCGCGCACGGTAACCCGTCTCGGGGCGATTCGGGCGAGTCTGAGGGCGTCCCGCTCAACCTCGATCGGGGGCCGGCGGTGGGTGATAAACAGTGCCGGGCGGAGGGAATCGATCATGATCGGGTGCCGGGTGGACCGCAGCGGGCGGCTTACCGCGCCCGCGCCGGCCCGGCGCCGGCAATGGGATTCGACGCGAGGTCCGGTGTCGACCCAATGCACTACGAAGGGTCGCGAGTGGAGTAGCGGCGACACGCTCCCGTTACGCAGAGATGAATTACACCCGTGTAGTTGACCTCTGAATGAGTTCACAATGGCCTGCAGGTAGCCGACGTGTTCACTCAGTGCGATGTTGGAAACGATTCACGTTAGCGCTCCGGTGACGGCGGGCGGTGAATCGTCCGGTTCGCGGCCGCCGCTGCGACCCGTCGACCGTAATGGCCGGCGGCCCGGCCGGCCGCATCGCGGAACCGTGCCGAAGCGAACGAGATGCGGTGACAAGGCTGCAGGCTGCGATTTCGTCCGGCGACGGCGCTCCCGCGGTTGGGCGTGCCGGCGTCCGGGGTGAGCCCGCCGGGACCGGGTGCGCCGCCGCTGCGGAGTCGTCGCGACCCGGCGCGGGCCCCGTTCTCCCGTCCGTCGGCTGCGGACCCGGAGGAAGCCTGCGGCGCACCGCCGAGGCGGGCGGGAGGGCGTCGAACCGGCCCCCGGCGGTCCCGGCTGCGCAGAAGAGTGCCGCGGTGGCAGCGGAATGGATACGGAGCCGTCTCCAACGAGGGATGGTAACCACCCGAAAGAGGGGAGTTGGCCGAAAAACGGTAACGGTCGCCCCGAACCCGTTTCCCCGCCCGGGTGTCCCCGTTGTGGGTGGTAGAGGTGCGCCGAACGGCCCTACCCCGGAGGGGTCGACGGCACCATCGGCCGGGCGCACACGAAGACAGGCACATACAGGAGGTGCGGCGCGTGTTCGATCAGGAAAGTGGTCTCACCGGTGCGGCGGGACGGCGGCGAGCCGCCTCCCGGATCCCGGTGACCGACATCGACCGCGGGCCCTTTCCCGGACGGCATGCGAGCCGTTCCGAGATCGCCGCAGAGACCCCGATCTTCCACGCGCTGACCGTCGGCGGGTGGCGCAGCCGGCAGCACGAGGCGGCCGCGCCCGCGGCCCCCCCGG
>NZ_JAAXLA010000087.1 GCF_012911935.1 Pseudonocardia acidicola | reverse complement strand
GGGGGGTCGGCGGGGAACTCGTCATCGGTGACGGGCCGGGCGTCGGTGATGGAGTGGATGCCGGGCTGGGCGGCGGTGACGGTGGCGAACTCGTCGTCGGGGTTGCACTCGACGGCGCGGACGCGGCGTGGTCGTCGATGGGCTGGCCGAGCGGATGCAGCGGCGGGAAGTCCTGAACCGGGGTGGACGCCAGGGCGCTGTTCACGAATCCGTGCCAGATCTCGCCCGGCAGTCCGTCACCGCTGATCGGGGTGCCGTCCCTGGTCTGGATCGGGTCGTTGTGGTCGGTGCCGATCCAGACCGCGGTGGACAACGACGGGGTGAACCCGGCGAACCAGGCGTCGTTGTTCTGGTTGGGGAAGCGGGACTGCACGGTGCCGCTCTTGGCGGCGACCGGGCGACCCCCGGAGAGCGCGATGTGGTCGTGGCCGGCCACGTCCAGCATCGCCTCGGTGACGTTGCGTGTGACGCGGGGGGAGATGCGCTGCTCGCCATCGGGACCGGCCTGGTAGAGCACCCTGTTGTCGGAGGTCACCACCTTCGTCACCAGGTGCGGTGGCCGGTAGGTGCCGTCGGCGGCGAAGGTGGCGTAGGCCGAGGCCAGCTCGACCGGAGTGACCTCTTTGTTGCCCAGCGCGATGCCTTCGGTGGGGTCGGGCAGCGGTTCGGTGATTCCCGCCTGGTGCGCCGCATCGGCGACCTTCTGCGGTCCGATCTTTCGCGCCAGGGTGTAGAAGACGACGTTGTTGGAGATCGTCATCGCCTGTTTGAGGTTGCACTGGTCGCAGGTGGCACCGGGATCCGCGTTGTGCAGGCCGGGGAACGGCTCGCCGGACATCACTGTTCCCAGCCCGATCGGCGGGTCCTGTTGCAGCGCCGCGAGCAGCACGAACGGCTTGAACGTCGAGCCGGGTTGTTTCTCGACCTCGGCGTAGTCGAGCCCGACCCCGTCGTCGCCGCCGTAGTAGGCCCGGATGCCGCCAGTGCGCGGATCGATGGAGACCAGCGCGCTGCGCAGGTCGCGTGGCTGGTCGGCGAGGACGGTGTGCTCGGTGTCCACCGCATGCTGCTGCATCGCCGGGTCGATCGTGGTGGTGATCCGCAGACCCTCGTGGGTGAGCTCCTGCTCGCTGATGCCCAGGCTGCTGAGCTCTCGCTCGACGGCGTCGACGATCAGTCCGCGACTGTCCGTCGGGGACCCGTCGTGCACCGGCCGGCGCGGCAGGGTCGGCGGGAAACTCTCCGTGGCGCGCTGCTGCGGGGTCAGCCAGCCTTGGCTGACCATGCCGTCCATGACGTAGTTCCAGCGTTCCTGGGCGTGGACGGGGTCGATGGCGGGATCCCACTGCGAGGGCGACTGGATCAGCGCGGCCAGTAGCGCGCCCTGGGAGACGTCGAGCTGGCTGACGCTCTTCCCGAAATAGGTCCGGGCGGCGGCCTGGATCCCGTAGGCGCCGCGTCCGAAGTAGATGGCGTTGAGGTAGTCGCCCAGGATCTGGTCCTTGGACTCCCGCTGCGAGAGCTTGAAGGCGATGACCACCTCCTTGTACTTGCGCCACAGCGAGTGCTCGTCACCGACCAGGGTCTTCTTCACGTACTGCTGGGTGATCGTCGAGCCGCCGCCCACGCCGCCGCGTAGCTGGCTCCAGGCCGCCCGGAAGATGCCGGTGAGGTCGAAGCCGGGATTGGAGTAGAAGGTGCGGTCCTCCGCGGACAGCACGGCGTCGCGGACCTCCAGGGGGATCTGGTCGACGCCGACGTCCGTCCGGTTGCCCTGCGCCGGAACGATCTTCGCCAACTGGCTGCCGTCGTCGTAGGACACGGTGGCGACCTGTTTGCTCACGGCGTCGTCGGGGGTGGGGACGCGGAAGCACAGGCAGCCGATGAGGAAGGCGAGGACCGGCCCGGTGACGAACGCACCCAGGGTCACGTACCCGATCCGCCGGATGCGGCGCCAGAGCCGTCGGCGCTGCTCGTCGGGGGTCTCGTGGTGGCGATGTCGCCGTCGCCGCGATCCTGTGCGGGGTCGTCGGGCGGGTGCAGTCGGGCCGTGCCGAGCCGGACGGCGCCCCGGGGGAGTAGGGGGCGGTGATGTGTCCACGCCCCTCGGGATCCGTGGCAGCGGAACCGTGGCGCGGAAATCAGACACCGACCCTCACCTTACTCGCACGACGCTGTCCGGGAGACCTGACGGGTAGGACCGGTGCCGGCAATACGGGTTGATCCATCGTGCTCACTCGTCCGCCGGGTGCCGGCCCGTCCAGCCGCGAGCAGGTCGTGGTCGTCGGACGCCGGCCGGTTGGTCGGCGTCCACGCTGCGATCCGGCCAGGACCGGTTGGCCCAACAGTCGAAGACGACCAGCGCGACCGCGGGACCGGCGAACGACAGTGCGACCCACCAGGGGTTCTGGGCGACCAGCACGACCACCGCCACCGCGAGCAGAGGGCTGACGGCGAACCAGCAGTACGGGTCGATCCGGCCGCGGAACCACCGTCGTCCCGGTGGGGAGGTCTGTGGCCTGGTCAAGCGCTGTCCCGGCCGCGCAGTCGAGGTACGGTCGGGCCGCCCTCGGCGGTCGGGCAGAACCAGGGCAAACGGAAAAAATCTGCGATCGGGTAGGAGATCGCGGTATCTGAAAAACCGGACAATGCGTTCTGTGCGGTCACCTGTCGAGACACCTTCCGATCACTCTCGACGTCGCCGAGTTCGCGCGATCCAGTGCTCGGTGTCAGCGAGCGCTATGGCCGCGGATCTGCTGTTGTTGCGCGTCTCGAGGGCGCAGAATATCACCTGCAGGAATGGCGAGCGGGGAGCATCGCCCGCGATCGGCGACCTGCCCGGCGTGCTCGTCGGTTTCGGCCCGGAGATACGGACTCCAATTTGCCCTCAGCTAACCATCCGCAGTGGTCCGGCTCATCCGGACCGGACATCATCCGCGGTTCGTCAGCATTGCGATGAGACGAATCTCCCACCGCCCGGACCGTTTCCGTCCGGCGGTCGAGCGTCTCTGCGGATGGTGATGGTGTGCGGCATGCGAGCCCGGTACGGCGGGTGAAGCCGAACGATAACGAAGAATCGAATGAATGAGACAGAACGGCTATGACTGCGGGGAGATGACATTTGCCGCGACACGCACCCGCAATAGCCGCCGGATCGGGGCGGACAGCGGGAACGATGGGCGGGTGCCGACGTCATTGGACTCCCCGCGTCGCCCCGTTCGAGGTAGTGCACCCAGGCCCGGTCGAATCGGACGGATGGTTATTTCGACGCGACGGTCGGCGGCGGCGTGGTTGGCCCGCCCGCTCGCCTCGCTGCACCTGCTGCTCGCGGTGTTCGGGCTGCTCACGGCACTGGGGCTGGTGATGGTGCTGTCGGCCTCGAGCGTGGAGTCCTTCGCTCAGGACGGGTCGTCCTATCAAGTGTTCTTCCGGCAGGCGGCGTTCTGTGCCGGCGGGTTGGTGCTGTTCTGGGTCGGCCTTCGCATTCCGCTGTGGCGGCTGCGGGCCGTGTCTGCGCTCCTGCTCCTGTCCACCATGCTGCTGCTGGTGGTGGTCCTGATCCCGGGCCTGGGCACCGCGATCGCCGGCGCCCGGAAATGGATCGTCGTCGGTGGCCTGTCGTTTCAACCCTCCGAACCGGCGAAGGTGGCCCTTGCGCTGTGGGGGGCCCACGTACTCGCCGCCCGACGGAACGTGATGCACGTGTGGCGGCACGCCCTCTCCCCGGTGGTTCCGGTCGCGGTGGTCATGCTCACGCTGGTCGTGCTCGAACCCGACCTGGGTACCGCCGTCTCGATCGGCATCCTGGTCATCGCGCTGCTGTTCTTCGCCCGGGCTCCGGGGCGGCTACTGGCCGCGCTGGTCGGCGGCGGGCTGGCCGGCGCGGTGATTCTCGGCCTGACCGCCGGCTACCGGCACAGCCGGATCACCGCGTTCCTGTCCCCGGGCACCGCCGATCCGCTCGGTGCGGCGTATCAGTCCACCCAGGCCCTGTACTCCTTGGCCGACGGCGGCCTGTTCGGCGTCGGCCTGGGACAGGGCCGGGCCAAATGGAGCTATTTGCCCAACGCTTACAACGACTTCATCTTCGCCATCATCGGCGAAGAACTCGGCTTCGTCGGTGCCCTCGCCGTTCTCTGCCTGTTCGCCACCCTCGCTTATACCGGCCTGCGTATCGCCGCCCGCAACACCGACCCCTGGATCAAGACCCTCAGCGCGACCCTGACCGCCTGGCTGGTCGCCCAGGCTGCGATCAACATCGGTTATGTCGTCGGGCTCCTCCCCGTCACCGGCATTCCGCTGCCGCTGATCTCCTCCGGCGGCACCGCGCTGGTCGTCACGATGTTCGTCTTCGGCGTCCTGGCCAACGCCGCCCGGCACGAACCCGAAGCCGCCGCTGCGCTCCGCATCCACGGCTCGGGCCGCCTCGCCCGCCTTCTCGGCCTGCGCCCACCCCAACTCCACGACACCCTGGCCAGGTCCCGCCCCAACGGACACCCGAGGATCGGACGGCGCGGTCACAGCCCGTAGTCCCGGGCCGGCCTGGACCTGGCACCGAGCGATCCGACCGCACCGAGTGGCCCCGGCGAGGGTCTCTCACCGGGGCCACCGACGGTAGGGCGCCGAACGGGAAGCAGGTCAGCTGCGCTGACGGGTCAGGCTTTGGCCTGCATTGAGCGGCGTGCCGGGTTGGCCTGCTCCGCCGCCTTGGGGTCGGTCTCGTTCTTCTTCGCCTCGACACCGGACCGGATCTGCTCGCCGATGTTCTTGTCGATGTTGCTCCAGTACTCGAACGCGCGCTCGAGGATCGGTTCGCTGACACCGTTGAGCAGGTGCCCGACCACGTTGTCGACGAGGCGTTCGCGCGCGGCGTCGTCGAGCACCTCGCGCACCATGGTGCCGGCCTGCCCCCAGTCGTCGTCCTCGGCATGGTCGACGTACGCGGCGCGGGTGATCTCGCCGTCGGCCTGCCAGCTCGGGACCTGCCCGTAACGTTCGGTGTCCGCGGCCGGGCCGCCGTAGGAGTTCGGCGCGTACACCGGGTCCGACACCTTGTGGAACCGCATCGCCCCGTCCTTGCTGTAGGAGTGCACGGGGCTCAGGGGCGCGTTCACCGGAATCTGCTGGTAGTTGCCCCCGAGTCGATGGCGGTGCGCGTCGGCGTAGGAGAACAACCGGGCCAGCAGCATGCGGTCCGGGCTCGGCCCGATGCCCGGCACGAGGTTGTTGGGCTGGAAGGCCAGTTGCTCGATCTCGGTGTGGTTGTCGGTCGCGTTGCGGTCCAGCGTCATCCGGCCGACCTCGATCAACGGGTAGTCGCCGTGCGGCCACACCTTCGTCAGGTCGAACGGGTTGAAGCGGTAGTCCTTCGCGTCCTCGTACGGCATGACCTGCACGTACATCGTCCAGCTCGGGTGGTCACCGTCCCGGATGTGCTCGAACAGGTCGCGGGTGTGGTAGTCGGTGTCGGCCGCGGCCATCTGGTCGGCCTCGTGCTGGGTGAAGAACTCGATGCCCTGGTCGGTCTTGAAGTGGTACTTCACCCAGAAGCGTTCGCCGGCCTGGTTGATCCACATGTAGGTGTGGGAGGAGTAGCCGTTCATGTGCCGCCAGGTGCGCGGGATGCCGCGGTCCCCCATCAGCCACGTCACCTGGTGCGCGGACTCCGGGGACAGCGTCCAGAAGTCCCACTGCATGTCGTGGTCGCGCAGGTTGCTGTCGGCACGGCGCTTCTGCGACCGGATGAAGTGCTGGAACTTCATCGGGTCCTTGACGAAGAAGATCGGGGTGTTGTTGCCGACCATGTCGTAGTTGCCCTCGGTCGTATAGAACTTGAGGGCGAAGCCGCGGGGGTCGCGCCAGGTGTCGGGGCTGCCCCGCTCCCCGGCAACGGTGGAGAAGCGGGCCGCCATCTCCGTGGTCGTCCCCGGCTGGAACAGGGCCGCCTTGGTGTAGCCGCTGACGTCGTTCGTGACCTCGAAGCGCCCGAACGCTCCGCTGCCCTTGGCGTGCGGCTGGCGCTCCGGGATGCGCTCACGGTTGAACTGGGCCATCTGCTCGATCAGGTAGCTGTCCTGCAGCAGAATCGGGCCGCCCGGGCCGACGGTCAGCGAATGCTCATCACTCTCGACCGGGATACCGGCATCCGTGGTGGTGGGATTCGACCTCTGATCAGTCACTACTGCCTCTCCTCACGAGGAACGGACTTTCCCTGGCGATTGAACGGTCATCCCGCCGCAGCACGCTGCTGCGCTGCGATGCAGGGCGGGCGCAGGCCCCCGGAACGCGACCGCCGCTTCGTCCACAATGGGCCGCTGGTGGTCGTGCCGGCCACACCTGCGGCAGACCACGTGGTGGTCGGCCCCGACACGACGTTCGAACAGCGCGGGACCGCCTGCCGGTTCGATCCGGCGCGCCGACCCGGCACCGGTGAACGAGTTCACCATGTCGTACACGGCCTGATGCGGAACCGCACCCAGGTGCGCGAGAACTCCGGACCGGACCGCTTCCGCGGTCGAGTGCGGATGCTCGGCGAGCCACACCATCACAGCCCGGCGCGCCGCGGTGACCCGGAGTCCGGCCGAGCGCAACTCGGCAACCGCGTTAGCCTCCGCGCTTCGACTCGCCCCATGGTCGAGGGCTGCCCGACACTGGAACGGCTCAAACCTGAGAACGGACACAACACCCGGCTCGGGTACTTCTTTCCACGCCATCTGAGAGCGCAGGGCTCGTGGATGCACGCCGAGTGCCCCATGACGGTCGTCGCGACCATGATCGAACAACCGTGGCGTGGCACTCACCGCTGGAGGGATCGCCCTGCACCGTGACCTCGCGGATGCGCGCCCGGCCCGTCGCGGGTCTCGGAGAACCGTGCAGGGGATGTCAGCCGGCGGCGAACGTCTTCTCCGGTCAGCCGGTGGCGGCGTAGCGGTGGGAGGCGGCGGCGATACCGGCGACGACGTCCACCTCGGCGGCGTCGCGCGGCCCGGGGACCAGCACCATCCCGGCGCTCAGGCGGACCCCGGCGAGGGGGTGGGCCACGGCCCAACCCTTGGCCAGCGCGTCGTAGGCCAGCGCGTCGGGCAGTACGAGGTGGAGGCTGCCGTCCGGCTCCGGGTGCATGTGGGCGAACTCGCCGAGAGCGGGGAGGATGAACGCCGCGTCCGGTCCGGCAGCCGTGGCGCGGTCGAGTAACAGTGCCCGGGTGCCGGCCACGCCCACCGTGGTCGGGGCCGTGGACACCGCGTCGAGCGCTGCGAGGCGGGTCCACAGCTCGGCCTGGAGGTGCGGGGGAGCGATCTGTGACTGCTGATGCTGCGGGACCGCCGCGGTGACCTCGGGTGGTTCCCCCGTCCGGGCGGGGAGCCGGCCGCCGGGCAGCGTCGGCCACGGTGGCTCGTCGCCGTCGGGCACCGGGTTCTCACCGTGCGCGCGAAGGTAGTCGAGCCGGTCGGCGAGCCAGGTGCCGACGTCGCCGACGACCTCGCCGGCCAGTTGCTCGCCGCCGGGGGCGCGCTCGGCCCACAGCGGCGCGCCGCTGTGTTTGGCCAGCCAGTCCCAGGTCTGCGCGAGCAGGTGCGCCGGGGTGCGGGGGTCGGCGGAGCCGTGAGCGAGGAACACCGGCATCCCGGCGAGGCGGCCGCGGGTCATCGGCACACCGGCGTCGAACGCCAGCGCTCCGTAGAGCAGCACCCCGCCCGCGAAGCGGTGCGGCGCACCGAGCATCAGGGCTCCCGCGAAGGCCACGCCGTCCCGGAACGCCATCAGCAGGATCGGCCGGTTCGGGTCCCCTTCGGTGTCCAGCCAGTCGAGGAACCACCCGCACGTCGCGGCCAGGCTGGCGGGATCCGGGTGGCCATCGCGCGCGTCGAGGAACCAGGAGAATCCGGCGCCGCGTTCGATCGGGGCGCGCACGGCCACGTACGCGACGGGCCCGTGCGGCAGCCACGGCGCGATCTCGATCATGGAGTGCTCGCTCGTGCCGTTGCCGTGCAGGGCGACCACGAGCGGCGCCGACGGATGCTCCGTGCCCCACCGGGCGACCATCGGGACATCGCCGGGGCCGGTGGATCGTCGGTGGCGCGACACCATCGTCCTCCATCGTCAGTGCCCGGGTTGCACCGTAGAGGCTCCCGCCCGGTGCGCGGAACGGAGAGGAGTATCAGTTTGAGACTGCTCGGCCGCCGCGTCGTCGGCGGCATCCCGATGCGAACTCGCCGGAGACCGCGGCGAGCCCGCAGGCGGGCAGGGTGAAGGCCCTCAGCGGCCGCGCTCGATTCGCGGTCGGTCGTTTCCGTCCGCCGGGGGGCGCAGTGCCTCGATCACCGCCGCGAAGTCCTGCCACCGGTCACCGCTGTCGATGACGCTGGTCAGGAGGCGCTCGGTGGCCGGTCCGATGCGGACGGGCACCTCGCCCTCCTCGGCCAGGCCGATGGCGAGTCGCACGTCCTTGCGCGCCAGCGCTGGGGCGAACCAGCCCGGGTGGTTGTCGTCGAGCAGCGAGTCGAGCCGCATCCGGGACGCGGAACTCAGTACCGCGCTGTCGCCGAACACCGTCCTGAGTAGATCGTCGGTGACGCCCTGCCTCCTGGCGGTGGCGATGGCCTCGGCGAGGGCCGTGACGCCGGTGATCAGCAGCAGGTTCGACACCAGCTTCATCGTCGCGCCTGCCCCGGAGGGGCCACAATGGACATACCCGGAGCCCAGGTCGTCCCAGAGCGGTGCGAGCCGCTCGACGGTCTCCACCGGGCCGCCGATGAGGAACCGGCCCTCACCGCGAGCGACCGCGGCGGGCGCACCCATCACCGGCGCGTCCAGCACCTGCCGGGTCGGCGCGGCTGCTGCCAGCCGCCGGGCCGTCTCGGGGGCCACGGTGCTGAGATCGGCCAGGATCGCGTTCTCGGGCAGCGCCGCGAGGGCACCGTCCGCGCCCAGGCAGACATCGGTGACCGCGGCGTCGTCCGCCAGCGAGACGAGCACCACCTCGGCGCCGGCCACCGCCTCCGCGGGCCGCTGCGCCTCGGCGGCCCCGAGTTCCCCCGCCCGCCCCGGTGTTCGGTTCCACACCGTGACCTGATGTCCCCGGTCGAGGGCCCGGGACGCGAAGGCCCGGCCCATGTTCCCCAGTCCCAGTACCGCGACGCGCACCGGGCGATTCTAGTGCGGCTCTGGGGCCGGGTGGCGACATCGATGCCCGCCGGTCCCGGTTCGGACTCCGGCCGGCATCGTTTCCGGCCAGGCAGCCCGATCACGCCGCTGCCCGGCGCTCGTCGCTCCCGCCGTAGCTACGGCGGGGGGGGGTGAGCGCATCGGTGAGCGCATCGGTGAGCGCATCATGCCGGCCGGATTCTCCGCCAGGTCGGCGCAGAGGTGATGACGGGCGGCGAGCGCGTCGGGTGCGTAGCAGGAGAACCTTCGCCTGCCCCACGTCGTCCCGTACCGACACCCTGAGCGGCAGGTCGAGGGCGGCCAACGGCGCAGCCACCATCACCGGCGTGCCTGCGACCGGGCTGCCGAAGATCACCAGCGTCGTGTCGCGTAGCTGATGAGATGCGGCGCCGCCAGCGAGCGGGTCAGGCTGGTTGGGAGGCGGGGGTGACTTCGTCGGGGTTGAGTATGTCCTCGCCGTAGAGGTCGTGTAGCCAGTTGGTTTGGTAGATGGTGTCGAGGTAGCGTTCGCCGAGGTCGGGGGCGATGGCTACCGCGGTGAGGTCGTGGGTGTCGTGCTGGGTTATCCAGTGGATGGCGCCGCTGACGACTGTTCCGGTGGAGCCGCCGAAGAGGAATCCGCTTCGGGCGAGGCGGTGGCAGGTGCGGATGGTGTCTGCTTCTTCGACGCGGATGACGTCGTCGATATAGGTTTCGTCGAGTAGGGGTGGGCGGACGCCCATGCCGAGGCCGGGGAGCATGCGGCGGCCCGGGGGGCCGCCGAAGGTCACCGAGCCGACGCTGTCGACGGCGATGACGCGTACGGGTCGGTGCCATTGGCGGAAGTAGCGGGCGCAGCCCATGAGGGTGCCGGTGGTGCCGGCTCCGACGAAGAGCAGGTCCAGTTGTGGGAATTGGTGGGCGATGGCGGGTGCAGTGGTGCGGTAGTGGGCTCTCCAGGCGTCCGGGTTGGTGTACTGGTTGAGCCAGACGTAGCGCTTGTCGGAGGCGCAGAGGGCGCGGACGTAGTCGAGTCGGGCGCCGAGGAAACCGGTGGTGGCGTCGGGTTCGGTGATGATGTGGACGTGGCTGCCGAGTGCCTCCATGAGTCGCCGGGTGGAGAGGTTGCAGCGGGAGTCGGTGACGCACAGGAAGCAGTAGCCTTTGCTGGCCGCGATCATGCTGAGGGCGACGCCGAGGTTTCCGGAGGAGGACTCGACCAGGACCGACCCGGGGGTCAGGACTCCGTTTCGCTCGGCAGCCTCGACCATCTCGGTGGCGGCTTTGAGTTTGATGGAGCCGGCGAAGTTGAAGCCCTCACACTTCAGGAAGAGCCGGTGACCGAAGATCGACCGGAGGTCGATGTAGAGCTGCTCTTCGTTGAAGAGGTGGGGGACGGATATGACTGGCACGATGGCCTCCTAAAATGCAGCAAAGCGCTCAGCTGCTCATCCGTACCGGCGCAGCTCATGGAAGAAGTCGTCGACGACGTGCAGCTCGCCGGAGCGGGCCACCTCGTCGTAGACGTATTTGCCCACCGCGAGGTCGAGCACCCCGAGGCCGAAGGGCGAGAACACCACTGGCCGGTCCGCCGGCAGCGTCACCTGCTCGGCCATCACGTCGCCCAACGTGCCGTGGAGGAAGTCCCTGTTGCCGGTGAGCTGCTCGGCCAGATGCGGTGACGTGCCGGCTTTCAGGCAGTGCTCGACGTCGTCCACGATGTTGGTCGAGGCGAGGACGATCTCCGGCGCGAGGTCGCGCAGCGAAACGTGCAGCACCAACGGGTTGTGTTCGAACCACGCCAGGTCGCTGACATGCGGCTGACCGGCGACGGTGGCGAAGACAACCAGGTCGCTGGAGCGGATCAACTGCTCGGCGGTGTCGTGCACGGTGATCCGGCTGGCGGTGCCCGACTGCTCCAGGTAACCGCGGAAGCCGGCCGCACTGTCGGCGGACAGGTCGTGCACACCGATCTCGTCGAACGACCAGCCGGTGCCGGCCAGGAAGGTATGGATGTAGCGCGCGATCAGGCCCACTCCGAAGAACCCGACGCGCGCCGGACGAGGCCGGCCGCGGCTGAGCCGGTTAGCCGCGGACGCGGCCGACGCGGCGGTCCTGGTGGCGCTGATGATCGAGCTTTCCAGGCAGGCGAACGGGTAGCCGGTGTCGTGGTCGTTGAGGATCAGCACGGCCGAGGCCCTCGGGATACCGGCCGCCACGTTCTCCGGGAAGCTGGAGATCCACTTCAGGCCGTCGACCCGCACCTGCCCGCCGATCGATGCGGGCAGCGCGATGATCCGGGAGGACGGGCGGTCGGGGAACCGTAGGAAGTAGGACGGCGGATTCACCGACTCACCGGCGCGGTGCAGCCGGTAGGTGGTCTCGACCAGCTCCACGATCTCGTTCTCGCGCCCCCGCAGTGCGTCCTGCACCTGGCCACCGGAGATCACCGCGAACGGTGGCACGGTGAGCGGCTCGGACATCGCGGACTCTGTGGCAGTGGAACCGATGGTGGTCATCCTGCGGTCACCTCGACGGTCGGCGAGCAGTCGGTCAGGCGTACCGCGTCCGCCATCCCCACGAGCACTTCGCGGGGTCCCTCATACGGCTCCCTGCTGTGTGCGGTGCGGATGTTGTCGACGAGCATCAGGTCGCCGGCCTGCCACGGCTCGCGGGCGGTGTTGGCTTCGTAGACGGTGTTGAGCAACGCCACGACGTCGTCGCCGATCGGCTCGCCGTTGCCGAAGGAGGTGTTGAACGGCAGCGCGTCGGGGCCGTAGACCTCCACCAGGTACTCGCGCACCTCGGGGTCCAGCGTCCACTCGTTGAGGAAGGCGACCTGGTTGAACCAGCAGCGCCGGCCGGTGACCGGGTGGCGCACCACGGCGCTGCGGCGCTGCCGGGTGCGCAGTCCACCGTCGGTTTGCCACTCGAACTCGATCGCGTTGGTTCGGCAGTAGTCCTCGACGGCGCTCCGGTCCTCGGTGCCGAACGCCTCGGCGAAGGAGGCCCCGATCTCGTCGTTGTAGTTGCGTAGGAGCAGCCAGCCGTCCCGCTCGAAGCGCTCGACCAACCCGGCAGGCAACGCGTCGAGCACGGTCGGCGAGTCGGCCACCCCGGTTGCCCCGCCCTCGGCGGGTGCGCACAGGCACGCGAACAGCATCAGGCCGGGGAACTCGAGGGCGTAGCTCAGTTCGTGATGCATGCACATCGGCTGGTTCGCCGGCCACGTCGATGAGGAGTACACGCCCTCGGGGTAGGTCCGGCGGGACGCGAACGCCTCCTTCTCGGTCATCAGACCGCCGGCCAACCGGGTGAAGACGGCACCGACCTCGGCCGCGTCGCGCAGCCCGAGGCCGCGGACCAGCACCGCACCGTGCTCGGCGACGACGGCGCGCAGCGCGTCCCGATGCTCGGCGGCCCAGCTCGACGGATCGCCGGTGGCTTCGGCTCGAAGCATCGCCGGCTTGCCGGGCTGCAGGTCCACGCCGAGCAGCGAGCTCGGGGATGAGGACGACATGTCTGTTTCCTTTCAGCTGTTACTCACGAGGACGCCAGCAGGTCGGCGGCGCGCAGCACCGCCGTGGCCGCCTCGGTCGACCGGGTACGCAGGAAGTAGTGGCCGCCGTCGGCGAGCTCGAGCAGGTCGACGTGCTCGGCCAGCAGCTGCCAGTCGCGGTGCCGGCTCGCGAACCCCGCCGTGTTCGGATCGTCGGCGGCGACGACCACGGTGACCGGCGCGGACAGCCGCACCGCCGGCGGGGCGTCCAGGACGTCGGCGAAATGGCGGTGGGCCGACACACAGTCGTGCCGGTAGGCGGCACCGACGAGCTCGGCGCGCTGCGCATCCAGTTCCCCGAGCTCGGTGTAGCCGCTGTCCGCGCTCAGCTGCGCGGCGATCTCTGCAGTGTCACGCCCGGTCAGCTCGGCGATGGCCGCGCGGCGGTCGGTGGCGTCACCGAGCAGCTGCGCGCCGAGGAACACCCGCCGGACGTCCACACCGCGCTCCTGCAGCTTCGTAGCCGTCGCATGCGCGAACGCGGCGCCCGAGGAGTGGCCCCACAGCAGGATCTTGGTCAGGCCACGCCCGATGATCTCGGCGACGACCTGCTCGACCACCTGTGCCATCGGCGCGAACGGCTCGCGCTGGGCGGCCACGTCGTGACCGGGCAGCTCGACGGCGTGGACCGCCAGCCCGCTGCCGCGCAGGGCGGCGGCCAGCGGCCGGAAGTTCACCGCGTTGCCGCCGGCGTAGGGGAAGCACACCAGGGCACCCGCCGGCTCGCCGTCCGATTCCGACAGAACCTGCAGCAGCCCGGGGCGCCGCTCGGTCCGGCCGTCGACCAGCCGGGCCAGATCGGCGAGGATCGGGTGGCGGGTGAGATCGGACAGCGACACCGCACGCTTGAGGGTGATCGCCAGCTTTACCGCCGACAGCGACGTGCCGCCCCGGTCGAAGAAGTGATCCCACCGGCTGATCTGGTCCACCCCGACCCCCAGCACCTTCGCCCACGCGGCAGCCAGCCGCTGTTCGGTCGGGGTGCTCGGCGCCGCGTAGTCGTCGTCGGCGACCGCGCCGGCGTCGAGCTTCGCCGCGAGTGCCGTCAGCGCCGTCCTGTCGATCTTGCTGTTCGCGGTCAGGGGCAGGCTCTCCCGCCACTGGAGGACCGGCGGGACCATGTAGACCGGAAGCGACGTCGCCAGCTCGTCACGCAGGACGTCGACCTCGAGCGGCTCCGGCCCGCTGTAGAACGCCACGAGCTGTTTGCTCCGGTCGGCCCGCTCGGCGACCACGACGGCGCCGTCGCGGACACCGGGTACCCGCAGCAGGGAGTTCTCGATCTCCCCGATCTCGATCCGGAAGCCGGCGATCTTGACCTGGCCGTCCCGGCGGCCGAGAAACTCCAGCTTGCCGTCCGGGCGCCAGCGGCCGTAGTCGCCGCCCAGGTAGAGCCGCCGGCCCGGCCGGTGCGGATCGGTCAGGTAAGCCTGCCGGGTGCGCTCGGGGTCGTTGACGTACCCGCGGCCGACGCAGACCCCGGAGAAGGCGATCAGGCCGGGGGCGCCGAGCGGCACCGGTGACAGGTGCTCGTCGACGACGTAGACGGCCACGTTGTGAACGGGGCGACCGAGCGGGACCCGTTCGGACACCGGTGCTCTGTCCATGACCTCGTGGTTGGTGTCGTCCGAGGTCTCGGTCAGCCCGTAGGCGTTGACCAGCTTGATCTGCGGCTCGGCAGCGAACCAGCGCTGCGTGAGCTCGGACTTCAGCGCCTCGCCGGTGGCCGACACGTACCGCAGGTCCGGCAGCTCGCGGGGGTGCTGCTCCAGATACGACAGCACGACCTCGAGATAGGACGGCACGACCTGCAGCACCGCGACCCGGCCGTCGACGATCGTGTCGACGAACCGCGCGACGTCCAGGATCACCTCCTGCTCGACCAGCAGGGTCCGCCCACCGACCAGCAGCGCGGAGACCAGTTGCCACAGCGAGATGTCGAAGCACTGGGGCGCGATCTGGGCGACCACCTGCCCCTCGCCGATCTCCAGGTCGCCGATCTTGGCGTAGAGGTGGTTGAGCATGCCCGCGTGCTCGCACATCGCGCCCTTGGGCTCACCGGTGGAGCCGGAGGTGAAGTAGATGTAGGCGAGCTGGTCCGGTGCCACGTCGACGCCGAGATCACCGTCGGCGTGGTCCTCCCCGTAGGCCGTGTCGACGAAGAGCGTCTCGACTCCGGACAGCGAGTCGACGGCCTTGTCGAGCGTGGTGGTGCTGCCGGGTTCGGTCAGCACGAGCCGGCACCCGGCGCGGGACAGCGTGGTCGCGATGCGATCGGCAGGGAAGTGCGGCTCGATGGGCAGATACGCGCCGCCGGCCTTGAAGATCGCCAGGACGGCGGCCATCCAGTCCAGGTTGCGTTCGGTCACCACCGCGACGACGTCCTCACGGTGCAGCCCGCGCGCCGACAGGGCTCGTCCGAGCCGGTTGGCCCGGGCGTTGAGCTCGCGGTAGGTCCACTGCCGATCACCGTGCACGGCCGCGACGGCGTCCGGGCGCGCCGCCACCCGCCGCTCGAACAGCTCGTGGAACCGGTGGTCCGGCAGCTCCCGGCGGGCTCCGGCGAGCCCGTCGATCTGGAACCGGAGTTCCTCGGCCGACAGCAGACTGCACCGGCCGTGCTCGGCATCCGGATCGGCGGCGATCAGTGCGAGCGCGGTGCGGTGGTAGCCGGCGATCCGGGCGGCGCAGTCCGCGTCGAGCACGTCGGTCCGGTACCGCAGCCGCAGGACGAGGTGGCCGCGGTGTTGCGAGGCCCCCACCCACAGCCCGGTGTCCTCGGCGAGATCGCCGCCGCCGGTCGCATCGAACACGGTCTCGAACGACGGTCCGGTCAGGCCCAGCTCGCCTGCGAGGTCATCGACCGGAAAGTCCTTGTGCGACAGCAGTGCCGACTCGACTCGATGGGTGTCGCGCAGCAACGTCCGCCACGTGCCGGATGCGGCCGTCAGCCTGCAGGGCAGCGGTCGGCCGCCCGCCGCGGCGACGTAGCCGGTCGTGACCTCGGATTCGCCGGACAGCGCGGCGAGCACCGTGGCGTGCGCGGCCAGCAACACCGAGCGCAGCGGCATCGACAGTTCGTCGGCCAGCCGGCGCAACGCCGCCACGAGGTCGTCGGGAATCGTCGCTTCGTGCTCGGCGACACCGGTTATCGGATCGAGGGTCCACCGCGGGATCGCGGTGAACCCGCCGGCGACGAGCACGCCACGCCAGAACTCCCGGCCGGTCTCCGCCCGCGTTGTCATGGGTGGGTTCCCTTCGTTCACCGCTGCCGCGCGCTGTTGCTCACGACGACGCTGTGGTCGTGGTCGTGGTCGACTCGGTCGTCCCTGGCCGGGTTTCCGCCCCACCGCGCGTGCGGGGGGACTTCCTCGCCCTTCATCACGAAGCAGGCAGGGCCGAGCACCGCCCCGTCGCCCACCGTCACGCCGTAGTGCACGAAGGCACCGGTACCGAGGGTGGAGCCGGCACCGATCGTGATGCGGTCGGATTTGAAGGCGCCGTCCTCCTGCGAGTGACACTGGATCACGGTTTCCGCGTTGAGCGTGCAGTCGTCACCGACGGTCGCCAGGGTGCGCTCCGGGAAGAAGCAGCCGTCGTCGAAGACCCGTCGGCCGATCCTGGCACCCAACAGCCGCGAGATGACGTTCTTGAACGGCGTGCCGCTGAACGCCTTGTCGAACTCCGGGATCACGAGTTTCCAGTAGCGTTCGTGCCACCAGAAGTAGCGGTCGTAGATCGAGCAGAATTGTGGACGCAGCGCGCGGAATCCCGCCACGGCGCGTTCGATCAGGCAGAAGTAGCCCACCGTGAACAGCATGGACACGGCGATCTCCCCGGCGATCGCTTCCGTGCCGATCAGGAGGTAGAGGTCCGCCGCGGCCATGGCCAGCAGCGTGATGCCGAGGAAGTGAAGCCAGCGAACCAGCAGGAACAGGCCCATGCTGCGCAGGTTGTACCTGTTCTTGGCGGAGAGACGGCGGCGAAACTCTGCAGGGTTCTTCCGGAGATTGACCGTGGTGTCGCGGTCGACCGACCGCGGGATCTCGAAACTGGGCGAGCCCAGGAGCCCGATTCCTTGCCGGACCGGTCCGTCGACCGGGACCAGAACCTTCGTCGCGAGCAGACAGTTCTCGCCGGTCCTGCTCTGCGAGGTGTAGGCGATGCGGTTCCCGAGGAAGCTGTGGGCCCCGATCGACACGCGGGACACCGTGAAGGACGTGTTCGAGAAATGAGCGTTGATGATCGAGAGCCCGTCGGCGACCATCGTCCCGCTACCCACGGAGACGTGGTACGGAGTCTCGTGCATCACTTCCGTGCCGAAGTTCGAGCCGGTCTGCTCGAGCGTGGACAGGTCGTACCCGATCCAACGCAGGTAATGGACGATGTAGGAACTGTCACCGAACAGCTGCGTGAAGAACTTAACGTTCGTCATCCGCCCGATCGCCCGGTGCAGCGAGTATCGGAAGCTGTAGAGGGGATAGACCTTGTCCGGTTTGATGGCGAGGTTGAGCACGCGAGGGACGATGGCCACGAAGAGGAGGCCGAGGAGAATCGCGCCGAAGAAGAACACGACGGAGACGGCCAGCGCGTCGCGGTAGAAGGTCCACCTCGTGAAGGCGGCCGGTCCGGTGTCCAGGATCGCGCTGAAGGGGCTCTTGTCGAGCAGGACATCGACGCCGCCGAACAGCAGTGGCAGGTACACGAGCAGCATGGTCAGCAGCTGCCCGATGGCGTAGGCGCTCCTTCTCAGGGAGCCGCAGGCGGCGGGGCCGACCACCCGGTAGTCCACCCCGGTCCGCTCCGCCGGGGACCCGTGCCAGTGCTCACCGGCGGGCACGGACTGCCCGGCGTGCAGGGAGGAGGCGTGGCCGATCTGAGCACCGTCGCCCATCGAGGTGTTGATGTCGAGCACCGTCGCCTCGCCGACGATCACGTCCTTCCCGAGTGCGACCGGGCCGGTCTGGATCATGCCGGCGTGGGCCCGGTAGCAGGCGATGGACGAGTCCTTGCGGACGACCGCACCGTCGCCGATCGTCAGCAGATCGGTGCACACGGGCACGGTCCGGGAGAAGATGGCGACGCCCCGGCCCACCTTCGCGCCCAGCGCCCGCAGGTAGAGCACGTAGAGCGGCGAACTCGCGCTCACGTGGGTCCGGCCGTTCATGAACAGGACCAGCGGGTTCGACCGGATCAGCGTCTTGACGACCCAGAACCGGACATACCCCAGGCTCCAGATGCGAATCTCCCGGGGCTTCCACCGGCCCACGAGGACCCACTTCGCCGCGACCGGCAGGATGCACAGGCCGGCGAAGGCCGCGGCGCCGAACGCCACCGCGCGCAGGTACCAGTCGAGCAGACTCGAGCCGCCGGTGATCCAGTCGTAACCTCGCGTGAGGACGACGGCGCCGAGGTAGACGTACCCGAGGTAGAACAGCAGCTGCAGGGTTCCGCAGAGGATGTACTGCGGCGTGCCGGCCGGCTTCGCCGCCTCGGCCCGTGCCGGGGCCGGCACCTGTACGGAGGTGGCCGTGACGGGAGTGATCCCGGTGGCGTCCGGGGCGCCGGCGAGCGCCGTGGCCAGGCTCCTGATCGTCTGGTGCCGGTAGACGTCCTTCATCGATACCGAGGGCAGGTCCTCCCGCTTCCTGACCCGGGCGCAGAACTTGGCCATCACCATCGAGTCGGCACCCAGGTCGTCGAAGAAGTTGCTGTCGACCGGCACCCGCTCGACGCGCACGACCTCAGCCAGCATCTCGGCGAGGACGCCTTCGGTGCCGGTCGCCGAGTCGGTGTACGTGTCGTGGGGGTTTGAGAATTCAGCCGGATCGGCTGTCAAGGCCTCGACGGTTTTCCTCACCACGTGAGCTCCTTGAACCAGAGGTCGGCGATGTCGTGACATGTTCGGAGAGGAACGTGACGAGCGTGTGCCGAACTGAATGAAGGAACATCCGCGAAGTTGCCTCCATCGCTATGGACGTCCCATGCGTCACCGACCTGCGTGCGCGTTGCCGCACAGCCGGGCACGTGGTCGATCGCGGGCAGCGCGATCGGACTTCCACCGGACGTATTGATCATCAAGCCACCTCCGTCACTGTCACGCCGGCGCAGCCAACACGCCGTGTCGGGAACAGCGTGGTGGTAGGCGTGACATGCGTCAGTCGGCCAAACCCCTGAGTTGAGTAGGGACAGCCCCAGTAACGCGTCCTCGTGCCGGTCGCGCGTCGTCCGTGGCGGTCGCCGGTCCAGGCGGCGCGGTGGCGGTCGGGGTTGCCCGGGGCGCCCATGACGACGGAGTGCAGCGGCCCGGGCGCTCGAGGGCGGCCCCGTCCAGGCGCCCCGGATGCGCCAGCCGGCGCACGTGCCGGATGACGGTCCGGCCTTGGCCCATCTCGGCGGTGGCGAAGTCCTGCCGAGGGCCGGACCATCCCGCCGAAGTCCGTTTCAGGGCAGGCAGGCGACGTGATCATCAGCGCGGCCCTCCCACCCGTGGCGGGACCTGCCCACCTGCTCGACCGCCGACCTCAACCCGGCCGAACGCGACCCGGGTAGATCACCCTGGACGTACAGCGGAGCCCTCACCGCGGAACAATCGAGCGATGTCATCAGGCACCTCCCTGATGGACCTCAGCGACCCGTACGGCCCGGGCGATCAGTCGCGTGATCGCGCTTCGCCGTCTCGCCGCTCGACGTGCTTAGGACTCGGGGAAGAGTCGGGCAGCGTTTCCGTGCGGAACCGCAACCACTCGGAAGGAGGAGCTTTTTCTCGACGCTCCAGTGGTATGCGGACCACTCGATCGCCGGGGACTTCCGCCAGGACGCCCAGCACTCGCGCCTGCTGCGGGAGGCTGACTGTCCCTATCGGCCCGACGCCACTACCCGACGTCACACGACGGTGCTACCCACTGACCGCGGTGGCCGGAAGTGCGTTCGCGCGTCACCGCTCACACGGGGGCACCCAGCCAGGCGTCTCAGGCCTGCGTCCCGAGACGCGACCCGGAGAGGTGCACTGCAGTGACTGTTCGACGGAATCGGCACGCCCGCTGCGAGCCAGGCCGCTTCGTTCTGACAGCGTCCGGTAGTCGGGTGCACGGGGTCGTGCTGTCGGCGCGGGGCGCTGAACGCACCGGCTGCGGACGGGCGATCCTCGGCTCGACCGAGCCGGACGGCAAGCGAGCTTGCCTGATCTGCTGGCCCGAGGGGATCCACGAACCGGTCGAACGCACGGGCGCGCCTGCGCCGCAGAGCTAGAGGTCCAGCACTGTCCATACACGGGGTCGAAGCAGCACGGCGTATCGGCCACCACGAGATGCCCGTCGGGGAGGGTCGTGTCCGGCGAGGCAGGTGCCCGCGAACGCCGCCATGCTGTCGAGGTGATGTGGTTTGCGCCGAAAGTGTTGTGCGACATGGTGATGGCCGCCCGAATGTGTTTTTCGAAAGCTCGCGGATATCCCATCGCCCAGCCGGGCCGGGGTGTGTGAACCGTGTCCGGTGGCGTCGGCTGGTGTCCGTGATCGGACGGTCCCATGCCCTGCTCCCGAGGGGAGCGCGCATCGCGGTGAGCGTGCCCGAGTTACCGGGGGAGAACCTCCCGGACACGGGCCAGGAGAATGTGCAGCGGGCGGCTCCGTGAAACTCCCGGAGCAATGGGGAATCGACGCGCAGCGTGCCCGTGCCAGGTTGTCCCTCGAGGATCTAGGCGTATCGGGAACTGTCAGGTCCCGGCACGGCCGGGTACTCCGGGAAGGCGTCGCGGGCCACCGTAGCGGTGGGGCCGGCCAGGGAGGTGAGGAGAGCAAGCTTTTCAGCGCTGCTCGTGCCGGATTGGGCGTGGTAGACAACGAGCAGTTGACCCTCGGCACCGCCGATGGCGAGTTTCTCGCGGCTGAGAGTGAGGTCCCCGACCTGGGGGTGGTGGATGCGGGTCGGCATCCCCTCGCGAGATTGAACGTCGTGCCGCGCCCAGAGCCGCCGGAATCGTTCGCTGGACAGCGACAGTTCGCCGACGAGCTGGACGAAACGTGGGTCGTCGGCATCGGTACCGACGGACTCGCGGAAGCCGGCGACCAGCCGGGCAGTGGCGTGGTCCCAATCCGGGTACAGCGCCTTCTCGGCCGGGTCGAGGAACACCGCGCGGAGCCGGTTCTGGCCGACCTGCAGGTTGGGCGACAAGGCGCGGGCGAGGCTGTTGGCGGCGAGGACGTCGAAGTACCGGCCCTCGACGAAGGCCGGTAGGCCCACGATGCCGAGCAATTGCCGGATACCGGTCGGAACGGTCTCGCGCCTGGGACGGCGTCGCCGGTGACGGGGCCGTGGCGTGGCCAGGCTCAGTAGGTAGTCGGTGGCCGCATGGTCAAGGCGCAGGACACGGGCAAGGGCCTCCAGGACCTGGATCGAGGGGTTGCGGTCGCGGCCCTGCTCGAGCCGCAGGTAGTAGTCGGAGCTGATACCGGCGAGCATGGCGACCTCTTCGCGCCGTAGCCCGGCGACACGTCGCACCCCGTTGACGGGCAGGCCGACGCTCTCGGGCCGGATGCGCTCGCGGCGCGCACGTAGGTAGTCACCGAGCATGTTGCTCTCGCTCACGTCGATCACGGTAACCACGTGGATCGTGCGCTGCCTGTCCCTGCCACTCCCAGGATCGTCGGGGCTCTGCCGGTTTCGCGCCGCGCGGCGGAGTGTGGGGGCATCACGTGCTGACGCCGTCGCGGGTGGGCCGCATCGGCCGGACGCCCGTGGAGGTGCGACAACGAGGAGGAAGAGCGCTCGATGGCATCGACCACACTCCCCGGCGGAACATTCACGCCGGCCGAGGATCTGACGGTCACCCGGATGGGATACGGCGCGATGCAGTTGGCCGGCCCGCACGTGTTCGGCCCACCCGCCGACCGCGACGCTGCGGTGGCCGTGCTGCGCGAGGCCGTGCAGCTGGGCATCACCCACATCGACACCAGCGACTTCTACGGCCCGCACGTCACCAACCAGATCATCAAGGAGGCCCTGCACCCCTACCCGGACGAGCTGCACATCGTGACCAAGGTCGGATCGTTGCGAGACGCCGACGGCGGCTGGCCGCAGGCGCTCGCACCTGAGCAGCTGCGCCAGGCCGTGTACGACAACCTGTCCAACCTCGGACTGGATGCACTCGACGTCGTCAACCTGCGCGTCGGCGGGTTCGACAGCCCCACTCCCGGCTCGATAGCCGAACCGTTCACCGTGCTCGCGCAACTGCAGCAGGAAGGACTGGTCACGCACCTGGGTCTCAGCACCGTGACCGCCGAGCAGATCGCCGAGGCACAGTCCATCGCGCCGATCGTGTGCGTGCAGAACTTCTACAACCTCGCCCACCGGGTCGACGACGACCTGATCGATTCGCTCGCGGCACAGGGCATCGCCTACGTGCCCTACTTCCCGCTCGGGGGCTTCTCCCCGCTGCAGTCCGACGAGCTGACAGCGGTCGCCACCCGTCTCGACGCCACACCGATGGCCGTCGCGCTGGCGTGGCTGCTGCAGCGCTCGCCGAACATTCTGCTCATTCCGGGTACCTCATCCGTCGCGCATCTGCGGGACAACGTCACCGGTGCTGCGCTGGCCCTTCCCGAGGACGCGCTGATCGAGCTGAACAGCATTGCCTCATGAGCCCGACCGCAACGTCACCCACTACACCGAGGCCGGGCCCCGCCCCGTCGATCCGTCCGCTACTCCGGCGTCGCCGCCGCGGCGGCGAACTGGGCGTTGTACAGCGCGTAGTACGCCCCGCGGGCGGCGAGCAACTCGTCGTGCGTGCCCTGCTCGACGATGCGGCCGGAGTCCATCACCAGGATGAGGTTCGCGTCCCGGATCGTGGAGAGCCGGTGCGCGATCACGAAGCTGGTCCGGTCCGAGCGCAGGGCTGCCATCGCCCGCTGCACCAGCACCTCGGTGCGGGTGTCGACCGAGCTGGTGGCCTCGTCGAGGATCAGCAGGGACGGGTCGGAGAGGAACGCGCGGGCGATCGTGATCAGCTGCTTCTCGCCCGCGCTGACATTGCTGCCCTCCTCGTCGATCACGGTGTCGTAGCCGTCGGGCAGGCTGCGCACGAACCGGTCCACGTAGGTCGCCCGCGCGGCCGCGAGCAGTTGTTCCTCGCTCGCCGACGGATTCCCGTAGGCGATGTTGTCCCGGATCGTGCCGCCGAACAGCCATGCGTCCTGCAGCACCATTCCGATGCCGGAGCGCAGGTCGGCCCGGGTCATCGCGGCGATGTCCACGCCGTCGAGCGTGATGCGTCCGGAGTCGAGCTCGTAGAAGCGCAGGATCAGGTTCACCAGTGTCGTCTTGCCCGCCCCGGTGGGGCCGACGATGGCGACCGTCTGGCCGGGCTCGACGGTCAGCGACAGGTCTTCGATCAACGGGGCGTCCGGCAGGTAGCGGAACGCGACGTGCTCGAAGGCCACCCGGCCCCGGCGCTCGGTGCGCACCGCAGGGACGTCCGGATCGGGGGTCTGTTCGGGTGCGTCCAGCAGTTCGAAGACGCGCTCCGCGGACGCCACGCCGGACTGCAGCAGGTTGGCCATCGACGCGGCCTGGGTCAGCGGCTGGGTGAACTGCCGTGAGTACTGGATGAAGGCCTGCACGTCCCCGAGGCTCATCGACCCCGACGCGACGCGCAGCCCGCCGATCACGGCCACCGCGACGTAGTTCAGGTTCCCGATGAACATCATCGACGGCATGATGATCCCGGAGATGAACTGGGCCCGGAAGCCGGCCTCGAACAGCTCCTCGTTCTTCGCGGTGAACGCGGCCTCGACCTGTTCGCGGCGGCCGAACACGCGCACCAGCTCGTGCCCGGTGAACGCCTCCTCGATCTGACCGTTCAGCGCGCCGGTGTGCCGCCACTGCGCCACGAACTGCTTCTGCGAGCGCTTGGCGATGGCCCTGGTGACCAGCAGCGACAGCGGGATCGTCACCAACGCGATCACCGAGAGCAGCGGCGAGACCAGGAACATCATCAGGAGCACGCCGACGACGGTGAGCAGCGAGGTCAGCAGCTGGCTCATCGTCTGCTGCAGGCTCTGCGAGACGTTGTCGATGTCGTTGGTGACCCGGCTGAGCACCTCGCCCCGCTGCTGTCCGTCGAAATAGCGCAGCGGCAGCCGGTTCAGCTTGTCCTCGACGTCGCGGCGCAGGGTGTAGACGGTGCGCTGGACGATGCCGTTGAGCAGGTAGCCCTGGAGGTAGCCGAAGACCGCGGCCCCGAGGTAGATGACGATCACGCCGAGCAGGACCCTGCTCAGCGCCGCGAAGTCGATGCCCACCCCCGGCACGACGTTCTGCCCGAGGATCACGTTGGCGGTGGTGTCGTTGCCGGCCGCGCGCGCCGCGGCGGCGGCCTGCTCCGCGCTGACTCCCGGCGGGAGCTGCTTGCCGATCACGCCGGCGAAGATGAGGTCGGTGGCGGTGCCGAGGATCTTCGGCCCGATCACGTTGAGCGTCACGCTGATCACCCCGAGGACCAGCACGGCGATGACGCCGAGCCGCTCCGGGGCGAGCCGGCCGGCGAGCCTGCGGGCGGACGGGCCGAAGTTCAACGCCTTCTCCGCCGGCATCCCGGCGGCGCCCCAGTGCCCACCGCCGCCCTGCCGCCGCGCGGCCGCCATCCCACGGGCGGCCCGTCCGGTCTCGGTGTCCTGACGGGACTTCGCGGCCGGGCTGGTCGTGCGCTGCTGGCTGATGTCACTGCTCACGCCACGGCCTCCGCACTGAGCTGGGACTCGACGATCTCGACGTAGGTCGGGCAGGACTCGAGCAGGTCGTCGTGCCGGCCGATCCCGACCACGGCCCCGTCCTCGAGCACCACGATCTGGTCCGCGTCGACGATGGTCGACACGCGTTGGGCGACGATCACCACGGTCGCCGAGGCGGTGACCGGACGCAGCGCGGCTCGCAGCCGCGCGTCCGTCGTCAGGTCCAGCGCCGAGAACGAGTCGTCGAACAGGTAGATCTCCGGTCGGCGGACCAGGGCCCGCGCGATCGCGAGCCGTTGGCGCTGCCCGCCCGAGACGTTGGTGCCGCCCTGGGCGACGGGCGCGTCGAGTCCCTCGGGCATGGCCTGCACGAAGCCCTTGGCCTGGGCGATCTCGAGCGCGGCCCAGAGCTCGTCGTCGGTCGCGTCCGGATTGCCGTGGCGCAGGTTGCCGGCCACCGTCCCGGAGAACAGGTACGGCCGCTGTGGGACCAGCCCGATCCGCCGCCACAGCACCTCCGGCTCCAGGTCGCGCACGTCGACGCCGTCCACCGAGATCGTGCCTTCGGTGGCGTCGAACAGCCGGGCCACCATCGACAGCAGCGTGGTCTTACCGGCGCCGGTGCTGCCGATGATCGCGGTGGTCCTGCCGGGGGAAGCGGTCAGCGAGACCTCGCGCAGCACCGGCGCGGCCGCCCCGGGGTACCGCAAGCTCACCCGGTCGAACACCAGCTGTCCATCGGCCCGCGGCGGTGTGACGGGGCGGGACGGTGGCGCCACGGAGGACTCGGTGTCGAGCACCTCGATGATCCTTTCCGCACACACCGCCGCCCGCGGGATCATGATCGCCATGAAGGTGGCCATCATGACCGCCATCAGGATCTGCAGCAGATAGGCCAGGAACGCCGTGAGCGCCCCGACCTGCATCTGTCCGGCCTCGACCCGGCCCGCGCCGAACCACAGCACGGCCACACTGGAGACATTGAGCACCAGCATCACGATCGGGAAGATCAGCGCCTGCAGCCGTCCGGCGCTCACCGCGAGGGCGGTCAGCTCGCTGTTCGCGGTGCCGAAGCGTTCGGTCTCCTGCGGTTCCCGTACGAAGGCGCGCACCACCCGGATGCCGGTGATCTGCTCGCGCAGGATCCGGTTGACCCCGTCGATCCGGGTCTGCATGGCGCGGAACTTCGGCACCATCCGAACGATCACCACGCCGATCGCGAGGACCAGCACGGGCACGGCGACGACCATCAGCCAGGACAGCCCGACGTCCTCGCGGAGTGCCATGATCACCCCGCCGATGCACATGATCGGCGCGGTGACCATCATCGTGCACGACAGCAGCACGAGCATCTGCACCTGCTGTACGTCGTTGGTGTTGCGGGTGATCAGGGACGGGGCGCCGAACCGGTTGACCTCGCGGGCGGAGAACTCGCCCACCCGGTGGAAGACCGCGGCGCGCACGTCGCGGCCGAAGCCCATCGCCGTCCGGGCCCCGTACCAGACCGCGCCGATCGAGCAGACGATCTGCACGAGCGTCACCAGCAGCATCCAGCCCCCGGCCCGGAGGATGTAGCCGGTGTCGCCCTTGGCGATGCCCTGGTCGATGATGTCGGCGTTCAGGCTCGGCAGGTACAGCGACGCCATCGTCCCGATCAGCTGCAGGGCGACGACGAACTGCAGCGGGCGGGTGTAGGCCCGCAGGTGGCCGCGTAGCAGGCGGACGAGCATGATCAGTCCTCGATCATCGTGACGGACTCGCGACCGGTGGGCCGGAGGGCGGACGGGGCGGCCGGTGTGCCGGGGCGGCGCAGGCCGTCGAGCAGCACCGCCACGATCTCCTCGGCCGCCAGCGGGCGCCCGTCGGTGATCCGTGGATGGGTTCCGGAGACGACGAGCAGCCGCAGGACGTGCGCGAGCTCGGCCGCGGACACCCGCAGCCGATGCTCGTCCGGGCCGATCAGGTCGACGATCGCCGCCCGGAACGCGTCGTTCATCGTGCTCGGAGCCTGCGCCCGGCAGCGCGCGCCGCCGGGCGGCCGGTTCAGTCCCAGCGCGTCGAGCAGGCCGAACACACCGCTGAGGCGGCGCTGCAGGATCCGCGTCGCGGCGACGAGGCGGTCGCGCAAGGACTGATCGCGGTCCACCTCGGACAGCTCGCGCAGCGCCGGTCCGGGGTCGAAGGCCTTCTCCGTGACCGCGTGCATCAACGCGTCCTTGTCCGGGAAGACCCGGAAGATCGTGCCCTCGGCCACGTGGGCCGCCTCGGCGATCTGCCGCGTGCTCACCCCGGCCCCGTGCTGCAGCACCAGCGGCAGGGTGGCGTCGACAATCGCGGCGCGACGCTCGTCGGGGGGCATCCGGCCTGCGCGCCGGGACCGGACAACCACGGGCGGAAACCTAGATGAGTGGCGACTCACTAACAACTGGATTTCGCGGCGGGTGGACGACGACCACCTCTGGGCAGGCCGCGTGCCGCGGTGGAGCGTGGGCGGCCTAGGTTCGGTGGGAGCATGCCGTCGTCGCCGCGCGTCGCGAGCATGCCCATGACACTCCGGAGCGAAGCCGTGGACGAGCCTGACTACATCGTGCTGCGATCCGGCCCCGCTCTGCCCGAGGGCTTCCTGCCGGTGGGTTGGGAAGGGCGATGGTTCGACCGCGCCACCTTCGCCTCGGGCCCCGGCCAGGAGCTCAGGGTGCCCGGCCGGTACGCCGTCGGGGTCGCGACGCCGACCGGCCGGTTCGAGGTCCGTGAGTACGACGGGGCCGTGGCCGAGGTCTGGGAGGTGCGAGCGGGCGACGAGGAGTCGTGGCCGTGAGCTTCGCCGGTCCGGCCTCGGCTTCAGTCGCGGATGCCACAGTCCGGAATAGTTGAGGGTTCACCTGAGTTGGAGTCGACGCGCTCGGCGCGGCCGTGACGGTGCCGCTGCGCCGGCGGAGGCGATCGCAGGAGGAAAGACGCGATGACGGTGACCACGACGACGGGCAAGGCCGCCTCCACCTCGGTGCCGGTGCACCCGCTGCTGGCCCAGCGGTGGAGCGCCCGCGGATTCGACCCGGCTCACGAGCTGGACGAGGCCCAGCAACAGGCGCTGCTCGAGGCGGCGCGCTGGGCGCCGTCGGCGAACAACAGCCAGCCCTGGCGGTTCCTCGTCGCGCGGCGCGGGGACGAGGCCTTCCCCCGGCTGTTCGGGACCCTCGCTCCGGGCAACCAGACCTGGGCCGGCGCCGCGAGCGCCCTGCTGCTCGTCGCCGCGCAGACCGTGGACGACGCAGGCCGGTCCCGGCCGTGGGCGCTGTACGACACCGGGCAGGCCGTGGCGTGCCTGGTCACCCAGGCGCAGGCCCACGGCCTCTCCGCCCACCAGATGGGCGGGTTCGACGAGGCGGCCGTGCGTGCGGAGTTCGACCTCGGCGACGATCTCACCCCGGTCGTCGTGGTCGCCGTCGGCCGCGCGGACGCCACCGCTGACCTGCCCGAACCGCTGGCCGCCCGCGAGCGGTCCCCGCGGACGCGCCACGCCGTCGAGGCGTTGCTGCTCCCCGCCGAGGCCCCGCGTCGGCGGTCGGCGGCCTGAGTGGGGCCGGGGTCCCGTCGCACCCCCCGCGTCCATCCCGTGCTGAAGGTGGAATTCGGGCCATGTGCGGCACGAATCCGGACCAAGGACTCGTTATCTCCCCGTTATCGGGCTCAGTAGACTGCGTCATCCAGAGCCGACGAGGAGAGGCAGCGCACCGAGATGGCGGAGCACCGCACCACGATCCACCTCCCACCGATCGGATCGATGCTCCGGCAAGCCGCGCGACCGCTCCTGGAGTCGGCGCTCATCCCGCTCGCTCTGTTCTGGGTGCTGTTCACCCAACTCGGGTTCGACGCCGGATTGGTGGGAGCGCTGGGCTGGTCGGCATTGGCGATCGGCCGCCGGCTGGTGGCGCGCAGGCCGCTGCCGACCATCCTGGTGATCAGCACGCTGCTGCTGGTCGTCCGGACGGTGGTCGGGCTCTGCACCGGAAGTGCGTTCCTCTACTTCCTGCAACCCACCGTGCAGAACTTCGTCTTCGCGCTGATGCTGCTGGTCACCATCGGGCTCGACCGGCCGCTGCTGGCCAAGCTGGCCGACGACTTCTGCGCCTTCCCCGAGGCGGTGACGAGGCATCCGCGGATCAAGCGCTTCTTCCGGCGGGTCTCGGTGCTGTGGGCGGTGGTGTTCCTGGTCAACGGCGCGACGACACTCACCGTGCTGGCCACCCAGACCGTCGGGGACTACCTGATGGTCTCGACGGCGGGTTCGTACTCGGTGGTGGCCCTCGGCATCGGGCTGTCGCTGTGGTGGTTCCACTCCTCGCTGGCCGGCGAGGGAATCCGGCTGCGGATCGGCAAACCGGCGACGGGCTGAGAGCACACCCGCACCGCCCTGCCC